>CAKZWQ010000020.1 GCA_937921935.1 uncultured Gammaproteobacteria bacterium | reverse complement strand
TATCCGCTGGATCAACCAGTTGCGCTTGCGCTACGACGCACTCACCTACCAGTGGCAGAGCTGGGTGGTGGGTTTTGACGGCCAGGTTCAGTTCCAGTTGCTGCGCGATGTATTCGGTGAAATTAGCGCCGGACGTTTTGCCGCCGCCCTCATTGGTACCTGGGCGCTGGTCTTGCTGCCCGTGGCGGTCAGCCTGTTGCGCAGACGAGAGATCCGTCCCCAGAGGCCACTGGATCGTGAGTATCTGAAAGTGTGTGAGCGCCTGGCGAACCTGGGTTATCCCCGACAGGCGGGTGAGTCCGCGGCAGATTACGCGGCCAGGATTTGCAGGGAGTGCCCGGACTGGGCAGAGTCCTTCAATAGACTGACCGGCTTGTATACCGAACTGGCTTATCAAGCTCCGGTAAGTGCTGCCAGTGAACAGCAATTCCATCAGGCGCTGCGTCAGTTCCGTCCCCGCAAGGGCCGCGAACGCTAGCGGCTACCTGCGATTAAGCTATTCCAGCCTGGTGTTAACCGGTGCCGCAATCGTGGTGAGCATGCCGGGATAGCGCTACAGGTCAGTCCTGGTCGGCAGTCCGCATTGTCCGGGCACGATGATGGCCGGAATATGTTCCGACCACCCGCCATTTTGCGCGGGTCAGGCGCTGACCTGCTGAATCTCTACCGCGGCGATACGGGATCCTTCTTCCGCACTTTTCTGAAACTCTACAATCTGGTCGAAGTTCATATAGCGATAGATTTCATCCGACATGGCATCAAGATCACTGGCGAATTTCAGGTACTCCTCTGGCGTTGGTAAGCGCCCGAGGATAGCACCCACGGAGGCCAATTCAGCGGATGTCAGGTACACGTTGGCGCCGTCTCCCAAACGATTGGGGAAGTTGCGGGTGGACGTCGACAGCACGGTGGAGTTGGCGGCCACCCTGGCCTGGTTGCCCATGCACAGGGAGCAGCCCGGCATTTCCGTGCGCGCGCCCGCTGCACCGAAGATATTGTAATAGCCCTCCTCCATCAGCAGGTGCTCGTCCATGCGTGTTGGCGGCACGATCCACATGCGGGTGGAAATACCTCCCTTGTGCTTCTCCAGCAATTTTCCAGCGGCGCGGAAATGGCCGATATTGGTCATGCAGCTGCCGATAAATACCTCGTCCACGCTGTCTCCGGCGACCGCGGAAAGCAGGCGCGCATCATCCGGGTCGTTGGGTGCGCAGACGATGGGCTCCTTGATGTCGGCCAGGTCGATCTCGATTACGGCAGTGTATTCGGCATCGGCGTCGGCTTTCATCAGGGTCGGGTTGGCCAGCCACTCTTCCATCTTGACGGCCCGGCGTTCCAGAGTGCGACGATCACCGTAGCCCTCGGCAATCATAGAGCGCAGCAGCACGATATTGGAACGCAGGTACTCAGCTATGGTGTCCTCGTCCAGGGCGATGGTACACCCGGCAGCGGAGCGTTCAGCGGACGCGTCCGACAGTTCGAAAGCCTGTTCCACGGTGAGGTCTTTGAGACCCTCGATTTCCAGGATGCGACCGGAGAAAATGTTCTTCTTGCCTTTCTTGTCGACCGTTAGCAGACCTTCCTGAATGGCGTAATAGGGAATGGCATGCACCAGGTCACGCAGGGTGATGCCCGGCTGCATTTCGCCTTTGAAGCGCACCATAACTGATTCAGGCATGTCCAGCGGCATTACACCGGTGGCGGCGGCAAAAGCTACCAGGCCTGAGCCGGCGGGGAAGGAGATTCCCATGGGGAAACGGGTGTGGGAATCGCCACCGGTGCCCACGGTGTCTGGCAGCAGCATGCGATTCAGCCAGGAGTGGATGATGCCATCACCCGGGCGCAGGGATACGCCGCCACGGGTCATAATGAAATCCGGCAGGCTGTGCTGGGTATCGATATCCACCGGCTTGGGGTAGGCCGCCGTATGACAGAAGGACTGCATGGTCAGGTCTGCGGAGAAACCCAGGCAGGCCAGATCTTTCAGTTCATCACGGGTCATCGGGCCGGTGGTGTCCTGGGAGCCCACCGTGGTCATGCGCGGTTCGCAGTAGGTGCCGGGGCGAATGCCTTCGGTCCCACAGGCCTTGCCAACCATTTTCTGGGCCAGGGTGAAACCCTTGCCGGTATCTTCCGGCTGCTCCGGTGTGCGGAACAAGTCAGATTCGCCCAGCCCCAGGGCCTCGCGGGCCCGGGTAGTCAGGCCGCGGCCGATGATCAGGTTGATACGGCCACCGGCGCGCACCTCGTCCAGCAGTACCTCGGATTTGAGCTCGAACTCGCTGAGAACATCACCGGACTCGGAGAGGATCTTGCCGTCGTAGGGGCGAATTTCAATCACGTCTCCCATGCCCAGGTCGTCTACGGGCGCTTCGAATACAAGTGCGCCGGCGTCTTCCATGGTGTTGTAGAAAATGGGCGCGACCTTGCCGCCTATGCAGATACCGCCGCCTTTCTTGTTGGGCACACCGCTGATGTCATCGCCGAAAAACCACAGTACCGAGTTGGTCGCGGATTTACGCGATGAGCCGGTGCCCACAACGTCGCCCACGAAGGCCACGGGCAGACCTTTGGCCTGGATATCCGCGACTTGCTTCATGGGTCCGGTAACACCGTGTTCATCGGGCTCCAGGCCGTCGCGCGTCATTTTGTACATGGCCAGGGCGTGCAGGGGAATATCCGGGCGCGACCAGGCGTCGGGAGCGGGAGACAGGTCATCGGTATTGGTCTCGCCGGTCACCTTGAAAACCGAGACCTTGATGGACTCGGGCACGGCATCCTGTGAGGTAAACCACTCGCCGTCGGCCCAGGACTGCATGACAGCCTTGGCGGTGACGTTGCCCTGTGCGGCCAACTCAGCCACGTCGTGGAAGGCTTCGAACATCAGCAGGGTGTGCTTCAATTCCGCGCCGGCCTGCTCGGCGTACTCTTCATCCTGCAGCAGTCCGACCAGGGTCTCTATGTTGTAGCCGCCGTGCATATTGCCCAGCAGGTCGATTGCCATGCTGCGGTCGATCAGGCCGCACTCGGTCTCGCCCTTGGCGATGGCCGA
>CAKZWQ010000019.1 GCA_937921935.1 uncultured Gammaproteobacteria bacterium | reverse complement strand
AGTCACTAATGCCAGGCAACGACAAGGCCGCCGCGGTTGGTGCGCCGAGTAGTGTGATGGCTAGCACAAGGGCTAGTGTCATCAAGCCAGATTTAAGTTTTCTCATAGGATTTCTTCCCGGCACAATCATCGGTGGCGAATGCACACCGATCTTTGCCCCTTGTTTTCTACTGCTTATAAACATGTCTTCTCATCCTCCATTTCTCTGCTCTGTTCCCACTTTTCAGTCACGACCTCCCGGCCCCGTCGGGCCAGGCGGCTGATTAGTGCGTTTACCGACTCCAGCTCGGTACCGCTGATCCTCCATTTCTCTGCTCACTTCACACTTCCACTCACCACCTCCCAACCGAGCAGGGCCAGGCGGCTTATTGGCGCGGTTACCGACTCCAGTTCAGTACCGCTGATCCTTCATTGCCGATGCGGCCGACACCGGACTTCTAGTTACGGCCGATATTTCCCACTGCACTTCCTTCATCTGCCTAAAGCAGTTCTCTCTCTCTCTCTCGCATTTACACGACACCCTTTAGCTGGCCCACAGGCCCTGTCGTTATGCGTTGCATTCATGCCCCAATCCTCTTTTATTGGGAGACATCAGCTGACAACCCGCGCCCGATGACGCATTTGGAAATCGCGGGCTGTCAGCCGCTGTTTCTGGGGACCTTGTAATCCTTATGTGTCTGTCTTCCCGTCCTGGTCCCGCTTCCTCGTGGGAGGAGACATCAGCTGACAACCCGCGCCCGATGACGCATTTGGAAATCGCGGGTTGTCAGCCGCTGTTTCTGGGGACCGATGTTGTTCGCTCTTTACTTGTTTCCTGAATTGTTGGTGGAAAAAACCGACTGACAGGTTGCGCCCGATGACGCATTTGGAAATCGCAACCTGTCAGTCACCTGTCTTCTCCACTGAAGTCTGGTAAATGTATTTGTCGTAAAAATAATTCCGCAGGCTTGCTGGCAAGTCGCCCTGCTCAATGCTTGTTTCCTGCAATTCGCGCAGTTTCGCGTGGACCTTGGTTTCTGCCAGGCCGGACATGGCCAGCAGCACCAGGTCTTCCTTTTCAACCTGCTGAGTTTCTTTTTCTTCGCCGTTGATGATTCGCTCGAGGCGAGAGGCATCCAGGTCGAAATATCTGGATAACTCCGCCCCGTGTTCCACGAACACCGGGATCAGGCTGAAGCCGCTGGTATCTGCTTCGTGCAGCGGGGCGAGGCGGTTGATCATGCTGCGAATCGCATAGCGAATGACTGCGGACTCGGCGGCGCCCAGGCGCGCAGCGATCTCTCGAATCTTGGCGTGTTCCGCCTCAGTCAGGCGCAAGGAAACCGTTTTGGTCCTGTTCTCACTGCCTGCAGCCCCCGACGTTGAATTCATTTCCAACAACATTTCTCAGCCATAAACCCCAATTGGCTTGTATTCTAAAAGTATTCTTTTTGCAGTGCAAATGCAGTACAAAGTGAATACATTTCGAGGGTTTAGCGTTCATTCCTTCCTCAATGGGCGAGCTTTTTTTCCTGGCTTTCGCCATTTATTTGTCGCCGCGGCCTCGCGTTTGGCGGCGGGCACGATGCCCGGAGCCAGCACGGTCGCCTTGCGAGCCCCTGGTCAGGCTCAGGTGGCCGGCCGGTAAAAGCGGCGTGCTAGACTCGCCGCCGCTTTCATCCGCAGGTGAATCCATGACGCAACTAAAGGTCAATGGCAGACAAATTGACGTGGTGGCAGCACCCCAGACACCGCTGCTCTGGGTGCTTCGCGACGAACTGGGCTTAACCGGAACGAAGTACGGCTGTGGCATCGGTCAGTGCGGGGCCTGCACAGTGCACATAGATGGCAAAGCCGTGCGTTCGTGTCTGACGCCGCTGGGTGCGCTAGCCGATAATGAAGTAACGACCATCGAGGGTCTTGGCAGTGCCGAACAGCTCCACCCGGTACAAGCCGCCTGGATACAAGAGCAGGTGCCCCAGTGCGGCTATTGTCAGCCCGGCATGATTATGGCGACGGCTGCACTAATCGTTCAGAATCCGAATCCCACGGATACTGATATCAACCAGGGAATCACGAATATCTGTCGCTGTGGCACTTATCCACGCATCCGGCGCGCCGTCAAAGTGGCCGCGATGCTGGTTGCAGAATCCCGCGAGACGAGTACTGATCAGCTCATTGAGGAGAGTGATTAATGAGGACTGCCTGGCTATCTGCCCTGACCCTGACGAGTTTGCTGTTTGGGTGCGCCCAGGAATCAGCGCCCCCGAGTGATGCGGGCGAGAGTGCTGCAGAGTCTGCGGCTGTCGCTGAGGCGGATCTCGAAGCTCTGCTGGCCACGGCAGACCTCAAAAGAGGTCAGACACTCTTTCTGCAATGCCGGGCCTGTCATAGCCTTAAAGCCGGAGAGCCAAACAAGGTCGGGCCGAATTTGTATGGCATGTTCGGTCGCAAGGCCGGTCTGGCGCCCGGATTTGCCTACTCACCGGCTTTGACCGATGCGGACGTTATCTGGACGCCTGAAGCCCTGGATGCCTGGCTGCTTCGGCCCAGTGAATTCCTGCCCGGCAATCGCATGGTATTTATCGGCGTGAAAAAAGCCGCGGACCGCGCCAATCTGATTGCCTATTTGCAGAAGGCTACGTCAGACAACAGCGAGTAAGTTTCCCGGCCGCGGTCAGAGATGACCGATGTTGTTTAACTGCGCCTGCAGGCCGCCCCTGTCCGAAGTGTCCACGGTTACTTGCAGAAACCGTTGGATGCGTTTGCGTAGCTCCACAAGGGTTTTTGAAAAAGCTTGTAACTGCAGAGATTCACCGCCCTGTGCGGCAGCCGGGTCTGGCAGTCCCCAGTGGGCCGTCAATGGCTGACCCAGCCAGGCCGGGCAGGATTCGGCGGCCGCGCTGTCGCAGAGCGTGAATACAAAATCCAGTTTCGGTGCCCCTTGCAGCCGGAATTCATCCCAGCTTTTCGAGCGCAACTCTGCCACGGGCAGGTTCTCTCTCCGGAGTACCGTCAGGGCCAATGGATGGATCTTTCCCTTGGGTGTGCTGCCCGCGCTAAAGGCCCGGAAACGCCCATCCCCCAGATGGTTGAGGAGAGCTTCTGCCAGCACGCTGCGGGCTGAGTTGCCGGTGCACAGAAACAGGACATTCAAGCGGCGGGATTCGGTCATCAGGCAGTTGTTCTCCCCGGTTTGACGCTCCGGGCTGCGTAATCCGCGCAGGTGGGAACCAAATTGTCGAGAAATTGCCGGGTTGCGTTTTCCCAGGAGTACTCGGCAGCGCAGTCCAGGGCTGCCTGCGGATCCAGTTGCAAGGCTGCCAGGGCGGCTTGGCGCAGGTCTTCATCCAGGACACCGGTCTTGCCAGGCTGGACCACATCCAGTGGGCCTGTGACGGGGTAAGCCGCTATCGGCAAGCCGCAGGCCATGGCTTCCAGCATGACAATTCCGAAGGTGTCGGTCCGGCTTGGAAACACAAAAACATCGGCGGCTGCGAAATACGCGGCGAGTTCCGCGCCAAATTTATAACCCGTGAAGCGGGCGGCGGGGAAGCGCTGCTCCAGTTCGGCCCGGGCCGGGCCATCGCCCACGACGTATTTGGTGCCGGGAAGATCGAGCCGCAGAAACTCCTCGATGGATTTTTCCACGGCAACGCGGCCGGCATAGAGCCAGATGGGCCGAGGGTCCGGCAGGAAGTCTTTGGCGCCGGGCCGGAAGATCCGGTTATCTGCGCCGCGCGTCCAGTGCACCATCCGGCTAAAGCCATGTTGCGCAAGATCTTGCTGCTGATTCCGGGTGGCCACCATGATCTGGCTGGCAGGACCGTGAAACCATCGCAGGAACGCGTAGCTGGCGCTCAGGGGAATGGGTGCCCGGGCCCGAACGTACTGGGGAAACTGTGTGTGATACGAAGTGGTAAAACGCAAGCCCTCACGCTGCGCATAGCGGCGAGCTGCCAGGCCGAGAGGTCCCTCGGTGGCGATGTGCAGTCGATCGGGTTGATACTGACTC
The DNA here is from genome assembly GCA_937921935.1 of uncultured Gammaproteobacteria bacterium. Taxonomy (GTDB): domain Bacteria; phylum Pseudomonadota; class Gammaproteobacteria; order Steroidobacterales; genus J054. The sequence continues at coordinate 45,513 of CAKZWQ010000019.1, read as the reverse complement.
AGTTGCTCTGAAACCTTCCGATAAGGACGCCACGCCAGGCGGATTTCCGGGTAGGTGGGGCAGGGCACTGAGCGCCAATTCTGCGGGTTAATGACGCGTACTTCATCGCCCATCGCCTGCAGGGTTCTGGCGGTGGCTGACAGGGTGGTCACCACGCCATTGACCTGCGGGTGCCAGGCATCAGTCACAAGGGCGATACGCATGGGCGGGCCTGTTTCTCCTTGGTTTTCGTGGGCCGGCGGCTCTGGTTTTCAGCACGGCAACACTTTTCAGCCCCCGCTGAAGCGATCCCAAGCGACGCCGCCCCAGGTCAGGGCGCAAAGCAGCAGGCTGAGCATCACGGCAGCCGAACCCATGTCCTTGGCACGGCCCGACAGGCTGTGCTGTTCCGTGCTGATGCGATCCAGCGTGTACTCCACGGCGGTGTTCAACAATTCGACGATGAGGACAAGCAGAATGCTGCCGACCAGCAAGGCGCGCTGCACCATAGTGGGGCCCAGCCACAGGGCTGCGGGCACCATGAAGAGGCTGGCCAGCATCTCCAGCCGGAAGGCTTCTTCGCTAGCCCAGGCCGCGCGCAAGCCAGCCAGGCTGTAGCCTGTGGCTGAAATCAGTCGGCTCAGGCCCTGTTTATCATGCACGGGGGCACGCGGCTTATCGCTGTGTTCTGCCATGGCTGGGGGCCTGCTTGTAGCCGTAATCAAGGGCTGTGCATACTAGCAGCGGGATAGGTCGGCCGGAGAATCGTTCACGGCTCGCTGATTCCTCACAGCGCCAACCCAATAATTAGAAGCACAATGGCCTATCGTTTTTCCTCCGCCGGCAAGCCAGCCGCAGAATTTCGCCGCATTCTGGCGCAGCAGAATCATAAATCTGCTGCGCTGCTCGCGGACTGGGAACGCAATCCGGCGAAGCATATTCATCGGGCCCGCCAGTGCTTCAAGCGGATTCGTGCCTTGTTGTGGCTGCTAAAGCCTCGGCATGAGTATGTGTACCAGGTGGAAAATCGCGCTTATCGCGACCTGGCCAAGCGGCTTGCCTATGCAAGGGATGCGTCGGCCATGGTGGAGGCAACAGACCGACTGGCTGAAAGAATTTGGGAGCCGGGCCCGCGGCAGTCGCTGCTGATGTTGCGCAAGAGCCTGGCCGCGCAGGCGGAAGCGGAACAGGCGAGGGCGATTGCGGGTATGTCAGATAGTGTGGCGACGGTACGTGCAGAGTTGCCCTTGCTGGCTGCCCGTATCGAGGATTTGCCCATTGCGGATCTGAGCAGTCGCGAGTTACGCAAAGGCGCAAAGTTCACCTTCGCCCGGGCCCGCCGCGACTATCGCCGCCTTGATTTGTACTCGCCGCCGGAGGCTTACCATCACTGGCGCAAACACCTGAAGTATGCCTTTTACCAGACCGGGTTGATGGCAGAGCGAATGCCGCGATGGTCCCGGCGTTACCGTGACCCTTTGTCGGAGCTTGCTGAACTGCTGGGTAACGCGCAGGATCTTGAGGTTCTGGGCACCCTTCTGGATTCTCAGCCGGACGACCTGGGCATCGATATCAACTGGCGGCGCTTGCGCCGACTGGTCGTCGGCGTCCAGCGCGACCTGCAGATGCAGGCGATCGCTATGGGTCGCCAACTTTTTGAAGGCCGGCGATCAGCCCGGGCACCGGTGCTGCCCATGCCGACGCGAATGCGGAGTATCTGACGCCATGGCCGGCGTGCATACTTTGGCATTGCCTCGGCGCTGTCTGGCTGAAGGTATCGGTACCTTTGCCCTGGTCTTTGCCGGGATGGTCGCGATGTGGCTGATGCGCTGAGCAGCGGCGATGTGACTTATTTGGGTGTTGCCGCCGTTTTGGCCTGACTGTGATGGCTATGGTCTATGCCATTTCCAGTTCGGCCTAAAGTGGCTGGAAAAGCCGGCCTGTCCGCTTTCTCTGCTCGATGACTTGTTGCTCCTGAACACGGCCAATTCTGTAAACTAGGCCCATCAGGGTCCGTTCGAGTCGTAACACTTCTGTAATATTTAAGCGCTGTAATAGCGCTGTATGCCAGGTACTGAGTCGATGACCACCCGCCGTATCCTCGTGGTTGAGGACGAGGCCGCCATTCGTCAGATGATCACTTTCAATCTGTCGCGGGCGGGCTTTGATGTGACTGAGGCCGAAGACTCCAGTTCGGCCCGCAATCTGATTGCCGACCAGCGCCCGGACCTGGTGCTGGTGGACTGGATGTTGCCGGATTCCAGCGGCCTGGAGCTTACCCGGGCCCTGCGTCGGGACTCGGTCAACAAGGACTTGCCCATCATCATGCTGACTGCGCGGGCAGATGAGCAGGACAAGATTTCCGGCCTGGACAGCGGTGCGGACGACTACATAACCAAGCCCTTTTCCCCGCGAGAATTATTGGCCCGGATCAGCGCCCTGTTACGCCGGTCAGTGCCGGTTGACGATGAGCCTATTGTCGCCGGCGATTTGCAGCTCAACCCTCTCAGCCATCGTGTGACCTGTCAAAATAACGAGATCGTCCTGGGACCGACTGAATACCGGTTGTTGAAGTTTCTGATGACGAATCCCGAGCGCGTTTACAGTCGCGGCCAGTTGCTGGATTTTGTCTGGGGCCAGAACGTCTATGTTGAGGAGCGCACCGTGGACGTCCATGTTCGCCGCCTGCGTCAGGCCCTGGAACCTTATGGGGCCGAAACTTGCGTGCAGACCGTGCGCGGCGCCGGCTATCGATTTTCTGTCGCCTGACTATGCCGACTCTCTGGACGCGCACATTTTTTCAACATGCGGCCGTGCTGCTGGCCTGCCTGTTGATTGGCTGGCTTTATGACGCGCCATTCTGGGGGGGTCTGGTCGGAGTCGGCGCCTTGCTGGTCTGGCACCTGTATCACCTGTTTCAGCTTGAGTACTGGCTGCGCACGGGTAAGCCGGGCGCGATGCCGGATGGCAACGGCCCCTGGTCCCAGGTTCTGGCCCGCATTCAGGCGACTAAGGCGCTTGCCCGGCAGAACCGGCGGTCCTGGGTTCGCCTGGTGGAAGAAATCAGCGCGTCCACCAAGGCGTTCCCTGATGGCGGCGTTATCGTAAACAAAGATTTTGAAATTGTTCGCAGCAACAAGGCCGCCCGGCAAATGCTGGGCCTGAAGAAAAAGCGTGATCGCGGCACCCGCATCGACAATCTGATTCGCCACCCGGAGTTCGTAGGCTATCTGAAGGGCAGCGCAAAAAAGACCAAGCGCGAGAGCGTAGAAATCCCATCCCCATTAGGGAGTGATGCGTGGCTGTCGTGTCGCATCCTTCCTTATGGCTTTGATCAGCAATTATTGCTGGTGCGTGATATTACCCAGAGAGTGATGACGGAGCGCATGCGACGCGATTTCGTGGCTAATGCCTCCCACGAACTGCGCTCTCCCCTGACGGTAATCACCGGCTACCTGGACGTCATGAGTGATGACCAGGGACTGCCCGAGCAGTGGCGTGCCCCCGTTGCTGATATGCATGCGCAGGCAGAACGGATGGGGGCCCTGATCCGCGATCTGCTGACACTATCCAAGCTGGAGTCATCGGAATCCTGTTCGCATGATCACCGGGTTGATATTCCTGCGATTCTGCAAATTGCTCGCAAGGATGCCCTGCTGGAATCGGCTGGTTCCCAGAATATCGAGCTGGATATAGATAGCACTCACGGCGTACTGGGCGAAGCGACCGAGCTGCAGTCAGTGGTCAGTAACCTGGTGACCAACGCGGTTCGCTATACGCCCGCAGAGGGTTCTGTGACCATTGGCTGGCGCACAGACAAAAATGGCGGCTACCTGACGGTGGCGGATACGGGTATCGGCATTCCTGCCGATGAAATTCCCCGGCTCACGGAGCGTTTCTATCGTACCGATGCGGGCCGCGTGCGCCAGAAAGGGGGCACGGGACTGGGTCTTGCCATCGTCAAACACGCCCTCAAACATCACGATGCTGATCTTGAGATCGCCAGTGAGGTGGGCAAGGGCAGTCGCTTCATTTGCCATTTTCCCGCCGACCGGCTGGCGGCCTCCTGATATGCTGGAGACACTATTGCAAGGCGCAGCAAACGCGGGCGCAAAGGGTTAGATCACTATGACTTCCGAGCAATTCAAACAACACACTTCCCGACGTTTTAACGAGGAACTCGAGCACCTGCGTACCGAGGTTCTGCGTATGGGCGGACTGGTAGAAAATCACCTGGACAGAGCTATCGAGGCCATCACCGCTGGCGACAGCGAAATGGGGCTGCTGGTCGCCGGTGAGGACTACAAAATTAATGAGCTGGAAGTGTCCATTGACGAGGAATGCAGCCGGGTGCTCGCCACGCGCGCGCCGGCGGCGGGTGATCTGCGCCTGATCGTGGCGGTGATCAAGGTCATTACGGATCTGGAACGTATCGGCGATGAGGCTCAGCGCATCGGCTACCTGGCCTCGCGCCTGGCTTCACAGGATCATCCCCACGATCACTACAGTGAACTGAAGGCACTGGGTGAGCATGTTCAGACCATGGTGCACGACACCCTGGATGCTTTCTCACGACTGGATGCGGACGATGCCCTGCAGATCGTCGAGGAAGATAAGCTGGTGGACGAAGGTTATGACCAGATTACCCGCCAGTGCATCAGCATGATGATGGAGGATCCCCGCACCATCCGGCGATTTATGGATATCAGCTGGGCTGCCCGGGCCCTGGAGCGCATTGGCGACCATGCCAAGAATATCTCCGAGTACGTGATATACCTGGTCCATGGCCGCGATATCCGGCATCTGGAGATCTCCGAGGTCAAGCGAGAGGTTGGCAGTTAATCGGCTTGCCGGCTGAAACATAAGCTTAACAATCACCCCATAGAATTAATCGGGTCTTAAGCCAGCCCTATACAGCAGGGGAATCAAGTCGTGTTATTTAAACCCAGTTTCGTGAAGTTACTCGTTGTTGCTGCCGGGATCAGCCTGGTCAGCGCTCCGTCTTTCGGTCAGGCTGCCCGTAATTACATCAGCATCGTGGGATCTTCTACCGTGTATCCCTTTGCGACGGTGGTGGCTGAGCAGTTTGGGCGTACCAGCGATTTCAGGACCCCGAAAATTGAGTCAACGGGCTCGGGTGGAGGCCTTAAGCTGTTTTGTTCCGGCGTGGGTGTCGATCATCCTGATATCGCCAATTCTTCCCGACGCATCAAGTCTTCGGAAGTGGAGAAATGCAACAGCAATGGCGTGACGGAGATCGTTGAAGTCAAGATCGGTTACGACGGCATCGTTCTAGCCAACTCTTCCGATGCGAAGGTTCTGAGCGTGAGTCTGAAGGACATCTTCCTGGCCCTGGCCAAAGATGTGCCGGATCCCAGCGGCGCTGAGAAACTTGTGCCGAACCCTTATCAGAAGTGGAGCGATATCAACCCGGTATTGCCCGCTACTGTGATCGAAGTGCTCGGCCCGCCACCGACTTCCGGGACTCGTGATGCTTTTGTGGAACTGGCCATGGAAGGCGGATGCAAGCAGTTTGCCTGGATCAAGGCCATCAAGGCAAAAGACAAGAGCCGCTTCAAGGCGATTTGCCATGGCGTGCGTGAAGACGGTCGCTATGTAGAGGCCGGCGAGAATGACAACCTGATTGTGCAGAAGCTGCGGGCGAATACCGATGCCCTGGGTATCTTCGGTTTCAGTTTCCTGGATCAGAACGCTGACGTGGTGCAGGGCTCCAGGATAGGGGGCTCGGCGCCGACTTTCGAAGCCATCGCTTCCGGTGAATATGCTGTGTCGCGTCCCCTGTACTTCTATGTGAAGAAGGCTCATGTGGATGCGATTCCCGGCGTTCGCGACTACCTGGCCGAGTTCACCAGCGAGCGTGCCATGGGTGAAGAGGGTTACCTCTCTGACCGGGGTCTGATCCCCTTGCCGGCAGATGAGTACGAGGCTGTCGTGTCTTCCGTGCGCGATCTGCAGAACCTGAGTCTGGCGGCCAACTGAGGTTTTGTGAGGCTTCAAGTAAGCAAAAAGCCCGTGCAGCGGCGACCCTGCATCGGGTCGCCGCTTCGGGTTTCTGAAGCAGGCGACTGATTGTGCAGCTGTCTACCTTATTACTGATTCTGATCGCCATGGCGGTCATATCATTCATGCTGGGACGGCGTCGCTCGATCGCTGTCGCGGGTGGTTATGGCTCCATCCGCAAGCTTCATTCCCTGCCGAAGTACTATGGCTATTACGTCGCCATCTGGTGCGGTCTGCCCGGGGTTTTATTGATCCTGCTCTGGCTCTCCGTGAGCGAGTCATTGATCATGAGCCAGGTCATTGCCAGTTTGCCCAGCGAACTGCGCGAGTTGCCGGAGTCCCAGCTCGGACTTGTGGTCAATGACATTAAGAATCTGGCGGCGGGCCAGTTTATTAATGAGCAGCGGGGTGCCGACGTGGCTGTGGCTGCCGAGCTTTACAGCAGCCTGCAAGCCTCGGCGCGGTGGATCCTGTCGGGTTTGATGATTGCGGTCGGGCTTGTCGGCTCGGCGTATGCCTGGACTCGCTTGCAACCCAGGCTCAGGGCTCGCAATCAGGTGGAGGGGATCATCAAGGTCGGGCTGATCCTGGCCTCCACCGTCGCGATTTTGACCACGGTCGGAATTCTGCTGTCAGTTCTGTTCGAAGCCGTGCGCTTTTTTCAAAAAGTGCCCTTCACGGATTTTCTGTTTGGCCTGACGTGGAGTCCGCAAACAGCCCTGCGGGCTGACCAGGTGGGCTCTTCCGGGGCCTTTGGGGCCATACCCCTGTTTGCCGGGACATTACTGATCTCAGCCATTGCGATGGTCGTCGCCATGCCGATTGGCCTGATGACAGCCATCTTTCTGTCCGAGTATGCCTCTTCGCGGGTCCGCGCCTGGGTCAAGCCGATCCTTGAGATTCTCGCCGGCGTCCCTACCGTGGTTTACGGCTATTTCGCTGCGCTCACTGTCGGGCCCTTGCTGGGTGATATAGGCGCCTTGCTGGGCCTGAATGTTGCCTCGGAAAGCGCGCTGGGCGCAGGCCTGGTCATGGGAATCATGATCATCCCCTTTGTTTCCTCTTTGTCTGACGATGTGATCAATGCGGTACCCCAGGCCATGCGGGACGGTTCCTATGGCCTGGGCGCAACCCAGTCGGAGACCATCAAGCACGTGATCCTGCCTGCGGCTCTGCCGGGGATCGTTGGCGGCGGACTGCTGGCCGTGTCACGGGCCATCGGCGAGACCATGATTGTCGTGATGGCTGCCGGGCTGGCTGCCAACCTGACGGCCAATCCACTGGAGGCGGTTACCACCGTGACCGTTCAGATTGTGACTTTGCTGGTGGGTGATCAGGAGTTTGACAGTGCCAAGACCCTGGCGGCTTTTGCGCTGGGTCTGGTGCTTTTTATCGTGACCCTGTTGTTGAATGTCGTTGCCCTGCAGGTCGTGCGCAAGTACCGGGAACAGTATGAGTGACCAACCCGACATGAACGAGTTTTCAGCCAGGTCACCCGATACCCTGGAACGGGTCAGGGTCGGTCTGGCCGCGCGCTACCGTCGGGAGCGGCGCTTCCGGATGTATGGCCTTATGTCGACCTGTCTGGGCTTGCTGTTTGTGCTGTTTTTGTTCGTCTCAATTATCAGCAACGGCTATACCGCTTTCTGGCAGACCCAGGTGCGTCTGGAAATCGATTTCGATGCGCAGTTGATCGATCCTGACGGGACCGGGGACGCGAAAATTATCGGCTCTGCCAATTTTGACAAGCTGGTTCGCACGGCTGTCGGCCAGCTGTTTCCGGAGGTCACTGACCGCCGCGGACGGCGCAGCCTGAATCGCCTGATGAGCGCGGGTGCGGGCTTCGAATTGCGCGAGATGACCTTGGCAGATCCAGCCCTGATTGGCACCCGCCAGACGCTGTGGCTGCCCGCTGACGACGAGGTCGATATGCTCATCAAGGGCTACATTGATCGTGACGTTCCTGAAGGCTCGCGGCGTATCAAGGATCAGCAGATCCTGTGGGTGGACGCGCTTATCGCCGATGAACGCATCGAGCGACAGTTCAATACCGATTTCTTTCGTCTCGGCGACTCACGCGAGCCCGAGCTGGCCGGCATTGGCGGTGCCATCAAAGGCTCTTTTTTCATGCTGGTGGTGACCATTGCCCTGTCTTTCCCCTTGGGGGTGGCCGCCGCGGTTTATCTGGAAGAGTTTGCGCCGAAGAATCGCTGGGTAGACGTGCTCGAGGTGAATATTAATAACCTGGCTGCCGTGCCATCCATTGTCTTCGGTTTGCTCGGACTCGCTGTGTTTATCAATTTTTTCGGTTTGCCTCGCTCCGCGCCGCTTGTGGGTGGCCTGGTGCTCACACTGATGACCCTGCCCACCATCATTATTGCGTCACGTGCCGCCATTAAGTCTGTACCGCCCTCGGTGCGTCAGGCTGCCCTGGGTGTGGGGGCCTCCCAGATGCAGACGGTTTTCCACCACGTCATTCCCCTGGCTATGCCGGGCATGCTGACGGGGGCCATTATCGGCATGGCCCGGGCCCTGGGAGAATCGGCGCCCCTGCTGATGATCGGCATGATTGCCTTTATCGTTGAGGTGCCCGGTACGCCCCTGGAGCCTTCCACGGCCTTGCCCGTGCAGATTTATCTCTGGGCGGACAGCCCGGAGCGGGCTTTCGTAGAGAGGACATCGGCCGCCATCATGGTCTTGCTGGCTTTCCTGCTGGTCATGAATGGCGCGGCCATCTGGATGCGCAAGCGTTTTGAGCGCCGCTGGTAGCGGTTACCCCATTTCAACAGGTTGTAGTTATCATGGCAGTAGCTGAACAGGCCCATAAAGTGACTAATACAGATAAGGCCTCCGCCGTCCCGCCCCCGGCGCCCCGGAAACCGGATTCTCCCGTTATGAGTGCGGTTCCCGAGTCCGCGGCCCCGGAGTTGGCACCTGATCCCGGCAAGTATGAAACCATTGGTGATGTCACGGCCACTGATCCGGTTTTGACCGTCAGGGACTGCAATGTTTACTACGGTGATAATCACGCCTTACAACACGTTAATCTGGATGTTGGCCGAAATCAGGTTGTTGCCTTGATCGGTCCTTCGGGCTGTGGCAAATCAACTTTTATTCGCTGTCTGAACCGCATGAACGACACCATTGATACGGCGCGTGTAACCGGTGAACTGAAACTCCATGGTGAAGATATCAATAGTCGTGAAACGGATGTTGTGTTGTTGCGTGCCCGGGTGGGCATGGTGTTCCAGAAGCCCAATCCCTTTCCAAAGACCATTTATGAGAACGTGGCTTACGGCCCACGACTCCACGGTTTGGCAAGCAACCGCGCCGAGTTGGATGAAATCGTGCACGGCAGTCTGCAACGCGCCGGTCTGTGGGATGAAGTTAAGGACCGCCTGGATGATGCGGGTACCGGCTTGTCGGGCGGCCAGCAGCAGCGCCTTTGCATCGCTCGCACCATCGCGGTGAATCCCGAAGTGATCCTGATGGACGAGCCTTGCTCGGCACTGGATCCCATTGCTACTGCCAAGATTGAAGACCTTATAGACGAGCTGGCGCAAAACTATGCGATTGCCATCGTGACCCACTCCATGCAGCAGGCGGCCCGGGTATCTCAGCGCACCGCCTATTTCCACCTGGGTAAGCTCATTGAGGTAGACCAGACCGACAAGGTCTTTACCAACCCAAGTCACAAGCTGACAGAAGACTACGTAACGGGCCGTTTCGGCTAGTTTTGGCAGCCCCAGGTCGCTGCCGTCTGGTCACGGCAGGCCATGCAAAACCGCAAATTACTGCGTTCGCCTGGTTAAATGGAGCTGGAATTTGCCGCTGACATTATTGTGGTCGGCCCGATCGCAGTCGTCGGTCGTGTCGGGCCAGCCGTCATAAATTGCCAACATTCTCGTAATAATTTTGTAACGCGGTCGGAGCAATATTTCCCACGGTTGCCCGGTAGCTGACGTTACCGTCCACGACTGTCAGCAATTCTTCGCTGTTGGGCAGTGGTTAACCAGCCTTATTTTTTGGAGTGAAACATGAAATCTTTGGGGATTTTTCTGCTGCTTAGCCTCGCGTCAGGCAGCCAGATTGCAGTGGCCGGTGGTCATCGGGGCAAGGTGGATACCCCGGTTGCTGTGACGAGCATATCCACTGCGGACCTGGAGCAATTAAAGGCAAACTACGTGGAGCTTGCCACGCGGTTGAATGCGCTGGAGTCGGAGAACAATCGTTTGCGCCAGGGGCAGCAGCAGAATCAGGAAGCCGTCGTGCAGATTCGCGGCGTGCAGGAAGCTGGGGCGGTAGAAAGCTGGGCAGACCGTATTTCGATCAAAGGCGACTTTCGCTATCGCTATCAGCATGATGAAGTGGATCTGCCTGGCATTAGCGACCGCGATCGCCAGCGTATCCGCGCGCGGCCCGCGATTACTGCCCAATTGCCGAATAACATAAAGCTTGGCTTCGGTGTGGCCACCGGCAGCGACGATCCGGTTTCCTCTAACCAGACTCTCGGCGGCGGTGGCTCCTCAAAAGGGGTTAACCTGGATCTGGCCTACGTGAGCTGGGGCACACCCCTTGAAGGCCTCACGGTTGAAGGCGGCAAGTTCAAGAACGAATTCGTGCGTGCCGGCGGGAACGGCTTGCTTTTCGACAGCGACTGGCGTCCTGAGGGTCTCCAGGTGCTGTATCAGAACGGCATCCTGTTCGGTAACGTGTTGGGTACCTGGCTGAATGCCGATGGTAGCGATGGCAAAGGCGACGAATTTGCCTGGGGTGCTCAGGCAGGCGTCAAAACTGACCTGGGTCCGGCCAATGTGAGAGTGGGCGCCAGCTACTTCGATATTGGAGTGGAAGGCGACACCTGCCTTTTCGAAGCTGATGACTGTTTCGGCAATTCCGCTGTTGCTGATCCTGGTAACCCGGGTGAGTTCCTGTACGCCAATGACTTCACCCTCATCGAAGGTTTCGCCGAGGTGGGCTTTGAGTTGTTCGACTTGCCCTGGATGGTTTTCGGTGACTACGTCGTCAACGATGACGCCGACAACAATGATACGGGCTACGCTGTGGGTCTCACCTTGGGTAAGGCCAGCAAGCAGGGTAGCTGGCAGGCCGGCTATCTTTGGCAGGATCTCGAAGCCGATGCCGTTCTGGGTTTGTTGACGGACTCCGATTTCGCCGGTGGCGGCACGGATTCCAAGGGCAGCAAGTTCTCAGGTGCCTATGCCCTGACGGACGCCGCCAAGGTCAAGCTGACCTATTTCCTGGCCGAGCGGCAGGATAGCAACGCTGTGGAGAATGGCGGCGACAGCTTTGACCGCGATACCTTTCAACTGGACTTCTCATTCAAGTACAAGTAACCATGATCAGGTCGGATACCGGGCTGAAGCAGGCCTGTGATCCGGATCAGGGGCGGTTCTTCGGAACCGCTCCTTTTTTATTTTTGTTGCCGCGAGAGACGGTCGGGCAGATCAGGCCGCGATGCCCCAGCCACCCGTTCCATAGCCTTTCGGCAAACCCGCGTCGGGTGTGAAGCCATACATCTCTTCGCTTGGTACAGCCGCCTTCACGATCTCGCGCACCAGCAGCAATTTGTCCATGTCGATTCCGGTGCGCAGGCCCATGGCGTCGAGCATGAAAGCCAGGTCTTCGGTGACGATGTTGCCGCTGGCACCCGGGGCGAAGGGGCAGCCACCCAGGCCGCCCAGGGAACTGTCCAGGGTGGTAATGCCTTCATCCAGCGCCGCGAGGGCATTGGCCAGTCCCAGGCCACGGGTATTGTGCAGGTGCACGCCCGTTAGCTTGTCCTGGCCGACTTCTGCCCAGATCAGCTTGATCAGCCTGCGCACCTGGCTTGGGTTGGCATAGCCGGTGGTATCGGACAGGCCTACTTCGTCGCAGCCCAGTTCAATGAGCTGACGTGCCAGGTCGACGACCTTGGCTTCCGGTACGACCCCTTCCAGGGTGCAGCCAAAAGCGGTAGACAGGCCGCCTTCAAAAGCCGGTCGCTGGTCAGCCGGCAGGGTGTCGAGTAGTTCGACAATTTTCCTGACTTCATCCAGCACCTGGGCGTGGGTCTTTTTCAGATTGGCCTGGCTGTGCGTTTCGCTGACAGACAGGGGCAGGGTGATCTTGTGCGCGCCGGCCTTTACGGCATTTTCGGCACCTTTGAAATTGGGCACCAGGACAGCAACGATCAGGCCGGGGAGGGTGCGGGCATAGCTCACGACCTCGGCAGTATCAGCCAGTTGCGGCAGCAGCTTGGGCGGGACGAAGGAGCCCACCTCGATTTCCGTCACACCAGCGTCGGCTTCGGCCTGAATCCAGGCCTTCTTGGCGTCCGTGGGCATGATGGTCTGAATGCTTTGCAGCCCGTCACGCGGGCCGACTTCACTGATTAATACGTCGATATCACTCATGTTGATTCCCAGGCCGCGGCTGGCAGGTCGCGACCAAGCTTCGGTGCTAATAAGGGTGCCGTTGAGGCATAATGCGGCCCCCGCCGCGCGGGGACGCCTGCTTAACTCTTTGACTATTTTAACAAATCGAGAAACACGATGGCAGAACACCCAGGCACGCCACTGGCCGGCGTCAAGGTTATCGAATTCACCCATATGGTCATGGGGCCCGCTGCCGGTCTGATCCTGGCCGATCTGGGTGCTGACGTGATCAAGATTGAGCCCACCGGCGGCGACAGCACGCGGCGGCTGCCGGGTTCGGGTGCCGGCTACTTTCCTATGTACAACCGCAACAAGCGCAGTTTGTGCGTGAACCTGAAGTCCGAGGCGGGCAAGGCGGCGGTTCTCAAGCTCATCGATGAGGCCGATGTGGTCATCGAGAACTTTCGCTCCGGCACCATGGATCGGCTGGGTTTTGGCTACGAGGCCCTCAAGGCAAGTAATCCCAGGCTGATCTACTGCTCGGAGAAGGGCTTCCTCAGTGGCCCCTATGAGAATCGTACAGCCCTGGATGAGGTCGCCCAGATGATGGGAGGGCTGGCTTACATGACCGGGCCGCCGGGCAAGCCGCTGCGAGCCGGTGCTTCAGTGATTGATGTGCAGGGCGGGATGTTCGGCGCCACGGCTATTCTGGCGGCGCTGTTTCAGCGGCAGGCAACGGGCAAGGGCCAGCATGTCGTGGCCTCCCTGTATGAGAGCACCGTGTTCCTGGTCGGCCAGCACATGGCGCAGTTTGCCGTGACGGGCAAAGCCGCCGCGCCCATGCCGGCTCGCGTCTCCGCCTGGGCGATTTACCAGGTCTTCGAAACGGGCGATGACGACCAGGTTTTCGTGGGCGTGGTCAGTGACAAACAATGGAAGCTTCTGTGCGAGGCTTTTGAGCTGACAGACTTTGCCAATGACTCAAGCCTGGACACGAATAATGATCGGGTTACCCACAAGGATCGGATTCTTCCCGTGATCAAGGAGACCTTCAGGCAGTACAGCAAGCAGGACCTCATGGCGAAGCTGGAGACGACGGGTCTGCCCTTTGCCCCCATTGCGCGGCCCGAGGAACTGTTTGAAGACCCTCACCTGGCAGCAAGCGGTGGCTTACTGCCCCTGACGGTGGCTGACGGCAAGCGGCAGGGTGAGGCGACCCAGCTGCCGGCATTGCCCATGGAGATGGACGGCCAAAGATTCGGTGTGCGTCTGGATGTTCCCCGCGCCGGCGAACATACCCGGGAAGTTCTGGCCCACGCCGGTTATTCCGGTGAGGAAATTGACGCCTTGATCAGCGAGGGTGTTGTCTCGGCCCAGTAGCGCGCCGTCGGCGGCTGGCCCCCATGCTGAGCAGGGCCGCCAGGCTCAAAAGACCCAGCACACCGCCGCCGCCACCCCCGCCACCCTGGGCGGCGGGCGCATCAAGCTGGACGTTCACGTCGATCTGGGCGCTGTCGGCGTTAGCCGACTGGTCCGTGGAAAGGTCGATATCCAGGCTGTAGTTGCCGACCTGGGCTGACTGCACGCTAAAGGACACAGGCCGTTGTGCACTGTCGGGCAGATCCCCCAACAGACAGTTGGCTGAACCAATCCCCACGTTGCAGGCCAGGTTCTGCGGCAGCAGGTCCAGCTCCGCGGGATAGGTCAAGATTAGTTCCACGTTCGTGGCCGTGCCGCCACCGGCATTTACCACGGTGAAATTTAGCGGCCCCGGTGTATTAACCTGCACATTCACCGGACTCTCGACATCCTCCAGGCGCACACCAATGGCCGTGACACATGACGCCTGGGGCAAGCTCAGGAAGGCCTCCATCGTATCCAGGCTGCACTGGGAGAAGGTGCTGCTGGAGCCAATGATCGGGGCCATCAGAAAAGTCTCGGGAACAGACTCGCAGGGATTGGGGAAACCGGGGTCTGTCGGGGTTTCGCCGTCGTGCTGGGCGCCGAAGTTGTGGCCCAGTTCGTGGGCCGTAATCAAGGCGCCGGTGGTCAGGCTGGACAGAAATTGCTGGCTCAGGGAGGCGCCGAAGCGGCTCATGCAGGCGCTGCCCAGGTAGGCAATACCGCGGGTTGTGCCGTCGAGGTTGCGCCAGGTAAACAGGTGGGTGATGCCGTCGCCGCTGGAGGAGGAGGCGCGGTAATCCGAGACTTCTTCAAGCAGGTCCCTGGGATCCGAAGCGTTAAAGGGGTCCGTCTCCGCCTCAAAAATATCCAGGCTCCCGACTTCCACCTCCAGATCGAACTGTTCGCTGTAAATGCCGTCCACGACATTCAGGCGGGACAGAATCTGCGCCTCGGTATCAGCGCCCCAGCGGTCGAAGAATTCAAAATCCGCGACGGCCTGCAGCATGATCTGCCGGCTGGCCCCCTGGGCTGCGAAGGCCGGCAGCTCGCCCAGTTCACTCAGCAACTCGCCAAAGGCGACATCGCCGCGGACCTCGGCATTCAGGGTCGCCGGCCCACAGCCGGCTGCATCCGGCGGCAGCATGACATCGCGCAGTCGATAGACCACGTTGACCTGGCCGTCGTTGCCGTTGTCTACCAGGGCCTGACCCGCCACATCGGCCCAGGGCTCGATGGCGTAGAGCTCGTTGCCGTCAAAGAACATGCCGGACAGGTTTTTACCCCGGCGGGCGATACGTGCCCAGGAGTCGGGTAGCCCGTCCAGTTGGCCTTTCAGCAAGGTGTAGCCCGGCTGCCGGACGCGCCGCTGCAGGCGGCGGTTGATTTTCAGGCGCAGTTCAAAGCGCTTCCCCAGGGCATAAAAGCTCAGGGTTTCAGCGACGTCGGGCCTGCTGGTGACAGCCGGTTCAAGGGGCCGCAGCGCCTCGTGGTAAAGGATGTTTCCCGCACCCTCTGCGTTGGCAGGCGGCGCCGCGATGGCAGCCAACAGAATGACGATTAGCCCGGCGATTGTGCGCCGGGTCCCGGTCCGATGCATAAACTGGTTGTCCTGCTGCAGCCGGTTGCGCACGGCTCGCGATAAAGTCGGTCAGATCCCACATCTGACGCTCATTAATAGTGTAACTCAGTGCGGCGCCGGCAGCACCTGTTCCCCGATCATTTTGATGGAATACTCGGGCGTATTGTGCGAGCGCAGGGCAATCTCGGTGCAGCCGGCCTTTGCGAACTTTCGCAGGGTCTCGATGTGTTGGTCGATGGAACTCGGATCGCCAGCCATACTGAATTCATCAACCAGGGTTTGTACTATGTCGGGCGGCACATCGATTATGTCGCCTGAGCGGTCCCGGAACGCCTGCAGAAAGGCGTCCTTGTTCGTCTAGACAATTTCCAGGCATGCAAGTCTGCGCAGTCGGCCTGTCGGGGCTAAGGACTTGTACGTATCAGGACTCCGGTTCGACATCCACCTGCAGCCGCTGTTCATCTCCGTGGGTGACGATGTAGCCGGCGGCAGGCGTGGCGAAGTGGGTGCCGATGACCAGCACCGGGACGTCGCTGTGATCAGTGACAAACTGCTGCCGGGTTGCCAGGGCTTTGCTCGGATCAAAATCAAAGGGGCTTGACCATTGGGGCCGAGCAATCTGGCAGGGGTGATGCATCAGGTCGCCGGTAATCACGGCCCGTGACCCGGCCGAGTTGATCTCCACGCTAAGATGACCCGGTGAGTGGCCGGGGGTCGAGACCAGTCGGACCTCCCCGGTCACTGAGTAGTCCGGGGTGATGAGTTGGGCCAGTCCGGCATCCATGACCGGTCTGACCGAGTCACCGCAATAGTCGCCCAGCGGCGTAACCGGGGCCTGATCGAGCCAGTCCCAGTCGGCCTGGCTGAACAGGTAGCGGGCGTTGGGGAAAGTCGGCACCCAGGCGCCATCGACCAGCAGGGTGTTCCAGCCCACATGGTCGGGATGCAGATGGGTGCAGACCACAAAGTCCACGGATTCCCGCGGAAAGCCGGCCGCGGCAATCTCTTCCAAAAACCGACCCTGGCGCTCGTTCCAGTCGGGCACGGCGCGAGGTTTGTCATTGCCCAGGCAGGTATCGATCACCAGGCGTTTACCCTGGCTTTCCACCAGCAGGGAGAAAATGCTGGATATCAGGTTTCCCCGGGCATCGATGAAATGTGGTCGCAGCCAGTCGATGGCCAGCAAGCGGTCCGGTCGGGCCTCCGGGAGCATGATCTGCGCCGTCATGGCCGTGTCTTCCGTCTCGATAATGCGCGTAATGCGCACCTCGCCGATCTGCCAGGTCTGCATAGAGATCTCCGCCTGCTGGTGCTTTGAGGATAGGCCCGGTATAGCACCGGAACCCGGTTAAAATGACCTTTCTCCAACTCTTGGTCAGCAGGACACTCGTGGCCGGATTCAGTGACATGGCTGCGCAGCTTGACGTGTTGCGCGGGCAACAGATGTATCGACACCGGCGGGTTCTGGGCGAAGCCCAGGGCCGGGAAGTGTATGTAGGCGGGCGTCGCTTACTGAATTTCTGCAGCAATGACTATCTCGGCCTGGCTGCCGATGAGCGCGTGGGGACTGCCTTCAAGGCCGGTGTGGACCGCTGGGGCGCGGGTAGCGGCGCGTCCCACCTGGTTTGTGGGCATATGGCCGTCCACCAAGAACTGGAAGAGGCCCTCGCCGACTTCACGGGTCGACCGCGGGCCTTGCTGTTTTCCAGTGGCTATGCAGCGAACCTTGGCGCCATCAACGCGCTGGTGGGGCAGGGTGATCACGTCTTCGAAGATCGCTTGAATCACGCTTCCCTGCTGGACGGCGGCTGGCTCAGCCGGGCGAGTTTTCACTGGTATAGGCATTGCGATGCGGACCATCTCGCCGCCAAGCTGGCGGCAAACCCCGGTGATCGCCAGCTCATTGTGACGGACGGCACCTTCAGCATGGACGGCGACCAGTGCCGCCTGGCCGAAATGACCCGGGTCGCGTCGGCCGCCGGTGCCTGGTTGATGGTGGACGATGCCCATGGCATGGGCGTCCATGGCTCCGGCGGTTGCGGTGTGGTCGATCCGGCAAACTACGATACTGGTCAGGTGCCCGTGCTGATGGGCACCCTGGGCAAAGCCTTCGGCACGGCCGGCGCCTTCGTGGCCGGCGATGAGGTGCTGATCGAAACCCTGATTCAAAAGGCCCGCAACTATATTTACACCACGGCTTTGCCCCCCGCTGTGGCGGCGGCCAGTCTTGCCAGTCTGTGCATCGCGCGGGAAGAAGCCTGGCGGCGCGAGCACCTGGCCGGCCTGATTAGTTATTTCCGCGCCGGGGCCGCGGCGCAGGGCCTGGCCTTGATGGAATCGACGACACCGATTCAGCCCATCGTGCTGGGCGAGCCCGGGAGCGCTCTGGCTGCCAGCACGGCTCTTGAAGCGCGCGGCTTGCTAGCGGGCGCAATTCGTCCGCCGACGGTGCCCAAGGGCACGTCGAGACTGCGCATTACCCTTACGGCAGGCCACACGGAAAGTGATGTGGCGCAATTGTTGTCGGCCCTGGCCGACACCCTCGGCGAACAGGAGCAGGCTGTTTGAGTCAGCGGGCTTTCTTTATTACCGGCACGGACACCGGGGTCGGCAAGACCCTGGTTAGCCTGTCCCTGATGCAGGCCGCCGCGAAAAAGGGATGGTCTACCGTGGGTCTCAAGCCCATCGCCGCCGGGGGTGAATTGCACGACGGCCAGTTCATGAATGAGGATGCGCGCCGGCTGCAACAAGCGGCGAGCATCACGCTGGACTATGCGCACGTAAATCCCGTTGCCCTGCAGTCCGCCATCGCACCTCATATCGCTGCTGAGCAAACCGGGGTGCAGTTGTCCGTGCCGGCCCTGGCCAGCCACTGTCAGGAACTCCTGACGGACAGCGGCGCTGAGTTTGCCGTGGTGGAGGGCGCGGGCGGCTGGCTGGTGCCGCTGCAGCAGCAGGACACCATGGCAGATCTGGCGGTGGCGATCGGCCTGCCGGTAATCCTGGTGATCCGCCTGCAGCTGGGTTGTTTGAATCATGCCTTGCTTAGCGCGGCGGCTATTGCCGGGTCCGGCCTGCCCCTGGCCGGCTGGGTTGCCAGTGCGACCAAAGACATCATGGCGGCACAGGAGGAAAACCTTGCCACCCTGCACGAATGGTTGCCCGCGCCCTGTATCGGCGTGCTGCCGTACCTGGGTGCCGAGCCGGATGCCGCCGCAGCCGCGGACTACCTCGACCTGAGTCGGCTGGGTACCTGATGGATTTTGATCGCGCCCACCTTTGGCACCCCTACACATCGGCGCTGGAGCCCCTGCCGACCTATCCCGTGGCTTCCGCACAGGGTGTGCATCTTCGGCTGGCTGACGGTCGGGAACTGGTGGACGGCATGTCGTCGTGGTGGTGTGCGATTCACGGCTACAACCATCCGGCCTTAAACGAAGCCGTCACCGCGCAACTAAACCAGGTGGCCCATGTGATGTTCGGGGGCCTGACCCATGAACCCGCCATTCGCCTGGGTCAGCAATTGCTGGAGCTGGCGCCGCCTGGCCTTGAGCACGTGTTCTTTGCCGATTCCGGATCCGTGTCCGTGGAAGTGGCCATCAAGATGGCACTGCAGTTCTGGTCCGCGCAGGGACAGCCCGCCCGCAAGCGTTTGTTGACCATTCGAGGCGGCTATCACGGCGATACCTTTGGCGCGATGGCTGTTTGTGATCCCGTGACGGGCATGCATGAACGCTTTAGCGGCACCTTGCCCGAACAGTTCTTTGCACCCCGACCCGACAGCCGTTTCGGCGAGCCGCTGCGCAGTGGGGAACTGGATGACATGGCTGCCTTGCTGACCGCCCACGCTGATGAAATCGCCGCCGTGATTCTCGAGCCCATTGTGCAGGGCGCCGGCGGCATGTGGTTTTACTCGGCCGACTACCTGGCCGGGGTCCAGGAATTGTGTCGGGAGTTCGACGTCCTGCTGATCGCTGATGAGATTGCCACGGGTTTTGGCCGCACAGGTCGAATGTTCGCCTGCGAGCACGCGGGCATCACGCCTGACATCCTGTGCCTGGGCAAGGCTTTGACCGGTGGTTATCTGAGCCTGGCGGCGACGCTGGCAACTCGCCGGGTTGCCCAGGGCATCGAGGCCGACGGCGGTGTGTTGATGCACGGTCCGACCTTCATGGGGAATCCCCTGGCCTGTGCGGTTGCCGGCCGCAGCATTGAGTTGCTGCAGCAGTCGGACTGGCAGGAGGATGTTGGGCGCATCGAGGCCCAGCTGCGCGAGGAACTGGCCGTGTATGCCGAACACCCCGCGGTAGCTGACGTCCGCGTGCTGGGCGCCATCGGTGTCGTGGAGCTTTACGAGCCTGTTGAAATGGCACAGGCTCAGCGGCGCTTCGTCGAGGCGGGTGTGTGGGTCAGGCCTTTCGGCCGGCTGGTGTACCTGATGCCGCCCTATATTATTGAGTCAACGGACCTTGCGCAGCTAACAGCGGCAATCCGCCTGGTCCTCGAATGAAGCGCACCACGCTGGCCGGGTGTCTGCTTGCAGGCTTGCTTGCTGCAACAAGCTCGCAAGCTGAAGAGGCGTTGGTCGCTGTTGCCGCGAATTTTGCCCGGGCGGCTGCCCAACTGGAGCAGGAATTCGAGCGCGGCTCCGATTATTCGCTCGCCTTGGTAATCGGTTCCACCGGCAAGCTGTCTGCGCAGATCATGAACGGTGCCCCTTTTGATTTGTTTCTGGCCGGAGATCAGGAGCGGCCGCGCTTGCTTGAGGCTGACGGCTGGGCGGTTGCGGGCACTCGCCGCACCTATGCGGTCGGACAACTAAGTTTGTTGAGCGCGCAAGCTGTGCCCGCTTATGAGAGCGCCGCCGCTGCGCTGAGTGCCGGCGACTTCCGCAGGCTGGCCATCGCGAATCCGCGGCTCGCACCCTACGGTGCGGCAGCTCGCGAAGTTTTGGCGCGACTGGGGCTGGCACAAGTCCTGGCCGATCGGTTGGTCATGGGTGAAAACATTGGCCAGGCCTACGCCCTGGTGGCTTCCGGCAATGTGCCGCTGGGCCTGGTCGCGCGCTCCCAGCTGGTCGGCTCGACAAAGGTCCCGGCGGGCCGCCACTGGCAAGTGCCACCGGAACTGCATGCGCCGATTCGTCAGGACCTGGTCCTGCTGCGGCATGGGGCCGAGAATAAGGCAGCCGCAGGATTTGCCGCCTTTATTGCCGATGCGGCTTCGCAAGGGCGGCTGGCGCGCTTTGGTTACGCAGCGGTGCCGTAATTCCCGCCGCCCTGCGTGACTGGAAAGACCACCGCAGAAGTAGCACAATCAAAAGGCGTAATCTCGCGCAATTCCCTGATTGCCCGAGAAAAGATTGGGAGGCAGCAAGCGCACTTTGCCGTGCTTTTTGTCAGTCGCAGAAAAGCAAAAATAGTGAGGTCGACTGAATGCTCGTCGAACTGGTGAGCAACACTCGTGTTCTCGAAATCGTCGGCGACATGATCCGCGTCGAGGCGCAGGGTGTCGCCTTGGGTGAGCTCGCGGCCGTGCAAAACGTGGATGGGACCACATCCACAGCCAGGGTCACGAGCATTGACGGCAGGATCGCCAGCCTGCAGGTCTTTTCCGGCGGCAAGGGCTTGTCCAATAACGCGCGTATCAGCTTTCTCGGCCGCCCGTTTCAGGTGACTTTTTCGAATAATATTCTGGGTCGCATCTTTCGCGGTTCCGGTGAGCCCATTGATGGCAAGCCGGAGCTAAGCAGCGACCCCAGGATCGACGTCACCAGCCCCACAGTTAATCCGACCATGCGTGCGCTGGCCTCGCGCATGATCGAGACCGAAGTGCCGATGATCGATTTGTTCAACTGCCTGGTCGAGAGTCAGAAGATTCCTATTTTTTCGGTGGCAGGTGAGCCCTTCAACGCACTACTGGCGCGCATCGGCTTCCAGGCGGATGCCGATATCCTGGTCTTCGGCGGCATGGGGCTGATATTTGATGACTATCATTTTTTTCGCACCGCCTTCGAAGAGCATGGTGTGTTTCACCGCACAGTGATGTTTGTTAATCAGGCATCGGATCCCATCGTCGAGCGCATGCTGGTACCCGATATGGCGCTGGCTGTGGCTGAGAAGTTCGCTGTCGAACAGAACAAGCGCGTGCTGGTACTACTGACCGATATGACGGCCTACGCCGATGCAATGAAGGAAATCGGCATCGCCCAGGAGCGGATTCCGGCGACCCGCGGTTATATGGGTGATCTCTACACACAATTGGCCAGGCGCTATGAGAAGGCCTGCGACTTCAAGGGTGCGGGTTCCGTGACCATCCTGACGGCCACGACGATGCCCGGTAACGATGTCACTCATCCGGTGCCGGACAATACTGGCTATATCACGGAAGGACAGTTCTATCTGCACGATGGGGTTATCGATCCCTTCGGTTCACTGTCGCGCCTGAAGCAACATGTGATCGGTAAAGTAACCCGTGAAGACCACAGCCAGATCATGACGACCATGATCCGCTTCTACGCGGGCAGCCAGGAGGCCGTCCAGAAACAGGCTATGGCCTTCGAACTGTCCGAGTTCGACCATAAGCTCATCAAGTTCGGCGAGCGGTTCCGCGAACGCTTCATGGCTATTGACGTAGCCATGCCGCTGGAGAAGGCGCTGAATCTCTGCTGGCAGACCCTCGCCGAATGTTTCGAGCCGCAGGAACTTCTTATGAAACAAGAGCTTATAGACAAGTACTTCCCGCAGCAACAGCGGGCAACCGTAGCCGAAGGGAGTTCTGCCTGACCGTGGCCCGGATCCGCCTGAGCAAGCACGAACTGGCCCGGCAGCGTAAGCAATTGGCTTTGTACCAGAAGCTGTTGCCCTCTCTGGATCTGAAGCGCCGACAGTTGACCGTGGAACTGGCCAAGGCAGAAGCCCAGTTCGAAGCAACCCGGTTTGCCGTGGATGAACTGGAGACCCGCATCGGTGCAGCCTTGCCGATGCTCGCCTTTCGTGAGATTGACGTACGCGGCATGGTTGAGCTGACTGCCGTGGAACTGGCGGAAGAAAATGTTGTGGGAGCAAGGCTACCCGTACTCGACCACATCGAATGTGCGGTGGCGGATTATTCGCTGTTGGGCAAACCAGCCTGGGTGGACGTGCTGGTGGAACGGCTGCGGGAAGCTGCTACGGAGCGAATTCGCGTGCAGGTGGCCCAGGAACGGGTTCGCCGCCTGGCCATGGCAGTCCGACGGACGACCCAGCGGGTCAACCTGTTCGACAAGGTGCTAATTCCAGAGGCCCGGGAAGCGATCAGGCGCATCATGATCTACATGGGCGACCAGGAGCGCGCCGCCGTTGTGAACGCTAAACTTGCCAAAGCCAAGCTCAAGCAACAGCAGACAAGCCTGGCGGCCGAGGAATCATGAGTATCGTGCAACTCAAGAAGCTGACCTTTCTGGGTCACGCTGAAAGCAAGGAGCAGGTCATCGATGACCTCCAGGGGCTTGGCTGCGTGCACCTGATACCGCTGAACGAGGCCGGCGATCCGCTGGATCGACCCGGCGGCGTATCGCGACAGACCCGCGAAGCGCTGCAGTTTCTTGCCAGTTGTTCGAGCCAGCGTCACCAGGTCAGCGATCCGTCCGGCTTTGATCCGGTTGCGGTAGAAGCACAGGCCCTGGCTTTACAGCAGCGCCTGTTCGAATTGCAGGAAAATCGCGACTACCTGAGCGAGCGTCTGCAGAACCTGCGACCCTGGGGTGAGTTCGCCTTTAGTTCCCTTCAGGAAATGCAGGGACTGCGGCTCTGGTTCTACGTCGTTCCGCGGCGTGAGATCCACGAGTTCGATAATGTCGAGCTGCCTTGGGAGATCGTCAATAGCGATCATCGCTATTACTACGTCATCGTGATATCCGCGCAAGAGCCGGAAAATATGCCCTTTGACAGGACACTGACCGGGGCTCGCTCGCCGGAGCGACTCGCGCGGCGGCTCGAGCAGGTGGAAGTGGACATCGAGGATGCAGAGGCCGAACGCGCCGGTTTGACCCGCTGGACCCGGCTGCTGGCGCGTAGCGTCGATGGTCTGGAAGACCTCGCGGCCAGGCGCTATGCAGCCGGGCGGACTTTCGACCGGGAGCCCGTCTTCGCCTTGCAGGCCTGGGCGCCGATACAGCGACTGGACGAACTGCGCAGCTATGCGGCGACTGCCGGGCTCGTTCTGGAGATTGAAAATCCCGCGCCTGACGACCAGCCGCCGACACTGTTCGAAAACACCCCGGCCCTGCGTGCCGGCGAAGATCTGGTCAGCTTCTACCGCACGCCCGACTATCGGCTCTGGGATCCCAGTTCCGTGGTGTTTTTTTCCTTCGCGCTGTTCTTTGCCATGATCGTCGCTGACGCAGGTTACGGCCTGCTGATCGCCGGGATCACGGCCTGGCTGTGGAAAGACCTGGGCGCCGCGGAGAAGGGTCAGCAGTGGCGCCTGTTGTTGCTGAGCTTGTCCGCCTCCACCGTGGTTTACGGTGTCCTTGCTGGTGGCTACTTCGGCCTGCAGCCGCCATCGGGCAGTCTGCTCGGTGCGTTCCACCTTATTGATATCAACGATGCTGAGTCGATGATGACCCTGACGGTGCTGATCGGTGCGGCGCATGTGATCCTGGCGAACGTGCGTGACAGTCTGCGCCTTGGGCCATCACCCGCCGCTTTTGCACCGCTGGGTTGGATTATCGCGGTACTCGGCGGCTTGCTGTTGGGTAGTCAGCTGGTTTTCGACGCTTTGCCGTCGTGGCCTGGTCTGACCGCCCTGGCGGGCGGCCTGCTGCTGGTTCTGTGCTTTAGCGGTTACGGGGAAGGCTTGGGCCGCCGCACCCTGAAAGGGGCGATTGCCCTGACCCGGGTTACCAAGGCCTTCGGCGATGTACTGAGCTACCTGCGCCTGTTTGCCCTGGGGCTGGCCTCAGCATCGCTGGCCGTGGCCTTCAACGACATGGCTGCCCAGGTACGCGAATCCTTCGCCGGGCTCGGGCTCCTGCTAGCGCTGCTGATCCTGGTATTCGGGCATGCGTTGAACTTCGTACTCGCGATTGCCAGTGGTGTGATCCACGGATTGCGACTGAACTTCATTGAATTTTTCGACTGGGGTGTGCAGGAAGAGGGTAATCCCTTCCGCGCCTTCCGGCGCAAGGGGGTTAACTGATGGAACCGTTCGTTCTCGGCTTGGGCTGGCTGGGGGTCTACGCGCCCCTGGCGCTGGGCGCCATTGGCAGCATGGTCGGCAGCTCACGGGCCGGCATGGCCGCGGCCGGGGCACTGCTGGAAGTGGAGGGCGGCTACGGGCGTTACATTGGCCTGTCAGCGATGCCTTCGTCGCAGACCATCTACGGCATCGTTGTGATGCTGACCCTGAACGTGCCGCTCACCGTAGACAATTCGCCGGGGATTTTTGCGCTGGGCCTGTTGTCCGGTCTTGCCTTGATGGCCAGCGCCTTTGCCCAGGGTGATGCCCTGGCAGCCGCCATTGCGGCCGCCAAGAGCAAGCCGGAAATCTACGGCATCTCCATTGCGCCGGCCGCGATCATCGAGGGCTTTGCCGTTTTCGCTTTTGTCTTTGCACTGGTCCTCGCGGGCCAGTTACCCGTTAGCTGAGGTCACGACATGAACCAGGACAGCAGGATCACCGGTTCCGGCGTGCAGCAACTGATCACACGCATTCGCGACCAGGGCGTGCAGGCCGGCCAGGATGAAGCGGAGCGAGTGCTGGCAGAAGCACGGCAGACGGCGGCGCAAATGATCGAGGATGCACGGACCGAGATCGATGCCATGCGCAAGACAACGGAGGACCAGATCAGGGCTGACGAGGCGGCGGCCATCGCATCGCTGCGCGTCGCGGCCCGGGATACCGGCCTGGAACTCGAGTCCGCGGTACTGAAGTCTTTCGAGCGCCAGGTGCACCGCCTGGTGTCGGACACGATGCTGGATGGCGAGTTCCTCCGGGCGCTGGTGCTGGTCCTGGCCGGGCAGAGCGTCGACGAATACATCAAGGACAAGGATATCCAGATTCTCGTGGCGGGCATGGCGTCGGGCGAAGAGATCGATGCCAGGGTCGAGGAACGCGCTGCCAGCGCGACGCTGGCTATCGCCAGTGGCATGCTGCGGGAGGGCGTAGAACTGATTCCCGCGGATGATCTGCACGGCGGCGTGCGGGTGCGCATCGTGGATGAGAAGCTCGAAATCGATCTGACCGGCGATGCCATCTCGCGTCTGCTGTTGCGACACTTGTTACCGCGTTTCCGGGCCATTCTGTCGGGGGCCGAGTAGGCAAGCAGGATGGCAGACAAGCCTTATTACGCGCTGGTGGCCAGTTTGCCCCGCCTCGAGTATTTCGAGCGCGCCAAGTATGTGCCCATCACGCGTGAGCAATTGCTCAGTCGCCTGCAATCGCTCCATCCCGATCACCTGCGGCAACTGCAGCTCGCCTCCGACCTGGTGCGTTGGCAGAAGCAGCCCCGCGAGCGCACCACCGGCAATATCGCCGGGCAATATGCCGAGGCCATGAAAATCATCACCCATCCGGACCTGCGTGAGTTCGTGGAGTACCGGATGGGCCAGCGCACCGTGGTGGTGGGGCTGCGCATGCGTTACCGCGGCGAGTCGCCCATGGCCGACCGCCCGTGGGGCGTGGGTCGCTGGACGCGGCGTGTCGCCCGGCACTGGGACGACACTGATTTCGGCATGTCCGGGGTGTTCGGCTGGATTGACGACGCGCGTGACTTGATCGATGCGCGCGATGCGGTGGGCCTGGAACGTCTCCAGATTGAGGTGGTCTGGCGGCGGCTGAGTGCGCTGGAAGCACTGCAGCCTTTCAGTTTCGTGTCGGTCTTTGCCTTCGTTTTCAAGTGGGACTGCGTAAAGCGCTGGCTGAGCTACGACGCTGACGTGGCCAAGGAAAATTTCCAGGAACTCGCAACCGAGGTGATTCGTGACCACCAGCAACTCTTCGCCTGACAAGCTTGCCACGGTTGTCGCGGTCAAGGAGAGTTTCGTGACCGTCGACGTCAGCCAGACGCCGGTCATGAAGAATGAAGTCGGCTATGTGGTCGTCGGTGAGGATCGGCTCAAGGCCGAGGTCCTGCGAGTGCAGGGTGACCTCGCCGATATGCAGGTATTCGAAGAGACCAACGGCGCGCGGGTGGGTGACCGGGTAGAACTCACGGGTGAAATGCTGTCGGTCAGTCTCGGGCCGGGCCTGCTGGGCCAGGTGTTCGATGGACTCCAGGTACCCCTTGGGAAGCTCGCGCGCGAGCATGGTTTTTTCCTCAAGCGCGGGGCCGCGATGCCGGCGGTGGATCCGCAACGCAAGTGGGAATTTGAGCCCCGGGCAAAAGCCGGCGACAAGCTGGTTGCAGGCCAGACCTTCGGGGTGACCCGGGAAGGCCCCTTCGAGCACAAGCTGATGGTGCCCTTCGAGGAACAGGGGCCCGTGGAACTGACCTGGGTGCATCGCGGACCGGCTACTGTGAGCGAGCATGTCGCCCGCATTCAACGGGCCGACGGCACGGAACGGGAACTCACCATGCTGCAGCACTGGCCGGTGCGCCGGCCCATTCCCCAGAATATGCTCGAGCGCCGTTTAGCGGAGCGACTTTATCCGGACGAGCCCATTACCACGACCCAGCGTATCGTCGATACCTTCCTGCCACTGGCCAGGGGCGGCACCGGTTGCATCCCGGGGCCCTTCGGTGCCGGCAAGACTGTGCTGCAGGGCTGCATCGCCCGCTATTCCACCGTGGATGTCGTCATCATCATCGCCTGTGGCGAGCGGGCGGGCGAAGTGGTGGAAACCATTACCGAATACCCGGAACTCAAAGATCCGCGGACTGGCGGCAGCCTGATGGACCGTGCCATTATCATTGCCAATACCTCGTCGATGCCGGTTGCGGCCCGCGAGGCCTCGATCTATTGCGGTATCACCCTGGGTGAGTATTACCGGCAAATGGGCTACGACGTTTTGTGCATCGCGGACTCCACCTCGAGATGGGCGCAGGCCATGCGCGAGACCTCCGGACGCATGGAGGAGATTCCTGGAGAGGAGGCCTTCCCGGCGTACCTGGATTCGTCCATCAAGAATATCTACGAGCGCGCGGGCATCATCCGCACGCCCGATGAGCAGACAGGCAGCCTGACTCTGGTGGGCACTGTGTCACCGGCCGGCGGCAACTTCGAGGAACCTGTCACGCAGGCAACCCTGGGCACGGTGAAGTGCTTTCTCGGGCTGTCGTCGGAGCGGGCTTACAAGCGGTTTTACCCGGCCATTGATCCCCTGATGTCCTGGTCGCGCTACCTGGAACAACTGCGTGGCTGGTTTACCGAGAACCTGGGCGCTGACTGGGTGGACCGGGTCAAGGCCTGCCAGGAACTGCTGGTGGCGGGCGACGCCATTTACCAGATGATGCAGGTCACCGGTGAAGAGGGTATCTCCATGGAGGACTTCGTGCAGTGGCAGAAGTCCATGCTGCTGGACATGTGTTACCTGCAGCAGGACGCCTTCGATGATGTCGATGCCTCCATGTCCCGGGAGCGCCAGAAGGCCAGTTTCGATCTCCTGGCATGGTTGCTGGACGGCGAGTACCACTTCGACAACAAGGATGCAGCCCGGGCGTTTTTCACGGAACTCACCAGCCTGTACAAGAACTGGAACTACGCGGCTGAAGACACCCCGCCTTATGCGGAATACGAAGCGCAGATTCGCCAGTTCGCGGCCACGGCGCAGACGGGCAAAGTGGCTGATGCCGGCTAGTTGCGGCGACGGTTCACTTGTCTCTCAAATCACACAGTTCGTCGCAGCTATTAAGAGATGTGCGATAAGTGAACTGTCACCGAAATGACCTCGGAGTAACTGATTGGAATGGGTCGGGTACACGGGGCACGATCACCCTGGCGTCGATGCAGAAATGCCCGCTCGATGTGTATTTCTCTTATCGTCACCAGTCGGCTTTTTGCAGGGCGGTAATCGAGTGACAGAAGCAATTTAATGCCTGAAGCCGAGATCAGCATTGTCACTATCGAGGCTATGGACGGACTGTCTATCAGTATCGTGGTGCTGTTCATCGGCATGTTTCTGAATCGCCACGTGCGGATTCTTGGCGACAACTACATTCCGCCGGCTGTCACAGGTGGCTTGTTGTTCAGTTTGGGTGCGGCCTTGCTGTATAGCTACGGTGATATCCAGCTGGATTTCGAAATGCGCTTTCGTGATCTGTTGTTGCTGGTTTTTTTCAGCACCGTCGGCTTGTCGGCGAAACTGAGCGTACTGCTGCGGGGCGGTAAGGCGCTGCTGATGCTCATCGGCATATCGGCTTTGTTCCTTATTGTGCAGGACCTGGTTGGTGTGGCGGTTGCAACACTCAGTGGCTATCACCCCGGCTATGGGCTGATGGCCGGCAGTATTTCTTTTGCCGGTGGTCATGGCACGGCGATCGCCTGGGGCGCGGAAGCTGAAGCGGCGGGGCTGAGTGAGGCCAGCATGCTGGGCGTGATTTTTGCGACCCTGGGGCTGGTCGCCGGCGGACTTCTTGGCGGGCCCATCGCTCGCTGGCTGATTCTGCACAACGAAATTGAGTCACCGGGGCCACGCTCCTTAATGAGCTGGCTGGTTTCTTCCGGGTCCGACACGGGTGGAGCTGAAGCGGATGGCAGGGACCGACTGTTTAACTTGCTGACGACCCTGTTGATTTTGTCCGTCTGTGTGAGTGTGGGTGATGTGGTTAATCGATTCCTGTTCGCCCAGGGCGTATTACTACCGGGTTTTCTTACCGCAATGGGCGTGGCTATCGTTATTACGAATCTGATGGATGTGGCCCGTCGGCCGATTCACGAAGGAGTAGTTGAAGGTTTTGCGGAAGTAAGCCTCAATGTATTCCTGAGTATGAGCATGATCAGTCTGCAGCTTTGGCTGCTGGCAAACGCGGCTGGTCTGGTGTTGTTCGTGCTGTTCCTGCAGATTTTGGTTATGGGGTTTTTCGCCGTCTTTGTTGTATTTCGTTACATGGGTCGTAACTATGACGCCGTGGTGATTGCGGCAGGTTTTGCTGGCCTGGGTTTGGGCGCGACGCCCGTCGCCATTGCCAATATGGACGCAGTCACCACGCGCTATGGTCCTTCACCAAAGGCTTTTCTGGTTGTGCCCTTGATCGGTGCTTTTTTTATCGACATTCTGAATGCCAGCGTAATCAAGTTTTTTATCGCTATCATCACGGGCTGGGTAGGATTTGAATAAGGCGATTAGACAGGCTTATTCCCGGTGACTGGTTGCCAAAATATCTGCCAATAAGAAAACCCCGCCATCGGCGGGGTTTTTATTGGGTAGCAATAATCTGGTGACTGTTTTCTTCAGGGCTTTTTCTTCATGAGGTCAGCCAGGGCCCAGTCCACCTTGATGGAAAACTGTACCCGGTAGTCATCACCGTCTTCACCATCCACATCCTCGCGCTGGCCCCAGCTGCCCTCCAGCCCGAGCATTACGTGCTCGGTAGGGTAGTGCAGCAGGTTCAGTGAGGCGATCTGACCCTTCTCGAATTCCGTGTCCGCCTGGCCATCCTCGGTGTCCAGATCGGTCATGCTCCAGCCAATGGAGGTTGACCATTTATCGTTCCAGTAGTGATCGTAGTAGGCCACGATGCCCAGGATCTCAACCGCTTCAGCATCAGTGGTCGCCAGATCAGCATCGCTGGGCGCCAGATCCAGACCACCATCGTTGAAGTAGTTGCCGATACCTTCACCCCACGCGACCTGCAGTTTTAACTGGTCACGACCGAAGGTGTTGATCACCGTACTGCCGTTGAAGCCCCAGCCGGTCTCGTAGTCGCTCTTACCATTGTCGGTGCGCTCGTAGCCCAGCTTGCGCAGCATGCCGGCGATTTGCCAGTGTCCCCAGTTGGTCTCATCGCGATACCGGGCGGTAAGATCCGGGACGTCGTTATCCTTCTGGACCACGTCGCCAATGGTGGAGTCACAGTTGCCGACCGGTGCCCCGGGTATCTCGCAGACTGACTCATCACGAAAGCGACCCACGCTCAGGGCAGTATCGGGATCCTCAAGGGAGAAGGCCAGTTCCGAGCTTTCGAAGGGGAAGGTGTATCGTAACTGCTTATTTCGGTAGAAAATCATGCCCGTCGGACCCCAGTAGTCGATGGTATTGGGGAACACGGAGATATCCATGAAGTTGGACCAGTACTGACCGGCGCCGAAGTCTTTCCATTCCACCCAGGCATGACGCAGGCGGGGCGTTGTCTGGCCGGCATCACCACCGGTACCAAACAGTTCCCATTCGAACAGGGCACGCACGTCGCCGTTGTCTGTCTTGAAGTTGCTGTCGAAGCCAATCCGCGACTGGCGCACACCGAAGACGACTTCGCCGTCACCGCCGAAGGGTTCGCCCCGGGTCGCGATGGTGGAAACACGCAAGGTGTCGTTCCAGTCCGGATCCACGCGCTTGAAGTCGTAGATGGTGTCGGCCATCACGAAGCCGTAGATATTCAGGGCCAGGTCGCCGATCTGGAAGCCCTCTGCAGCCTGGCCGCCCTCATGAGCGCCGGCCAGGGATTGCAGTGGGTTCAGCAGGCAGGCACCTGCCAGGGCTGCTGCAGCCCAGTTCGCACGTGCGCGTGTGGGGCTTGCTTGGACAGGCCCCGAATGGTTTCCCCTAATCATCCTCTATTTCCCCTCAAAAATGCTGAGATTCAGCTGGTTGGATATGTAGTTGATCGCCTTGGTCGCGCGAATACTGTTGCCGGCCTCGTTCAGGCGCGGTGAGAAGGCGGCGATGGCCATCTTCCCCGGTACCACGGCGACGATGCCGCCGCCCACGCCGGTCTTGGCCGGCAGGCCCGCGTTATAGGACCACTCACCGGACTCATCGTAGAAGCCGGCAGTCAGCATCACGGAAAGCAGTTCCGGCACGTATTCTTCGTTCAGGAGCCGTTTACCTGTGACCGGATTGACGCCCCCGTTGGACAGGGTCGCGCCCATTACTCCCAGTTCCTTGGTCGTGACCAGCAGGGAACACTGCTTCGTGTACACCCGCATGGACTCTTCTGGGTCCGCGTACAGGCGGTCGTAGTTATAAAGCAGGTTGGCAATGGCCCGGTTTGACCAGGAGGTCTCATATTCCGACTTGAAGGTCTCATCACTCAGCGGTAGTTCGTCTACGCCGGCAAAATCGCTCATGTTGCCGAGGACCTTGGCCCAGCGTTCGTCTTCGTCTTTCGCTTCCACCATGCTGACCTGGGCGATTGCCCCCGCGTTCACCAGCGGGTTAACGGACCGCGCCTTCAGCAGTTCCAGGGCGATCTTGGAATTGAAGGGCAGGCCCGTGGGCTCGACGCCGATCTTTTCCTGTACGGCTTCCGGTCCCTGCTCCTGCATCACCAGCGCGAGGTTGAACGGTTTGGATGTGGATTCAATGGCAAAGGCATAGTCGGTATCGCCGGCAGTGAAGGCCTTGCCATCATTGGTCACGATGACGACACCGAACAACTCCGACGGGATCGTGGCCAGGATCGGGATGTAATCCGCATTCTTGCCGTCCTTCAGATCCTTGTATTTCGCATGGGCTTCGTCCACCACGCGTTGAAGTTCCACTGCATTGAGCATGGATGTGTCACGCGCATCAGCCGTGGCACAGCCTGTCAGGTTGAATACCACCATCGCCGCCACGCCGACCAGCGCGGTGGAGAAGGAGTTGAGTCTGCTTTCATGGCTGATCATTTCTGTTTCCTCTTTTCTGACTCGTCGCTTGTCCAAGACGAGTAACGACATAAAAATTCTGTTCAGCTTGCCTTGCTCAGTTTCAGGACCTGCAGCATCTTGTTGATTGTGGTGCCCTGGACCAGCAGGGAAAAGAGCACCACGCCGAAGGTCAGATCCAGCAGCAGCGGACGGTAAGCGAAGTCCCGTGGCAGGCCCAGCACGAGTGCCAGCGGGATCGCACCGCGCAGGCCACCCCAGAACATCACATGTTGATAAGGGCGGTCGACGGGGTCGGCTTTTGAGAGTGCGTTGATCACGGGTGTCAGGCCATAGACCACCACCGCCCGGGCGACCAGCACTATTGCAATGGCAGCCGCCACGTAAGCGAGGTGGTCGGCGCGTTGGGCAAAATTTTCGAAGTGCTCAAATTCAGTCAGCCCGATCAACAGGAATATCAAGCTGTTGGCCACGAAGGCCGCATATTCCCAGTAGCTGGCGATGTATTTCCGTATCTCCTGGGCAAAGATCTGCTTTGCTCGCCAGGCCGCGAAGACGCCGGCACCCACCACGGCCATGACACCGGACAGGCCGAGGAAATAGTCGGCCACGATGAATGCCACATAAGCAATCACTGATGTCAGGGCAATCTGTGCGAGAACATCGTCACCGGCCAGGCGCATCAAGACGATCAGAGTGACGCCGAGCGTCACTCCCACCAGCAGTCCGCCGAAGAAGACCAGCAGGAAATTACCCACGGCTGCCGCTATGGGGTACTCCCCCAGGCTGCCCCCGCTGGTCAGCACGATGGCGAGAATCAGGTTAAAGACCACAATCGCGGTGGCGTCATTGAACAGGCTTTCCCCATCCACCAGTGTGCTGAGTTGTTCATTAACCCCCAATTCCCTGAATAGCGCAATCACAGCAACCGGGTCCGTCGCGGAGATCAGTGCACCGAAGAGCAGGGCGACGCCCAGCGGCAGCGGCGAGAACTGCCCCATGCCAACGCCAACGATGGCTGTAGATATCAGGAGACCAATAGTGGCCAGTACCAGGATCGGCGCGATGCTCTTGAGTAATACCTTCGCGTGAACGTTGATTGCCGCATCGAAGAGCAGGGTGGGCAGGATGACGAAAAGAATGATTTCGCGCGAGAGTTCTATCTCCTGCATCGGGGCGAGCCACGATATCTCGCTGGCGGCCAGGCCGAGCAGCATGCCGACAACGACCAGACCCACCGTATAGGGGAAGCTGATCTTTCTTGTGACAATGGCTGATATGGCGGCCACGAAGAGCAGCAGCACGACGATAACCGTCGTTGTCAGCAATTGTTCCTCGTGCATCCCCCTGAGCCCCCAATCCAGATCAGGTGTCAGCCGCCCGGCGCTGCCGCCGGGCGGTGTCCAGCCGTCTTAGCACTTGGGCGCACTATGCTTGTGCAGGGCCGGGGGCGTGGCCGTGCCGCCATGCTCCTTGAGGTAGTCACAGGCCGCAATAATGTCCTCAGCCAATTGGCCTACAACTGTCCGGTTCAGGTGCGGCCGCACCACGATGCGCAGTGAATTCACCGATTCCGCATTGGGTGGCATGGTGTAAGCCGACAGGACCCAGCCTTTCTCGCGGACCTTGAAAGACACATCGAATTCGTTGAAATTCTTGATGTCATCGTGAAGTGTCAGTGCCACCACCGGTATGCGCTGGGTTTCATTCATGATGGTGAAGTAGCCGCTTTCGATCAGCTTTTCTCGCAGGCGCTCGGTGTTGTCCATGGTCATCTGCATGATCTGGGTATAACCCTCGCGACCGTGGCGCAGGAACTTGTAGCACTGAGCAATGATCTGGGCGGCGTTTCGACTGAAATTCAGGGTCGCTGTGGGGGATTCGCCGCCCAGGTAGTTCACGTAGAAAATCAGGCCTTCATTGAAGATGGATTTTTCACGAAAAACCACCCAGCCAATACCCGGGTACACCAGGCCGAATTTGTGGCCGGAGGCATTGATAGACGCGACTCGCGGCAGGCGGAAGTCCCACTCGTAGTCCGGGTAGAGGAAGGGGTTGACGAAACCACCCGACGCGCCATCAATATGCAGGGGGATGGAGATACCGGTTTTCTTTTCGTATTCGTCCAGCCAGTCATGGATCTCCTGAATATCGTCGTCTTCCCCGGTGAAAGTCTGTCCGGCGATAGCCACGACACAGATGGTGTTCTCGTTTACGTATTCATCGAGATGTTCTGCGGTCAGACGGTAGTTGCCGGGCTTCAGCGGAATAATATGGTCCTCAACGTCGAAATAGCGCATGAACTTCTTCCACACGATCTGGACGTTGCCGCCCGTGACCATGTTGGGCTTGGAGGCATCCTTGCCGGCAGCTTCACGCGCCTGGCGCCAGTTCCACTTGTGAGCCAGGCCGGCCAGCATA
The DNA here is from genome assembly GCA_937921935.1 of uncultured Gammaproteobacteria bacterium. Classification (GTDB taxonomy): domain Bacteria; phylum Pseudomonadota; class Gammaproteobacteria; order Steroidobacterales; genus J054. Next base: position 11,005 of record CAKZWQ010000019.1, on the reverse strand, counting down.
CAGGCTTCCGAACTCCCCACCGTGGCTGCCCCATAGGGCTCAATGCCCTTGGGTCCATTCCACAGGTCATGAAGCCACTTCACCATGATTTGCTCCATGGCGTAGGTCTTGGGGTACATGTCATGGTCGACGTAGTTGAGGGCCACGTGGTTGGACATGATCTCCTTAACTTCCGGCTCCATATACGTGGTAACGAAGCTCGACAGATTCAGCATGGGGTTCGCGTCCGTCCACATGGCTGATTCAATCAGTGCCTTTGCGGCACGGGCAGAAATAGAGTCCTGCGGAAAGTTCTCTTTGGGAACTTCCATATTGAATTCTTCGTAGGGATTATGGTGCTTTTCTGTGTCTGTCATGAGTTTTGCCCCTTTGGCGCTTATCTGTCATGCGCAAAGCATGACCGTGAATAGTGAATTACCGTTTCAGTGTTTATCGGTGCAGAAATAGCTTGATTTCTTAAGGGTATGACGTGAATCACGTCACCATTAAAACGATGACCAGGCCCCAGAGTGTCAGAGTCGTGTTAGCCACTGCATAAGGTACCGTGTAGCCCAGCATCGGCACATTGCTCTTGGCCACATCACCGACCATGGCGACAGAGGCAGTGCTGGTGCGCGCGCCGCCGCAGATGCCCAGATTGATGGCCGGGTCAAACTTGAATATGTATTTGCCGATCAGCGGTGCCAGTAGCATGGGCACAGAGGTGGCAAAAACCCCCCAGAAAAATATCCCGAAGCCCACGTCCTGCAGGCCGGCCACGAAAGTTGGCCCGGAGGAGATGCCGACGATGGCAATAAAGACATTCAGGCCCACCGAGTTCATCATCCACAAAGCCCCCGAGGGCACGCGCCCGAAGGTAGGATGCACGCCCCGCAGCCAGCCCAGAATAATGCCGGCGATCAATGCACCGCCGGACGTGGACAGGGTGATAGGCACGCCGGAAACCGGCACCGTAATAGCGCCGATCAGGCCACCGACGGCTATCGCCAGGCCTACCCAGACCATGTCCGTGGCATCCGTCGGGCGGTCTGCATAGCCAATGGCATCTACCACTTTCTGGGTGTCCTTCAGGGTGCCAACAATAGTCAGAATGTCGCCACGATGAATCTCTGTCAGCGGCAGGATGGGGATTTCCACGGAGGTTGCGCCGCGGGTAATTTTGTTCAGGTAAACACCGCGGGCAAATTTCTCGCCCGCCAGGTCCTGAATTGTCCTGCCTGTAATTTTCTTGTTCGTTACAACGACGTTGACTCGTTCGGCGGGAACGTCAAGCAATTCCTGGTCTTCCACTTCGGTCGCATCGTTGGCCAGTCCGACCATGACATCCCGCTTGGCAGTCGCCGAGACGATATCGCCGGCCTGAAAGACCGTGGTCTCGTCGAACTCAATGAGTTCGCCGTTTCTTCGTATGCCCTGGGTGAAAACCCGGCCTTCATTGAGTAATTCCGTTTCCGCCTCCAGCACCGTCTTGCCGAACGCCCGGCTGCCCGTCTCGATTCGAAAGGCACGCATTTCAATCTGTCGCCAGGCTGTCCTGCCGCTGCCGGGTGGCTGACCGCCGGACATTTCTTTTTCATAGCGTTTGCATTCTTCCTCGAGGTTCACGCCCAGCAGCTTCGGTCCCAGCACGGACAGAATCAGACCCGTACCGATGGTGCCCCACAGGTAAACGACTGCGTAGGCCACCGGAATGTGATCCAGCATTTTCTGGGCTTCATCGGCGGGCAGCCCGAGCTTGTTGATGGCATCCGTGGCCAGGCCGATGGAAGCGGAAATTGTTTGTGAGCCGGCCAGTAGCCCGGCTGCAAAACCCACGTCATAACCCTGGATTTTGACGGCGGCATAAACAGAGAGCAGGCAAAGGAGAGTGATTAAAACGGCGAAGACTGCCTGGGGCGCGCCGTCCGTCGCGATGCCGCGGACGAACTGGGGGCCAACACCGTAACCTACCGCAAACAGGAACATGATGAAGAAAACGGACTTCACCAGGGGTGCAATGGTGATATCCAGTTGCCCGACGATGATGCCGGCCAGCAAGACGCCGGTGACAGACCCCAGTTCGAAGCTGCCAATTCTGATTTTGCCAAGCCAGTAACCGATGCTGAGGGTCAGGAAGATCGCCAGTTCGGGATTTTCCCGCAGACTACTCACGGCAAACTCGATCACAGGGCTGTCCTCAAAAGGTCATCTGAAGGCCCATGGAAAAAGCCGACTAATAGGCTCGCCGGACTTCCATAGGAGCTATTTAAGTGATTGATTAATATAATAAAAGTAAATTTCTTTTAGGTGCTTAAAGTCGCCTGGAGCACATTTGTTTTTATAATGGACCATTGTCACACAGGCTTGCAAGTGATGGCGTGGAGCCTCTGCTGCCCGTCGCAAGACGTGGTCTGAACAGCCTGGTTTCGCCGTATTGGCGACCCCTGCAAGCTGTTTCCGGGCTATTTCATTTGCTGCTAATCTAAATGCAAATGATTCTCCTTTCGCAGCGTTGGCAGGCTGCTATACGACTCGCTTCTCGGCCCCGGAGAACAACAAGATGAGCGATACCAAGGAAAGATTTTTCAGCTCCCAGTTTGAAGCCATCGTCACCGAGCTTTCCCGGCTCGCGTCTGACTGTGACATCGATGTCGAGCAGGATGAGTTCGGCGATCGCGTAATACGCCTAATACATGACTAATGACAGAAGCTTCCGCCGCAAGAAACCTGGTTCGTTCAGAAAGCTGCGCGAGCACCTGCCGAGTCTCTCCAGCCTGGAGGTGAAAGTGCTGGAAAAGTCGGGCCCGGAAGAATCGCGAGCGGTTCTGGACGAGGTGTGGGGCGCGGCGCTGAAGCTGCGGGCCACCGGGAAGCCGGCCGCCGCTGGCAATTCAGCGACATGGGGCCGTGGTTGACGGCCGCAAGGTCGGTTCGTTTGTGAAGGGGAGGGCTGATGGCTAAAAAGCATGCGGACGATAAACCCGCCAAGATGAAACGCAAGCTGTTTGATAAAGAACTGATCAGGCTGCAGACGGAACTTTGCCACCTGCAGGACCACGTCGTAGAGCACAAATTGAAAGCGGTCGTGGTCTTCGAGGGTCGAGATGCGGCTGGCAAGGGCGGTGTCATCAAGCGCATCACCGAGCGGGTGAGCCCCCGGGTCTTTCGGGTCGTTGCCCTGCCCAAACCCAGCGACAGGGAAAAGACCCAGTGGTATCCGCAGCGCTACATCCGGCACTTTCCGGCCGGTGGTGAGGTCATGCTGTTCGACCGCAGCTGGTACAACCGCGCCGGTGTCGAACACGTGATGGATTTCTGCACCAAGCAGGAGTACGAGCGCTTCCTGCGCACGGTGCCGTTGTTTGAGGAAGAGCTGGTCGAGCAGGGCATCCGTATCATCAAGTATTTCTTCGATGTCAGCCAGGAAGAGCAGGAGCGACGCTTCCGGGCGCGCATGACCGATCCCATGCGGCACTGGAAGCTGAGCCCGATGGACGTAGAGTCCTACCAGCACTGGTGGGATTACACGGCTGCGTATGAACGCATGCTGGAAGCCACCGATACCGCCGCCTGCCCGTGGTATCGCGTGCAGGCAGACGACAAGCGCCGGGCCCGGCTGAACTGCATCTCGCACCTGCTCAGCCACTTCGATTACGACGAGCAGGACTGGGTAGCGCCTGATCTGGGTGAGCGAAAGAAGAAGAAACCCGGCACGCCTGACGTGCTCGAGTTCAAGCACACGGTGCCGTCGGTGTATTGAGTCCCGGTACATTAGGAGCTGCCCGCAAGGGAGCTGCCGCGCACTTCAAAATGACATCAGGTTTTTTTGGTTACGCGCTGTACGGCATCACGCCAGCCTGCCATTAAGCGTTCACGATCATTAGCGGCGAGTTGCGGTTCAAAACGCGCTTGGCGCTGCCAGAGTTTTGAAACTTCGTCCAGGTCCCCGTAGATGCCGGCCTGTCGGCCCGCGAGGTAGGCGGCACCGGCGGCGGTGGTCTCGGTCACCTGCGGCCGCTCCACCGGAATCCCGAGCATGTCGGCCAGGAACTGCACCAGCCAGTCGTTCACCACCATGCCGCCATCCACACGCAGGCTTTCGGGGTGCACGCCATCAGCGGCCATGGCGTCCAGCAGGTCACGTGTCTGGTAGCACACGGATTCCAGCGCGGCCCGCGCCAGTTCCGCTGGGCCCGTGGCCCGGGTCATACCGAAGATGGCGCCGCGCGCATCGGCATCCCAGTGGGGCGCGCCCAGGCCGGTGAAGGCGGGGACGAGGTACACGCCCGCATTACTTTCCAGGCCCCGCGCCAGGCCTTCGGTATCGGCTGCGTTCTTGATGATTTTTAGCCCATCTCGTAGCCATTGCACCGTGGCGCCGGCCATGAAAATCGAACCTTCCAGTCCGTAGGTCGGTTTGCCGTCGAGTTGGTAGGCAACCGTCGATAACAGGCGATGCTGCGAGTCCACGATCTGATTGCCGGTGTTCAGGACGAGGAAACAACCGGTGCCGTAAGTACTCTTGATAGAGCCGGGCTCGAAACAGCAATTGCCGATGGTCGCAGCCTGCTGATCGCCGGCGACGCCGAAGATGGGAATCGGGCGGCCAAAAAGGGAGGGATCTGTTTCGCCGAAGTTTGCCGCACAGTCATGCACGACCGGCAGAATTTCCTTCGGCACCCGGAAGATATTCAGCAGGTCATCATCCCAGGCACTGGTGTGCAGGTTGTAGAGATTCGTGCGGCTGGCATTGGTGGCATCGGTGGCGTGTACCCGGCCGCCGGTCAGGCGCGACATCAGAAAGCTGTCGACGGTGCCGAAGGCGAGCTTGCCCATGTTGGCCTGGCCGCGCGCGCCTTCCACGTGATCCAGTATCCAGGCGACCTTGGTGGCGGAGAAATACGGGTCGAGCAACAATCCCGTGCGCGCGCGCACTTCGGTTTCCTGGCCGGCTGCCTTGAGTTTGCTGCAGCTGTCGGCGGTGCGCCTGTCCTGCCAGACGATGGCGTTATAAACGGGTTTGCCTGAATCGCGTTCCCAGACGACGGTCGTTTCGCGCTGGTTCGTGATACCGATGGCGGCGACGTCGTAGCCTTTGGCTTCCGCCGCCTCGATGGCCTGGTGGGCAACTTCCAGGCTCGTCGCCCAGATCGCTTCGGGATCATGTTCGACCCAGCCGTCGGCCGGGTAAATCTGGGGAAATTCCTGCTGCGCCAGGGCGACGACCCGGGCCTGGTCATCGAAAATCATCGCCCGGCTGCTGGTCGTGCCCTGGTCAATAGCCAGGATGGCGGCTTGCTTGGGCATGAGCGGTTCCTCAGGCGTTATCCGGGGGCGCTTTGATTGCGGACCAGGCACTGAGCTTATCAGCAAGGCTCAGGCTGGCCATGGCCGGGCTGGTGGAGGGCAGTCGTTCATGGGCAAGGTAGGGCGCCTGCAGTTGCACTTCGGGTAGCACCCGGCGGCGGTAAATGTCGGCCGCCTTACTGCCATTGAAGTACACCCGGCGAATACTGCGATGGCGTTTGAAAAAGCGAGCAAAGTCATTGGTCCTGGCGTTGCGCATTTTAATGGCGGAGTCCAGGCTGCCCTCCCGCTCACAGGCCTGCAGCACATCCCACAGGGCAATGCCCTGGTCGCGCAGGATGTCCAGGCGCTGGTCGTAGGCTAATTCGCGCCCGGCGCCGAACAGTTCGCCCATGATGGTCCAGAAGGCATTGCGGGGCAGGCCGTAATACTGGCCGGCGGCCAGGGAGGCGGCGCTGGGCATGGAGCCCAGGATCAGCAGCCGGGGTTGTTTGCCCACCACCGGGGCGAAGCCCGTTAACAGGGTCGGGGCGTCGGCCATCAGCCGGCCTGCTCAGACGGTTGCCGGATCGAGGGACTCATTAATAAGTGCGGCAAGTTCGGCGCAGCCTCGCAGGTCGAGTATCTGCACGGGCATGTCGGCCGGATCCGTGGTCCAGACCGCTTTGCCCCAGCGCCCGTCATCCTTGAAGCGCGGGAATATGTGCCAGTGCAGATGCGGCACCATGTTGCCCAGGCTTTCCACATTCAGATGATCGGGCTGCACGACGGACACAATCGCGGCGCAGGCGCGGCGCAGATCATCCGCGCAGTCCCGCCATTCATCTGCCGACAGTTCATCGATTCGCGTCGCGTGGCGGCGGTCAAAGATCAGGACGCCGTGGCCGCGGTAGGCCTGGTTACGATCCAGGTAGAGGGTAGAGGCCGACAGCTTGCGCACCCGATAGCGTTCGTCATCGCAGTCGGGCAGTTGGCGATCAAAGGGGCAGTCGGCGCCGCCGACCCGGGCCTCCCAGTCATCCGTCATGAGGCTACTCGTAGCGCAGCGCGTCGATGGGGTTCAGATTGGCGGCCTTGCGCGCCGGCCAGATGCCGAAAAACAGGCCCACGCCGGCGCTGAAGGCAAAGGCAATCATGATAGCCGTTGGCGAGACGATGGTCGCCCAGCCGGCGAAGCGGGCAATGGCGGTGGAGATGCCGGTCCCCAGCAGGATGCCGATGGCGCCGCCGAACAGACAAAGGATCAGCGCCTCGACCAGGAACTGCATCAGGATGTTCAGGCGCGTGGCACCCAGAGCCTTGCGGATGCCCACTTCCCGTGTGCGCTCCGTCACTGTCACCAGCATGATGTTCATGATGCCGATACCGCCGACGATCAGGCTAATGCTGGCAATGCCGGCCAGCAGTGCGGCAAAGATATTGGTCGCCGCTGCGCGTACATTAAAGAACTGGGTCGGATCGCCGATGTTGAAGTCGTTGTCCTTGCCCGGCAGGATTTTATGCTCGCGGCGCAGGATGCGTTCCAGGTCGATAATGCCTTCATCTGCCGTGAAGCCGATTGCTACCTGGGCACTGATCCGATCCAGCTCGTCTGTGCCGAAGACGCGAAACTGGGCGGTCTCCAGGGGCATCCAGATTTGCTCATCCACGTTGCGCCAGCCAACCTGCCCGACGGGTTCCAGGATGCCGATGACTTCGAAAGCGATACTGTTGATGTAAATCGTTTCGCCGAGCAGTCCCTCGATCTGCGTGTCGAACTTGGCCGCTACACCGTGGCCGACAACGGCCACCCGTCGCTTGGCTGCACCGTCGCCGAGGGTGTACATTTTGCCGGCGGCCAGCTTGTAGCTGTTTACCGTCTGAAAATTCGGCGTGCTACCCACCACCTGCAGGTTCTGGTTCAGGTTGCCGAGTTTGACCTGCTGACGGCTGGATTTTTCCGGCACGACCGCGGCAATGGCTTCCGCATCACGGGCGATAGCGTCGGCGTCTTCAATAGTCAGCGTGCCCAGGTTCTGAGAGACGCCCCGATGCATGAATCCGCCGGTGCTGACCGACAGGATGTTTGCGCCGAGGGCTTCGATCTGATCGTCGATGGCTCGCTGCGCACCTGAACCCAGGGACACCATGGTGATCACCGAGCCCACGCCGATGATGATGCCGAGCATGGTCAGGAAACCACGAAACAGGTTGGCCCGGATGGACTGGAGCGCAACCGCGATCATTTCACCAAACAACATGGCCGGACTCCTTTAGCTAGTTACCGCGCTGCCGTTTGTTATTGCCGGACATGCCCGGTAGCGCCGTAAAGCGGCGCATGTTTTCCTGCAGCCGCTGCTGTGACTGAACCAGCCCCGAACTGGGCAGCAGCACTACCGTATCACCTTCCGTCACACCGGAGGTGGCCTCGCTGTATTCCAGGTCTGTCAGGCCGGTATCCACGTTCACGGCCAGCAGCTGATCGCCGCGTTGCACGAACACCCAGTAGCGACTGGCGAAGCGATAGCGATCCTGTTTACTCATCTCCCCCCGGCCTGCAGGCGGCCCGCCGGTGCGACCCGCGGGCGGGCCACCTTCGGTCGCTCCGCGCGGCTGCTGCCCGAGCTGCTGGCGCACCTGGTCCGGGGTCAGGCCAACCAGCTGCGATGCCACCGGGATATCCCGGCTGGTGCGCAGCGCGGCGGTGGGCACGGCCAGCACGTCGCTGGCTTCGGCCACACGAATTTCCACATCCGCATTCATGCCCGGACGCAGCAGCCCCGCCTGGTTGTCCAGGGTCATTAGCACGGAAAAGGTCGTAACAGTCTGCTCGGCCATGGCCTGCGGTTCCACTTTCAGCACTTCACCCTCGAAGGGCTGATTGGGGTACGAGGTCACGGTGACTGTCACCGGCAGACCCGGCTGGATTTTGCCGATGTCCGTTTCGTTGACCAGCGTCTTGACCTGGACCTGGCTTAAGTCCGCCATCTTCAGAATAAGCGTACCCCCGCCCACGTCCATGGTCGGTGAGGAGATCACCTGCCCCTGTTCCACCAGTTTTTCAATAATGGTGCCGTTGATTGGCGCGCGCACATCCGTGTCTTCCAGCGCGATGCGGGCGTTTTCTACGTCCACCTGGGTGCTCACCACTTCGGCCTTCGCATTGGCCAGTTCCAGCACCGTCTGTTCATAGTCGACCTCGTTGATGGTCTTGGACTCGAACAGGGTCTTGGCCCGCTTGGACTGGGCCCGGGCAATGGAGCGGCGCGCCAGGGCCGCTTCCAGACGGGCTTCCGCCTGGGCGAGCTGGTTGCGGGGCACACGTTCGTCGATCTGCACCAGCAAAGTGCCGGCCGTCGCCACGTCGCCCGTTTCTCCCGGGATTTTCAGGATTTCGCCCGAGGCCTTGGATTTCACTTCCACGGTCAGGAACGGTTCGATCACACCGGCCGCTTCCACGCTGACCGTAATGTCGCGTCGGACCACTTCACCGGTGCGAAAGCTCTTCTGCTCCACCGGCTCTTCGCAAGCGGCAATCAGGCCGACGAGGGGCAAAAGGATCAACAGTCTTTTCATTGTCTTGGCACGTTCCTTGTGTCTGATTCGATTTGTCCGTCCAGCATGCGCAAGACCCGCTCCGCGTGCTCGCCTATTTTGGCGTCGTGCGTGACCAGGATGATGGTGTTGCCCGCCCGGTGCAGCTGGTCGAACAAGGCCATGATTTCATCCGCGGTTTGGGAATCCAGGTTGCCCGTGGGCTCGTCGGCCAGCAGGATGCTGGGCCGCGTGACCAGGGCCCGGGCCACGGCGACCCGCTGACGCTGACCGCCGGACAGCTCGCTGGGCTGATGGTGCTTGCGCTCTGAGAGGCTGACCTGCTCCAGGGCTTCCAGGGCGCGCCGCTGGCGCTCCTTGCGGCTGATGCCGGAATAAATCAGCGGGACTTCTACATTGTGCAGGGCCGTGGCCCGCTGCAGCAGGTTGAAAGTCTGGAAGACGAAGCCGATTTCCTGGTTACGGATCCGGGCCAGTTCGTGGTCTTTCAGGTTGGAGACCAGCTTGTCGTTCAGCCAGTATTCGCCGTCATCAGGCGAGTCCAGGCAGCCGATGACATTCATCAGCGTGGACTTGCCCGAACCCGAGGGGCCCATGATGGCAACGTATTCGCCCGGCTGGATCTGCAGGCTGACGCCGTCCAGGGCATTGATGATCGTATCGCCCATCTGGTAACGCCGCCGCAGCTCCCGCGTCACGATAACGCCGTCGGCCGCCTGGGCCATGTCCGGATTCAGGGCTGTAGCTTCCATGGGGAGATTTTACGGGCTGGGCGGGTGGAATAGACCCGGGGCCGGTAACAACTTGTAACAGTTTGACGGGGCTGTAGCCCTGTGCCGGGCGGGCGTTCGGGGCAGGGCTGTGGTGGCTAATTCGAGCCGGATGCCGGCCGGCATCTGCCCTGGGTCCGGATTAAGTGTTGTTAAGAAACCACGCAATTATCATGGTCTGGTGACTTCGCGAGTGTTGCAAATTAGTCACATTGGTCAATTTTTGCCTGTTTGAGGTGTTTTTTGAGCCAAGAATCGGGCTAAATAATGACTATAAATTTATTAAAAACAAGTAGTTATAAGTTTTTCATCAGAAAATACGAAAAATGGTGGCGAATTTCCTTACATGTTGCTAAAGTCCCGCTCCACTTGAACAGGGCTATCCGTAAGGACGGGGCTGGGCGAGTGAATCAACGTTGTTTTGTTACGAATTAAACAGGGGTTTCAACTATGAACCACAGAAATTTGAAGATTGCCTTGGCCAGCGCTGCCTTGGCTGTATCCGGGGCCGCCATGGCGGATGGTCCTGGCTGGACGTACTTCCAGGGTCAGGCTGGTTGGGGCGACGCTCCCGATGATGGTGAGAACACCCAGTACGGAGCCTCCGGCAGCATTCAGCTGTTCAACATGCTCCACCTTGGCGGCACTTACACAGCGGGTAAGTTCGATGCCACCGGTATCGACGACAGTGACGTGGACAACTGGAACATTGTTTTCGGTAGCCATGTAGCCGTGTCCGACACCGCCGACGTCTTTGCCGATGTGATTTTCGGCAACATTGACCCCGACGATCTGGGCGATGACAGTGACTACTACGGTGGCCGTTTCGGCACCCGTGTGATGCTCACCGATCGTGTGGAAATCAACGGTGGCGCGCAGGCTATTTACCTTGACGACAGCGAAGGAAACTCTGTCAATGGGTTCTTCGGCGGTCGCTTGGCCTTCGGCGATAACTTCTCCGCAGGTGTCACTTATACCGATGACAACATCCGCTTTTTGGAAGAAGATTCCCTGGAGCTTGATCTGCGCTGGACCTTCGGGAACCCGGGCTGGACCGGTAACGACTAAGGTTGTTACAGAATTGATGTTTGTCTGAGACTATCGGATAACCAGACTCAGGTAGACTGATGATTCGGAGAAAGCCCGCTGGCGAAAGTCAGCGGGCTTTTTCTTTGCCTGCGTTATTTTGCGCTGGCCTGGCTTGGCGAGTAGGTCAGCCCCTGCGCCAGCGGTGAAAGCGTTCAGCCAGCCCCAGCAGGGCAGGTGAAATCCGCGCCTTCTGCCAGTTTCCCGCCGCATAGCGATTGGCCTCGGCCAGGGTGGGGTAGATATGGATGGTGTTCAGGATCTTGCGCAGCCCCATGCCGTACTTCATGGCCGTGACGTACTCTGTGATCAGTTCCGCCGCGTGGTGA
>CAKZWQ010000018.1 GCA_937921935.1 uncultured Gammaproteobacteria bacterium | reverse complement strand
GAACAGGGCTGGAGAATCGCCGGTGTCGTGGACAATCGGCAACCCGATGACATAGGCATAGGGAGCGCTCAGCCGGCGGGTTGATCGCGCTGAATGGAGCGAATGTAGTCGACAAGGTTGCGAACAATAGTATCGACACGTTCTTCGGCCTCGGCGTCCGCGCCCTCCTCGACCCAGAACTCGTAGCCCCAGACGGGCATGTAGCGGGTGCCGTGGAAAATCACTGCTTCACGGCCGTCGATGATTCGCTGCAACACGTCTTCATCAAAACCGTCGCCATCGCGTTGCTCCAGGCGCGTCAGGTCGGGCACCGGGATAGGAATAGCCGCGGCGACTGGCCCGTCCCCGGTGCCTGCCGGACCATGGCAGCTTGCACAGAAGCGCTGAAAGGTCTCCACGCCAGCATATTCATCAATAGCCTGAGCAGAGCCCGCCCCGCTGATCAAAAGACCAGCCCCGAACAAAAATAACTTAATCAACTATCACCACCATGAAGCGCATCATCTTTTGTCGAGCCTGCCTGCGTTGACGGTCGAGCGCAAGCAACCACCGCAGGTAGATTCACGTATAGCGACACAGCAATCCTTGCAATAGAACTTGCAGAAAAATATTGCACCCCCTGCATTTCAAAGCAAACAACTCAGGGGCAGCGGCAGCAATTGATGAAAAGCCCATCCCCAGGCTTCGCAGCCAGAACACCATCCACGCGAAGCCTCCGGGTTTTTACCAGCGAACCACCCGTCATTCAAGGCGGCAAGTTTTGGAAGCAGGCCAGCATGATGCGCGCGGCATTTCCGGTCGAAGGGGACGAACTCCTGCCCGCAGCGCAATTCTTCGGCAGAGCACTGCTGCTTCACGGTATGAAGGAATCAGAAAATGGTGGGCCCTCGGGGACTCGAACCCCGGACCAAGAGATTAAGAGTCTCCTGCTCTACCAACTGAGCTAAAGGCCCGTGTCATTTCCTAAAACTGTCTTGCAACAATTGGGCGGGCAAAGAACTCTATGTTCTGCCGCCCCTCTCACCCAGTTAACCCAGTTCTTGAGCCACTGAAGCACCGGCGTGAGCCAGCAGCTCATTGCCAGGTTGACGCCGCAGGCGTCAAAAACTGGGGTGGATGATGGGACTCGAACCCACGACGACCGGAATCACAATCCGGGGCTCTACCAACTGAGCTACACCCACCGTCACTAACTAAACTGACTCTACTTCACATTCTGGCGCGCCCGGCAGGACTCGAACCTGCAACCGCCGGCTTAGCGTACCACTACAGCTTTCGCTGCCGCCGAAATACCGGCGTTTGCTGGTCTGGACTATCTCTTCACCGTTGCAGGTGCTGCACGTATAGTCTCTACGGAACCCTTCGACAATCAGCCGCGAACTTTACGTTCTTGCGTTGACCATTCTTGGGCGTCTCTACCCTCAAAGTTGCGTTTGAGCCATAGGCATCTGGATTCAGGTAATAGCACTCGTCGGTATCCGGGCAATAGATGCAGTACAGATCGACTTCTGACTTATCTATTGGCACCGTATGTGTGCCTTTTCGGTCCGCCCAGCAGGTAGAAAACTTCACATCGAGTTTTCCGTGCTTGTCGAGCTTGCGAAACTTAACCTGAATCCTCCGGTACTCTCCGTCCCTGTATGCCACCAAATCGAAGGGTGCGTGCTCCGTCAGGGGCGCGAGGATCGTGAATCCCTGCTCAAAAAGGTCAACTTGAGCCTTCAAGACTCCCAGGTCGCCCTTTAACTTGGTGTGATGTTCCGCCATCGCCAGAACCATAGAATTCCTTTGCGGCACTTTACACCATCGTATGGGTCAACCAAAGGTTTCCACGGGATTGCCATCAGCATTACCTGTTAAGGGTTCCCCGTTACAGTGCAGTCCACTCTGACAGTTTCGTTTCCCGCCAGAGGCTCCTATTGCCTAAAGGCCGATGCTCTATCCGGTTGAGCTACGGGCGCAAATTAATCTTTCAACTCCCTCCCGACTGAGCTTTCAGTCTGGCCAAGCGATCGTTCATCAAAAATGGTCGGGGCAGACGGATTCGAACCGCCGACCCTCTGCTCCCAAAGCAGATGCGCTACCAGACTGCGCCATGCCCCGATACCCGCCTGCCGACAGGCAGCGAATTATAGCTGGCCCACGCAGCGGGCGCAGGATCATAGGGCTCAGGGGCGGCCCGGTCAACGCGGGGCTTCTGAGCGAGGTACCGCTCTGGTATGTTGCGCCCTCGCCTGTTCAGAGGTCGCCAGCCGGCGCGCACATGACTGCAAGACTTATCGATGGCAAAGGCATCGCCGCGGAAATTCGCGCTGAGATCCGTGAGCAGATCCAGACCCTGACGGCCGGCGGGCAGGCTCCGCCGGGCCTGGCGGTCATTCTCGTCGGCCAGGACCCGGCCTCGGCCATCTATGTCAGGAACAAGCGCCGGGCCTGCGAAGAAGCCGGCATTGTCTCGCGGTCCTTTGACCTGCCAGAGACAACGGCCGAGGCGGAACTGCTGGAACTGATTGATCGCCTGAACAACGACGCCACCGTTAACGGCATCCTGGTGCAACTGCCCCTGCCCGACCATATTAATGAGACCGCAGTAATCGAGCGAATTCTGCCCGTCAAGGATGTAGATGGCTTTCACCCCTACACGGTAGGCCGTCTGTCCCAGCGCATTCCCGGGCTCCGACCCTGCACACCCTATGGAATCATGGTGATGCTGGAGCGGATCGGGGTAGACCCCAAGGGCCAGCACGCGGTGGTGGTGGGCGCCTCCAACCACGTCGGGCGCCCCCTGGCCCTGGAACTGCTCATCGCCGGCGCGACCACAACGGTCTGCCATCGCTTTACCCGGGATCTGGCCAGCTACGTGGCGGCTGCTGACATTCTGGCCGTGGCCGTGGGCAAGCCCGATCTGATTCCCGGCGACTGGATCAAGCCGGGCGCGGTAGTAATCGATGTGGGCATCAACCGGCTACCCGACGGCTCCCTGAAGGGCGATGTGGAATTCGCCGCCGCCCGGGAGCGCGCGGCCTGGATCACCCCGGTACCCGGAGGCGTGGGCCCCATGACCGTGGCCATGTTGATGCAAAATACCCTGATGACCGCCACCCAGGGGCAGGGGCTGCTTGCAGCCAGGCCGCCGGCGAGTAAGGATTATTGACGGCACTAAGACCGTATCTGGAGGACTAGCAATGCGAGCTTCGATCATTGGCCTGGGCATCTTGTTTGTGGCACTCGCCCAGAGCGCTACTGCGGCTGAGTTTCCGCGGGTCCGCATGGAAACCACGGCGGGCAATTTCGTCATCGAACTGGACGACGGCCGGGCACCCTTGACGGTGGCCAATTTCCTGCAATACGTGAACGATGGCTTCTACGAAGGTACGGTCTTCCACCGCATCATTAATAATTTCGTGATCCAGGGTGGTGGCTACACAGCCAACCTGGAAGGCAAGGCCACGCAACCGCCCGTTCCCAACGAATCAGGCAACGGCCTGGAAAACCGGCGCATGACGGTGGCCCTGGCCCGCACCGGAGACCCGCACAGCGGCGACTCGCAGTTCTATGTGAACCTGGGCGACAACCTGGACCTTGACCCCAAGCCGACCCGCTGGGGCTATTCGGTGTTCGGCCGGGTGGTGGAGGGTATCGAGGTAGTGGATGAGATCGGCTACCGACCCACCCAACCCAACGGCCCGTTTCAAAACTACCCGGCAGCGCCCGTGATCATTGAGCGCGCAGTTTTGCTCGTGGCCGGCGAAGAGACCGCGCCCGCCAACTAAGGGTCCTTTCCGGGTATGAGGCGCCTCAGGCCTGTGCGGCTGAGGGCGTGTCCGTATCTGCCGGCGCCCAGGCAAGGAGCTCCGCGACGTCCTGGAAACGGTCCTCAGGTTTCTTGGCCAACATTCGGTCCACCGCAGGCTGGTAACGCGCAATGGATGCCGGCAGGCGGGGAATCGGCGCATGGCGATGGCGAATAATCATTGCCATGGGTGTTTCGGCATCGAAGGGCTTCTCGCCCATCAGCATTTCATAGAACATCACGCCGAGGCTGTAGATGTCGCTGCGCTGATCCGCGTTGGCCGCATGGCCCTGTTCCGGGCTCATGTAATAAGGCGTGCCGAATATCTCGCCGGTCCCGGTAATCTCGGCCCGCAACTGGGCCTGCTTGGCCAGGCCAAAATCTATCAGCACCAGGGTTCCGTCGTCGCGGAACATGACATTGGTGGGCTTGAGGTCGCGATGCGTGATCCCGACCTGGTGCAGTTCACCCAGCGCGTCGGCCATCTGGCGCATATAGCGATAGGCCAGATCCGGATTAAGGCCCGCAGCGAGACGGCGCTTCAGACTGCCCTGGCCGCAATACTCCATGGCGATATAGGCGTGATCATCGGCGATGCCCAGATCGTAGATTTCGATAATGCTGGGGTGTCGAAGCTTGGCGATCAGTTCGTACTCCTGCAAAAACCGATCGAAAGCCACATCGTTACCGGAATCCGGCACCTGGCGTAATACCTTCAGCACAGCCGTCCGCTCACTGCTTTCTTCCGTTGTCAGGTAAACGGACGAGATTTCACTGGCAGACAACTGTTCCCGTATCAAATAGCCTTTGAGACTGGGCAGACCCGCTTCCGCCAGGCCCGCTGCCGCGGGCGCGCCGCCCAGCCCTGACTCAATCACCTCAATCAGGCGCGCGTGATTCAGGCGGCCCTTGGAAAGATATTCCGCTGCGCCAGCCTGCATAGCCTCAATGATCTGCCGCTCTTCGCCATTCCCGATCAGCACCACCGGGGGAAAGCCGCGAACCTGCCGAAACTGGCGCAACCACGACAATGCGTCCTCACTGCCGGATGGATGGCCCAGCAGAATCAGATCATTACCGGCACCGGAAAAAGCTTCAGGCAAGCGCCCGGAGAAAACCGGATCGTAATCGCGCACCACGGCGTCGGGCCAGCGGGCCGTCACATGATGAGACAACAGAGCGCGGTAATCCGCGCTGTCATCGATAATAAAAATTCTCGGCTTCGCGGTCAGCATACGACCATGTCACGGACCGTGATCAGCACAGGCTCAGGCAGCACCGGCCTGGGGCCCCGCGGACACTGAATCGTCATCACCCTCCAATGCCTGGCGTCGCGCCTCACGCTGCGCCTTGGCCAGGTCGGAGCGCTCTCTTTCCAGGCGCGCCAGATAGGTGGCACTGACATCACCGGTCACGTAGTCCCCGGAGAAACAGGAAGCATCGAAACCATCGATCTCTGCATTGCCATGGTTGACGGCAGCCACCAGATCATCGAGCTCCTGATAAATCAACCAGTCAGCGCCGATGAACTTGGAAACTTCTTCCTCGGTACGATTTGAAGCCACCAGTTCTGAGGCAGCGGGCATATCGATGCCATAGACATTCGGATAACGAACCGGCGGCGAAGCGGAAGCAAAATAGACCTTCCTGGCGCCGGCCTCCCGGGCCATTTCAATAATCTGCTTGGACGTGGTGCCGCGGACAATGGAGTCATCTACCAGCAGCACCGCCTTCCCAGCAAACTCCAGTTCGATGGCATTGAGCTTGCTGCGCACAGACTTCTTGCGCTGCTCCTGTCCGGGCATGATAAAGGTACGACCGATATAACGATTTTTGACGAAACCTTCCCGATACTTCACCCGCAATCGGTGAGCCACCTCCAGCGCACTGGTGCGACTGGAATCCGGAATCGGGATAACCACATCGATATCGTGATGCGGCCGCCGGCGGAGAACCTGATCTGCCAGACTCTGGCCCATGCGCAAGCGGGCCTTGTAGACCGAGATCCCGTCGATAATGGAATCCGGCCGAGAAAAATAAACTTGCTCAAAAATACAGGGCGTGTAGCTGTGACGCTCACCGCACTGCTGACTGAAAAGCTCGCCATCGTTACGAATAAATACACCCTCGCCCGGCAGAATGTCTCGTACCCTCTCAAAGCCCAGCGCATCCAAGGCGACACTTTCCGAAGCCACCATATGCTCCACACCATTCGGCGTGTCCCGGCGACCGATACACACGGGGCGAATGCCATGCGGATCACGAAATGCAACGATGCCGTGACCAATGATCAGCGCGACGACAGCGTAGCCGCCACGACAGCGCCGATGGACCTGGCCGATAGCGGCGAAAATCGCCTCCGGCTTAAGGCCACCGCCATCCTGCCGCTGCAATTCATCGGCAAAGACGTTCAGCAGCGCCTCGGTATCGGAACCGGTGTTCAGGTGGCGCCGGTCCTCATTAACCAGGACACGTTTCAGCTCATCGGCATTGGTGAGATTGCCATTGTGGGCAAGGCAAATACCGTACGGTGAGTTGACATAGAAAGGCTGGGCTTCGGACGAACTGGACCAGCCGGCCGTCGGATAGCGAACATGGCCAATACCCGTGTGCCCCAGAAGCTGCAGCATATGGTGCTGCTGAAAAACATCCCGCACCAGGCCGTTGCCCTTGCGCGTATACAGGGTTCCATCGAGATCCGTGGCAATACCCGCCGCGTCCTGACCACGATGCTGAAGCACGGTTAAGGCATCATAGAGCGCCTGATTAACCGGCTGGTTACTAACGATGCCGACGATTCCGCACACGTCTGTTCTAAGGCTCCGTTTTTGGCGTCTGCTCTGATTCTACAGCGACGGGCGGGTCAGCTTCTTGCAGCATCTCTATGCCCTCTGCGGCAGCGTCGCGCAAAGCATCTGCGACGGGGGCCGCATACGGTATCAGCTTGGACTCCTGCCACCAAGGATCAGCGTCAAAGCCGGTGAACTGCAGTGCGATAACGACCAGTCCGGCCAGGATAGCGCCCCGACCGAGCCCGAACAGTCCGCCCAACAGGCGATCGGTGCCCGTCAGGCCCGTTTGGTCGAGCAGGAAGGACAACAGGGCTGTCAGCAGCCCGCCTGCAATCAACACACCCACCAGCACGACCAACCGGGCAGCCCACAAGCGCAGCACGGGATCCTCGACCCAGCCGGTCATTCGGGCTGCGGCCAGATCAGCAAAATTCCAGGCACACCACACGCCCAGGACCCACACGGCAAGGGACAAGGCTTCCTTGACGAAGCCTCGAAACAGGCCAACGACACCCGACAAGGCCAGCAGACCCAGCAGGGCATAATCAATCCAGTTCATAGTGCTCTCATGAATCCGGGCTTTGGGCAGCAACCTGCCCCTTATAACCGGCTTGCTTGAGCTTGGCTGCCAGCTCATCCGCTGCTTTTCTCGTGGGTTCCGGCCCCACACGCACCCGATAGAGTGTCTGTCCGTCGCGTTTCAGGGGGAGCAGATAGGTACTGTAACCCTTGGCTGCAACCTCCCCGGCCAGACGTTTCGCATTGGCCTGATTAGCAAAACTGCCGAGCTGTACCGCCCAGCCGCTGAGCTTTGGTGTTGCCGCGGGTTTCGGCGCCGGTTTTGGGGCCGGCTTGACGACGGGCTTGGGTGCAGGTTTCGGCTTCGGCTCAGGTTCAGGTTCAGCTTTCGGCGCCGGCGCAGCAGCGACTTTGGGCGCGACGGGCTTGGGTGTTGCCAAGGGCTTTGGCGCCGGACTGGCGGGCGGGCTCTGCATAGCCACCGGCGGCTGCTCAGCGCGCTGGTCGGGGCGAATTGTCACGGTGCGAACGACCTGGTCGGGCGGCGGCGCCACGGGCACCGCTTCGTCACCATTACCCGGTCCGTCCAGGATCGCGGGCGCAATGACCACGAGTGCCAGGATCAATACCGCAGCGCCAACCATGCGCTCAAGGAGCTGGCGATCCATCACTGACCTCGAAACACCCGGATTGCAGTATAAAACCTTCGGTGACTGAACGCTTGGTGGCGTTGATGCAGCGATGACCGCATCAGTTAACCGCTAACCCGAGGCTGGCCATGGCCGGCCCAACCACTTCGAAGGAACCGCAAACAATAATGCGTTCCGAACGCGGCACAGCACCCCTGGCCAGGGACACAGCGGCGGCGACTGTTTCTTCATAGAGAACCTCAGCGTCGCTGAAGGCCTCCAGCCGGGTTGCCAGCCCCCCCGCATCCCAGCCCGCCGCGCGACCTGCACGACAGCAGATCCAGCGCTGGATCAGGCCATCAAAGGGGGCGAGAAAACCACCCAGATCCTTATTGGTATGCAGACCAAGCACCAGGGTGGTCAGAGTCACCGGCGGCAATTCACGCGCCCGCTGCGCCAGGATTCCGGCGGCCTGCGCATTGTGGGCGACGTCAAAAATCCACTCCTGGCCATCACTGAACCAGCTCTGGAAACGCCCGGAGAGCTCAAACCGGGAGGCCACCGCCTCGATATTGCTGGCAGCAACCAGGTCGCGCTCGCAAGTCGCGGCGGCCGCCAGGGCCAGGCTGAGATTAGCCAGCTGGGTATCATCCCCGGGTTCGGGCAAGGACAAATCCGCCTGATCAAAGCCATCGGTCCACCAGCGCCAGCGATCATCGCTGCGCACGTAGCCAAAGTCCTGCCCGGCCACCCGCAGGTCCGCCGCAATGGCGTCGGCCTGCTCACGAATGGCAGCGGGCACGGGCTGATCACCATAGAAACCGGGTCGGTGTGGCCGCAGAATGCCCGCCTTTTCCGTCGCAATAGCGTCAATGGTGTCACCCAGCCAGTCGCGATGGTCAAAGTCCACGGTGGTAATCAGGCTGAAATCCGGATCGACCAGGTTCACCGCATCCAGACGCCCGCCCAGGCCAACTTCAAGAATCCAGGCATCAAGCTTTGCCTCGGTGAACAGCCAAAGGGCCGATAGCGTCCCGAACTCAAAATAGGTCAGGGGTACTTCCGCGCGGGCAGCCTCAACCGCTTCGAATGCAGCCACGAGGGCCGCATCGCTGACCGGCTCACCCTCAATACGGATGCGCTCGTTATAGCGCAGCAGATGGGGCGAGGTATAAACGCCGGTGCGCCAGCCACGGCCGGCCATCAGGACATTGAGATAATGAGCCGTTGAACCTTTGCCGTTGGTTCCGGCAATAGTGAACACTCTGCCGGGCGGCGGCCTGAGATTGAGCCGCTCGAACACCAGACGACTGCGGTCCAGGCCGAGTTCAATCTCACGCGGGTGCAGAGACTCCTGATATTCGAGCCACGCTGTCAGTGATCGGGACATGCCCGGTTGCTCAAAATCCGCGCCGACCTCAGTCGACGGGCTCAGGCTTCTTCATCAACTTGGCCAGCAAGCGCGCCACTTCGTCGCGCAGCTCTCGCCGGTCCACGATCATGTCCAGGGCACCATGCTCGAGCAGGAATTCGCTTCGCTGAAAGCCTTCAGGCAGGGTTTCCCGGACGGTCTGTTCGATAACCCGCGGCCCGGCAAAACCAATCAGTGCATTAGGCTCGGCGATATTGATGTCGCCCAGCATGGCAAGACTCGCCGAAACACCCCCGGTCGTGGGATCCGTGAGCACTGACACATAGGGCACCCGTGCCTCGGCCAGGGCAGCCAGGGCGGCACTGGTCTTGGCCATTTGCATGAGAGAAAACAGCGCCTCCTGCATACGCGCCCCGCCACTGGCGGAAAAATTGATCAGCGGCATCTGGTTGTCCCGACTAAAGGTCGCCGCGCGGGAAAATTTCTCCCCCACCACCGAGCCCATGGAACCGCCCATGTACTTGAATTCAAAGGCTGTGGACACCACCGGCTGCCCCTTGAGCTGGCCCGTCATGGCCACCAGCGCATCTGCCTCGCCCGTGTCTCGCTGCGCCTGTGCGATCCGGTCGCGATAGCGTTTGCTGTCTTTGAATCGCAGGGGATCAACGGGCTCCAGATTGTCCGCCACATCCCGACCACTGCCTTGATCCAGAAACATCTCCAGACGTTCCCTCGCAGTGATGCGCATGTGATAACTGCACTTCGGGCAGACGTGAAAATTTCGCTCCAGTTCAGAGCGATACAACTGCGCGCTGCATTGACGGCACTTGAGCCATAAGCCCTCCGGGACCGAACGCTTGCGGCGCTCGGTCTTGATGCGCGAGGGCATGATCTTGTCAAACCAGTTCATGGGTTAGGCATCATAAACAAGCGCCGCGAACGAATCACGCTACCTGCACGTTCGGCAGGCCAAAAACTGACGGATAACGAACCGCCATCAGGGTCAGGCCCGCCGCCGGCGCCGTCATGCCGGCAAGCTTGCGGTCCTGAGCGGCCAGCAGATCCCGAACCCAGACAGGCTCAGCCTCACCCCGGCCGATCCGGACCAGGGTGCCCAGCATATTTCTGACCATGTGGTGCAGGAAAGCGTTGGCCTCAATCTCAAAGCAAAGCATCGTGCCTTCACCGCTCACCTCCAGCCGAGTCAGGGTGCGAATCGGACTCTTGGACTGACACGCCGCGGCGCGAAAAGCAGAAAAATCGTGCTTACCGATAAAGTACCCGGCAGCGGCCCTCATGGCAGCGACGTCAAGCGGCTGGCGCACCCACCAGGCCCGGTTGTGCTCAAGGGCAGACCGCGCCTGTTGATTCAGTATTCGATACCGGTAGACCCGGCTGGTGGCGCTGTAGCGCGCGTGAAAATCCCCGGGCACAGCCATGGCCCATTGCACGCTGATGTCGGACGGCAGATTGCTATTCAGACCAAGCAGCCAGGATCTGGCTGTGCGCTCGGCCCCGGTGTCGAAATGAACAACCTGGCCGGCCGCATGCACCCCCGTGTCCGTTCGACCGGCGCCGACACAAGCCACGGTTTCGTCTGCGACCTGAGACAAGGCGTCGTTCAGCGTGGCCTGAATACTTGGGGCGTGGGGCTGCATCTGCCACCCGTTGTAACGGGTGCCATCGTATTCAATCCCGATAGCGACACGCCGGAGCCCGCGGCCCGGTTCTGTCACGGCCCGCTGACCCGGCTTCAGCTCGACAGATTGTCGAGCAGGCGCTGTGCCTCCTGGCGTTGCGCTTCGTCACCTTCATCGATGACTTCACCGAGAATGCTCTTCGCGCCCTCGGGGTCGCCCATATCAACATACGCCCGTGCCAGATCCAGCTTTGTGCCCACCTCGGTCATGGTGGGGCCTTCCGGTCCACGGCCCTTAGGCTTGTCCATGGTGCCGGTGGCTTGATCTTCATCGGAGATCTCTTCCCCGATATCAAAGTCGATGCCCTCTTCCTGTTCGCCCCCAGGACCGGGTTGCTCGGCTGTATCGTCGATCTCAGCCTTGGGCTGCTCCGCGGTATCGCCCGTCTCGGCACCCGGCGTGCTCTTGGCCAGCGCAGAACTCAGCGCATCCAGGCCCTGGTCTTCGTCCATGTCTTCCAGGGAACGCATCTCCGCAGTGGAATCCACGTCTTCGTCGTCCAGCAATTCGTCGCCCAGTTGTTCCACTTCGGCGGTGGAATCCAGCCCGGAGGCAGCGTCCGCGAGCAACGCATCATCATCCAGATCGCCAGCCAGCATGGAGGTATCGTCATCACTGCGAACGATTTCTTCCACATCAGCGGCCGCGTCCTCAAATTCGGACAGATCCAAGCCCAGCTCATCCAGATCCAGCGCTGCCGTCGCGTCGACGCTATCCGCAGCCATACCCTCATCAATCGGGGTCTGGATGGTCGGTGTCTCCATCGTCGGCTCATTCATGGGCTGTTCGATAGTGGGCGTTTCTACCGTTGGCGTCGCCAATCCAGCAGTCTCTATCGTCGGGGTCTCAAGGGTAGGCGACTCCCCGACCTGTTGCTGCTCCGTCGGCGACAAGTCTGCATCTTCATCGTCAGCCAGAGAATCGCCCAGATCGAAGTCCAGACCCGCGTCTTCAGGACCCTGCCGAATCCCCGACAGGTCCAGGTCCAGATCAGCCTCGCCGTCGTCGAGATTCAGATCAACCGCGGCTGCCCCGCCCTCGTCGTCCAGGGCCAGATCCATGTCATCGCCACTGACAGTGACGCCCGGTGCGCCTTCGAACAAGGCCTCGTCGGGGCACAATTGCTTGCCCATGACCAAGACCTTGTTCCAGAATGAATCACCGCCGGGCTGGATAAGATCGTTGTATTCCTGCGCGGCCTTCAGGAAGCCGCCGCGGTTATCCCAGCTGAAATTAACCTCGATCAGCTTGCGCCGCAGATCGAGCCGATCTGGCTCAACTTCGATGGCTGCGTTCAAAAGGTCGGCGGCCTGATCATAAAGGCCATAGGCCGAATGGAATTCCGCCTCCGCCAAGGGATCCGACTGGTCGAGATTCAGCGCAGTGTCGCTGCTGAGAGTTTTCTCCAGCGGCAGCTCCTGATCGCCGGACCGATCAAACTCGATCTCGCGGGTACCGGCGCCTGTATCCAGGGAAACGGAAGCCTCGGCAGGCGTTTCCTCGACGACGAAGGTCTCTTCCTCGGCCTTGCCCACGGGCGCCCGCAAGCTCTCCGTTGAATCGCGGGACTGATCGTCAATCCCATCATCACCGCCAAGTTGCTCCCAGGTGTCGGTAACAGCATCGCCACCGCGACGCCGGGCAAGCAGCAAGCCGGCCAGCAGAGCAACACCTGCGCCAACGTAGAGCCAGATGCTGCCGAACAATTGACCAAAAAAGGAAGGTTCTTCAGCCGGCGCACTGACCACGGGCGGCAGGGTGGAGCGACTGGGCTCGGGAGCCTCCTCAGGCACAGCACTCTCATCGGGCGCAGGCTCGGCCGGTTCCGGGGCAAGTTCAGCTTCAAAAGCCTCGCCCGGCAACTCAGCGACCGCTTCGCCGGCTACCGGCTCGTCACCCTCGGCAATAAGTTCATCAAGTTCCTGTTCGCGCAGCTGAGCCAGCTGCTCCTGCAGCTCCGCCAGCTCCTGATTACGCAACTGGAGCAAACGTTCGCGCTCGGCCAGTTCTGCCTCAAGATCGCTGACACGACCGGACATGGCTGCATCGGCAGGAGCAGGAGCCGCCGCTGCTGCTGCGCTCGAGCTTGGCGATGGTGCAGCGGCATCGCCGCTGGGGGGAGGCACCAGGCGCAGACGCGCACTCTCGGCGGCCGGCTGGCCCTCTCGCCAGGCGCTGTTCTGGCGACGAACCTCGGCGAATGCATCAGCCCGGGGGACGGAAGACATCTGGGCCGCGTCTGGAATACGCAAAATGGCGCCGGCCCGCAAGCGATTGATATTACCGTCAAAAGCTTCCGGATTGGCCGCATAGATCGCCAGCATCATCTGGTTGATATCCATGGACGGATCAGGCCGGGTGCGCTGGGCTATGCCCCACAGCGTGTCATTACGCTGCACCGGGCCGAAGGAACCGGGCATAGCCGCCGGCGTGGGTCGGGGCGCTGGCGCTGGTGCCGGAGCGGGGGCAGGATCGCGCGGCGCGGCGGGACGCTGCACGGGTCGAGGTGCTGCCGCCGGGGCAGGCGCAGAGGGCGTCACAGGCGCAGCGGCGACCGGGGCGTCAAATATCGGCGGGTCCAGCAGGACCGTATATTCCCGCAGCAAGCGACCCTGGGCCCAGTTGACTTCCAGCAACATGGTGACGAATGGCTCAATCACCGGATTTCGCGAACTCACGCGGATATAGCTGCGTCCGCCGCGGTTAAGCACCGCGAACTCAAACTCATTCATGAAAGCGGGCAAAATCAGCCCATAGCGGTCAAAAGTGTCGCCGGAGGCAAGCTCCACCTCCAGGCCTGTCACCTCGTCCGAGGACGCGGATGTCACCGGGATTTCGGCCAGGAAGGGCTGGTTTAGAGCCGACTTCAGGTCGATTTCGCCAAGCCCGAGGGCAAAGACGGTTGAGGGCAGGATCCCGGCCAACACCAAGATCGCGAAGATACAAATTCGCGGCATCACAATTCCCCGACTAACAGTCCCTGCGCCATCCGTGGCTGCCAACAAGCAAGCGCGCACATACTCTCAGCCGATCGGAGTCGCACTCCACTATAGCTTACAAGTAGTCACGCACCAATATCTCGGCAATCTGCACGCTGTTGAGCGCCGCACCCTTCCGGATGTTATCGGCCACCACCCACATGCTGATGCCATGATCATGAGAGATATCTTCGCGGATACGTCCGACAAAAACCTCGTCGCTCTTCGCGCCCTCGGTCACTGCCGTGGGATACCCGCCCGTATCCCTTTCGTCCAGCACCTCAACACCCGGTGCCCGCGCCAGTAAAGCGCGAACCTCATCTGCCGAGATACGATCTCGTGTCTCAATATGCACGGCTTCGGAGTGCCCGTAAAATACCGGCACCCGCGCCGCGGTAGGATTCACCCGGATACTCTCGTCGCCGAGGATCTTGCGGGTTTCCCAGACCATCTTCATCTCTTCCCGTGTATACCCGTTGTCCTGGAAGCTGTCGATGTGCGGGATCGCATTAAAAGCGATCTGCTTCGCATTTCCCTCAAGTTCCAGGCCCTGACCGTTCATCAGGGCGGCCGTCTGGCCGGCCAAAGCCTCCATAGCACTGCGACCGGCGCCGGATACGGACTGATAGGTGGCCACATTGATGCGTTCAATGCCCACCGCATCATGAATCGGCTTCAGGGCCACAACCATCTGGATGGTCGAACAGTTGGGGTTGGCAATAATATTGCGCGGCGGATAACCCGCTATATCCTCGGGATTAACCTCGGGCACGATCAGCGGAATATCCGGCTCATTACGAAAATGGGAGGTGTTGTCCACCACCACGCAGCCGGCCGCCCCTGCCAGGGGCGCATACTCTGCCGACACGCTGCCGCCGGCAGAAAAGAAGCCAATATGCACGCCTGCGAAGTCGAAATCGGCGAGGTCGCCGACCTTGAGCTGGCGATCACCGAAGGGCACCCGCTTGCCCGCAGATCGCTCGCTGGCCAGGGCATGAATTTCACCCACGGGAAACTGCCGTTCTGCCAGGATTTCCAGCAGCATCTCGCCCACCAGGCCCGTGGCACCCACCACGGCTACATTGTATTTATTTTCCATAATATTTTATTAAAATCAGTAATTTATACTGATTTATTCAGGTAATTTCTAATCCTTGGAAATACTTGCGGGCACCACCGGGGTGGCTGACTGAACGCCCTCGTTCTGGGCTCGATGGCGCAGCCAGTGATCCATCAGCACGATAGCCAGCATCGCCTCGGCAATGGGCGTTGCCCGCAAGCCCACGCAGGGGTCGTGCCGGCCCGTTGTCGAGATCTCCGCCGCCTGGCCGTCGCTATCAATGGTAGCGGCCGGCAGGCGCAGACTTGAGGTGGGCTTGAGCCCAATGCTGACCAGCAGATCCTGACCGGAGGAAATGCCGCCCAGGGTGCCCCCGGCCGAGTTAGAACGAAAACCCTCGGGGCTGATCTCATCCCGGTGCACGGTGCCCTTCTCCGCCACCGCGCCAAAGCCTGCGCCAATCTCCACGGCCTTCACCGCGCCGATACTCAGCATGGCATGGCCGATATCCGCTTCCAGGCGATCGAAGACCGGTTCGCCCAAACCCACGGGCATCCCCGTAGCTTTCAGGTTGATCCGCGCCCCAATAGAGTCGCCCTCTTTGCGCAGCGCATCCATATAGGCCTCAAGCTCTGGAATCCGCTCGGGCTCGGCGCAGAAAAAGGGATTGTTATAGACCGCCGCAAGATCCGGGCAATCCAGGACAATAGGCCCCAGGGCCCGCAGCCAGCCCTGGATTTCTATTCCCGCCTGCACCCGCAGGTATTTGCGGGCCAGGGCACCGGCGGCCACCCGCATGACGGTTTCCCGGGCCGAGGACCGGCCGCCGCCGCGATAGTCGCGACGCCCATATTTCTGCTGGTAGGTGTAGTCGGCGTGTCCGGGCCGAAACAGATCCTTGATCTTGCTGTAGTCCCGCGACCGCTGATCCTGATTCTCCACCAGCATGCCAATGGGCGTGCCCGTGGTAACGCCCTCAAACACCCCGGACAGGATGCGCACCTGGTCGGGCTCGCGGCGCTGGGTGGTGTGGCGTGACTGCCCGGGCCGGCGGCGGTCCAGGTCAGGCTGCAGGTCGGCTTCGCACAGGGCAAGACCGGGCGGGCAGCCGTCAATGATGCACCCTAAAGCCGGCCCATGGCTCTCGCCAAAGGTCGTTACCGTGAACAGCTTGCCAATACTATTGCCAGACATATCTTTAAAAAATAGTGACTTAAGATGTATAGCTGAGGTTAATTTTACACTATTGCGCGGCGGCCAGGTCAGCAGCCGTTAATAAAGCGATACCCTCGCCGCCCGCTTCGAATTCCGGCCAGAGAAAAGGCAGCTGCGGGAACGCGGCTTCCAAAGCCGGCCACCCGACCCCCACTTCAAGGGCCAGCAAGCCATCCGGGGCCAGCAGCGCTGGCGCATCTTGCAGTATCCGTCGAGCCGATGCCAGACCGTCCGGACCGCTGGCCAGACCCAGTCCGGGCTCATGCAAATACTCCGCCGGCAAGTCCTGCACCTGGGCTGCGGGCACGTAGGGTGGATTGGTGATGATCAGATCATAGTGGCCGCTAATCCCGTCCAGCAGATCCGCCTGCACGAAGCCGAGCCGATCCTCCAGGCCATGAGCCAACCGGTTGGCCTGCGCGACCTGAAGGGCCGCTGCGGAGATGTCCGTGGCCACAACCTGGCTCTCCGGCCACTGCAGGGCCGCGGCAATAGCAATGCAACCGCTGCCGGTGCCAATCTCCAGAATCCGGCGCACCGGGCCTGCGGTGCGCCACGGCATGAAGTCCGTGAGGATGAGTTCGGCGAAAGGTGAGCGCGGAATCAGCACACGGGGATCGACATTCATTCGCAGGCCTGCGAACCAGGCCTCCCCGATGATGTAGGCTGCCGGCTCACGCTCGCCGATCCGACGCCCGAAATACGCCTGAATCTGCGCAAGCTGCGCCTGCGTTAGCCGGACATCGCCGGCGCCGGGCGTGTCGTGGTCCAGGCCGGCGGCGGACAAAACCAGCGTGGCGGCCTCGTCCCAGGCATTGTCGGTGCCATGGCCAAAATACACGCCGGCCTGCTCCAGCTGGTCAGCCCAGTGGCGGATGCTGTCGGCGACGGATACCGGCGCCGGGCCTTCTGATTGCATGCTGTGTATTTCGCTCGCTGCCGGCGGCATCATTGCCACCGCTTAACTATTGTAACCAGCACCGGCGGCCCTGATGACGGAACTGTATATCGCTCTGCAACGCATCCTGCCCCAGATTCTTCTCGGGCGAGGGGTTCACTGGCTCGCGCGACTACGGATCCCATGGCTCAAGGACTTGCTCATTCGCGGCTTCGTGCGACTCTACGGGGTGGATACTGACGAAGCGGAGCACCCGGTGCCGGCCGGATATGCCAGTTTTAATGACTTCTTTACGCGTCGCCTGCAGCCAGGCGCCCGCCCACAGGATTCGGACAAGGCCGCTACCACCAGTCCGGCGGACGGGCGAGTTCAACAGGCCGGGGCTATCGAGGGCAATCAACTGATTCAGGCCAAGGGCCTGAGTTACTCCGTTGCCGAACTCCTCGGTGAGCCAGCGGCAGACGCGACCTACCAGGATGGCTGGTTCATCAGTATTTACCTGGCGCCGTCTAACTATCACCGGTTCCATGCCCCGCTGAGGGGCACCCTGCGCACCCTTTACTATGTGCCGGGCCAGCGCTTCGCGGTCAATGAAACCACGGCTGGCGCTTTGCCCGGGCTCTTCGCCCGCAACGAGCGGCTGGTCTGCCATTTTGAATCGCCGGCGGGCCCCTATGCCATGGTGCTGGTCGGCGCCCTGAACGTGGCCAGCATCTCCACCAGCTGGGCCGGTGAAGTCCTGCCCCGTGAACCCCGGGAGGCCTGCCGCTGGCACTATCCGGGCCGGGCCGGCATCGAGTTGGAGCGAGGCGACGAGGTGGGGCATTTCAACCTGGGATCCACAGTTATCCTGCTGCTGCCGCCGGGGGCAGTTATTGCCGAGGCCGGGCTGACACCCGGCACGGCGCTCCGCGTGGGCCAGCGAATCGCCAGCCCGGCATGACGGCGGCCTGGCAACCGTCGGCCGGTGTCGCAAGCCTGGCGACACGGGCGCGCATGCTGGCAAGCGTGCGCGATTTTTTTGCCCGCCGTCAGATCATGGAGGTCGACACGCCGGCCTTAAGCCGCACTCCCGTCACCGACCCCCAGATCGCCAGTATCTCCCTGCAGCTGACTTCAGTGCCCGACGCGGCCCTGTATCTGCACAGCTCACCGGAATTTCAGATGAAGCGGCTGCTGGCCGCCGGTGCGCCGGATATCTATCAGCTGGGCAAGGTCTACCGCGACGGTGAACGCGGCCGGCACCACCAGCCCGAATTCACCCTCATCGAGTGGTACCGACGAAAGCTGGAGCTACCCGGGATAGTCGCCGAGACCATCGCTTTAATTCAGGCCATTGCCGCAGTGGCCGACGCCGCGCCGACCGAGGGTGAAAGCCTGTCTTATGCCGAGGCATTTCGGCGTCATGCGGGGATCGACCCGCTGGAAGCCGAGCCTGCCGACATTCGCGCCTGCACCCTGGAACAAACCGCGGTCGATCCGGCAATCCTGGGCACTAATGACACGCCCCTTTGCCTGGACCTGCTGATGAGTCACTGCGTCGCCCCCGCCCTGGCGGCAGACAGTCTGACCACTATCACCCACTATCCCGCGGCCCAGGCAGCCCTGGCACGACTGGATCCAGCCGATTCCCGGGTGGCCGAGCGCTTTGAAATTTTCTGGCGCGGCGTGGAGCTGGCCAATGGCTATCGGGAACTGACTGATCCGCAGGAACAAAGACGCCGCTTCGACGCTGATCAAGCGCACCGGGCAGCGGCTGGGCTGCCACCCGCGCCGGTGGATGAAAGCTTGCTGGCTGCAATGGAAGCCGGGCTGCCCGAATGCTGCGGCGTTGCCGTGGGCTTTGACCGGGTACTGATGCTCAGCCTGGATTTACCGCATATCGACCAGGCCATCAGTTTCCCTGTTTGAAAGTCTGCTATTTCACGCGGGACACATACTCACCGGAGCGGGTATCGACCTTGATCACTTCGCCCTCTTCAATAAACAACGGCACCCGCACGGTAGCCCCCGTCTCCAGCTCGGCGGGCTTGACGCCGCCCTGGGCCGTATCACCGCGCAGCCCGGGATCCGTCTGGGTAATTTTCAGCTCCACAAAATTGGGCGGAGCAACCAGCAAGGGCTGGTCGTTCCACAGGGTAACCTGGCAGACGTCTTCTTCCTTGAGCCACTGGCGCGCATCGGCGACAGCCGCCGCCGTCGCGGCATGCTGTTCGTAGCTGCCCTGATCCATGAAGTGCCACAGTTCGCCGTCGTTGTAGAGATACTGCAAGGAGATTTCGATGACATCGGCCGACTCGACAGACTCACCGGACTTATAGGTGCGATCTACCACGCGCCCGGTTTTCAGGTTACGAATCTTGACCCGGTTGAATGCCTGACCCTTGCCCGGCTTGACGAACTCATTCTCGACGATAGTGCAGGGATCACCATCGATCAGAATTTTCAGGCCCGACTTAAACTCATTGGTGCTGTAACTTGACATGCAATACTTCCGAAATTGTGGATCAGCTAAAGGCTTGCCCCGGCCCGCGCGCAGGCGTGGCGGAGCGGCGATATTGTAGCGCCCATGCCGCAGACCGCCAGCACGGAGCCAGATAAGCACAGTATGCGTTCGGCCCAGGAACAGCTCAGTCAGACGTCATGGCAACAAGCCATGGCCGAGGCCTATGTGCAACCGGCAGACCTGCTGCAGGACCTTGGGCTGGACCCCCTGACCACCGACGCTGCAGCGACCACATTTCCCATGCGAGTCCCGCGTAGCTATGCCGCCCGAATGGCCCGCGGCGATCCTCAAGACCCCTTATTGCTGCAGGTTCTGCCTGGCCGGGCGGAGCTATTGGCGACCCCGGGATTCAATGCGGACCCCGTCGGCGACCTGAACAGCATTCGAGTCCCCGGCCTGCTGCAGAAGTATGCCGGGCGCGCGCTGATCATCACCACGGGCGCCTGCGCAGTGCATTGCCGCTACTGTTTTCGGCGTGACTTTCCCTATGGCGAGCAGCTGGCTGGCAAAAAACGGCTGGCGGCCTTGATGGAAACCCTGCGAGAGGACACTAGCATCACAGAAGTGATTCTCAGCGGCGGTGACCCCCTGAGCCTGACGGACGATCGCCTGCATGATCTGCTCAAAGGTCTTGATCAACTCCCGCAGCTGCAACGCATTCGGATCCACACCCGCACGCCCATCGTGCTGCCTGAACGAGTGAATAACAGCCTGATCGAGGTTCTGCAGCAAGTCCGTAAGCCCCTGGTCACCGTCCTGCATTGCAACCATGCTAATGAAGTCGATGCCCGGGTCAGTCGCGCTATCAGCTTGCTGAAACCGTGCTCGACCAGCCTGCTCAACCAGGCAGTCCTGCTAAAAGGCATCAATGATTCCGCGCTGGCCCTGGTCGACCTGTCGGAGAAACTTTTCACAGCAGGCGTCCTGCCCTACTACCTGCACCAGCTCGACCCCGTCGCCGGAGCTGCCCACTTTGCCGTGAGCGATGCAAAGGCGCGTGAATACCTGCGAGAAGCCGCGACGAGATTGCCCGGATACTTAGTACCACGCCTGGTCCGGGAGCAAGCGGGGGCCGCCGCGAAGACGCCCCTTTAGGGACATAACATAAGCAGGAACAATCACATAAGTCGGAAACGAGTCACATAATCCCCGCGTCCTGTGGCCTAGAGTTCTTTATCGGCGGTTGGGGCAACCGTCATGTGTCTCAAGCAACTTAAGAATAGAAGGTGCGGGCCTTGGCAGACTCATTAGGCGTGCGGATCGTCGTCCTGACAGGTAGCGACGAAAACGTTTCGGCAATCAATACGGTACTCCGTGAGGGCGGGCACCCCGTCCACTGCATTCGTGTTGAAAAAGGCAATGGACTGGATGATGCGCTGAACCAGCATCAGCCTGACATGGCCATCCTGTTCGCTGACGAGCCCGGCTTCGATCCAGCGGTAGTCACCGCCCGCCTCGCCGAACAATCTTCACCGCTACCGCTGCTGATCGCCCGGGGCCGCGTCGATGAACAAGTCATCGCAACCGCCATGGAATGCGGCGCCAGAGACGTGATCTCATTGGTGCATCGCAACCGTTTGCTCGCCGTAGTAGAGCGCGAACTGCAAGCCCACCGGTTGCGTACCGCCCTGGATGGCGTGGTCTCATCTGCCTCGGTCTATAAACAGGAACTGCGCGACCTGATCGAAGGCGCGTCGGAAGCCATCGCCGATGTGCAGGAAGGCATTGTGGTGGCCGTGAACAGTGCCTGGGCACAGCTCTTCGGTTACGCCGATATCAGCGCCGTGCAGGAACTGCCCGTCATGGACCTGTTCCGAGCCTCGGATCAGCAGGGAGTCAAAGGCGCGCTGGTTGCCTGCCTGAAGGGCAAATGGAATGATGACAGCCTGAATGTAGCCGGCTTGAAAGCTGACGGCGGCGAACTACCCGTCGAGATCCAGTTGGAGAAGGTCACCATCGACGGCGAGCCGGCCGTGCGCGTCATCGTGCCCATCGCGACGACTGAGGAAAAAACGCCCGCCGAACTGCTCGAGCAGGCCGTTTACAAAGACCCGTCCACGGGATTCTTTCATCGCCATTACTTTCTGGAGCGGCTCGACCAGCGCTTGCTGGAACCCCTGGGCGGCGGTACTCGCACCCTGGTCTACATCCGGCCGGATAACTTTGCCCGGGTGCATGACGATATCGGCCTGATTGCAACCGAAGCACTCCTCATGCGCTTTGCCGAACTGCTCAGGGAATTTATGCAGCCCGCCGATATTTACGGACGCTTCGGCGGCACCATGTTCGTTGCCCTGCTGGAACGCGGGACAATCAATGATGCCGAGGCGTGGGCCCAGTCGGTCCTGAAAGGCGTCGCCGAGAAAGTTTTCGAGGTTGATGAGAAATCAACATCCCTGACCTGCACTGTCGGCCTGACGGAGGTTAACCGGGAATTCGGTTCCGTCGCCAACATCCTGCAGGAAGTGGAAAAGGCCTGTCGTGCCGGCCGCGATGCCGGCGGCAACCGGGTACAGATGACGCAGGATAGCAGTGCTTCCATGCGCACACGCGAGACAGATGAAATTTGGGTTCAGCGCCTGCGCAATGCGCTGATGAAAAATCGCCTGCGACTGATCCACCAGCCTGTCACGAGTCTGAACGAGGAAATCGAAGGCGTCTTCGATACCCGTGTAAGGCTGCTGGATGAGCAGGACAACCTGGTCCTGCCCAGTGAATTTCTGCCGGCTGCAGAGCGCGCCGGGATGGTCAAGAATATCGATCGCTGGGTGATCGGCGCTTCGTTCTCGTTCTGCTCGGCCAAGAAACCAGAGCAGGTCTTCGTGCGCCTGTCCCTGGAATCGGTAACCGACCCCACGCTGATGGACTGGCTCCAGGCCAGGCAACACAGTGCACGCATTCGTCCGGAGCAAATTTGCTTCCAGGTATCCGAAGAGGTAGCCAGCCAGCAACTGAAACAGACCAAGGCACTGTCAGGGCAACTGCGCGAGGCTGGTTACCGCTTTGCCGTGGATCACGTTGGGACCGGCCGAGACTCCGCTCAGCTGATCAAACACGTGCCCATGGATTTCGTGAAAATCGATGGCAGCCTGATGCAGGCATTGCATCGGGATCAGGATTCGCAGAAGACCGTCGGCCAATTAACCCAGCTTGCCAAAGAAATGGGCATTCACACCATTGCCGAACGGGTAGAAGATGCCAACACCATGGCGGTGCTATGGCAACTGGGCATCGGCTATATCCAGGGCAACTACGTGCAGATGCAAGGCGTGGTTCTGGAAGACACACAGACGGTGCGGGGCCTGAGCCTGGCCGAATCGTGACGTGGCTCTCAATCTTCACATAAAGCCGCGTCCAGAGAGCTTGTTTGAACCGAAACGAGAACCTTTTCGTAGCGTGTCATTAGATTCGATGATTAGCTCGCAACTGCACCCGGGACTTTTTTGCCGGGATCGATACACACTGGGAGCCGTCATGAGAAGCGCAGGTAGCCGCTTGGATATTGCACAAGCAGTCAAAGCCATACTGGAGCAACGCAGCGCCGCGAAGCGCGGTCTGCTTGTGCCCACGGCACGACCTGTGAGTAACCTGGCGGGCATCGCAATGCTTAGCCTGGCTCCTGCAGCGGTAACAGCCGTTGGCTTGGGCGACATACAGTCCCAGTCCTCCCTCGGTGAACCCCTGCGAGCCAGTGTTCCCCTTAGCCTGGCCAGCGGCGAGTCCGTGCGGCCAGGCTGCATCACGGTCCCACCCAAGCAGCAAAGTGACTTGCGCGGGCCGGCAAACGCCACGGTGAACACGCCGCTGGCATCCGGTCCGGGCGTACTGCAACTAGGCGTCAGCACGACACGGCCACTCTATGAGCCCATGTACGAACTGACTTTACGTGTGGATTGCCCCGGCATCCCCACTGTGCTGCGGCATTACGTTTTAATGCTCGATCTGCCAGGTATGGGTGCAGCCACCCAGGCAGCAACTCAGAATGAGCCCGCGCGTGCCCCCCTGGCGGTGCCTGCAACCGCAGCCAGCGCGACCGCGCTCCCGCAGCGGCGACCGGCCCCGACCAGAGGTCGTAGCCTGGTACGTTCCGGTGAAGCCATTGCCGCGGGCAGCAAGTACCGTGTGCGTGAAGGTGACACCCTGTCGACCATTGCGGCGCGCATCGAAGGACGACCGGCCGATAGCACCTGGGCCTTGTCCGACTGGATTTTCAAGGCCAACCCCGATGCCTTCATCCGCAACAATAAGGACCTGATCAAACTGGGTACGCTAATCATCGTGCCTGGGACAGCGGACTGGAACAACACCAGCACCCCGTCTACCCGCGCCGAGAAGATAACTGCCGCCGCCCCCTTAGTACCGCCGCGCAGCCCCGTGCCGGCCCGGACGACACCGGCAACGGCAACCGCGCGCGAAGTTGAAAACCAGATGGTCAAACCGGCCACCCCCGTCATGACGGTCATGCCGACGGAACTGGTGACCACGCCGCGTGTTGTCGGGGACAGCCCGGCCGGCGAAATGACGGTGGCAGCAACACCGGCGAGCCCCTTTGCAGACGAAATACCGACCAGTGAGGCTGCAGAAGTTAGCCAGGCCGTCGAGCCACCGCCGCCCGTCGTGCTCACTCAACGCCAGGCAACCCAGGTCAGTCCGCTACTTGCGGTGCTTCTCGGCGTGTTTCTCGGCTTCGGACTCAGCATCCTGCTATTGAGGGCACGCCTGCTGGAAGGCCTGAGCAGCCTGTTCGCCCGCGGTCGCGGCGAAGCTGTCCAGAGCCCGACTGAGGGCAACTATGATGATACGGATGAATGGCTGAAAACCAGCGAGGACCGCAGCCTGGATGCCGCACCCGTGTCCCTGGGTACGCCGGCTGAAGAAACCTACGTGGTCGAGGTCGACAAAGCCGGCAACACCGTCGAGGTCACTGATCCGACGGACGATACGACCGACACTGCAGCTCCCGACGACAACAGCCTGGATAGCCTGGACCCCGCTGTCCAGACAGCGGGCTTTGCCGCGCCGTTTGCAGATGTCCCGGGCGCCGACGCACCGGAACTGGCTGAGCTGTTCGCCGATGATCTGGCGGATCTGTCGGCCGAACCGGATCTCCCGGGAGAAATTTTTGCTGATGCCGGTGAGGATGATGTGAACTCCCTGGCACCGACGGCAGAAATGCCGAAGTTTAGTCACGCAGGTTCGGTGCTGGATCCAACCCTGGAAAGCACCACGCCCGAACTGGGCGCACTGCCGACAGACACGGGCGAAATAGCTGATCTGGATATGCAGGGCTTCGCTGATACACAGGGCGACGAAACGAAACTGTCTGACACTTTGCAGGAAGCCCTGTCACTGCTGGAGCAAGACTTCGAAAACGAACTGACGGCGAGCCAGATCATTGACCAGAGCGCCATTAAACGGGCCCTGGAAGATGGCCCTCAGGAAGATGCAGACGAGTTCGAACCGGCGCCGCAGAAACGCGCCAGCTGATCCGCTCAATCGGAAGGTACAACTAGTCCTTCTACCTTGCGCCAGCCGCGAGGTAGCAGCGCACCGCGCAGACCCCGGTCACCCGTATAACGTTCGTGCTCAGAGGCCTTCAGGCGCATGCGTCGTCCGCCGCTAATGATTTCCAGGGTGTCTTCTTCGCCCAGCACGGTCATCGCCACCATGCGCTCCTCGCCGGAACGGAATTTGGCCGTGGGAATACCCAGCAGCTTGTTGCCCTTGCCGCGCGCCATGGCGGGTAACTCCTCAGCCGGGAACATGAGCAGCCGACCCACGTTACTGGCCGCCGCGACCCATGCATCACCCGGAAACTCACCGTCAATGAAGGGAGCCGGCAGCACAATGTTCCCACCGGCCGGCACGCGCACGCAGGCTTTCCCAGCACGATTCCGGGAATGCACATCCCCCAGGGACACGAAAAATCCGTAGCCGGCGTCGCTGGCCACCAGCCAGCGGGATTCCGGCGCACCGATCAGCACACCCTGGAAGCTGGCGCCGTCGGGCGGCTTGAGTCGACCGGACAAAGGTTCACCCTGCCCGCGGGCCGACGGCAGTGAATGGGCCGGCAGCGAGTAGGCGCGCCCCGTACTGTCGAGAAACACGGCCAGTTCGCTGCTGCGACCGCGCGCTGCCCCCAGAAACTCATCACCGGATTTATAGCTGAGAGTTCCCGGATCAATATCGTGCCCCTTCGCGGCCCGGGCAAAACCCCGCGCCGACAGAATCACGGTAACCGGCTCGCTGGAGACCAGATCAGTCTCGGCCATAGCCTGGGCTGGGGCTTTTTCTACGATCCGGGTCCGCCGAGCGTCGCCGTGCTCTTCAGCCAGCTCCAGCAGCTCGGTGCGAATCAGTTTTTTCAGTCTGGCCTTACTGCGCAGCAATTTCTGCAGATAGTCGCGCTCCTGCACCAGCTCTTTTTGCTCGGCCCGGATTTTCACCTCTTCCAGCTTGGCCAGGTGGCGCAGACGCAGGTTCAGAATCGCCTCGGCCTGAATGTCCGTAAGCTTGAAGCGTTTCATCAGTAACGGCTTGGGCTCGTCTTCCTTGCGAATAATCCGAATGACTTCATCGATCTTCAGAAAGGCGATCAGCAGTCCATCCAGGATGTGCAGGCGCTCTTCAACCCGATCCAGGCGATAACGCAGACGACGCGTGACCGTGGTCGTGCGGTACTGCAGCCACTCACTCAACAGCGTGCGGATATCGCGCACGGCCGGCCGCCCATCCAGGCCAATGACATTGAGATTGATGCGCACTGTGCGCTCAAGGTCTGTGGTTGCGCACAGATGCTCCATGAGCTGCTCGCTATCGACACGTCCTGAGCGGGGCACAATCACCAGCCGGGTGGGATTCTCATGATCGGATTCGTCCCGCAAATCCTCGACCATGGGCAATTTCTTGGCCCGCATCTGGGCCGCAATCTGCTCCAGAATCTTGCTGCCGGAGGCCTGATGCGGCAACGCTGTGATCACAACGACACCGTCTTCGGACTCCCAGGTCCCGCGAATACGCAAGGTGCCGTTGCCCTCTTTGTAGATCTTTTTCAGGTCCGCCCGGGGCGTGACGATTTCCGCACCCGTCGGAAAATCCGGCCCGGGCAAATGCTTCGCCAGGGTGGCTGGTGTCACCTTGGGATCATCCAGCAGAGCTACCAGGGCCTTGACCACTTCCCGCAGGTTGTGAGGCGGAACATCGGTCGACATGCCCACGGCAATGCCGCTCGCGCCGTTAAGCAACAGATTGGGCAGGCGGGCCGGCAACAACTCGGGTTCATTCAGGGTACCGTCGAAATTGGGCACCCAGTCTGTCGTGCCCTGGCCCAGCTCCTTGAGCAGCACACTGGCATAGGCTGTCAGGCGTGACTCGGTGTAGCGCATGGCGGCAAAGGACTTGGGATCGTCCGTCGAGCCCCAGTTGCCCTGCCCATCTACCAGGGGGTAGCGATAAGTAAAAGCTTGCGCCATATGCACCATGGCTTCATAGCAGGCGGAATCCCCATGGGGGTGAAACTTGCCGATCACATCACCCACGGTTCGAGCTGATTTCTTGGGTTTGGAGCCACTGCTAAGGCCAAGCTCGCTCATGGCGTAGACAATCCGCCGCTGCACAGGTTTCAGACCGTCGGCAATATGCGGCAGCGCGCGGTCGAGGATGACGTACATGGAGTAATCCAGGTAAGCCTTCTCGGTATACGCCCGCAGCGGCATCTGCTCGATGCCTTCGAAATCCAGTTCGTTTTGCTTGCTCATAGTGTCTCGATGCCATGCCTGCCTATATGGCGGCCAGATTGCCCTTGGTTTCCAGCCACTCCCGCCGGTCGCGTGCTCGCTTTTTCGCCAGCAGCATGTCCAGGGTTTGTTCCGTGTCGTCGCTGGCAGCCACAGTCAGCTGCAGCAGTCGGCGCGTGTCCGGCGCCATTGTGGTGTCGCGCAACTGACCCGGACTCATCTCGCCCAGCCCCTTGAAGCGAATAACATTGACCTTGCCCTTGAGCTTTTCGGCTTCGATGAGATTCAGGACCCCCTCACGCTCGCCCTCGTCCAGCGCGTAGTGGACCTGCTTGCCCACATCGATTCGATACAGGGGCGGCATGGCAACGAAGACATGACCGGACTTCACCAGCGCAGGGAAATGACGGGCAAACAAGGCGCAGATCAAGGTAGCAATATGTAGTCCGTCACTGTCAGCGTCAGCCAGGATGCAGATCTTGTGATACCGCAGATCCGACAGATCTTCCGAACCCGGCGCCACACCGATGGCCAGGCTGATATTGTGCACCTCCTGGGAGCCCATGAGTTCGGCCTGGTCCACTTCCCAGGTGTTCAGGATTTTTCCGCGCAGGGGCAAGACAGCCTGGAACTCCCGGTTACGCGCCTGCTTCGCAGAGCCGCCGGCAGAATCACCCTCAACCAGGAAAAGCTCGCAGCGCTCGGGATCCGATGAACTGCAATCAGCAAGCTTGCCGGGCAAAGCCGGACCCGAGGTGATCTTCTTGCGCGCAACCTTCTTACTGGCCTTCAGCCGTTTCTGAGCCGCCTCAATCGCTCGCTGCGCGATCAGGTCACCGGTTTCTGAATGCTGATTGAGCCAAATGCCAAAAGCATCTTTGGCCGCGCCGGAGACAAAGGCTGCAACCTCACGCGAAGACAGCCGCTCCTTGGTCTGACCGGAAAACTGCGGGTCCTCAGTCTTCACAGCCAACACGTAACAAACGCGTTCCCAGACATCCTCTGGTGCCAGCCGGACACCGCGCGGTAGCAGACTGCGGAAGTCGCAATACTCGCGTAAGGCTTCTGTCAGGCCGGTGCGAAAGCCATTCACGTGGGTGCCACCCTGCGGGGTGGGCACCAGATTGACGTAGGATTCGGCCGCAACCGGATCCTCCGGGCCCGCCCAGGCCACGGCCCACTCCACTTCATCGCGGGCGCCGCGCAAACTTCCGTCGCACGGCACCTCGGGCAGCAGAGTGGCGCCGGTCGTGGCCTCCGTCAGATATTGCTCCAGGCCGCCTTCATACTGCCATTCGAATTTCTGCGCGGGCTTTTCGACCTGGAAGCGAATCTTCAGGCCAGGGCAGAGCACCGCCTTGGCGCGCAGTACATGGGTCAGCTCCTTGACGGAGAATTTGTCGGAATCGAAATACTTGGGGTCGGGCCAGAAGCGGATGGTCGTGCCGGTGTTCTGCTTGCCGACCTTACCGACCACATCCAGCTTGCCGCTTTTCTTACCGCCGCGGAAACTGAGGTTGTACTCCTTGCCATCGCGCCGAATCCAGACTTCCAGATTCTTGGACAAAGCATTCACGACGGACACGCCCACGCCGTGCAAACCGCCTGAGTACTGGTAATTTTTGTTGGAAAACTTACCGCCGGCATGCAGGCGGGTCATGATCAGCTCGACCCCAGGGATCTTCTCCACCGGGTGCTTGTCCACGGGCATCCCGCGACCATCGTCAGCGACCTCCAGGGAGCCATCCTTGTGCAGGGTGACCTTGATCGATTTGCAATGCCCGGCGACAGCCTCATCAACACTGTTGTCCACGACTTCGTGGGCCAGGTGATTTGGCCGGGCGGTATCCGTATACATGCCCGGCCGCCGCCGGACAGGATCAAGACCACTGAGCACCTCGATGTCAGCGGCACCATAACTGCGACTCATTTTTTTATAACCCGGAAATGAAAAATCCGGCCCGTACCACGGGCCGCGGAGCGCACAACAACCAGGCCATGTTAGACCCTAGGGGAATTTCGTCAATCCCGGTGGTCGGCGGTGCCCGGCGGGTCGAGGTCAGCAATCAGGGATTCTCGGCCGGCCTCGGAGACGGCGGCGGTGGTCGTGTAGCGCGGATGTCCGCAACCGGCGCTCAGAGACGCGCCCGCCTGAAGGGCCGCCACCATGCCATCGGTCAGCTCAAAACGCAGAAAATGCACGGCGGAGGTTTTTTCCTCCGTGGCCCGCTCCAGGTCCTCATCCGCGATGGCCATGACGGGATCAAACCCGTCCACCCGCATCCAGATCTGGGCCTCGATGCCGATCAACCGGGCCAGGGCCACGTGCCGTTCCTCAGGGTCCGGATACTCAATAAGCATGGTGGCCTTCCAGTTCTGGCCATCTGGAATCAGCGGGTTATAGGCCGCCAGCTCTTCGGCTATTTCCGCTGGCTCGAACAATTTCTCGGCGCGCAGCATCTCCTGGACCTGGTAATGCATGGTGAGCCGATCCTCGAATAACAGGGACACATGGTCACCCAGGTGAACCTTGCGGTGCGCCTTGTGCTCCATCACCCGGGCGCGAAAATCAGCGCGCAGCCTGGCATAGACCTCAAGGGGATACAGATCATCCAGCTGGAGTTTGTTCATCTCAGATACCGTAAGCCTTGCGCAGCAGTGACATGGGATGCGCGGCAGTCGCTCCGTCCACGCCACCGGCGATCTGTTCTGCTGCCATGGGGCAGTCACTGACGAAGTGATCAGCCTGCGACTCCTTCACCCGGCGCATCACAGGCCGGGCGATTTTCAGGGAGGCCTCGCGAAAACGGGTTTTGATTCCGTAGGTCCCATCATGACCCGAACAACGCTCAATGGTATCGACTTCAGTGCCTGGCACCATCTGCAGCAGGTCCCGCGTTTTCAGACCGATATTCTGCACCCGCAGATGACAGGGAACCTGGTAGGCAAGCTTTCCAAGGGCCACGGGGAAGTCAGTCTGCAGGCGCTCGCCCTTATGCCTCAGGGCCAGATACTCAAAGGGATCAAAAAACGCTTTGGCAACCAGCTGCACGTCTTCATCGTCAGGGAACAGCAAGGGCAGTTCCTGCTTGAACATCAGCACGCAGGACGGGATCGGCGCCACAATATCCCAGCCGTCGCGAACCCGGCTCGCCAGCTGAGGTATGTTGATGTCTTTGGCAGCCGCCACCGCCTCCAGATCGCCCAGCTCAAGCTTGGGCATCCCGCAGCAGCGCTCCTCATCCGCCAATGCAAGGCCAATACCGTTATGGGCGAAGACCGCGGCGAGGTCCTCACAGATCTGGGGGGTATTGCGATTGCCGTAGCAGGTGGTAAACAGCACCACCCTGCCCTGGGTGCCGTTGACCACTTCCGGCGTAATTTGAGGCAGGCTGCCGGCCAGGCGCTTGCGGGCAGTCCGGCTGTGATAAGCCGGCACCGGCGCGTCGCGGGCCACACCCAGCGTGGCGTCCAGCAACTTGCGCCCCACGCCGCTACGATTCATCGCATTGACCACTTCA
The DNA here is from genome assembly GCA_937921935.1 of uncultured Gammaproteobacteria bacterium. Lineage (GTDB taxonomy): Bacteria > Pseudomonadota > Gammaproteobacteria > Steroidobacterales > J054. The sequence continues at coordinate 56,165 of CAKZWQ010000018.1, read as the reverse complement.
GCGACCACGGGAATGCCGGCCAGGTTGCCGACACGGTCCGTGGCAGAGAGAACACGATCCCGTATGGGCGCCCCCTCATCCTTAAAGCGCTTGGCCTTGGCTCGCAGCATCAGGTGCGGAAAATCAACGTTCCACTCGTGGGGTGGCACATAGGGACACTTGGACATGTAACACATGTCGCAGAGGTAACATTCATCAACGACGTCCCAGAAGACTTCTTTGCCAACCCCATCCAGCTCGCCCGTATCACCCTCGTCGATGGCATCGAACAGGGTCGGAAAGGCATTGCACAGTGAGAAGCAGCGGCGACAGCCGTGGCAGATATCAAATATGCGTTCGAGTTCCGCGAACAGGGAAGCCTCGTCGTAAAAATCGTCGCTGCGCCAGTCAATGGGATGACGGGTAGGCGCTTCCAGGCTGCCCTCGCGGGTGGTTGGCTGATTGCTCATAGGGCGGGTCAATCAAGGCAGGGCGCCCGGCACCAGCCGGGCGCCCTGCATAGCAGGCTAGCCGTCCAAGGTATCCAGCGCTTTCTGGAAGCGATTGGCGTGAGAGCGCTCGGCCTTGGCCAGGGTCTCAAACCAGTCCGAGATTTCCTCAAAACCTTCGTCGCGGGCTGTCTTGGCCATACCGGGGTACATATCCGTGTACTCATGGGTTTCACCGGCGACAGCCGCTTTCAGGTTGCTGGATGTGGCGCCGATGGGCAGACCCGTGGCCGGATCGCCGACAGTGGCCAGGTAATCCAGATGCCCGTGAGCATGCCCGGTCTCGCCTTCGGCCGTTGACCGGAAAACGGTGGCCACGTCGTTGTAGCCTTCCACGTCTGCCTTGTTGGCGAAGTACAGGTAACGGCGATTGGCCTGGGATTCGCCGGCAAAGGCGTCCTTGAGATTCTGTTCGGTCTTGCTGCCCTTAAGGTCCACTATCGTTCTCCTCTTTATTGGGCGACGGTTCGCCGCCTTATTTAGACTGAGTCTAGTTATAGGCCCTGTGTGCCCTGTCGGTCAACCCGCGATTATGCGTATGGCCTGCGTTGACCGGCCCCCTGCCCTGTGCAAGTCTCTGCCCACATTTTGAGCGGAGCCGAAGCCTTGGCCGAATCGAAAGCAAAACGCCTGAATCTCGAAAAAGCCATGGGCGAACTTGAGGATATCGTAGAACAGCTGGAAACCGGCGATCTGCCGCTGGACAAGTCCCTGCAGCAGTTTGAGCGCGGCGTGAAACTCAGCCGGGAATGCCAGTCAGCCTTGGAAAAGGCCGAGCAGAAGGTGGCGTTACTGATGGGCGATGAATTGCGCGCTTTCGACGCGCAGGATGCCGACTCAGATTAGCCGCAAGGGGACTTGCCGGCTCAGTTAGACGAGCCCTGCAGGCGGCGAATCATCTCACCGAGAAAGACCCGCGTGAAGCGCAGCTGGCAGGCGGTGGAAACCTGCTCCAGTAGTGTTGCACTGACGCTCAGAATCGTCACGCCGTCGGCAGCCCGAATGGTACTGGTGCGCTTGGCATCCGCCACATAACTGGCTTCACCGAAACAATCACCGTTGCCCAGATGCCCGACGGCCTTGCCGTTACTTTCAACCTCAACCTTGCCATTGACGATCACATAAAAGCGATCGTCAATGTCGCCCTGGCGAACGATTTCGTTACCCGCTGCATACTCACGCCATTCGCCGGCACGCTGTATCTCACGAATCTCCTCAACGGAGAAGTCATGAAAAAAGCTCAGGTGGCGCAACAGATTGAACTGCTCAGTGTTGTCAATACGCTGCTGCTGGTCACGCAAACCCTGATAAACACGGGTGAGACGGGCCGCCAGATCACCGGCGCTTGAGTGACGGCGCGACGGATCTTTCTGCAGGGATACCGCGACGATTTCTTCCAGGTCCTCGGGAATGTCCGCACGCAACTGGTGAATGGGCGGCGGCGTGGCAAACACAATCTGGTTGAGCAGGCGCGACAGCGTAGAGGCCCGAAACGGCCGGAACCCCGTCAGCAGTTCGTACATTAGTGCGCCCAGGGAGTACAGATCGGCCGCCGGCGTTATATCCGCCGCCTGGATCTGCTCCGGGGACATGTAACTGGGCGAACCGGCAACCCCTTCGATGCGGGAAATATCCGCATCGCGCAGCAAGGCAATGCCGAAATCAATAATCCGGACCTCATTGTCTCGCGTCAGCATGATGTTGCTGGGTTTGATATCGCGATGAATCACACCACGCTTGTGCGCATAGTGCAGCGCCTTGGCGCAGGTGTAGATAATCTTGACCACGTCATCGATGGGTAACAGGTGGTCGGGACGACAGTAGGCAGCCAGCGTGCGGGCCCCCTGCACATGCTCCATGACCACGTAGTACTTGTTGTCCTCTTCACCGGCGTCATATATGGGCAAGATATTTGGGTGCTGCAACATGCCGACCATATGCGCTTCGTTGAAGAACATTTTGCGAGCCACTTTGGTCTGTGCCGGATCGTCATCAGGCTCGATGTCGTAGACCTTGATGGCAACATCGCGGCCGACATACGGATCGTGGGACAGGTATACATTACCCGTACTGCCCTTGCCGACGTGGCGGATGATCGAGTACTTGCCGACCCTGTCCGGCAGCGCAATTGTGGCGATTCTCTGGGCCGCTGACTCAGCCATCCACGAAAAACCCTCTGGGGTTACGGGGCGGCGAAAAAGCGCTGTAACAAACCCGTTAGCAGCGCGGCATAGGCAGCCGCCAGAACATCGTCGAGCATAATTCCGAGACCCCCGGAAACGCTGTGATCCAGGTCCCGAATCGGCCAGGGTTTCCAGATATCAAAGAGCCTGAAAGCGAGGAACGCGGCCAGCAACCAGACCGGTTCAGGAGGCACCGCCAGGCACACGGCAAGCATGCCCACGATCTCATCCCAGACGATCCCGCCATGGTCATGGACGCCCAGGCGACGCGAACTGACGCCGCAGATCCAGATGCCCAGGACAAACAGCACCGCCACAGTACCGGCCAGCCAGACGGGCGGCACAGGCATGACCAGGGCGTAGGCGACCACCGCCAGCAAAGAACCCCAGGTTCCCGGGGCCGCGGGCCCCAGGCCTGACCCAAAACCAAAGGCCAGCAGATGCACAGGGTCTGTCAGAACCTGCCGGGTGAGAGAAGGATCTTGCTGATTCGACATAAGACTTCAGAAATGCTGGAAGGCCGGCGGCGGACTCGCCAGATCACGACCATCCAGTTGCCAACTCAGGCCCGGCTCGGACCTGACCTGGCCGATGCAAACGGGCGGGCAGGACCAGTCGGCACTGAGTCGGCCCAGATCCGTTGCCCGGCTCTGGGCAACACTAAAACACAATTCGTAGTCGTCGCCGCCGGCCAGTGCCAGTTCACGGGCTGCCACCAAACCGACCTGATCCACCAGCGCTGCGGACAGGGGCACATCCTGGGCCCGGGCAGCACCCCCGACTTCACTGGCGGCCAGCAGACGCTCCAGGTCCACGTGCAAGCCATCGGAAATATCAATCATGGCACTGGCCAGATCGCGCAAGGCGAGACCTTCCCGCACGCGCGGCTCCGGATAGGCAAAGCGTCGATAGCAGGGATCCTCGACCGCCAGCGTTGCACCGCCGGCCAAGGCCTGCCAGGCGCGCGCTGCGTCACCGCAGGTACCGGTCACATAAATCAGATCCCCGTCCACGGCGCCACTGCGTCGCACAGCGGCGCCGGCCGGCACGCTCCCCAGGGCCGTTATGGTGACGGACAATGGACCGCGGACGGTGTCGCCGCCGATTAATGCCACCTGGTAACGGCCGGCGAGACGCGCCAGGCCCGCGCTGAATTGCTCCAGCCAGCCAGGTTCAACCTCAGGCAACGCCAGGGCCAGTAAAAACCAGCGCGGGCTGGCACCCATGGCAGCAAGGTCACTGAGATTCGCAGCCAGCGCGCGGTGGGCGACGGCATCGGCCGGCAGCTGCGGTGGAAAATGTGTGCCGGCTACCAGGGTATCGCTGCAGCTGACCAGTTCCTCGTCGCGGCCCAGTCGAGAAATTGCACTGTCGTCGCCGACGCCAAGCATGACATCGGCGCGTTGCGGATAGCCGGTCGAAAAGAAGCGGCGAATCAGTTCAAATTCATCCACCGGGCGGCCCTGCGTTATTCGATGGGTGCAGCCGTATCAAGAATGGCATTGATATAGCGATGACTGTCACTAGCGCCGAAGGCCTTGGCCAGTTCAACGGCCTCGTTGATCGCCACGCCGCGCGGTACATCCGGCCGCCAGTTCAGCTCTGACAGGCCGATCCACAGCACCGCGTGCTCGATGGGATCCAGCTGCTCCACCGGACGATCGGCCGACTCACCGATACTGACATCCAGACGTTCAGCTTCGGCAATCACGCGCTGCAGCTGCTCGGAAAAATAGTCTGCGTCGATCGTCTCGAAACCCGGCCGCGCGGCAAACTGGGCCTGCAGCTCCGGCAAATCATGACCACTGACCTGCCATTGATACAGTGCTTGCAGGAGCATGCGGCGCGCCCCGCGACGACCGCTAGCAGCCATCGTGATTCAGCCGTTCAACTGGCGCAGGAGGTTGACCATCTCGATGGCCGTGAGCGCTGCGTCGACGCCCTTATTGCCGGCCTTGGTACCGGCGCGTTCGATGGCCTGCTCGATGGTGTCGCAGGTCAGCAAGCCGAAACCTACCGGCAGCCCGTGCTCCAGGCTAATCCGGTTGAGGCCGGCGGCGGCTTCGCCACAGACGAAATCAAAATGCGGCGTCGCGCCCCGGATGACCACGCCCAGCGCCACGATGGCCTCATACTGCCGGCTCCGGGCGACTTCCCGTGCAGCCAGGGGTAACTCGAAGGCCCCGGGTACCCGCACCACATGAATCTGTGAGTCATCGGCGCCGTGCCGCTGCAGGGCATCGACGGCCCCCTCCAGCATCCGCGCGACGATCGCGTCGTTAAAACGCGCCGCAATGACGCAGAAGCGCGCGTCACCGACAACGAGATTGCCTTCAATGCTTTTCATCAGCGCTCAGCTTGTTCGGATGGGGATCGTCTACGTACTCTACAACCTCGAGACCAAATCCCGAAATAGCATGCATTTGCTTCGGGGCACTGAGCACGCGCATGCGGGTAACGCCCAGGTCCCGGAGAATCTGCGCACCGGTGCCGAAGGTCCGTAATATCTGTGCGCCATCGGAAGAGTCGTCTGCCGGCGGCGCATCATCCAGGTGCCGGACATCCCGAGCCAGTTGCCGCGGAATCTCGTCATAGCGCAAGAGCAACAGGATGCCCGTGTCGGCAGCCGCAATGCGCTCCAGGGCAGAGCGAAACGGCCAGCCCAGGCTGGGATGGCGGATTCCCAGCACATCACCCAGGGTGTCCTGGACATGCACGCGTACCAGCGGCGTATCACTGGGTTTCAAATCGCCACGTATCAGAGCGAAATGCACATTGCGATTCACATGATCTTCGTAACAGCACAAACGAAACTCACCGAACTCGGTGCGAATCGCGCTATCGGAGATCCGCTCCACAGATTCTTCATGCTGCAGACGGTAACCGATCAGATCCGCGATACTGCCAATCTTCAGACCATGCTCGCGGGCGAAAACTTCCAGTTGTGGCCGCCGCGCCATGGTGCCGTCTTCATTGAGAATTTCTACGATGACCGCCGCCGGTTCACAGCCGGCCAGGCGCGCCAGGTCGCAACCGGCTTCTGTATGACCGGCCCGGCTCAGTACCCCGCCGGGTTGCGCCATGAGCGGAAAAACATGGCCAGGCTGACGCAAATCAGCCGAAGTCGCACCGGGTGCCACGGCGGACCGAATCGTGCGCGAACGGTCGTAGGCCGAAATGCCGGTGGTAATGCCCTCGGCTGCCTCAATAGAAACGGTGAAGTTGGTGGACTTTTTCTCATCCGTATCAGACACCATCAGTGGCAATCGTAACTGCGCGCAGCGATCACGGGTGAGGGTCAGACAGATCAGGCCACGCCCGAAGCGGGCCATAAAATTCACGTCGTCCGGCCGCACCCGGGATGCGGCCATAATCAGATCGCCTTCGTTCTCGCGATCTTCATCATCAACAATGATGACCATGCGGCCTTCGCGAATTTCGGCGACGATTTCTTCAATCGGACTAAAACTCACTTGCTGGGATTGGTTATCTGACATGATGATCTCTGAGTTATGCGGACGAAGGCAGCAAGCGTTCGAGATAGCGGGCAACCAGGTCAACTTCGACATTGACGCGACTGCCAGCCTGATACTGACTCATGATAGTTCTTTCCAGGGTATGGGGCACGATGTTCACGCCGCACTGATCGGCCTGAATCTCATTGACAGTCAGACTGGTACCGTCGATGGTAATCGAGCCTTTTTTCGCCACGTAGCGCAGCAAATCGGCCGGCAGCCGGAACACCAGACGCTCGGATCGCGCCTCGGGGGTTCGCGATACCAACTCGCCCACACCGTCCACATGCCCGGAAACCAGGTGACCGCCCAGGGGCGTCTGCAGAGTCAGGGCCGGTTCAAGATTCACGGACTGACCGGCACCAATGTCGCCCAGGGTTGTCAGATCCAGCGTCTCCCGCGATACATCCGCAGCAAACCCATTGCCGCTGAATTCCACTGCGGTCAGGCAGACACCATTAACAGCAATGCTGTCGCCAAGACCGGCGTTTGCCAGGTCGAGATCCGGCGCGCTGATAATCAGCCGACGATCTCCGCCACGCTCTTGCACACTGTCGATACGGCCCAGCGCCAGAATAATGCCCGTAAACACCAGTTCAGCTCCTTGTATATAACAGCCGCAGATCGTCGCCGACACGACGCACGTCCTGCAGGTGAAACAGGTAACGCTCGTCCATGCTCTGCAGATTCGGCAGACCAAACACACCCTGTGCACCCGAACCCAGAACATGGGCAGCCTGATACACCAGCAATTCATCCACCAGACCAGCCTGCAGTAATGCGCCGTTCAGGGCCGGTCCGGCCTCTACCAGCAATTCATTGATCTGCAATTCAGCCAGGCGGCTGAGCAGTTGAGCCAGATCAACGCGTCCGTCAGGGCCCGGCAGACTCTCTACCTCGGCCCCCGCCGCCTGCAGGGCTTGTCGATGTTGTGCATCGCCCGTCGCGCAGAAAATTCTGGTGACACCTTCCAGGCTCAAGGTACGCGCCCTGGCCGGGGTCCGCAGGCGGCTGTCGACAATGATGCGCTGGGGCTGCGATACATAACTCAGAGACTGATCCCGCACGTTCAGTGACGGGTTGTCAGCCAGTACCGTGCCGACACCCGTCAGTATTGCCGAACTGCGAGCGCGCCAACGCTGCACATCGGCCCGCGATGCCTCGCCGCTGATCCAGTGACTGACACCGTTAGCCAGGGCAGTACGCCCATCCAGGCTGACAGCCTGCTTGACGCGGACCAGGGGCCGACCGCGCTGCATGCGACTGTTAAAGCCAGCATTGAGTGCTGCACAAGGCTGTTCCAGGACACCGGTGCTGACAGCTATACCGGCCTCGCGCAGACGCGCCAGGCCACCGCCGGCGACCGCCGGGTTCGGATCGCCGGAGCCCACCACGACACGCGCCACGCCGGCAGCAATCAGGGCATCAGTGCACGGCGGTGTGCGGCCGCTGTGACAGCAGGGCTCCAGCGTGACATAGACTGTCGCCCCCCGAGCATTCTTGCCGGCATTTTCCAGCGCAAGGACTTCGGCGTGGGGGCCGCCGGTTCGCACATGGAAGCCCTCCCCCACGATTTTGTCGCCCTGGGTAATGACACAGCCCACGCGCGGATTAGGCTGAGCAGAATAAAGCCCCTGCTCCGCCTGGCGCAGGGCGCGAGCCATCAGGGCAGAATCATTTTTCATCGTCGGGCAACAAAGACATCTGGTTCCTGCGTGATTCGCGCTCTGACATTTCCCGCAGGCGCCGAATCTCTTCCTGAAATTCTGTCAGATCCTGGAAGCTCCGATACACCGAAGCAAAGCGCACATAGGCCACTTCATCCAGGCCGCGCAGTTCCTCCATAACCAGCTCGCCCACGACCCGCGAAGGGATTTCACGCTCGCCGGCAGTCTGCAGGGCATGCACAACCCGCTCCAACGCGGCTTCGACCAGCTCCATGCTGACAGGACGCTTGTCCAGTGAACGCACGATGCCACCGCGCAGCTTGTTCTCGTTGAAGGGCTCACGGCTGTCATCGCGTTTGACTACACGAGGCATGACCAGCTCTGGTGTTTCAAAGGTCGTAAAACGTTCGCCGCAAGCCAGGCACTCGCGCCGCCGCCGAACCTGGCGGCCCTCGCCTGCCAGCCGCGAGTCATTGACCCGGGTTTCCGGATGGCTACAGAACGGGCAGTGCACGAGACCCCACGCGCCTAGCGGTAAACCGGGAACTCCGCGCAGAGTTCCATCACGCTGGCTTTCACCGTCGCAACCCTGGCGGGGTCGTTAATGTCATCCAACACATCGGCGATCCAGCCACCCAGGGATTTGATCTCCCCCTCGGCAAAACCGCGCGTGGTGACAGCGGGCGTACCCATGCGAATACCGCTGGTCACGAAGGGTGAGCGCGGATCATTGGGAACGGCATTTTTGTTGACCGTGATGTGCGCGGCATCCAGAACGGCGTCTGCATCCTTGCCGGTAATGTCGTGTTTGACCAGATCCAGCAGGAACATGTGATTGTCCGTGCCGCCGGAGACAACGTCGTAACCGCGATCCTGCAAGCTGCCGGCCAGGGCGCGCGCATTGGCTATCACCTGGCGCTGATAATCACGAAATTCCGGCTGCATGGCTTCAAGGAAAGCCACCGCCTTGGCGGCAATCACGTGCATCAGCGGACCACCCTGGGTGCCGGGAAAAACCAGTGAATTAAATTTCTTGGTGAGTTCCGGATTCTCCCGCGCCAGGATCATGCCGCCGCGCGGGCCGCGCAGGGTCTTATGCGTGGTGGTCGTAGTGACATCGGCAAGGGCTACCGGACTGGGGTATTCACCCACCGCAACCAAACCGGCGATATGCGCCATATCGACCATCAGGTAAGCACCCACTTCATCGGCAATGGCGCGGAAGCGCTCCCAGTCGACGATGCGCGAGTAAGCCGAGAATCCGGCAATGATCATGCGCGGTTTGTGCTCGCGCGCGAGCCTGTCCACTTCAGCGTAATCGATCTCGCCCGTGGCCTCATCCAGACCGTAAGCGACGATGTTATATAAGCGTCCGGAAAAGTTGACCGGCGAACCATGGGTCAGGTGACCGCCATGGGCCAGGCTCATGCCCAGGACGGTATCGCCCGGCTCCAGCAAGGCCATGTAGACGGCCGCATTGGCCTGCGAGCCCGAGTGGGGCTGGACATTGGCATAGGCCGCGCCAAACAATTCGCAGGCTCGCTGACGGGCCAGCTCCTCGGCAACATCCACATGCTCGCAGCCGCCGTAGTAACGCTTGCCCGGATAACCCTCGGCGTATTTGTTCGTCAGCACGGAACCCTGCGCTTCCATCACGCGCGGGCTAACGTAGTTTTCTGAGGCGATCAGCTCGGCATTTTCTTCCTGCCGCCGACTCTCAGCATTGATTGCCGCCGCCAGCTCGGGATCGAAATCGCCAATTTTCCAATCCGCTGTGAACATGCGGGGACTCCGGGGAAAAGGTCGGCAATTGTACCCGAGCAGACCGCCGCAGGCAGGCCCGTTCAGGCGGTCTCGACCAGGGCCGCTACCACCGCCGTCCAGCCCTTGGCCAGATTGTCCCGGTTGTAGCCGCCGCCACCCAGGGCGATCATCCGGCCCTCGCAATGACGGGCCGCCAGCCGACTCAGGCGAGCAGCCACTTCGGCATGGGCCTGGGGCGTTAACTGCAAATGGGTGATGGGATCACCGGCAATGCTGTCGGCCCCGCACTGCAGAAGAATGAATTCCGGCCGGGCCGCCTCCAGCAGCGCCTCGCCCTGCTCCCACGCCGCGAGGAACTCCGCATCTCCTGCGCCCGGCGGCAGTACCAGGTTCAGCTTGGTCCCCTGCGCAGCGCCTTTGCCCGTCTCCTGGGCATGCCCGGTCCCGGGGAACAACACCCGACCGTCTTCATGCGCATCGACAATGCACACCTCAGGGTCGGCCTCGAAGGCATAGAACATGCCGTCGCCATGGTGGGCATCGATGTCCACATAAGCGATGCGGCTCAGCCCATAGCGCTGGCGCAGGACCTCCAAAGCAATGCCGCAGTCGTTAAAGACGCAGAAGCCCGCGGCGTGATCACGGCCGGCGTGATGCAGCCCGGCGATAGGCACAAAGGCCCGGGGCGCCGCGCCTTGCATCACGGCGTTCACGGCATAAAGAGTGGCACCGGCCACGGCGGTGGCGGCCTCGGCAATGCCCGCCCGGGCCGGCGTATCGCCGCGATCCAGAAAGCCCGTGTTCTGTGCACAGGCCTGGGTGACAAAATCGATATAGCGCGGCGTGTGGAAGGTCTCGAGTTCCGCCCGGGTAGCATCACCAGCCGTCGCCAGTCGGACATTCAGCCGGCGGCGGGCCAGCTCGGCGTGGAAGGCATCGTGACGATCGGGCCCGAAGGGATGACCCTCACCAAAGCCATAGGCGGCAATATTCTCGCCCTGCAAAACCAGCACCTGTTTATTTTCAGCCATGCCTGTCACGCCTTTTATTGGTCGGAGCCTTGCCGGATAATCCCGGCTCCTTCCCACCGGACTTTTCATCCATCGTGGCTCAATACGTCTATACCATGAACCAGGTCGCCAAGGTGGTGCCGCCCAAACGGCACATCCTGCGCGACATCTCTTTAAGCTTTTTCCCCGGCGCCAAGATTGGCGTGCTCGGCCTGAACGGGTCCGGCAAATCGAGCCTGCTGCGCATCATGGGTGGACAGGACACGGAATTTGAAGGCGAGGCCCGCCCCCAGGCCGGCATCCGGGTGGGCTTCCTGCCCCAGGAGCCGAAACTTCAGGCCGGGCATACGGTGCGCGAAGCCGTTGAAGAAGGCGTCGCCGACACCCTCGGGCTGGTCACGCGCTTCAATGCCATCAGCGAACGCTTCGCCGAACCCATGGATGATGAGGAAATGACGGCCCTGCTGGAAGAGCAAGGCAAACTGCAGGACAAAATCGATGCCAGCAATGGCTGGGAAGTGGAGCGAGCGCTGGAGATTGCCTCCGATGCCCTGCGCCTGCCGCCCTGGGATGCCAATGTGGACAAGCTGTCCGGCGGTGAACGCCGGCGCGTTGCCCTGTGCCGACTGCTGCTGTCCGAGCCTGACATGCTGCTGCTGGATGAGCCCACCAATCACCTGGATGCAGAATCCGTCGCCTGGCTGGAACGTTTTCTGGAGAAGTATCCGGGCACGGTGATTGCGGTCACCCATGATCGCTACTTTCTCGACAACGTGGCCGGCTGGATCCTGGAGCTGGATCGCGGTCACGGAATTCCCTGGGAAGGCAACTACTCCTCCTGGCTGAATCAGAAAGAAGCGCGCCTGGACACGGAAGAGAAGCAGGAAGGGGCCCGCCAGAAGTCCATCAAGGCCGAACTGGAATGGGTCAGGGCCAATCCCAAGGCGCGACAGGCCAAGAGCAAGGCGCGCCTGAAGCGCTTCCAGGAGCTGACGTCCAAGGACTATCAGACCCGCCAGGAAACCAAGGAAATCTATATCCCGCCCGGGCCGCGCCTCGGCGACCTGGTCATCGAGGTCAATCACCTGCGCAAGGCTTTCGGCGAGCGACTCCTGGTGGAAGACCTGAGCTTCCAGATTCCGCCGGGCGCTATCGTGGGCGTCATCGGCCCGAATGGCGCCGGCAAGACCACCCTGTTCCGCATGCTGACGGGCCAGGAAGAACCCGACGCGGGCGAAATCCGCCTGGGCGAGACCGTGGAGCTGGCCTATGTGGACCAGTCTCGCCAGTCCCTGGACGATGAGAAAACCGTCTGGGAAGAAATCTCCGGCGGCGAAGACATCATCCACGTTGGTACTTACGAAACGCCGTCACGGGCCTACGTGGGCCGCTTCAACTTCAAGGGCCCCCAGCAGCAGCAGCCCATGGGCCAGCTGTCAGGTGGCGAGCGCAACCGGGTGCACCTGGCCAAGGTCCTCAAGTCCGGTGGCAATGTGCTGATGCTCGATGAGCCCACCAATGACCTGGACGTGGAAACCCTGCGCGCCCTGGAGGAGGCCTTACTGGACTTCCCCGGCTGCGCCATCGTCATCAGCCATGACCGCTGGTTCCTCGATCGCATCGCCACCCATATACTGGCCTTCGAGGGCGACAGCCAGGTCACGTGGTTCGAGGGCAACTATGAGGACTATGAAAAAGACCGGCATCGACGCCTGGGCGAGGCCGCCGACAATCCTCACCGAATTCGTTACAAAGCCCTGACTGGCTGAGCGCAAACACCATGACGACCGACCCGCACCCCCAGGACCTTGCCGAGGAAGCCTTCGGCTTCGATTACCTCCCGGCCGAAGTCGCCGCAGTATTCCGGGACGCGGTGGGCTGCTATCAGCACGATCTGTCCATCGCTTTCGCCAGCATGTGCCGGCTGACCGCCCAGGCCGTCTTTCGCGATCTCGGCGAGCATGCCCGTTTACGCCTGTTTGACCAGGTGGACGAGATTCGCGAACTGGCTGACCTGGACGAGGCGACCTTTCAAATCGTGCGCCATGTGCTGTTCGACCGGGGCGCCGGCGAGAGCATGCCGCCCAGCCTGGACCGGGTGCAGGCAGCGATCCTGCTGGAAACCGTCAAAGACCTGCTCTACCAGGCCTATATTCGCGGCGAGAAACTGCGGCGGGTGCTTAAAATGCGGCGGTTATTCGCCCGGGCTGAAAAGACCGGATAAATCTTTACCTTAGATATCTTACTTAAGATACTGATAAATAATAAAAATTTGTAATATTTTTTATGCGCTGCGCCCTGACCTGGTTCCGCCACAGACAAAGCTGAGAAAAGTTTTCGGCGGATGGAATACCCCGACCTTGCGTCGGGTTTTTCATTTGGGGCCTTGTTTCGGCACGGAGCTGGCAGCCAGGGTTAATAGCCTGCCCTACGCCACCCAGGCCCGCGCATTGCGGAACATCCGCATCCACGGGCCGTCCTCACCCCACCCCGTCGGGTGCCAGGAATGCTGCACCGTCCGATAGACACGCTCCGGGTGGGGCATCATCAGGGTCACGCGACCATCAGCAGAGCACAGACCGGCCAGGCCCGCCGGTGAACCATTCGGGTTCTGCGGATAGTGCTCCGTCGGCTGCCCCTGGTTATCGACGTATTGCAGGGCCATATGACCCGCTGCCAGGAAACTCGATTGCGCCGCGGCGGTCGTGAACTGCGCACGACCCTCGCCATGGGAGCTAGCAATCAGCAGACGACTACCCGCCATACCCTGCAACAGCACCGACGGCGTCTCCTGCACAGCAACCTGGCTCAGGCGCGCTTCAAACTGACCTGAGCGGTTCGCCACAAAGCGCGGCCAGTTTTCCGCCCCGGGAATCAACGCCGAGAGCTGCGCCATCATCTGGCAGCCGTTACACACGCCCAAGGTGAAGCTGTCCTGGCGATCGAAAAATTGGGCAAAGGCTGCGCGTTCCTGCTCACTGAACAGGATGGACTTGGCCCAGCCGCCGCCGGCGCCCAGAACATCACCATAAGAAAAGCCGCCGCAGACCACCAGTCCCTGGAAAGCATCCAGGCCGCGTCGCCCGGCCAGGATATCCGTCATGTGCACATCCACCGCATCAAAGCCGGCGCGGGTGAAGGCCGACGCCATTTCCACATGACTGTTAACCCCCTGCTCGCGCAGGATCGCTACCTGCGGGCGGGCGCCTTTGAGCACGGCCGGCGCTACCGGCTCGGCCGGGGAGAAATTGACCTGGGGCGACAAGCCGGGATCGTTCGGATCCGTCGCCAGCTCAAAGGCCTGGGCCGCGCAGTCCGGATCATCGCGCAGTGACTGCATGCGGGCAGTCAGGCTGGACCATTCCCGGTGGAGCGCGGTGCGCGTGCTTGTCATCAGCGTCTCGCCGCGGGCGCCGATTGTCAGAGAGTCTTCATCACAGACGGTTGCAACCTGCCGCGTGCAGTCGGCCAGGCCATTAGCAGCCAATATGGCCTCTGCCCGCTGCGCGCCGGTGGCAGCGACCTGCATGACCACGCCAAGCTCTTCGGCAAATAAGGCAGGCAGTAAGCCCGACGATTCCAGATCGAGGTCCACGTCCAGACCTACACGGCCGGTGAAGGCCATCTCGCACAAGCTGGCAAACAGGCCGCCATCGGATCGATCGTGCAAGGCCAGCAGTAAATTTTCATTGCGCAAGTCGCGCACGGCAGCAAACAGGGCCAGCAGTTGGCCGGCGTCATCCAGGTCTGGCGTCTCACCGCCCTCAAGCTGAAAAGCCTGCGCCAGGCAGGAAGCACCGAGTCGGTTACGCCCGCCACCAAGATCTATCAAATAAAGAGGCGAACCCGTTTCAGGCTGCAGCTGAGGCGTCAGGGTGCGGCGAATATCCACCACGGGTGCAAAGGCGCTGATGATCAGCGACACCGGGGCGACGACGGCCCGGGCTTCACCTTCGGGCGTCTGCCAGCGGGTCTGCATGGACAAAGAGTCCTTGCCCACGGGAATCGCAATCCCCAGGGTGCAGCACAGTTCACTGATGGCGCTCACGGTATCGAACAGCGCTTCGTCTTCATTGGCCGCGCCGCTGGCGGCCATCCAGTTGGCTGACAGCCGCACGTCACTGATTGCTGCGACGTCCGCAGCCAGTATATTAGTCACGGCCTCAGCCACGGCAAGACGGCCTGACGCGGCCGGATTGATCACGGCCACCGGCGTGCGTTCGCCCATACTCATGGCTTCACCCGCGTAGCCTTCGAAGTCGCGAGCGGTCACACCAACGTCGCTGACGGGCACCTGCCACGGGCCTACAAGCTGATCCTGTGACACCAGGCCGCCGACGGTGCGATCACCAATGTGAATCAGGAATGACTTGTCCGCCACGGCCGGCATCCGTAACACGCGCCGGCAGGCTTCATTGATTTCCACGTCAACGGCAAGAGGGGCAACTGCACGCGCCTGCCGCTGCACCCTCTTGACCGTGCGAGGTGGTTTACCCAGCAACACACTCAAGGGCATGTCCACCGGCCGATTCTCAGCGCGGCGATCGTGCAGGACCAGGTCGCCACTGTCGTCAAAGATACCGATAACCGCATAAGGACAACGCTCGCGACGACACTGGGCATCGAACCATTCCAGTTGCTGGGGGTCGATGGCCAGTACGTAACGTTCCTGGGCTTCGTTGCACCAGATTTCCAGGGGCGACATACCGGCTTCGCCGCTGGGAATATCCCGTAACTCGCAACGCGCACCCCGTTTGCTGTGATCCACCACCTCCGGCACGGCGTTGGACAGCCCACCGGCGCCGACATCGTGAATAATCTGGATTGGATTCTCACCGCCATTTACGCCGGCGGACCAGCAGGCATCGATGACCTGTTGCGCTCGCCGTTCCATTTCCGGGTTGCCCCGCTGCACGGAGGCGAAGTCCAGTTCAGCGGTG
Organism: uncultured Gammaproteobacteria bacterium; assembly: GCA_937921935.1. GTDB lineage: Bacteria > Pseudomonadota > Gammaproteobacteria > Steroidobacterales > J054. The sequence continues at coordinate 40,598 of CAKZWQ010000018.1, read as the reverse complement.
CTGGTGCCGCTACCCACCGATGAGGCCGCGCCGCCGCCCAAGCCAATCAGCATAGCTGGGCCACCCAGCACGATCAGCAGGGATCCGGCCCGGGCGTCGTCTTTTTCCACATCGGGTTCGCGAATGGCGCCCAGGCCACCGGCGATCATGATGGGCTTGTGATAACCCCACTGGTGACCGGCGGCAGCCGGTTGTTCGAAGGTCCGGAAGTAACCCAGGATATTCGGCCGGCCGAATTCATTATTAAAGGAGGCGCCGCCGATGGGCCCCTCGAGCATGATTTGCAGGGGCGAGGCGATGCGCTCGGGTCTGGACGGTGCAGACTCCCAGGGCTCTTCCTGGCCGGGCACATGCAGATTGGAGACCGAAAAACCTGTCAGGCCGGCTTTGGGTCGCGCACCACGACCCGTGGCGCCCTCATCCCGAATCTCGCCACCATTGCCCGTGGCGGCGCCCGGGAAAGGCGAGATCGCTGTCGGGTGATTGTGGGTTTCCACTTTCATCAAGGTGTGCACCGGCTCTTGGTAGAGTCGGTAAACCCCATCCTCGCTGCGGGCCACTAAGCGCCGGGCATCACCGCCGGCCATCACCGCCGCGTTGTCCTTGTAGGCACTCAACACGCCATCAGGACTTTTCCGGTGGGTGGCGCGAATCAGATCAAATAGTGTGTCCGCCTGTTCTTTGCCATCGATGGTCCAGGTGGCGTTGAAAATCTTGTGGCGGCAGTGCTCGGAATTGGCCTGCGCGAACATCATCAACTCCGCATCCGTGGGGTTGCGGTCCAGTTCGGTGAACTTCTCGGCCAGGTAATCGATTTCGTCGGCCGACAAGGCCAGGCCGAAGGTCTGGTTTGCCTGCTCAAGCGCCTCGCGACCGGCCTGGAGCAAGGGCACATGACCCAGGGCTGCGGGCTCATGCTCGTTAAAAACGGCGACTGCCTGCCCGGGATCCGCCAGCACGGTTTCCGTCATGCGATCGTGCAGCAGGGAAATCAGCGCCTCACGATCCGTCGTTGTCAGGGCGCCGGCCGATAGCCGAAAACGCGTGCCCCGCTCCACACGGGCAACAGCATCCAGGCCACTGGTATGGGCAATATCCGTGGCTTTGCTCGACCAGGGGGAGATAGTCCCCAGCCGCGGCACGATTAGCACATCCAGTGCAGCTGCCGGCGCATCGCCGGCGGCGGCGCCATAGTCCAGCAAGGCTTCCAGATTATTTCGCTCAGTCGCGCTTAAGGCCCTGGTGAGCTGCACCAGGTGCACATGCTGTGCATGCACAGCGGTGCAGGCCGGCACAGCCGACTGCAGCTGCTGCAATAAACGGACGCGCTGAAATGCAGAGAGGGCCGCCGGACCCGGCAGTTGCAGAATGTCCTCGGCGCGGCGCGAAGCTTTGGAAACAGGCACGCTCAGCTTTCCATCAACGGCCCTTGTCGCCGCCCGGTCCACCCGGCGTGTAAACCGGCATGGGGAACTGGGTCACGTTGCCTTTGTCAGCATCGCTGACTTTACTGACGCCCTGTTTCTCCACCTCATCAATACGCAAAATTGCATGGACGGGAATGTAGGTCCGCTTCACGCCGGCGAACTCATCCTGGATTTTCTCCTCACCCGGATCGATAACCACACTGGTGCGCTCGCCAAACACGAGTTCCTCAACTTCGATGAAGCCGAACAGGCCGCCATGGGAAACACTGCGGGCATAGATCTCGTAGACCTTGCCCTGATTCAGAAACACGACTTTGTAGAGACGACTGGGTGTCATCTGTGAATTCATCCCGGGATTATTGTTAAACGAAGGCCGCAAGTCTGGGCCGGTAAACGGCATAAATTATAGCCCAGTCGCCGCAGGAGGTATTTTGTGAACTAGGGCCGGGTACCCCAGCCCCGGCAACGGCATCATGGCTTGCGGGAGGCTGAGTATCCGTCGGATAGCGCCTGCCACCTGGAACAGTAGGGAGACCTGGATGCCGTTGCGCCTGCAAATTGTCAGTGAAAACGCCCACTTGCTGGGCGATGAGCAAGCGCGTGATTTCGTCGCCTGTGGCGGCACCATCGGCCGCAGCCTGGACAATGACTGGGTGCTGCCCGACCCGCGCCGCTACGTGTCCGGCCGGCATGCCCTGGTGGATTTCCAGGGTGGCGCCTATTACCTGGTGGACACCAGCCGCAATGGCGTCTTCGTTAACGGCGCCGATACCCCGGTGGGCAAAGGCCACCCCCAGCGCCTGTTCGACGGCGATCGTATTCGCATCGGCGAGTTCGAGATGAGGGTAGAACTGACTGAGGAAGATGAAGGCCTCGAAGACGCAGGCATGCACGACTCAGTCGTCCGCGCCCAGCAGGTGCCGGAAGACCTGTCGGTAGAACTGGCCCTGATGGATGCCGACAAGCTGGTGGAAGCTGATGCCCTGGAACAGCATCTGGCCCAGGCCGAAGGCTCGGCCAAGGTCAGTCAGCTCAGCGAAGTACTCCCCATGCCCGGGCTGGGCGCTCCCGGACAGGACCAGGCTGCCGCCATCCTCCTGGAAGCTGCGGGGCTGAATGCCCGGGATCTGGCCGGCACGCCGCCGGCGGACATCCTGCGCACGGCCGGGCAACTGCTGCAGGCGATGACCGCCGGCCTGATGGAACTGCTGCACACCCGCACCCAGACCAAAGAAGACTTCCGCCTGCCCCAGACCCTGATTCGCCGGCAACAGAACAACCCGCTGAAATTCTCGCCCGGTGTGCCGGAGGCCCTGAAGTACTTGCTTGGTGACCGCAGCGAGTCCTACCTGCCTGCGGAAGATGCCATCAAAGCCAGCTTCAATGATCTGCAGCGCCATGAGCAAGCCACCCTCAAGGCCATGTCCCAGGCACTGCAGGATTACCTGGAACGTTTCGACCCCGATGAACTGCGTTCGCGCTTCGACCGCGGGCTGAAACGCAATGGACTGCTCGCCGGCGCCAACAAACTCAAGTACTGGGAACTCTACGAAGAGACTTACCATGTGCTGACCCATCATGAAGAAGGGCACATGCCCGAGCCCTTCAACGAAGAATTCGGGCGCGCCTACGAGGCCGAGATCAAGAAGCCGAAACCCACGCGGCGCGCCAGCTAGCCGCAACCCGGTCTACCGGGCGTTCCTGTACTTGATAATCATTCTCATTTAAGCTTCCGGCCATTGCGGGCACCGTTTGCCCGGCTGGACTGCATGACGACGCTGGACAAGCTGAAAAATGGCGAACGCGCCACGATCAAAGCCGTGAGTGGTGAAGACCCCCTGGCCCAGCGCCTGATGGCCCTGGGCTTGCTGGAAGGCACCATCATTCAGGTGACGCGCCGCGCCCTGGGCGGTGACCCCATCGAAATTGAAGTCATGGGCTCGGCCCTGTCCCTGCGCCGGGACGAAGCACGACGGGTATCCGTCGGCAGCGCGAGTGGCTAGCGCCACCGCGGGTGACGCCCCGGTCGTCGCCCTGATCGGTAATCCCAACACCGGCAAAAGCACCCTGTTCAATGCCCTGACCGGGCTGAAACAGAAAACCGCGAACTACCCCGGCGTCACCGTGGAGCGACACTCGGGTGTGCTGACCCAGGACGGCCGTGAATTGCACCTGGTGGATCTGCCAGGCGTTTACTCCCTGGCCGCCCAGTCGCCGGACGAAGTCATTGCCGTGGATGCCCTCCTCGGCCACGTTGAAGACCTGCAAAAACCCCGCGTCATCCTTGCCGTTGCCGATGCCACCAACCTGCGACGCAACCTGTTTCTGGTCACCCAGCTGACGGAGCTCGGACTGCCCGTGGTGCTGGCCCTGAACATGTCGGACCTGGCAGAGCGCCAGGGCATCAGCCTGGATCACCAGGCCATCGCCGACTCTCTGGGGATTCACGTCGTGCCCGTGTCGGCGGCATCGGGCCAGAACCTGGAGCAACTGCGCAGCGCGGTCTTTGCGGCCATGGGCACCACACCACCCGCAATTGAACCACTGCTCCCGGCAGTGCATGCCGGCGCCCAGGGGCTGGCGGAAAAACTCCAGGTCCAGGGCTCGCATCTGACGGCCTATGAAGTCGAGCGCGCCCTGATTGACCAGGGCGGCATCGCCGAAAGGCGGGTGAGCTTTACGGCCGACCCGGCCATCGTCGAAGAAATTGAGGACCTGCGCTTGCGCCTGGCAGCCGGCAGCTCCCTGGCTGCCATGGAAGCCAAGGCCCGCTATGACAAGATCCACACCCTCATGGATAAAGCGGAAACCCGGGCACCTCAGGCACGCACCCTGGGCGACCGCCTGGATGCCATCACCAATCAGCCGGTGATCGGCTCACTGCTGTTCCTGTTTGTCATGGCGTCTGTTTTTCAGGCCGTGTTTTCCTGGGCGGCGCCCATGATGGATCTTATCGATGGTGGTGCCGCGAGCCTGAGTAGTTATCTGCTGGAGCGGCTGCCACCGGGCGCACTGAGCAGTCTGTTAGTCGACGGGGTTATCGCCGGCGTGGGCAGTGTGGTTATTTTTCTGCCCCAGATTCTTATTCTTTTTGCCTGCATCATTTTTCTGGAAGACTCCGGTTACATGCCGCGAGCAGCCTTCATGATGGATCGGCTCATGCGCAGCGTTGGCTTGTCGGGGCAGTCCTTCATTCCCATGCTGTCGAGTTTTGCCTGCGCGGTTCCAGGCATTCTCGCCACGCGGGTCATACCCGAAGAGCGCGATCGTTTCGCAACCATCCTGGCCGCTCCCTTCATGACCTGTTCGGCCCGGCTGCCGGTTTACGCCCTGCTGATTGCTGCCTTCGTACCGGAGCAATATTTTCTGGGTGGCCTGATCAATCTGCAGGGCCTGGTGCTGTTTGGTCTTTATTTGCTCGGCATCTGCGGCGGCATTCTCACTGCCCTGTTATTGAAACGCACCCTGCTTAGCGGACCTACCCCCACTTTTCTGATCGAACTGCCGCCCTATCGACTGCCGAGCCTGAAAAGCCTGGGCATCAAGTTACTGTCCCGTGCCAAAATTTTCCTGGTGCGCGCCGGCACCGTGATCTTTACCGTGGCGGTGCTGATCTGGGCCCTGGCGTACTTTCCGCGGCCGCCCGAGATCGCCGCAAGTTTCGACACCCAGCGCAGTGTTGCGGCCAGCCAGTTCAGCGGCGCTGCCCTGGATACGGCCCTGGCCGGCATTGAGGAACAGGAAACAGCGGCCTACCTGGAGCAAAGTCTGCTCGGGCGCATGGGCCAAAGCGTGGCCCCGGTATTTCGGCCCCTGGGCTGGGACTGGAAAATCACGGCGGCCGTCATCGCCAGCTTTCCGGCCCGGGAAGTCGTTATCGCAGTGCTGGGAACCATCTATGCGGTGGGTGATCCGGAAGCCAATGAAAACGCCCTGGTGGGGCGACTGCGCGAGGCCAGGCACCCCGATGGTCGCCTCGTCTTCAACCTGCCCATGGTGCTGGGCCTGCTGGTCTTCTATGCCTTCTGCCTGCAGTGTGCCGCCACGGTGGCCGTCATCGGGCGGGAAACCCGCAGCTGGAAATGGCCCGTGGGCGCATGGCTCTACATGACCGGCCTGGGCTACGCAGGCGCGGCGCTGTGCTATCAGTTATTGTGAACTTATGAGTCCCGGCTGGCAGGAATTGATTGCTCTGACCATCGTGGTGGTCGTGGTGGGTTTTGGTTTGTATCGGCGCTGGCGCAAACCGGCGGCGACCGAGGCCAGTTGCTGCTCAGACAAGGCCGATTCGGCCGAAAAAACCGTGCACTTCTATCGGCGCAATTCGCCCTAAGCCCTGACTCAGGGCGCCAGGTCGTCGAGCAAAACCAGATCTACCGTATCCGTCGTATCGGTATCGACAATCACAATACCCGACACGTCTCCGGCAGCCAGGGCAGCATCCACCGGGCCTGCCAGCAGGGTGCTGGGGGAATTGGCCGCTGTGACATACACATCATAGGCATCCACCACGGGCGTTTCAGGATCCGCATCCGGATCGAACTCCAGGTAATCCGTGTCAGCCGCGAAAGGCAGGCTGGGCACTGTCGGGAAGAAAAGTGTGTAGTCGGCGCCATCCGGGACGAGATAGACATCAACAGAGGAATAGTTAGTGACGCCCGAATAGATCCTGAGTTTCGCGAAATCCGCCAGGCGACGATTATCGTCAAACAATTGATCCGTGCTTGGTAAGGCGTTGGTGCCAACCAGGTACACCGAATTCTGTCGCCCGTTCACCAGGGTTAGCAGGCCTTCGGCCAGCACATTCGTGTCACCCGTCAGAGTCACATCCAGTTCCAGGTCGGCGCCTTCAGGCGCATTCGGCTGATAGCCGGTCACTTCTTTAAAGCTGACGTTAGTGATGAAGGCGCTCGTGAGCATTTCATCATCGATAAAGTAGTCCACCGCGCCCGTATCCTGGGAAGCATGCACCGCACGTAACTGCGGCGGCGACAAGGCATCAGGCAAGGCAAAGGTCAACGGGTCGCCCAGCACGCGCACAAAAAATGGCGCCGTGCCGACGCCTGCGCCATCCAGGGCAGCAAACAGCACATTGGTTGCCCCGGTCAGTTCAAAGGGCGAGGATTGATAAAGAATATCGGCCACGTTGCCCTGGGTGGTCAGGGTCAGCACATAGTCGACGCCGGGAGCGAGGTCGACGTCAGCCAGCGCCTCCCCGTAGGACAGGCTCGCGCGCGGCGTCGCGCCGGGCAAATTGGCGCCCGCCGCCTCCAGATAAAAATCAAGCGGACCGACAGGCCCTGCCGAAGTCCTCGCAACATGGCCGTATTGGGTGGCCAGTACCGTATCGTCTTCGAAGCTGCGCAGGTCACGTTGCCAGGTTGTCAGCCCCGGCGCGGCCGATGTCCCGGTCAGTACATAGGTGTATTGCTGATCGGCCTCGACGATGGCATTGAACTCCAGCAAGGTGCGGGGCTCATTATCATTTACGGCGTCGGTGATGAAACGGACCGGATAGTTACCGGTAGCTACCCGCAAGAAATTCGTGCTGTCACTGTAGTCCAGGATTGCCTGCACGAAATCGCGTAAAAAATAGCTTGTCTGACCCACATCGGGAATCGCATGCAGGGTCTGAATATCGCCCTCGCGATTCAGGCTGTCAGACAGGTCATCGCAACCCACCAGGGCAATGCACAACAGCAACAAGGGTGCGACACGGCGCATGGAAATATCCCGGACCGGAGAAGGTCGGCACTTTACGGGCTGGGCTCGCCTAGGACAATAGGGGGACACCTTCGCCAACCCCAAGGGACTGTCCCGGCAATAAAAAAGGGCCCCGGTTTCGGGGCCCTTGGGCGGGGTCTGGCGTCGGCCAGGGCCGACCCGGCCGACCACCTTACTGATGCAACAAGTCACCGCGGTTGATGGGGAAGTTGCCCACTATTCGGGCCACGGCGCAGGTCGGCATGACCTGTTCGACCTGCGCCTGCACCAGCTGCTCCTCGATCTTGCCCAGCACGATGCCGCTGGCCGGATCAAACAGCTCCCGGATCGCATGGCCAACCGTGAAAGTGTCGCCGATCTCCACGCCGGCCCCGGCGCCCGCAGCACATCAACCCCTAATCCCTGCGATCGTCGGGCAGCGCGATCAATTCGGCCACTCGACGCTGCATCTGGTAGAAGCGCCTGAGCGTGCCGCTGACATACTCTTGATCTTCGCCGTCTACGAGCACGGCTTCACCCGGCACCATGCCCAGATTACCGGCCGCAAAACTCATACCGGTGAGGCTTTGCTGAAAGTAGTAGCGACCGCGTCGATGAAAGCCATCAACCCCAAGGTAATCCCGGGCCAACAGGAAAGTCGTACGCTGCTCGATTTCCGGCGCGTAGAGGGGTGATCCCTGCATTAAATTATCAGGCTGACCCAGGCCCAACAGATCCAGGATAGTAGGCGCGATATCCACGTGGGACGTCAGGAGGTCAACATTGAGCCTGCCAGCAAAGGCACGTGGCGCATAAATCTGCAAGGGCACATGAAATGTGCGGTCACTGAGGGTACCAACAGGCAGCGTCGGATCTTCAGCCCGGGTCCGCAGACCATGATCCGCCACCACAACTATTATCGTGTCTTCCAGCCAGTCATTGCTGTCCAGAAGCGCCACCAGTTCCCCGAGCCAGGCATCCTGAATTTCCAGCAACACTCTTCCCTGGTCGACTAAATCTCCGGCACCGGCGAAATCGGGCCAGGGCGCATGGCCAAGAATGGGGAGAAAAACCGCGCCGAAATTCTGGCCGGACTGCTTCCAGGACCCAATGTCCGACTTCATCTGCCGCAATCCTGCCAGGTCGATCGCCAGATGCCGTGTCAACCGTGATCGACGCTCGGCAGATATTTCGCCATACATGGCCGTGATCTCAGCCAGGGCGGCCCGGGCACCCGCGTCGTCTGTCCGCCCCGGCAGATCGGCCGCGAAAAAATCAGACTCTCCCAGTAATTCGAACATACGGGAATCTGCATCGAGGGTGTCCTGATAGGCATATCGGTTGGTGACGTACCCCTGGTCACGCAGCATGTTCAGCAGGCCAAGACGAGACGGTAACCGCCCATCCGCAAGGAAACGCTTGCGGATTTCTACCGGATATAAACCGCTAAAGACTGAAAACAGCGCATCAATGGAATAAGGGTAGGTGGACTGATGGTTACGACCAACCAGGGATCGTTCAGACAGGCTGGCCAGAACAGGCAGAGTCTCCAGGCCACCGCGACGCAATAAGCTAGTGTAGTTTGCCGTTTCCAGAACAAAAAATATGACGTCACTATTAGGTTGCTTGCCCGAAAACGGAGTTCTCTCAGGACTCGGCGCGGCCTTCGTCAGCGCCCGATATTCCGCCATCAATTCACGCTCGCCCATACCGGCGAACTCGCCTGCCCCCTTGCCCGTGTCAAACAGGTTGTCGATCATCAACCAGGTTGCCGCGCGCTGCTGAGGCAATTCGAAATCCTGATTGTTTAGAAGCAAGAACCAGGCAAACAGGGTGATAGTAAGTAAAACAAGGCACAGGCCGCCTGCCAGCCTGACCAGGATGCGGAAAAACCCGCCGCCGAAAGTGGCCAGGGTAGGCAACAGCAAGATTCCGAACACGGCGCCGAGAATCAGGAATAATTTGACCAGACTGCCGAGACTGGCATATTCCGGAAAATCCTCAGGATGCGCACCGACCCAGGCCAGCGCGTCTGCCATCATGGAAAAATTAATAAAGTACCCGGTGTTTCCCAGTGACAAAAGCCCGGCATAGATAACGACGGTCGCGGTCGTGCTCAGACTAAAAGCGAGGACGATCCGGAAGGCCGGCCGCAACCAGGCGATGAGCACAATAGCCACTAAGGGCCACAAGACCATATTGATCAGCAAATCCTGCGCGAACAGGGAGAGCCGGCTCATCAGCGGCCAGTCCTGCTGACTGACATAGCCCAGAAAACGTGACGCCAGCAAAATGCCCGAAGTTTGCTGCAGAAACACCTGCTTCAGGTAGACGCCAAAGACGCCCACGAGCATGAAAGCCAGACCAAAGCAGGCCAGTTGCTGTCGCTGGCTGATTTGTGAACTCGAGGCAGGCCCGGACATCTCGATCTAAAACCCTGCTAATCGTAAATAGAAGTTAAACCTTGCCGCCGGGTCAGCGCCGGCCGCCTGCACATTCCAGACATGAATCAGGGCGTAAAAAGTCCAGACTGCACCGATGCGCCGGCACCGAATCAGCCTGCCGATGCTCGCGCCTGACGTGCGCCGGCTCTGTTGCCGAAGCATGGAGACCCAGATTCCCGTGGCTAGCAGCAGACAATAGATGAGCCGGGAGTTCCAGGCATGCCACAAGCCAACAAGATCTCCCGACATAATCAGCTGCGGACCACCCAGAACGTGGTAGTACATATTGCCAAAGCCGGCCGCGGCGAAAACTGCCAGAAACAGACGCAGTCTCGGCGCTGCCCAGGAAGTGCGCAGGTAGGTCGGGTAGAAGAAAAACTCGACCAGCAATTCCTTAAAGTAATAGTAGTAACGGTTCCAGAACTCCAGAACAGAATCGGCCAACAGCGGCTTATAGGTATTTCTGAAGACATTGAAGCCGACCAGGCGCAAACAGCCAACGACAACATGTCCGCCAGCAGCCAGATACAGGACTGATCGGAATAGCTCCAGATAAATACCCAGCCACGCTTCTAACAGCCCTGGTCCGGTCTCAGCGCCGATCATTCCCCCCAGGCGCGACCACCCCAGGCTCCACCGCTCCAGGCCCTGGACCAGGGTCGTCTCGGCGCTGCCGTAAACCAGTGCATCGAAAAGCTGCAGTAGCCAGGACCAGGCAAGGGCGAGCATCAGGAGTTTCAGGCCAGCAAGCTGCGCCCGGGCGATGCTGGCCCGATCTTTGGCTTCGTAACGACCCAGGTAATCCAGGCCCTTGCCGTACGGTGTTCTGGAACCGCCGAACACGGGCCACAGATAGAACAGATGATCGGAGAACTTCTGGCCCCTGCCATTATTCTGAGCAAAGAACTTGACCATGTAGCTCAGGCGCCAGATGAGCCACGGAACCAACTCGCCGAAAATAGCAAATAGTGGCCACAGCCCTCCCACGGCCAGGCCCAGCAGCAAGACAACATGCAAAGCCAGCACCGGCTGTGATCGTAGCAACAACGGCCAGGCGTGAGCGCGACGCGCGATCAAGAAAATGCCGTACATCAGCAGGATGCTGCCGGTCAGGAGTACACCGAAACGCAGCCAGGCGGAAACATCGACGCCGGTTGGCGCACTAACCAAGTCGGCAATACTCAGGCGCTGCCGCGACAGGTAATGTTCTGCCACCACAGCAACGGCGGCGATAGACAGAATCAGCCGGCGACGAGCGGGCTGCAACATGACCGCAGCAATGGCCAGGGGCATGAGCAGGGTCACTTCATGCAGCCTGAGCAGTATGAGGGCCATGAGCCAGATGACTGTCTGCCCCGGCGCGGATTCCGCCAGCACCAGCAAGCGGGGTTGTTCGTGGAACTGGCTCAGACTCCGGATCATTGGCCGTGGCCTGCTGCCTGCAGCATGCCCTGGATTGACACGACCTCAGCCGGATCGACACCCAGGGCACGAAAATTCACGCCGTGCGTGGTCTCCAGATACAGAATAATCTGGATGACCGAGAGGGAATCAATGATCCCGCTATCTACCAGGTTGTCCTGGTCACCGACGTCTTCCAGGCTCTGCCCCGGTCTGGCGATGCTGCCAAGAAATTCAATCAGCGCATCACGATCCGCTTGCCTCGACGCCATGCTTAGGCCGGGGGCTCGGCCGCCTGCGCCAGGACCTTCCGCAGATCCACAGGCTCGATACCCGTGCAGCCCTCACGCACCGTATCGCGATTAATTTTGCCCCGGCTGGTGCGAGGGATTTCTTCCATCAGGTACCAGAGCACAGGCCGTTTATGCTCCGCCAGATGCTGGCTAATCCATCGATGCAGACTATTGATAGCCTGACTCGACGGGTCATTCATCACCACTGCCAGCGCTACATTCTCACCGTAATTCGGATCGTCCGTAGCAAAGGTGCATGCATCGGTGACCGCATCGTGCTGCTCAACAACAGCATCGATATCGGCCGGAAAGATTTTCATCCCGCCTTTGTTGATCTCGTCACGCTCGCGACCCCGGATAAGGACCCTGCCCTGCTCATCCATGACCCCGATGTCGCCGGTCATAAACCAGCCCTGAAAAACGACAGCATCCGTCAGGTCCTGACGCTGGAAATAGCCCTTCATCAGTGCCGGGGTATTCAACCAGATCATGCCCTCCTCACCAGGACCGCATGTTCCTGAATCAGTCTGCAATTGCGCCACCGATCGGGCCCGCAATACCTTCATCTGGGCGCCCCAGGCTTCACCAATCAATCCACCCTGGGGTTCCCCATCCTCACTGCTGGCGCCTGCCACCCAACTCCCGGTTTCAGTGATGCCATAGGCGTTACAGACGTTCCGAATCCCGGCCCAGTCCTGTATCTGCCGCCAAACATTTTCAGACAAGGGGGCGGAACCCACGTGAATGCGTTGCAAGCTGCCGGCAGCCGGCCCGGCGGCGGCACGCAGCGCGAGCGCCCACATGGACGGCACTGACGACAGGAAGGTGATTTTATGCTTGTCGATAATCGACCCGAGCTTTAGCAGCAAATCAGGCCTGAAGGGTTGCCCGATAAATAAGTCGCAGCCGGACAGCCAGGGAAACAGGCAATTGCAGATCAGCCCATGCCCAAAATGGGTGGGCAGGACGCACAAGCTTCGGCGAAAAGCACCAAGCCCGAGAGATTGCCGCAATGTCGTCCAACGAGCCTGCAGGGATCGGTGGGTATGCACCACGCCCTTGGGCTCCCCCGTAGATCCCGAGGTAAAAAGAATCAGCGCGTCATCGTCCAGCTGCCAGCGGGCGCCGGGATTAACAGCTGCAGCAGCTTCCGGGTGCTCGTGCGTATTGAACACCTCGGCACCGGCAAGTTGGCCGGTGGCATCCACATCCACGCTGCCATCAACAATGGCCAGCCTGGGACGTGCAGCGTCTGCCAGTTTGCCGATCTCGAAAGCCGTGAGGCGCGAGTCAACGGGAATCGCGCAGGCGCCAAGGCTCCAGATCGCCAGCAGTTCGGCAAAAAATTCCAGCCGATTGCCGAAAAGGATCAGGACACGGTCGCCTGGCTGAAGGCCGGCTTCTTGATAGCTGGCTATCCGGCGCGCTACCTGCTGCTGCATCTGGTCCGGATCCCAGCATCGGCCGGTGACCAGCTCGCTCAGGTGACCGAGTTGTGCATCGATCAGCATAGTCGCCCCCTGTCGTACTCCCAGGCTACACGTTCACCTTAAACGACAGGGGGCCGTTTGTCTGTCCTGGCCCGATGGCCATCAAGACACCGTTAATAATTATTGACATAAGTTGAACGGCCCGCGTAAAGCGGTGTTCTGATTTTTTTCTGAGGCAGTGAACGGAGCCAGGCACCAGGCTACAAATCGATACTCTCGACCCCTCGAAGACCAGCTCGCTGCCATCGTTATAGGTCACTGCATTGCTGGTGACGGCACCCATATTAAAGAAGCCGGCGGCGGCATCCACTTCTTCATTTGCCACGGCCAGGCGGCGCGTTCGCGAGAGCGGCCTGGGCGCGAACCTCGTCGAGCAGCTGTTGCGCCGGCGGCGTCAGCGGACGATGCCGGGGATAAATCAGGCTGGCATGGCGACGGATAGTGGGTCGGTCGATTTTCAGGCGCGCCAGGGGTGGTCCGTCAAGCGCCAGTTCCGGGGCAACCAGAGCCGGCGCAACCATCATCAGCAAGTCCGAACGGCGCAGCAAACGCATGCCGATACGATAGGCGTCGCTGCCGATAAGCTGTGTAGGCGGCTCCAGATTTTCAGCGACAAAGGCTTCGACAATGGCATGCAGGTCTCCGGCCCGGGAATAAGGCACCAGCCACGGGTAACCCTGAAGGTCCGCCAACTTCAGACGACGACGTGACACCAGTGGATGGTCCTGACGACAGACAATGACATCGTCGCTGCTGTAAATCTGCTCGCGCACATAGTCCGTGTCGAGCTCAAACGCACTGACACCGGCGGCAATAAAATCGAACTCGCCGTTGTAGAGGCGATGGCGCAGTTGCTCGGAGTAACCCTCGATAAGATTAATGCGCGCAGCGGGCCGCCGGGCCTGCATGGCCGTTACCGCTGCCACGATGATTTCGCCCGCGAAGGCTTCACCGATACCCACCGTGACGGTCCCGGTGTGACCTTCGCGCACACTGCGCAGTTCCTCCAGGGCCCGCTGATCGGCCGCGACCTGGGAACGCGCATGCCGCACCAGCGTCTCACCATAGTCCGTCGCCCGGGTCACGCCGCCGGGCGAGCGGTCAAACAGGCGCAGACCCAGCTCTTCCTCCAGGTTGGCCAGACTGGCACTCAGGGCCTGCTGGGTCAGCCCGAGGGATTTGGCCGCCAGCACCAGGCTGCCCTCGTCGTAGACGGCGAGAAAGCGTTTGAGTTGCCTTAATTCCACGGTACTTGGGCTAGTGCATCTCTTCGCCGCCACTGACATTCATGGCCTCGCCTGTGATGTAGCGGGCATCGTCGCTGGCCAGAAATGCTACGGCTGCTGCCGTGTCGGCAGGCAGACCCGGTCTACCCAGGGGTATTCGGTCCCGCATGGCAGCCATGAACTCTTCCATGGTCTGCCCACGCAGCTTCGAGTAATAAGCATTCTGCTTCGCACCCAGGCCCGTGGTCACATGATTGGGGCAGACGGCATTCACGGTAATGCCATGTTCAGCCAGCTCAATGGCATTGGACCGGGTCAGCCCCACCAGGCCGTGCTTGGAGGCAACGTAAGCAGCCAGGTGAGGAAAGCCCGATTTGGCAGCCTGGCTGGCAATGTTAATGATTCGCCCACCGTTGCCGGACTCAATCATCTTCGCGGCGGCATGTTGGGTGCACAGGAAGGCGCCAGTCAGATTGACATCCAGCACCAGCTGCCACTCTTGCACACTGACCTCCTGGAAGCCGCGCATCAGGTAACCGACACCGGCGTTGTTCACCAGGATATCCACCTGACCAAAAGCCTCGCTGGCGGCCGCAAAGAGTTTTTCCACATCAGCCTGGCGGCGCACATCACAGGCAACGCTGATGCACTCGGCGCCCAGTGTGCGGATCTGGGTCGCCACCGCTTCCATTTCGTCCGTCACGCCAATATCACCACTGTCCAGCAAAGCATCGGGCTGGCCCAGATCAGTGATGACAATGCGACAGCCCTCCGCCGCGAGCCGACGCACGATTTCCGCACCCAGGCCATCACGTCTTCCGGCGCCCGTACAGACCACGACTTTATTTTTCAGTCCTTCCATCGCCTTATCCCTGCTCCACATCGGTAGTCAGCATGAAGGTCGGATTGTCGGCAAACTTGCGGAACTGGGCCGCAACGCCGGCCATCACATCAGTGCTGACATCAGCAACGAAACCCTGCATGTCCGTGACATCGATCATCTCGACATAATCATAAGGCGGCTTCTCGTCCGTCCCGAACAGGCCCGTCACCCGCCGCAGCTGAAAATCGCTGACAGAGCCCAAATCTCGAACGATCGGCAGGTCTGTCTGCTTCGCCCAGGCCTCGTAAGCCTGGGGATTCACCCCCGGCTGCAGGCGAAAAAGAACAATCAATGTAGTCATGCTTGGACTCCAGGCTCAGTATCGAAAGAATAAATATACAAATATTTTTGGTAATTGACAATGATTAGTAAATAATAGATTGTGTCTTCTCGGTCAGAAAGCTTCGAAAGTATTATCATTATGATCAAAGAGTTAGAGCACGATATGACGGTGAAGCCCCGCCGGGACGAGCGATCTCGACAGGAATTTGTCGGCGCCCTGCGCTCCCATATCCTGGGATCCATGGCCACCAGCATGAAACAGCGCTATGAGGGCCATCTGCTGCCAAAGTTTGCGCGCCAGGCCGGCCGGCCGCCAGCCACGGGCACTGAGGTTCATGATCTGATGCAGTCGGATGACTACTTCCGCTTCTACAGCGCCGTGCGCTGCAACGCTCAGGAAATGGTTTTCCGTTCAGTCATTCCGACCATAGATCGTGAGCTGGATGAATTAAACGAGCGCGGTCGCCAGCTCCGCCAGGGTGAGGGCGCCGACGCCGCCGTGGACGCAGCGCTGGATGTGCCCCGGAATGTTGCCAATATCGACGTGCACCTGTCGCCCGGCAGCTATCACAGCGAGTACGCCGATGAGGATGTGGCCGGCGGCGCCATTTACGACAACTCCATTAATGTCTTCGCCTTTAATCAGATGGGCCGCAATGTCGATGACATTGGCTGGACCATGGCCAACTACCTGCGCCTGCAATTTCCCGATTTCAAGCCGGAAAATATTCTCGATTGCGGGTGTACGGTAGGCCACAACACTGTCCCCTGGAAACTGACCTTCCCCGAGGCTGAAGTGCACGGCATCGACGTCAGTGCACCAGTTTTACGCTACGCCGCTGCGCGCGCTCGGGGCTTTGATGCAGATGTGCGCTTCAAGCAGATGAATGCAACGGCCCTGGATTATCCCGACGCATCATTCGACGTGGTGTTCTCGTCAATGTTTCTGCATGAATTGCCCTTAAAGGATATTC
Source organism: uncultured Gammaproteobacteria bacterium (assembly GCA_937921935.1). Taxonomy (GTDB): domain Bacteria; phylum Pseudomonadota; class Gammaproteobacteria; order Steroidobacterales; genus J054. Next base: position 24,475 of record CAKZWQ010000018.1, on the reverse strand, counting down.
GGGCCTACCTGGCTGAGGCCTACCGCGTGCTTAAGCCCGGTGGTGTGATGATCAACATGGAGCTGCCCCCCAACGGCAACCTCGATGCCTATGACCAGTTTTATCTGGATTGGGACTCCTATTACAACAACGAGCCCTACTACAAGACCTTCAGGGACCAGGACAGTCGGGAGCTTTGCCGGGAAGCGGGTTTCAGACAAGAAGGCTTTCTCGACTTTGTTGCCCCCCGCTACACCTATATGGAAGAAAGTGATTTCCTCCGCGAGATAAACCTTAAAGCAAAGTTTGATGACCGCACCGGCACGCTGACCGACGATCTGCGCTGGTACGCCTTCGGTAGCTGGAAATAATCAGGAGCCTGTCATGTCAAGAATCCCATTGCAGAGCGACGGCAAACGCCCGCGCTTTTTCGCCGAATCCGGTACCGATGAGACCATCAGCATGCTGCTGGAACTCATGAGCGAGTTGTGGACCGTGAAGGAACGTCTGTACGCCCTGGAACGGGCTGCCGAAGAGGCGGGCCTGGACCTGACCAGCCGGATCGAAGCCTGGCAGCCCAGCGACAGTCAGTCGGCAGAACTGGATGACTCCCGGCAACAGATGATCGCTTCCGTATTGCGTTCCCTTGAGGCCCGACACGTTCGCGGCGCGCACCTGCGCCAGGCTCTGGACGAAGATGCGAAGCGGGCCATGGACGCTGCCTGCCTGCCCGAGGAGAGCCCCGTCCGCGCGGCCTGAGCTGTCCGGGACAAGGATACTGCGGTGAGGGTGCCGGCAACGCATAATACCGGCCTGATCCCGGCGTTGGCCCGGGACTCGCGGACCCTGACAGGCAAAACACCTTGAGCGAATATCCCCGCCTCTTCTCGCCGCTGGAAATCGGCGGCCTGAGTGTGCGCAACCGGGTCGCGCACGCTTCCATCCTGACGCGCTTTACGCGCGACGGCAAAGCCACGGACCTGTTGCTCAACTATTACCGTAGCCGGGCTGCCGGGGGCGCGGGCATGATTGTCACCGAGCCCCTGGCCATGGTTTCGAGCAACAAGGATGCCGGGCGGCTGCGCGCCTACGACGACCAGGGCCATGATTCCCTCGCCCGCCTGGCCGACGCCGTGGAAAGTCAGGATTGCCGCTTGCTGGGCCAGGTTCAGGACCCGGGCCGGGGCCGACACTCCGTCGGTCGCAATGACAGTGCCATAGGGGCCTCGGCCTTGCCCGATGATCTGAGCTGGACTGTGCCCCACGCTCTTTCAACAGTCGAGATACAACAGCTGATCCGCGAGTGGGCGGCAGCCTGCAGCCGACTGCAAAAGGCCGGCTGGTCCGGGGTAGAGCTCTCTGCCGGCCACGGACACCTGTTTCATCAGTTTCTTTCACCCTGGTCCAATCATCGCGATGACGATTACGGCGGCGAACTGCACAACCGCACACGTTTTCTGCGTGAACTTATCGCCGCCATCCGGGCCGAATGCGGCCGGCCCTTCATCATAGGTGCCAAACTCCCCGGCGACGATGGCGTACCGAACAGTATCGACCTGGCCGAGGCACACTTGATCGCCGCCGACCTGGGTGCCGACGCTGATCTGGACTACTGGACCTTTGTCTGGGGCGCCCATGCCAACTCATTGTGGACCCACTTGCCTAACGCCCACGGCCCCCGTGCACCTTACGTCGATGCCATTCGCTCGCTGCGCGGGGGCGCACCCCACATCGCAACGGGGGCCATCGGTTACCTGACAGACCCGAGTGAAGGCGAACGGACGCTGGAGGACGGCACAGCCGATCTGGTTTTCCTTGGCCGCCCGCTGATTACCGATCCGGCCTGGCCTGACAAAGCGCGCACAGGCCGGGAAAGCACCATTCGCTACTGTGTTTCCTGCAATACCTGCTGGCGTTCAATCATCGACAGCAATCGCCTGGAGTGTGACAACAATCCGCGCGTGGCGATGGCCGAGGAAGCGCACTGGCACCCCACACCTGCCCGGCAAGGCAAAAAGATTGTCGTGGTGGGTGCCGGGATAGCCGGTCTTGAAGCCGCCTGGGTAGCTGCAGCGCGCGGTCACCAGGTCACGGTCTTCAGCGCCAGTGATGAAGTGGGCGGCAAGACGCGCCTGCATGCGAGCTTGCCGGGTGGTGAGAACCTCAGCAGCATTTACGACTATCAATGGCTGCAAGCGAAGCGCCACGGCGTCAGGTTCGAACTGGGCGTTATGGGTACGCTGGCCAATGTCACCGCACTGAAGCCCGACGAAGTGCTGCTGGCAACCGGTGCGGATATGCAAGCGCCGGCCTTTCTGCCCGCAGAATATATCGAAGCAGGCTTTGTCCTGGATATTCGCCGCTTTATCCAGTCGCTGGAGGGGCGCAGCAGTAAAGAGGAAGGGCGCATCCTGCTGCTGGACCGGGATCACACGGAAATGACTTATGCCGCTGCTGAGCGACTGGCTGAACTGTTCGAGGGCGTGGCGCTGGTTACGCCGCGGGAGCGGATTGCATCTGACTGTTCGTTGATTAACCGCCAGGAAATTTATCAGCGATTGCATGACCGCAATGTGCAGATACTGACCTGTTGTGAACCCAGGGATATGGAAGGCCTGGAAGACGGTCAGCTGTCAGCGATCAATGTCTACAACGGCGAGGCTACGGTGATCGATAATCTCGTTGGCATCAGTTACGCCACCGCGCGGGTGCCACGGGACGAATTACGTCAGCCGTTTCAGGATCAGGGCATTGCGGTGCGGACCATCGGGGACTGCCAGGCGCCTCGCTCGGTGCTCGCGGCGACCCGCCAGGGACATCAGGTTGGTAATGCCCTGTAAGCCGCGCGCAGACTATCCGGGCCATGCGGCAGCTGCGCGACCAGCTTTGCTCAGGTGTAGTAGATCAGCACGTAGGCTGTGAGCAATACGGCGATCCACAAGGCCGTGGTGCCGATCGGCCAGGATCGCGCAAACAGGCCATCGTAGCCCCAGTGCCGGCCAAGCCAGCGGCTGAGCCCCTGCAACCGATGCACCACCCCTGCCTGGGCCACACGACCGACACTGCCCAGTGCATTGATCCCGGCAGTCGCTGCACGCAGCAGCGCCACGCGCCAGACCCAGTCGGTATCCAGAGACAAAGTCAGGGTGCGCTGCATCCACGGCAGGAGAAGGAAGAAAGCCAGGCCCGAGAACAACAGCAACTGCAGGTAAAAAAGCACTTTTCCCGCCTTGTAGGCACTGAATTCCACCGGGTAAGGCAACAAGGCATACAGCGGGTCAGGATAGATTCCCAACCCCAGGCACAGACCGGCAAATATGACCATGGCCAGTCCCATGTTCCAGGGCGCATCCTTGGGCCGCAAACCGGAATCCTTCTGAAAAAACACAAACCACGGGAACTTGATGCCGGCGTGCAAAAAGACGCCGGCTGATGCTGCTGTCAGCAGGAAGTAGACCAGGGCGAGGCCCTCGCCGATGGCGGCCTCGGAGATCATGGTCTTGGTGGTAAAACCGGAGGTCAGCGGAAAGCTGGAGATGGCCAGTGCGCCAATGATGCCGCACACCGTGGTCAGCGGCATGGTCCGGAACAAGCCACCCAGGTCCGTGCACTTGCTAAAGCCCGTGCGATACACCACCACGCCGGCACTCATAAACAGCAAGGCTTTATAAATGATGTGCGCAAAGGCATGGGCCGCAGCGCCATTCAAGGCCATCTCGGTACCGATCCCGATCGCGCATACCATGAAGCCCACCTGGTTCACGATGGAGTAAGCCAGAATCCGGCGCGCGTCATTCTCCAGCAAGGCATAAATGATGCCGTAGAAAATCATGAACAGGCCCACGCCGATCAGCACCGGCTCGCCGGGGAACAGCAGGATCAGCGCCAGTACCGCCGTCTTGGTGGTAAAGGCCGACAGGACAACCGAACCAGTCGGGCTCGACTCAGGATAGGCATCGGCCAGCCAGGCGGACACGGGCGGCGCCGCGGCGTTTATCAGAATGCCGACCAGGATCATCCAGGTATCCAGGTTATTGGCCAGCATGGGCTGCAGCTGAATCGAGCCCGTATGAATAACGAAGCCTTCGATACCCACCTTCAGGATGACGCCACCGAGCAGGTGCATGATGGCGTAGCGAATCCCTGCTGCCCTCGCACGCTCCGTGCCACCGCACCAGACAATCACCGTGGAAAAAATAGCCATCAGTTCCCAGAACAGGAACAGCGTGATCAGATCGCCGGCGAAACACACACCAATAGCGCCCGCGGCATAGGCAAGCGCAGCCGCCAGCTCCCAGGCTTTCGCCTGGCGGAATGCGTATAAGCCGCCGACAAAAGCCATCAGGGCAAAGATCGTCGCAAACAGCCGGCGCACCGGGCTGACTTCGATCAATTCAATGTTGTATTTCAGGAAAGGTGCCGTCAGGGAGATCCCCTCGGGCAGCTGCCAGATCACCCACAGGGTCAGCAGCGGCGTCGCCAGCAACACCAGGCTGCGCACATGACCGCGCGTCAGCGCCACCAGCAGGGCACCGGCCAGCATGATCAGTCCGGGCGGCAACCAGTCAATCATCGTAGTACCGCTCGTCGCGCTTGAGCACGACGCCGAGGATCCTGGCCACGATGACCATGACCAAACAAGACAGGAACCCGAACAGGGCGCCAAAGCCGAACCAACTATCCACGCCGAAGTAGCCCTTCACGGGTATCAGAGCCTGCCCCAGCACCGTGGCAGCCAGGAGCACGGCGAAACCAATCCACAATTTGCGGATCGTGGCCGGGCGCACCAGCCAGGGATCCGTTTCAGCGGTGTCGGAACGCTGGTCTTCAGGGGTCACGGGGCAGCCCTCACCAGTTGCAGCTCAAGATCCAGGACGGGCTGGTTGCCCACAAAGAAGGCCAGGGTCAAAAAGGCTGTGGTGGTCAATGCCAGCACCATGGGCCAGGGCGCTTCGCCGTGGTCCCGCGGCGGCGGGACATTTTCTTCGCGAAACCAGGCACGAAACACCAGGGGCAGAAAGTAGGCAGCATTCAGTGCCGTGCTCAAAACAATCGTCGCCACCACCACCAGGTTGTCGGACTGAAAGGCACCGGCCAGGATGAACCACTTGGAAACAAAACCTGCCGTGGGCGGCACCCCGACCATGCTCAACGCGCCGATGGTGAAAGCCGCCATGGTCCAGGGCATGCGTCGGCCGATGCCGCGTAACTGGCCGATTTCGGTTTTCCTGGCTGCCGTGTAAATCGCACCTGCCGCAAAGAACAGGGTGATCTTGCCGAAGGCGTGGGCCGCGATATGCACGGCAGCCCCGACTTCAGCCAATGGTTGCAGGACCGCTGCAGCCATCACGACGTAAGACAACTGGCCGATCGTTGAGTAAGCCAGCAAGCGCTTGAGGTTTGTCTGCCGCAGGGCCACTACACTGGCGGCGAGCACCGTAAAGGCGGCCACATAAACCAGCCAGCCGGAACTGGGCTCGGCAAACAGGTAGTCAACACCGAAGATATAGATAATCAGCTTGGTGATGGTGAACACGCCGGCTTTCACCACGGCCACGGCATGCAACAGCGCACTCACGGGCGTGGGCGCCACCATCGCCGCCGGTAACCAGCGGTGCACGGGCATGACCGCAGCCTTGCCCACCCCGAATACACACAAAGCCAGCAACAAACCCAGTGCCGGGCCGCCGATGTGCCCCGCCACGATGCCCCCGGGTATGAAGTCCAGGGTGCCCGTGGCCAGGTAGATCCACAGCATTGCAGGCAACAGCAGGCCAATGGAGGTGCCAAGCAAAATCCCCAGGTAGACGCGCGCCTGCTTCACCGTGGCCGCATCACCCTTGTGCGCCACCAGGGGATAGGTGGACAGGGTCAGCATCTCGTAGAACAGAAACAGCGTGAGCAGATTCCCGGCGAAAGCGATACCCGTGGCTGCCGACAAAGCAACGGCAAAGCAGATGTAAAAGCGCGTCTGGTGTGACTCGTTATTGCCGCGCATATAGCCAATGGAATAAATGGAGTTCACGATCCACAGCAGCGAGGCCAGCGCGGCAAACAACATGCCCAGGGGCTCGACGCTGAACGCGATGGGCACGCCGGCAACTCCGGCCGGCAGCGCAGCGACCGGGCGATCGCCTGCCATGACCGCCGGCAGCAAGGACCAGACCACGGTGGTCAGTGACACGGCAGTAGCCAGCGTTACCGTTTCACGAAGATTCGGGAAGCGGCTCGCGGCCGCGATACCCAGGGCGCCCAGCAACGGCAGCCCGATTGCCAGCAGAATCTGCAGATCCCCGCTCACAGCAGGTGCACCAGCAGGGCCTGGGCCGCGTTCGTGGCCAGTTCCACGGGCAAGTCAGGCTGCAGACCGAAAAACAGGTTAGCCAGCGCGGCTAACCAGGTCACGATCAGCATCGGCATGGGCGCTTCACTGATAGCAGCAGCACCCGGCTCGCGCTCACCAAAGTAAACCGTTTCTACAATCCGCCAGATATACACAACCGCAAGCAGCGAACTGAACACGATAATCGCCACCATCAACAAGCCGACGGGTCCCTGCTCAAGGGCCGCCAGGATCAGGTACCACTTACTGACAAAACCTGCGGTGCCCGGCACACCGATCAGACTGAGTCCGGCCAGCACGAAAGCCCCCATGGTCCAGGGCATGTCGCGACCTACGCCGGCCAGATCCGCGATGCGCAGCCGGGAAAGGCTCATGCCCACACAAGCCACCACCAGGAACAAAGCCCCCTTGGCCAGGGCGTGATTAAACATGTGCACGATGCCCGCGGTCAGACCCAGCACACTCACGCAACCTGCACCGAGCAGGATGTAGCCGATCTGGGCCACGGATGAATAGGCCAGCAGGCGCTTCAGATTTCTTTCAAAGACGGCCGCCAGGGAGCCCATCACGATGCCTAGCAAGGCCAGGGGAATCAGAAAGCCGGCAAACTGCAGATCGTGCTGACTCAGGTTGCCCTGAAAAACCACAAAATCGAAACGCAGCAGCACATAGAGAGCGACTTTTGTGGAACAGGCCGCGAGAAACACGGTGACCACGTTGGGCGCGTAGGTATAGGCATTGGGCAGCCAGGCATGCAGGGGAAAAACCGCGGCCTTTAGTGCCAGGCCAATAGTGATAAACCCGGCAGCCACCAGGATCGGTTTAACGTCTTCCACGGCACCGATGCGCGCCTCCATGTCGGCCAGGTTGAGCGTCCCGGTCATCATGTAGATCAAACCGATACCGATCAGATAAAAGGTAGCGCCCGTGGTGCCCATGATCAGGTACTTGAACACCGCTGTCAGCGCGCGCCGATCCGGCCCGCCGGCCACGAGCATGTAGGTGGCCAGGGAGGAAATCTCCATGAACACGAAAATGTTAAAGGCATCCCCAGTGACCACAATGCCGGCCAGACCCGCGAGCACCAGCAGCCAGCCGGCAAAAAACATCGGCTGCCTGGACGGCTCGATTTCTTTGTCCAGGGAAGCCTTGCCCGCAAGCAGCGCCACCGTGGATGCACCCGTCACAATCAGCAGCAGCAGAACGCTGAACGAATCAAGATTCAGGGCGATGCCGTAAGGGGCTGCCCAGCCGCCCATGGAGTAATCCATTTGGGCTCCGCCCAGCACCGTTTGCGTAAGTGAAACGGCAATAGCAAAGGCCATGGCGCTGGTCGCGGTGGTGGCGATCCACGCCAGACCCGGCAAGCGCAGGAACGCGACCAGCGGTGCCGTGAGCATGGGCACCACCACCTGCAGCGCGGGCAACTGGGCCGTCAGGCTCAAGCCTCTCGGTCCATGCCGGCGGCCTCACTTTCTTCGATGGTGCCGTAGGCTTCTTTGATACGCACGACGAGGGCCAGGCCGAGCGCCGTGGTGGAGATACCGACGACGATCGCGGTCAGGATCAGCACCTGCGGCAGCGGGTTCGAGTACAGCTGATCCACAGCGCCTGGCTGAATGATCGGTGCCGTGCCGCCCTCCACCTTGTCCATGGAGATGTACAGCAGAAACACGGCCGACTGAAATATGGACAGGCCGATCAGCTTCTTGATGAGATTGTCTTTGGCAATGACCGCGTAAAAGCCGATCATCAGCAGGACAACGAAAACCCAATAGTTAAATAAGCCAAGCAGTTGCATGCTGCCGGCTCAGATGCCCGAATCACGCGCGGCAAAGGCGTGAAAAATACATAACAGCACACCCGTCACCGCAATACCGACGCCGGCTTCAATCAGGATGATGCCCAACTGTTGCCCGAATACGGCATCGGCAGCCAGCACGGAATAATCCAGGAAGTTGCCCCCAAGCAGCATGCAGACCACACCCACCAGCAGATAAAGCAGTGCCCCGCCGGCGACCATGCCCTTAAGAAGCGGCTCCGGCAGTGCCTCCAGGGCCCGGCCCTCACCCACCAGTAAGGCGTAGAGAATCACGCCGGCCGCCATCAGGGCACCCGCCTGGAAGCCCCCGCCCGGGCCGTATTCGCCATGGAACTGCACATAGAGCGCGAATAGAAAAATAAATGGAATCAGTAACTTGCCCACTATTCTTGGAATCAGGTGATGCTTCAGGCCACGGGTGCTCGGCGCATCTTTGGGCCGAAAGACCTGGCTGACGGGGCGATCGCCACTGAGGATAAACAACACCCCGATGGCAGCCGCGAAGACCACGAACACCTCGCCGAGGGTGTCGTAAGCGCGAAAGCTGCCCAACACGGCCGTCACCACATTGGGAATGCCGATCAGTTCCGGTGTCTGTTCCAGATACCAGGGCGCCACATGCTGGTGCACAGGTGCATTGGGATCACCCAGGGCAGGTTTGTCGAAAGTCGCGTAGACCACCGTGGCCGCCATGACAAGAGACACGACCAGGGCCAGGCCCGGCGGCCCGAGCCTGGAACGTTCACGCGCCGCCGTCAGGGCAAGGGCGCCGAGAAACAGAACGGTCGATATTCCCGCGCCCACCGCTGCCTCCGTCAAGGCAACATCTGCCGCATCCAGCACGAAGAAGTTGGCGGCCATCAACAAACTGAAAATCCCCAGCAACATGACGGCAGCAAAAAGATCGCTGGAGCGCACAATCGCGACGGCGGTAATCACCAGCATGCTAAGCAGGAAGACCGCAAACAGAATGGTCATTGCGCAGCCTCCTCATCCGGCTTGCTGCCCCCCTCTGCGTTCAGCAAGGCCGCATTGGCCAGTGCATACGATGAGGTGGGACTGGTGAGGAGCAGAAACAACAAAATCGCCAGCAGCTTCAGGGCAGCCAGTGACCAGCCGGCCTGCAACATGATGCCCCCCAGTACCGCGAGCGCGCCCAGGCTGTCCGTCAGGCTGGCGGCATGCATGCGCGTATACAAGGTGGGCATTCGCAGCACACCCACAGCCCCGATAAACAGCACCAGACTGCCGATGCCGAATAACAACCAGCTGCCGATATCCAGGGCCAGGCTCATGAGGACTCGCTCCCGTCCTCGGCATCCAGCCTCCGGCGCAGCGCGCGCGTCTGGAAAAACTCCAGGACCGCCAGGACCCCGATGAAATTGATCAGCGCATAGGCCAGGGCCAGGTCAAGAAAGTCCGGGCGGCCCAGCAAGTAAGCCGCCACGGAAACCAGCAGCACGGTCTTGGTACCGAACATGTTGACGGCCAGCACCCGGTCATAAAGGCTCGGCCCGCGCAGGGCCCGGATTATGGCCAGGGTCATGGTCACGAGAATCGCGATGGAAACCGTCGCAAACATGCTCAGGCTCCCATCACGGCCCGAACGCGGCGATTCATTTCCCCGGCTTTAAGGGCTGCGGCGCCTGCATCGCTGAGGCAATGCACCTTGAGCTTGCCGTCGAATACGTCGAGGGTCACCGTCCCCGGCGTCAGGGTAATGCTGTTGCCAAGGATGGCCTGGCCGGTCTCCAGTTGCGTGTCCGCCTCTATCTCCACCACCTGGGGCTGCATGGTGAGATTCGGGTCAAGCACGATCCGGGCTACCTCGACGTTGGACTTGATGATTTCTTTGAGCAGCCAGCCCCAGAAACCAAGGATCCTGGGTAACAGACCCAGGGTAAACACCCTGGCCCGGGTCAGGTCCATCCGTCGCGACAGGTACAACACCAGCAGGCAAGACACCGCGCCCAAACCCAGCAACAAGGGTTTGTACAAGCCTGACCAAAGCAGCCAGGCAGCAACCAGCGACAGCAGCAGCGTTAAGGTTCTGGCCATCGGGATCTCCCAACTCGGGTGCGCAACAAGCGGCCAATAGTACTAGGGCTGTCTGGCAGGCGCCCCTGTCGATCAGCCAAAAGACAAGCGGGCCTGAATTGCTCAGGCCGCCGTGACGCCGCCATCGACGCACAGCACCTGGCCGGTAATAAAGGCGGCGGCGTCGGACAATAAAAAACGTGCGGCCGCTGCCACTTCCGCCGCCTCGCCGCAGCGACCCAGCGGAATGCCGCCCAGAAGACTCACGGCCCGCGCAGGATCCTGACGCGCCTCCTCGGTCATGGCTGTCGCAATGGGCCCGGGCGCAACGGCATTGACGCGCACGCCCTGCGGCGCCAGCTCCACGGCCAGCGCCCGCACCAGACCGTTCAGTGCGGCTTTGGACGCGGCGTAGGCAGCCGCGCGCGGGTGACCGACCAAGCCGATCTGACTGGACACCAGCACGATGGCACCCCGGCCCTGGGCGGCCATACTGCGGGCGCATTCCCGCGCGGTCACAAACGCGGCGGTCAGATTAATATCGAGCACTCGCTGCCAGTCAGCGAGTTCTGTTTCCAGGCCGGCGCGGTGTTCGAAAACACCGGCGCAACAAAGACAGCTATCCACCGGACCAGTCAGGCTACGCAGCGCGGCCTGCGTACTCGCGGCAACGGCCTGCACCTGGCGAAGATCCTGCACATGACAACGCGCCGCGGGCAGCAAGTCCCCAAGGGAATCCACTTCGGCCTCATCCCGTAATAGCGCCGCGCAATCAGCACCATCGGCCAGGGCCATCTCCAGACAACTGCGGCCGATGCCCGAGCCGGCACCGGTCAGCAACATATGCCGACCTGCCAGGGTGTTGTCAGGGACATCCGTCACGGCTGACTGTTTGCTTTTGCTTCGTCGTAGCCGCCCTGACCGGCAATCTCGGCCCAGGCACGGAATGCAGCCGACGGTGTCACGCGTTCGTCCAGAATCAATTGCCGCCAGACTGCGGCCGCTTCGACAAAGTACGGCACGCTGCCGGGAAATAGGGTCAATGACAGGGCTTCCGCCAGTTCGGTTTCAGGGACTTTCGCCCGATAAGCCGCGCACAAATGCCACACCAGCCCATCCCAGGCTGCCGCGCAGGTGTGTACAGAAACCGCACACAAATGCGCCAGCCTGTCATCCAGACCCTGGGCCGCGGTGGTGAAACCCTGCAGATAGGCTTGTTCCACATCAATCCCGGCCAGGTGGCCGCGCCAGTGCTGCTCAATGAAGCGATAGGCGCCAAAGCCTTTCAGGAAAGCCGTCAGGGACAGAATCCGGGCGAATTCCTCCTCGCTGCCGCCGGCGTCGAGAAACTTTGGAATATGATGGGTGGCAAGGGCCTCATCGGTGGCGATAAGAATAGCCAGCCAGACCGTCTCATGATCGTGCCTGGAAAGGCCCCGCTCGGCCAGGGTCAGGGCCGTGTAGGTTGCGTCGTAAGCGCTGAGCAACTCCGGATCCGTCACGGCCATCAGCCCATGGTGCGGCAGCAGGTAACCGCGTTTGGCGCGAATGGCGCGCAGCTGTTCCCCGATATCGTTGCTTGCTTGCTTGTCTGGCATACCGAAACTCATGGCCCCGTCAGGACATCAAGGGCTATTGTTATATTCTTGCTGCAAACCAAGCAAACAATGGCCCTGAAAAGCCGGCAGGGAGACAGCCTTGAAAGATTCCATGCAGTCACGCGCCCTGGAGGGCCAGGTCGCCCTGATCACCGGCGGCGCCCGGGGCATTGGTGCCGCTGCCGCGCACAGCCTGGCTGCTGCCGGCGCCCACGTGGTGCTGGCGGATGTCCTGGATAGCGGGCCGGCGGCCGTCGCCGTTCAGGCAGCCGGCGGCAAGGCAGAGGCTTGTGTGCTGGATATTCGCGAGCGTGAAGCCTGCGCCGAACTTGCCGCTGATTTGCGCAGCCGCCATGGCCGACTCGACATCCTGGTCTGTAATGCCGGCGTCTGCCCCCGCGGCCAGGTCGTCGGCGACTGGGAACAATGGCAATGGGTGATGGATGTGAACCTGACGGGCACCCAGAACTGTGTCGCCGCCGTCTGGGACGGCATGGTCGAACAACATAGCGGCGTTATCGTGCTGCTCAGTTCCATGGCCTACTACCAGGGCGGCGTCATGGTGGGCAGTGAATACACTGCGTCCAAGGCCGCCATCGTCGGCCTGACCCGGCACCTGGCCCGCAACGGCGGCCCCCACGGCATTCGCTGTAACGCAGTCGCGCCGGGCATGATCGTTACTGACATGCTCGAAGACTTCGATACACCTGACCCGCAGACTATCCCCTTGCGTCGACTGGGCAAGGCGGAAGACTGTGCCGGGCCGATCCGGTTTTTATGTGGCCCGGAGTCCGGCTACATGACGGGTACGGTGCTGAATGTGACGGGTGGGATGATTTTGTCGGCGTGATGGTGGCGACGGAGTCGGGAAAGGAAGACGTGTGCTTTTATGTACAGATAGCCACAATGCTGTGTTACGAAGCGCTGTCCATGCTGAAAGACAGGCCCGCAAAATTCCCTCATTAAGCCAATATACCGACTCGACTCATGTTCAGCCTGATGCCTGACACTTAAAAGAGCGAGCATGCGCCATTCATTATCCGTCAGCTACGCGTGACCGCCCCTCGCCAAACCAGCGAGACCCGCGATCCGCCGAAAAAACTTTTCGGTGCGCTTCGCTACCTGGGACCCGGCATGGTGCTGGCAGCGGGCCTGGTGGGTTCCGGTGAACTGATCGCGACCACCAAGACCGGCGCCCAGGCCGGGATCAGTTTGATCTGGATCATTTTGCTGGGTTGTGTAATCAAGGTTTTCGTCCAGATCGAACTGGGCCGCTATACCGTCAGCACCAACGAGACCACCCTGGTCGCCCTGAATCGGATTCCCGGGCCTCGCCTGCGGGGCAACTGGATCATCTGGCTCTGGCTGGTGATGATGGCAACAACCTACGGCTTGCTGGGTGGAGTCCTCGGTGGCGTCGGCCAGTCCCTCGCGCTGATCTTTCCCCTGACCGGTGACTACCTGGCGGCCCTGCAATTGCCGGTGGACGTCGCTGGCCAGCCGCCGGAAATGGTGACCAGGGATCCGGGTATCTGGGCTGTGCTGGTGGCGACCTTCACTGCAATGCTGTTGTTCTTTGGCCGCTACCGCATCCTGGAAACTCTCTGCGTCGGTCTGGTCTTTTGCTTCACCCTGGTGACCGTCGGCAATGTGTTTGCCTTGCAGACAACGGAATATGCCATCCCGACCACGGCCATACTCGATGGCCTGTTTTTCGGCTTGCCGGACCGCCCCGAAGCCTGGCTGACAGCCCTGGCGGCCTTCGGCATCATCGGCGTGGGCGGTACCGATCTGATTGTTTATCCCTACTGGTGCCTGGAGCGAGGCTACGGGCGCTTCATCGGACCGCGCGGCGCAAACAGTGAGTGGGTCCGGCGGGCCAGGGGCTGGCTGCGCGTGATGCGCATCGATGCTTTCGTGTCCATGGCCATTTACACCCTGACCACGCTGGCTTTTTACTTCATTGGCGCAGCCGTTCTGCACCGTGACGGCGCCGATCCGGACGGCATGCGCATGGTCAGCCAACTGGCGACGGCCTACGAGCCTATCTTCGGGACCACATCCCGCTACCTGTTCCTTAGCGGTGCCCTGGCCGTGCTTTACTCAACCTTTCTGGTGGCCAATGCCGGAGCCGCCCGGCTGTTCGCTGATTGCCTGGGCGTACTGGGAGTGATCGAACTCAATGAAGCGGCGCGCAAGCGCGCCGTTGGCATCCTGTCCCTGGCCCTGCCCCTGCTTGCCCTGCTGATTTTTATGACGGGCTGGAACCCGGTCCGGCTCATCGTCATCGGCGGGCTGGTGCAGTCCCTGGTTTTGCCCATCATCGGCTTCAGCGCTTTGTATCTGCGCTTCAAAGTACTGGACCCGCGGCTCAGGCCCGGCCCGGCATGGGACGCCGCCCTGCTATTGTCGTGCCTGAGCCTGCTCGTGGTTGGTCTGTTCAGCCTGACGCGAATCGTGGCTGATTAATTGCCATGCCGACCCTATAACCGACGGAGTCCAATCGATGACCGACAACAAACAACGCAGCGCCGACGAACAAGCTGTGGCCGAATTAATCAAGAACGTCTTTAGCGCCTATCAAAAGTTTGATCCCAGCCTGGTGGACCAGTGCGACCTGCCCGACTGCACGCTCTGGGACTTGTTCGAACCCCAACTGGTGCGCGGCGGCCGGGCAGCGCGCGCGGAATTCAGAAAAAAGGATATGACGGACTCCGCCAGCCGGGGGGAACTCACCATCAATCTGGAGGAGCCCGTTATCGATGTCTGGGGCGACTTCGCCGTCGCGCGTTATTACCTGGACTATGCCTTTGCACCACCGGGGGCCATGGAAGGTCGAGTCCGCGTGACTACCGTGGCGCGTCGCGTCGATGGTCAGTGGCGCCGGGTGCATCATCATGAAGGCGTTGTACCTACTGGCAGGCCGGCGATGGAAGATGCCTGAACCGATTGACCCGGGACCGCCAATGAGCATGACTAACTGTGCTCGTGCAGTCGTTCCCGGTTGGCGGCCATGAAAACGTCCACGACATTGCCATAAGCATCAAGCGCCTCCCGGCACAGGGCATGCCCTTGCAGCGCCTGCCACCACTGCGCCAGTCGACCCTCCCCAACGGTCGGGTCGGGAATGCTCTCGAACACGGGAAATATCACGTTCTTGAGTAACTGCATGTAGGGCCCGAGCGTGCAGTCACCCAGGGTGGGCTCCTCAGCCACGCAAAATGGCCCGGGACCCATGAAATAGGCCAGGGATAGAAATGCCTTATCCAGTTCGGCGGCCAGGGGCGCCACCGCCGCCGAGTCGCGGCGCGCCGGATCCAGGTGAGGCAGCAGGGGCTGAAACTGCGGCGAGATATACAGGTCAGTAATGCGTGCGATCAGTCGGCTGGTCGCACGATCAAGTGGCGCGGCGGGCAAGCCGGCCGGTTCCGGGAAAACATCTTCCAGATACTCACAGATCACCCCGGATTCGGGGAGCATGCGGCCATCCACCATCAGACCCGGGACTTTGCCGATGGGATTAATCTGGTGATAGGCATCCGAGCGAGGATTGTCTCCTGGCACCGGGGGGCGGCCCAGGGGAATGCCCTTCAGACGCGCAAACATGATCACCCGGCTGACATAAGGTGATGCGGGATCGCCGTAAAGTTGCATCACTACTGCACTGCTCCGCTAGCCTGATCAGGGTGACAGTTTACTTCTCTTGAGTGCCCGGGCGCCCAGGACAGTCACCTGTTTCCGGGTCAGCGACCATAACCAGTGGGACGGCAGCTTGAAGAACACCCGGGGCCGCGCACCTTGTCGATGGTGAAACTCGCCTTTAACAAGCACTGGCCGGTCTTCAGCCTTGCGCCGGAACACCAATAATAAACAGCACGGCGTAGTCCTGTTTCTGACAGCCGCCGACCGCAGGCATGGCAGCGCCCGGCGCAACACGAAATGCGTCCTGTGGTGCGTTGCTGGGCGAACAGGATTGCTGGCCATCGGCCGCCGGTGTATAGCGCGCGGAGCGGCAGCCCAGGTGAGTCACATCGTAAAGCGTTGCCCCGTCAGCCAATTCCCAGCGAACTTCACCCTGCTCGTCGGCGGGATGAATGGTGAGCACCGTCGTCACCTCGCGATCCCCCGTGACCAGGTATTGGCCGGGGGCAAGGGGAAACTCGGGTTGCTCCATGATCAGGCCGTTCTCCTCCAGCCACCAGTCGCCGGCGTCGAAGCGCCAGCCGGCCGGGGCGACGCCACCCGCTTCCTGCAAGCGGTCATAGCGATTGAGCCTGACACCCCGGGGACCTGGATCGACTGGCCACAGGCCCCATTCTTGCCCGCCGGTCCCGGAAGACGCCTGGGGATCACCCAGGGCCGCGACGAACTGCAAGGGAATACGTTTGAACTTCATTTCGCCTCCGTCGGCAGCTTGTGCCGGCTGGCCCATGGCGACCATAGCCAAAAGCACTGCAGTTACCAGGTAAGCGTAGCTGAGCCCGGCGGGTCTGAGCCCTATTTTGCTGAGTTGTGAAAGCATTCGTGCACTGCCCTCTAACAGGATGTCTGCAAGCTTTCGATCGGCGGCGATGACTGGATGATAGCCGGGGCTATGGTTGCTCGAGTGGGGAGGATGCGATTGATGGCGTCAAATAGCGCCCGCCTATGACCAGGCCTTCGCGGGCAGCTTGTAGCGACTGAGGATCTGCATGTAGTTTCCGCGCTCAAAGGCGACCGGGTCCGGGCAGTGCTGCTGACTCAGGCTGCCACGCAACTGTTGCAAGGATTCGTAGTCGTTAGCCTCCAGCCATTCGCTTACGCCATTGTGCAGCTCCCGCAACCGCTCCGGGCCGCTGGCCAGCAGCGCGCTGCACAGGCAGCTGACGTCGGCGCCACAAAGAAACATCTTCAATGCATCCTGGGCCGTGTGCACGCCACCGGTGGCCGCTAGCGAGAGCCCGACCCGGCCATGCAGGATCGCGATCCAGCGCATGGCGAGCAGCGCGTCGCCCGAGTTCGACAGGCGCAGGCTCTGATCGATCGCCAGACTGTCCAGGTCGATGTCCGGCTGATAGAAGCGATTGAACAAAGTCAGGCCATTCGCGCCGGCTTGCTCAAGACGCTTCGCCAGATGCCCGACGCTTGAGAAGTTCGGCGACAATTTTACGCCGATGGGCAAAGTGACCTGGCGTCGTAATTCCGCCAGGATGTCCACGACCCGCTGCTCGATTGCAGCTCCGTCTTCCGTGATATCCGCAGCGACGTAGTAAACGTTCAGCTCCAGGGCGTCCGCACCGGCTTCCGCGATTGCCTGCGCATGGCGCACCCAGCCGCCGAGGGTCGTACCGTTCAGGCTGGCGATAATGGGTATGTCCAGCGCGTCCTTGAGCCGTCGCAACTGCTCCAGGTACTGATCCCGATGTCCGGGTAACTCGGCATGTGTCGGCAGGTAGCTGGAAGCCTCGCCGTGACCGATATCCTGAAACTCGGCCAGTTCGTGCGCCCTTGTCTCTTCGGCCTCAATCTCTTCCTCGAACAGGGAATACATGATCAGCGCAGCCGCGCCATTGTCTTCTAGCTGCCGTGCGGTGGCCACATCCTTGGACAGGGGCGACGATGACGGCACGAAGGGATTCTTGAGCTCAAAGCCAAGCCAGCGAGTACTGAGGTCCACGGTCATTTCGAATAATCCAGCGCAGCAAGTTGTTCGTAATGCGCAAACCGCTCGTCCACTTGACGCTGGGCGCGCTCCAGCAGTTCGTTGGCGGTGTCGGGCTGAGACCGGGTAAGAATACCGAAGCGCATTTCTGTCTCCGCGAACTTGCGGTACGGCAGGCTCGGCTTCTTGCTGTCCAGTTGCAGGGGGTTCTGCCCCTGATCCAGACGCCGCGGGTCAAAGCGGAACAGCGGCCAGTGTCCACTGGCCACGGCGAGTTGCTGCTGCGCCAGGTTCCGCTTCAGATCAACACCGTGGGCAATGCAGGGGCTGTAGGCGATGATCAGGGATGGCCCCGGGTAGGCCTCGGCCTCGCGGAATGCGCGCAGTGTCTGCACATCTTTAGCCCCGAAAGCGACGTGGGCCACGTACACATGCTCATAGGCCATCGCGATCATGGCCAGATCTTTCTTGCCGACGGGCTTGCCGCCCGCAGCAAACTTCGCAACCGCGCCGAGGGGCGTCGCCTTGGACATCTGGCCACCGGTATTGGAATAGACCTCGGTATCCAGGACCAGAATGTTGACGTCGCGACCGGCAGCCAGCACGTGGTCGAGCCCTCCGAAGCCGATATCGTAAGCCCAACCGTCGCCGCCGATGATCCAGACGCTCTTGCGAGTAAGCGCGTCCAGTACGCTCCGCAAGTTGCGCGCCGGTTCACTGTGCAGGTCCACCAGGATCTTCTCCAGCGCGGCGACACGCTCACGCTGCTCGTGAAGAGATGCTTCATCGTTCTGTTCCGCGCCGATGATCGCATCGACCAGCGCTCCGCCGATTTCTTCGCGGAGCTCAGCTAAGAGGTTGCAAGCATGGCGCTGCTGCTCCTCCAGTGCGATACGCATACCCAGACCGAACTCCGCGTTGTCTTCGAACAGCGAATTATTCCAGGCGGGCCCGCGCCCGGCGGCGTCGGCTGTATAGGGTGTGGTCGGGAGATTCCCGCCGTAGATAGAAGAACAGCCCGTGGCATTGGCAATGATCATGCGATCGCCGAACAACTGTGTCGCGAGTCGTATATAAGGAGTTTCACCACAGCCTTCGCAGGCACCCGAAAACTCGAACAGGGGCTGCGCCAGCATGGAACCCTTAATCGTATTCCAGCGAATCCGCTCCCGATCGTACTCCTGCTTGTGCTCGAAGTACTCCCAGTTCTGTTTCTCACGCTCGAAAATCGGGTCTATCGGCTGCATGTTGAGCGCCTTGCGACTCAGGTTGCTTTTGTCGCGCGCCGGACAGATCTCGACACAAAGATTGCAGCCGGTGCAATCCTGCGGCGACACCTGATAGGTGGTTAACAGCTGCGACTCGAACTCCTTGCCCCTGACAGGCAGGGTCCGGAAACTGTCCGGCGCATCTTCAAGCTCCCCGGGCTCGAAAACCTTGCTGCGAATAACGCTGTGCGGGCAAACGAACACGCACTTGCCACACTGAATGCATAGATCAGCCTCCAGCACAGGAATCTCGCGCGCGAGTTCGCGCTTTTCGTATTTCGCGGTGCCGACCGGCCAGGTGCCGTCGATGGGCAGGCGACTGACAGGTAGCTCGTCACCCTGGCCGGCGATCATCTTTCCGGTCACGCATTGCACGAATTCTGGGGCGTCGGCAGGGACCGGTGCCCGCAACTCGACAACAGAAGCAACCTCACTACCGGTCTCTACCTGGTGCAGGTGCTCGAGGGATGCGTCGATCACACGGAAGTTGGCTTCAAGGATGCTCCCGCCTTTCGCACGGTAGGTGGCGGCAACCGACGCCTTCACCTTGTCAATGGCTTCGTCTTGCGGCAACAGCCCGGACAAGGCAAAGAAACAGGTCTGCATAACCGTGTTGATACGGCGTCCCAGGCCCGCTTCCTGAGCGACACGGTACGCGTCGATGACGAAGAAACGGATCTGCTTGTCGATAATCTGCTGCTGCATGATGCGCGGCAGCCGATCCCAGGCCGTATCCGGCGGCCAGGAAGCGTTCAGCAGCAACGTGGCGCCGGGGGCGGCCTTGTCGAGCACGTCAAAGCGATCCACGAATTGTGACTGATGACAGCCGACGAACTCTGCTTGATTATCACCGACCAGGTAGGTTGAACGAATGGGGCTCGGCCCGAAACGCAGGTGGGAGACGGTAACAGCGCCGGCCTTCTTCGAGTCGAATACGAAGTATGCCTGCGCGTACAGATCAGTTTCCTCGCCGATGATTTTGATGGAGTTGCGATTGGCGCTGACCGTGCCGTCACTGCCCAGCCCGTAAAAGACGGCGTGCCGCGTATCCGCATCAGCATCGGTCTGAAAGGATGCATCCCAGTCAAGACTCTGCATGCTAACGTCGTCGTGGATACCCACCGTAAAGCCGCGCTTGGGCTCGTCCGTGGCCAATTCCTCGAAAACTGCCTTGATCATGCCGGGCGTGAGCTCTTTGGACGAGAGTCCATAGCGGCCGCCGATAATCCGCGGGAGGGTGCCGAAGCGCGAACCGTCGTTCACGACATGTTCCGCCATGGCTGCCACGACATCCTTGTATAGCGGCTCCCCGGCAGCCCCAGGCTCCTTGCAGCGATCGAGCACGGCGATATGTCTTACGCTTGGCGGCAAAGCATTTACCAGGTGTGTCGGCGAGAATGGCCTGAACAACCGGACCTTCAGCAGGCCGACCGACTCGCCTCGGGCGACCAGGTGATCGACGGCATCGTGGGCGGCTTCGGCGCCCGAGCCGATCAGGATAATGACCCGCTCCGCATTTTCGGCACCCTGGTACTCAAACAAGTCGTAACGTCGCCCGGTGACCCGCGCGAAACGCTCCATCTCGCGGGCGACGATCTCAGGCATACGCCGGATGAACGGATTGATTGCCTCGCGAGACTGAAAAAACACATCGGGGTTCTGCGCAGTGCCGCGCACCACCGGCCGGTCCGGCGACAGGCCACGATCCCGATGGTCGCGCACCGTGTCGTCGCGGATCATGTGCCGGATGTGCTCATCGCTGAGGGGTTCTATCTTGGCTATCTCGTGCGACGTACGGAAGCCGTCAAAGAAATGCAGCACCGGAATTCGCGCTTCCAGTGTCACTGCCTGCGCGATCAGGGCAAAGTCCTGCGCTTCCTGCACGGAGTTCGACGCGAGCATCGCCCAGCCGGTCGCCCGACAGGCCATGACGTCACCGTGATCACAGAAGATCGACAAGGCGTGGCTGGCCACCGAACGCGCGGCCACATGAAAAACCGTCGGCGTCATCTCACCGGCGATCTTGTACATGTTCGGGATCATCAGCAGCAGGCCTTGTGAGGCCGTGAACGTGGTGGCCAACGCGCCCCTCTGGAGTGCGCCGTGGACAGCCCCGGCGGCGCCGGCCTCACTCTGCATCTCAAGAACCTGGGGCACAGTGCCCCAGAGATTGCGCTGACCATTTGCCGACCACTGATCGGCATACTCGCCCATCAGCGACGAGGGCGTGATGGGATAGATCGCGATCACCTCACTCAGCCGGTGAGCAACAGAGGCCACAGCCTGGTTGCCGTCTATGGTGATGAGTCGCTTATTGCTCATTTTTGATGCCCCATCGGGGCACTATTTGGCAACCCGGATGCTACGTCCATTGGTAGTTTCCACAGCGGCCCGGAGGCACGGCGCTGGCGGTCCGGGGATTCGGGCGCGATTGCGGGTCCGGCGGAGCCGTCGTCTATACGTACCGTGGGCTCGAAGCCACCGGCGCCAGGGAAAACATAAAGCCCCCTCGCGGGCGCTTTTGTCTTTTTTTCGGAGAAGGTGGGACTGGCGACACGCTCCGCGGGCCAACCTGCGGGCTCGACGCTTCTGGACTAGCCGCCCTCCCAGGCGGTCGCCGCGCCGCGCACGCCCCCTGCCGAACTGCTGAACCATGCGCGAAAAATTACCGCACTGGCAATTTGCCACACACGCCAATCATTCCGGGAAAAATACGCTTTCATTACCGTTCTGCCATTGCGGGTATTTTTTCATCGCGACAGCAAAATGCATCCCATCCAGGAGCTTCGCCAGCCACGCCTGGGTGTGCCCATACGGTGATGCCCGGAACCAGTCGCGATCAGTATTCGCAAACTGCCGTACGAACGGAAATATGGCCATGTCGGCAATGCAAGCCTGCTTGCCAAATAAATAAGGCATCACCGCCAGCCGTTCTTCAAGCAGCGCAAGGAAATCGCCACCCGCAACACGGTGTTCTGCCGCATCCACATTGGGGTAGCGATCATGGTACTTGTAACGATCCAGATGAGGTTTGAACTGCGTTTCCGTTTGCTCAACGAGCGCAAATGCCGCGTCGGACGATCCACTGGCGGGATTGAGCCAGGCCTCAGGATCATGTTGCGCCAGCGCCCAGCGCATGATCTCAAAACTCTCGTCGATCACTGCCCCCTCGGCGAGCTGCAAGACAGGCACGGTTGCCTTTGGGCTGATGGCGATCATTGCCGCAGGTTTCTCGCGTAAGACGACTTCCCGCAATTCACAACGGATGCCCGCGCTCACAAGGCTCATTCGTGCGCGCATTGCATAGGGGCAACGTCTGAAACTGTACAGAATAGGCAGACCGGCGACTTGCATATCAGTCCTGTCCGCCGTCACGCCGTCCCAGGTGTCGTTGGCCGCGCTGGCCTGCCAATTCCATTTGCTTTTGTCGTTCAGCAAAGCGTTCGCTTTGCTCTTCAGTCTGCATATCGTGACACTTCGGGCAGCAAACGCCGCGCACGAAGCGTACGTCCCTAGTGTCTTCCTCAGAAAGCGGTTGGCGACAGCCGTGGCATAGATCATAGCTACCCAGTTTCAGACCATGCTTGACCGAGACACGCTGGTCAAATACGAAACACTCGCCGCGCCACAGACTCTCTTCTTCCGGGACAGTCTCCAGATACTTGAGAATACCGCCCTGAAGGTGAAACACTTCCGTGAAGCCGAGGGATCGCATGTAGGCCGTCGACTTCTCGCAACGAATGCCGCCGGTACAGAACATGGCGACTTTAGGCTTCGCCTTGAGTGAGCCTTCATTGGCAATGCGTTCAGGAAGTTCGCGAAAGGTTTTCGTTTTCGGGTCAAGAGCGCCTTCGAATGTGCCAATAGCGACTTCGTAGTCATTGCGCGTATCAATAACCACCACATCCGGGTCACTAATGAGAGCGTTCCAATCCGCAGGCTTCACGTAGGTACCGGCATCGCGCGCCGGATTAACCTCCGGCACCCCGAGCGCCACGATTTCCTGTTTGAGCCTGACTTTCATGCGATGAAATGGCATCGTTTCGGCGTGACTCTCTTTGTACTCGAGTTGCCGCAATCGTTCGTCTGCCTGGATATGCGCGACGACGGCATCGATTCCCTGGCGAGATCCTGCAATGGTGCCGTTGATGCCTTCGCTGGCAAGGAGAATGGTGCCGAACACGCCATTATTCAGGCAGATCTGGAGCAGTGGAGCCCGCAGCAGCGCGTAGTCAGGCAGCACAGCAAACTGATACAGCGCTGCCACCACAATCTTCTGTTCTGCCGTGGTCTCATTCATGTCGAGGGGATTTTACCGTGGGTTAAAACCAGCCGGGATCAATCAAATACGTAAAGGCCCCACGAGGGGGCCTTTACGTATGTGGCGGAGCGGAAAGGATTCAAACCAACGGCACGATTAGCATCGTTTAAGCATCGCAAGAGCGCCTGGGCACGACTAAGTAATTGTATTTGCTCATAATAGCCAAAGGCGTCCGGTGCCAATTGCCTGAGAGCGCCTAACGAAGCACAACCTGGTCCCCCAGAACTCGCGAATGTCCGCTTTCTGGTCTTGCCCTAGTTTCATGGACACCTATAGATGGGCTGATAATAGCCCCGGAGGTGGAATATGGGCAGGAGAAAACGCTACAGCGAGGAGTTCAAGCGAGAGGCTTTACGCCGGGCCAACGAACCCGGTGTCACGGATGTGTTGGTGGCCGAGGAGCTGGGTATTGATGCCCGGCAGTTGCGACGCTGGCGTGATGCGGTGAAGAACCACGGCGATCAGGCCTTCCCCGGCCAGGGTAGTAGCCGTGACGAAGAACTCACACGGCTCAAGCGCAAGCTGGCCAAGGTTGAACAGGAACGGGATTTTTTAAAAGAAGCGGCGGCCTACTTTGCCAAGGAGTCGAAGTGAGATACGGCTGTATCCATCGACGCCGCAACCACTACCCGATCCGGATGATGTGCCGGGCACTGCGAGTCTCGCCGAGCGGCTACTACGCGTGGCGGAGCCGACCGGAGAGCCGCCGCGCCCGTGATGATCGCGAACTGACCCGGGTGATACGGCGCCTGCATGCCGAAAGTGACGGCACCTATGGCAGCCCGCGGCTGCAGGTTGAGTTGCGGTCACAAGGCCTGGCGTGTGGGCGGGCCAGGGTGGCCCGCTTGATGCGCCTGGCGGGGCTTAAGGGGTGTCCGAAGCGGCGCTTTCGGGTGACCACCAAGCGCGGCGTGGTGCCGGCAAAGAACCTGCTCGAGCAGGACTTCAGTGCGGCCGGGGCGAACGAACGCTGGGCTTCAGACACCACCTATATCTGGACCGGCCAGGGCTGGTTGTACCTGGCGGTGGTGATGGATCTGTACTCACGCCGCATCGTTGGCTGGTCGATGAGCCGGCGTAACAATCGACAGCTGGTGCTCAACGCGATGCACATGGCGCTGGGCCGGCGTGAAGTGAGCTCGCAGCTCATCCATCACTCGGACCGTGGTGCCCAGTACCTGAGCGACGACTTCCAGTTACTGCTCAAGCGCAACGGCATCACCTGCAGCCTCAGCGGCAAGGGCAGCTGCTACGATAACGCGGTGGTGGAAAGCTTCTTCTCGACGCTGAAACGAGAACGGGTGAAGCGGCGCAGGTACCGGACCCGCGACCAGGCCAGGGCGGATATCTTCGATTACATCGAGCGGTTCTATAACCGCGAACGCCGGCATGGCTACGTCGGCAATATCAGCCCGGCACACTACGAGGACCGGACATTACGGACTTAACGAAACCGTCCACGATAC
>CAKZWQ010000017.1 GCA_937921935.1 uncultured Gammaproteobacteria bacterium | reverse complement strand
TAAGTGGATCGAGCGCATGATCAGCCAGGCACCCGTCTCAGACTGGTATGGCTGGCAAACCTGGCTCGCCTACTCGCCTGAGGTGAATCCCCGCGCAAATAAAGCCTCCGCCGCCGGAGCCTATGCGCGCAGCGAAGCCTTTCTGGCGGACGATGTCTACTACTTCTCCGGGCGCGGCGCCCAGCGTGTCTACGTGATACCGTCGCGGCAATTGGTGATAGTTCGACTGGGACCGGCCCTGGGACCTAAACCACTAAAACCCGGATGGGACAATGCCTACCTGGTCAATACCATCATTCGCGGCATGGATTGAGCCGCGCCCTCGTGCCGTCTCCCTGGCACTCTGCCTGGCCCTGCTGAGCGCGTGCGGCTCAGAGCCGGATGAGATAGATGCGGATGTCATCGTCATCGGCGGGGGCATAGCCGGGCTTGCATCTAGCCTGGAAGCCAGCGCTTCCGGGGCATCCGTAATCGGCATCGAACAGAACTCCGTTGGCGGCGGTCACGCCGTGATGGCCGGGGGCATGTTCCTGGTGGGCACCCCGCTGCAGGAATCCAAGCAGGTCAGCGACAGTCCGGAACTCGCGATGGCTGACATGCTCGAGTGGGGAGAAGATGCAGTCACCGACTGGGTAAGCCGCTACGTGGAAGCCTCGCGCACAGAGGTGCATGACTGGCTGGTAAATATGGGTGTGGAGTTCGCACTGCTCATGCCCGCACCGGGCGAAACCTCGGTGCCCCGTTTTCATTTCACGCGCGGCACGGCGGTCAACATCGTCGTGCCGATGATGCGCACCGCCCTCGCGCGGCAAAACCTGCAGTGGCGCTTCAATACCATCGCCACAGGCCTGCGCAGCCTCGCCTCCGGAGGCTGGGCCGTCGAGACCCGCGATACCCGCACGGGTAAAACCATGACCTGGCGGGCCCGGCGGGTCATTTTGACCACCGGGGGATTTGAGAACGACCTGGACCGCGTCCGAGCCAACTGGCTGCCGAACGTGGCCCAGCCGGAACGCTTGCTGGCCGGCGCCAGTCATTTTGCCCAAGGCTCAGGGCTGGACCTCGGCATCGAAGCGGGTGCCCTGCTCACCCGGCTGGATCACCAAACGATTTTCGTCACCGGATTACCAAACCCCCGCGACCCGGCCGGGGTGGACGGACTACTGGCGCAAAACCCCAGTGCCATTTTCGTCGACCGCGAAGGCAAACGGTTCATGAATGAATCCGCGCCTCGCAAAACCCTGGAGCAGACGGTGCTCGCCCTGCCCGGCCAGAGTTACTGGCTGGTGTTCGATGAAAAGGGCCGTCGACGCCTGCAGGTTCGCGGCGCACCGTGGCTGACACGCGACAGCCTGGAACAGGAGATTCTCGGCAATCCGGCCCTGGTCTCGCGCGCCGACAATCTGGAAAAACTGGCGGCGGCGGCAGGCTTGCCAGCAGACAAGCTGGCCCTGACGGTTGCCGAATTCAATGAACGACTAGCCCTGGGCGAAGCGGACGATTTTGGTCGTTTCGGGCCCGCAACGACGACGCGCCCGCCCAGTCCTCTTAGCGAGCCGCCCTTCTACGCCATGCCGCTTTATCCGATGACGCGCAAGAGCATGGGTGGCCTGGCCATCGATGAGCGTGGGCAGGTCCTGGATGGAGAGGGCCGGCCAATCCAAGGTCTGCTGGCCGCGGGCGAAGCCACGGGTGTGGCCGGCATCAATGGCAGCTATGGGGGCTCCGGCACATTCCTTGGCCCGTCGGTTTTCACCGGCCGCATTGCCGGGCGGAACGCGGCGGACGCGCCGGGCACCGAACGAGCAGTGCTGGCTGAGCTGGAACCGGAAATTACCACCGCCAACAAGCTGCTGGATGACACCGCACTGGCCGCGCTGCTGCAAAACTCACGCGAGGGCTACTGGCATTTCGAACAGGCTCACCAACTGGTTCGCGAGCGCGACTGGAGCTGCACGGACTGTCATAGCCCCCAATGGCCGACGGCTCAGGCCCACAGTGCCAATGAAAAACGGGTGCAGCTCGAAAGCTGCACCCGCTGTCATTAGCCCTAAGAATCTAATCGCCGCCGAAACGCGCTCTGACGGTCACGCCCCAGGTTCTCAGCTGCGGGTAAGAAACGGAATAGCGGAACGGGAAAAACTGGTTCTGGTCGCTGCCCGGGGGCCGTTCGGCCAGGATGTTGTCATTGTTGCCAAAAAACACGTCGCGGAAGGATGCCGATGCATCATCTTCCTCGAAAAGGTTTTTGACCCAGAATTCGAGTGCGAAGCGATCGGATTCCAGCCCCGCGCGGAGGTTAGTGAAGGTATGATCCTGGATCCGCGCAAAGTTGTCATTTTGCGGATACCAATCGTCGTCATAGGTGATATCCAGGCGGCCAAAAGCGTCCCAATTCTCGTTGAAAATATTCCAGCCAATCGGGGTGGTGAATTGCGCACTGAAATTAGCCTGCCACGGAGACTGTCGCGCTAATTGTTGGCCATCGAGACGACCACAATAATTCGGCACTGTCTCTCCGGCGCCGAGGTCCACCCGACAGGAATCGTCTCCGAAGCTGGGAAAGAGAACCAAAGCACCATCTTGCGCGCGGTCCCATTGGGCATCCGTATAGGAAAGGCCAAATGAGAATAACCAGAACTCATCTGGCGCAAAGTCGCTCTGAAGATCCCAGCCCCAGACATCTGCTTCGCCCACAATCTGCGCCACCGCTTCCGGTTGCTCCAGCGGCGTTCCCGTTGCCGGATCACGTTCGAAAGTGCTGCGGATAGCAGCGTCGTGCCAATCATTGTAGAAGACACTCACGTCCAGGCGCATCAGACCACCGGCGGTAACACCCTTGGCCCCGATTTCATAGCTGGTCATCTTTTCCTGGCCGACGGGGATAGCAACACACAACACGTCGGGAATGGATCCATTAACGCTATCGCAAGAGACTGCACCACCACTCGGCTGGGTATCTTCGCTAAAGGTCTCGAAAAACCCGCTCTTGGTGCCGTTGGCTACATCCGCGTAGACCATCCAGTCGTCACTGGCCTGGTATTTCAGGTTCAGGCGACCCGTCCAAAAATCCCAGTCATCGTCCGCAGTAACAATGGTTGCATCGACAAACGAACCGTCTGTTGGATCCAAAGTCGTGTCAGTACGTTTAACATCCTCCTCCTGATAGGTGTATCGAAGTTCTGCGCGAAACGTAAAGCGCTCCAGAAAATCAATTTCGCCCCACGTGAAACCGGACCAGGACTCACGTTCAATCTTTTCTGCGTTGATGTCCGAGTCCGTATCACCATTGGGAGAAAACCAGGGCAAGAACGCAGCGTCACCTATGGGCACGTTACCGAACAGGAAGGGCCCAAAGGTGTTGAAATCTCCAGGCAATGGCTGGGTCGCAGCCACCCCGCTATTCCCCTCATCGATATCGAGATCGAAATAGTATGCGCCGCCACCCACTCTTAATTGGCGATCGACCGGACTCTGGAAACGAATTTCCTGGCTCCACTCCTCAGTTTCATCTTTGGCATTAGGCTGCAGCAAGCCGGTCTGCAGGATTTGAACGCCAGCAAAGTTAGGGGCGCAGGCCGGGCCCGGGCAATACTCGAAGGGCTGACCCTGGCCCAGGTTTCGCGATCCGTCCGTCAGTGCTTCCTGTTCCGTCTTGCTATACCCGGTCAGGAAAGTAAAAGTGCCAATATCTGTATCCCAGTTGATGTTCAGGCTACCGCGGGTTAGTTCGCGATCTTCGCTAAGGGCAGAAGGGATCTTATTGATGGTGTTATCGCCTGATACGCGTGGATACAAACCCGTCCGCGCCAACTGATTGTTCCATGAATTCAGATCGGGTATATCCCCACAGAAGGCCCCAAAGCGGTTGCTTATAGCCGTTGCAGGATCGGCAACGTCCTCGCAATTCATGGGTAATGAGGTGATGGCACTATCATCGATCTTGTCGTCCGAATAGTAAATCGTCCCGACAATCTCGAAGTTTTCTGAGGGTAAAAATTCAAGCTTGCCGAAGTAGGTCTCATATTTACGTCCACCGACGTCATTACCGCCAATGTTGTCATCGTAAGTGCCGTCAAAATCATCGTAGCCAATCGAAGCAACACCTCTGAGCGTATCGCCAAAGATCGGTCCGCCGACGCTGACCTTGCCGGCCAGTCGGTCATCGCTGCCGGCCGTGCCGTCGACCTTGACCTCAAAGGTCTCCGGTGCCCGCTTGGTTACATAGTTGATCGCGCCGCTAAAGGCATTACGTCCATAGAGTGCCGACTGGGGGCCCTTGACGACCTCAATTCGCTCAACATCCAGAAAATTGAAATTCAGACCTTCACGTCCAGCCACATAGACGCCATCGATATAGGTACCAACATTCGTTTCACCGAAGATATCGGTCTGTGCAACACCTCGTATGATTGGCGTGGGCAGAAACTCGCCAATCGGGGAAAAAAAGTTAAGCCCCGGCGTAAAACCTGCAATGTCAGACAGATCCTGAATGCCGGCCCGCTGGATTTTGTCGGCGGAAAGCGCGGTAATGGCCAGCGGCACGTCCTGGACGGACTCATCGACCTTTCGGGCAGTAACGACGATATCTTCGTAGGCAAAAACGGGCTGCGCACTCAACGCGACCAGAAGACAGCAAGATCCGACGATGGCCCTGGCCACGCGCGTCAGTATCGACATACAGATTCCCCCCCTGGATATCGTTAACCGGTGCCGAGATGCGGTTCAGGACCGGAACGCCTCTGATCATACCCCTTGACGGCGGCGACGCACAAAGGCCACGGTTAAGCTCTTAAACTGCAAAATAAGGCCCGTCGCGACGTGGAAAAACAACAGCAAGCTGCCGAGGAAGACTACCCCTCACCCGCCTATGCGTGGTACGTCGTCTGCATTCTGACCCTGGCCTACATGGTGTCCTTCCTGGACCGGCAGGTCATGGCCCTGATGATTGACCCGATCCGCGGCGACCTGGCGCTTTCGGATACGCAGATCAGTCTGCTGCTGGGCCTGGCCTTCGCAATTTTTTACACCCTCCTGGGCGTGCCCATCGGCCGACTGGCCGACCGTCGCAGCCGGCGGGGAATTATTACCGTCGGCATTACGATCTGGTGCCTCATGACCGCCGCCTGCGGTCTGGCGCGAAATTTCTGGCAACTGTTTCTCGCCCGAGTGGGCGTGGGCGTGGGCGAAGCGGCGCTCAATCCCAGCGCCCTGTCCATGATCAGCGACTATTTCCCCCGGGAGACTCGCGGACGGGCGCTCGCGACCTACAACATGGGCGTTTCTCTGGGTGTCGGCATCGCCTTCATCCTCGGGGGCTGGATTATCGGTGTGGTCAGCGACGCCCCGCCGGTGAGCCTGCCCCTCGTTGGCGAACTTTTTGCGTGGCAGACCGTATTCCTGATTGTCGGCCTGCCCGGACTGCTGATTGCCTGCCTGATGCTTACGGTGCGTGAACCGACGCGCAAAGGCCGCATCACGATTACTGACTCGTCAGGCGTGCAGACACAGGAGGTCTCCCTGCGAGAGACCCTGCGCTTCATCGGCACCCGCTGGCGAACCTACAGCACCCACATGCTCGGCCTGTCTGTGGTCACCATCATCGGCTACGGCTTGTTCTTCTGGATTCCTACCATGTTCGTGCGCACCTGGGACTGGACGATTCCGGAAATCAGCTTCGCCTATGGCCTGGTGAATCTGATTTGCGGCCCCTTAAGTGTTATCGCAGCCGGCTGGATCGCGGATCGGAATTACCAGCGAGGACAAAAAGACAGCCTGATGCGGACCTGCCTGTGGTTCATGCTGCTGTTTATTCCCACCTCAGCCCTGGCCCCGCTGATGCCCACGGGCGAACTCGCCGTGCTGGTCCTGATCCCGTCCGCCATCGGCGGAGCGGGCGTGACAGCAATGGGTTCTGCTGCGCTGATGATGTACACACCGAACCAACTAAGGGCCCAGGTGACGGCCCTCTATTACTTCGTCATTAACGTGCTTGGCCTGACACTCGGCCCGACTGCCGTGGCGCTGATCACCGACTATGGTTTCGGGGATGACAATGCACTGCGCTACTCCGTGGCGATTGTCTCGGCGGCTGCGGGCGCAGCTGCCATCGGCTTTGTGGTAGCCAACCTGAAATATTACGACCGATCAGTCCGGGAAATGGAAGCGGCGGAAAGCTAAACTCAATCAGTAGCCAGCCCAAAGGCCTCAAGCAATCGGTTCGACAGGTCTTCCCGCTGGGCGGCGAAGGACCGAGCAAGAGTTAACTGGCCGGCAGCGCGCACCTCATTGTGCTCGCTGCGCGTGGTGAAACGGCTGGCATCCCAGCCGAAATAGTTTTCATTAAACGCATCAGCGCAGAAGCGAGCCGCCAGTTCAATAATAATGGTTTCCGTGGCGGGCATGATGGCCCGCACTTCTGCCGGTTCAATCCAGTCACCGGCCGCTGAGGCATAACCCGTCAGCGCAGCGGCAAACAGCTCCGCCGAAAATTCACCCAGGCGCCCGTCTTCGCCGGTCGGGTTACACCATGACCGCAGGGCATCACCCAACTCCAGGGGCAAGGGCATCAAGCCCACGGTATCCAGATCGACCAGGCTCGTGGCTTCGCCGCTGGCCTCATCGAACAACATGTTGTTGATCTTGGGATCACCATGCACGATACGGTCCCGGCTCGGGGGCAAAGCAGGCAGGCCGGCTGCCGCCGCAAGAATCGACTCGGCCAGGGGCGCAATCTGCGCCCGCCGCGGATGAGCCGGATGATCGACCAGGGCATCACGAAGGGCTGCCAGGTGACGGGCCGTGTCATGCACGCCCAGACGCGGGTTGGCGAACTCGTGATCCAGGCCGTCCAGGGCCCGGTGAAAACGGGCCAGCAAGGCGCCAGCGCTGCGGGCCTGATCAGGCGAAGACAAAGACTCATGGCAGGCGCCCTTGAGCCAGGTCAGCATTCGCCAGTTGTGCCCCGCCGCCTCGACCCAGAGCTGACCGCTGAGACTGGGCAATACTCCGGGCACCACGACGCCCTGCCGGGCCAGGGCGTCCGCCACCACGCCAATATCACGATTAATCTCGGCCGGAAATACATCGGCAACCCGCTGCAGCACAGCCGGCTTGCCGTCGGCTGGACGGACCAGCCAGGTCAGGTTGATCAGGCCGTTCCCGAGGGGCTGCAGACTGGCGCCAGCACAGCCATAGGCAGCCAGCACCGTCCGCAGGCCTTTAATATCCTGAGTCATGCCCGGATTTGAGCGGCCGCGTGGCCAGGGGTCAAGCGGCCCTCCCGTGGAACTTCAGGGTAGTTTCGATGCCTAATCAATTTGACACAGACCCGCAGGACTCGTTACCGTTTCAGACATGAGTGCAACAGAATTCCAGATGCCCGTAGATGCCCTGGTGTTTACGGATGCGGCTGCCTTCAAGGTGGCCGAGTTGATCGACAAGGAAGGCAACCCGCAGCTGATGCTCAGGGTATTCATTTCCGGTGGCGGTTGTTCCGGTTTCCAGTACGGCTTCACCTTTGAAGAAGGCCTCGGCGACGGTGATGCGAAGGTCCAGAATCAGGGGGTTACCCTGCTGGTAGATCCCATGAGCGTGCAGTACCTGATGGGCGCGGAAATCGATTACAAGGAAGACTTGGAAGGGTCACGCTTCGTCATTCGCAATCCTAATGCAAAAACCACCTGTGGCTGCGGTTCCAGTTTTTCTGTCTAGTTCTCTTTCGGCAGGTAGCGAACGCAGATTTCCCTGATCTCGCCAGCGGCCAGAGGCTCATCCATCAGTCCACAGCGATAGGCGCCATCGGCCTGAACCAGGTGACCACAGTGTTCACAGCGACCGGCTGCAAAATCATCCCGCTGCCGACCCAGGTAATCACCCACCTGTCGCAATTCACCCGCGACCGCAGACAAGCGGATGTCGCCCAGCTGCCGCGCCGCCCGCACCAGGCTTTCCACGGGATCCTGTTCGAGGCGCCGCCGGGCGTCGGCTGATAAAGCAAACAGAACGCTGCGGCCGTCTCTATCTGAACGAGAGCGCTCCAGATAACCTCGGTCTACGAGGCTGCGAATGGTCTGGGAGGCCGTGCCGCGGGTGGTCGCATGGAAACTGGCAAAACCGGATACCGTGCGGGAAAAGCGATTGGCCCGGCCGAAGTAGCGCAGCGCGGCCCATTGGGCTGCCGTCAGGTCACCCCCGGCGCTGTCGGTGTAGGCGGCACGGCCAAGCTGCAAGAGCAGGTCGGCAAATTCCCGCGCGGTATCGTTCGCTGGTCCGGACATGATTTGATAGTATCGGTTCGAAACTATATTGCAACACGCGGGCGCTGACCTAGCTGCCCTGCCCCACAGAGGAAACCCCATGTCACTGGACGACCAGACCCGGGCCGCCATCGATGATCTGTTAAGCGACAACCGCGTCGTGCTGTTCATGAAAGGCAATCGCCAGCAGCCCCAGTGCGGCTTTTCCGCCAAGACGGTGTCAGCGCTGGATATGCTCCTGCCCGACTACGTCACCATCAATGTGCTGGACTACCCACAGGTCCGCGAAGGCATCAAGGTGTACAGCAACTGGCCCACCATTCCACAGCTTTACATCGAGGGCGAACTGATCGGTGGCAGCGACATCATCCTGGAGATGATGGAGTCCGGCGAACTGGCCGACGTGCTCAAAATGCAGAAACCCGATGTGCAAGCGCCTGACATCACCATTTCGGAAACTGCCGAAAAAGCCATGCAGCAAGCTCTGGAATCACAACCGACCATGAGCCTGCACCTGCAAATCGATGCAGGTTTTACTCACGCCCTGAGTCTGTCGCCGGCCAAGCCTGATTCGATAGAAACCCAGTGCGGCGACCTCACGCTGCACCTGGATCCCTGGAGTGCGGCGAGGGCCAATGGGCTGCGCGTGGATATGACAGAAGAATTTGCCGGCACCCGCTTCCTGTTTGATAACCCCAACGCGCCTCCCCCGGTGCGACAGATAGAAGTCGCCGAGCTGAAAAAGAAACTCGACAGCGGCGAGACTGTTCTGCTATTCGATGTTCGCGATGCTGAAGAGCGTGTCCGTGCCAGCATGGAGATAGCCCGTCACTGGGACGAGGAAGCCATGAACTTTATCGCCGGCTTGCCGAAAGACACCGAGATAATTTTTCACTGCCACCTGGGGGGACGCAGCCAGCAGGCAGCCGAACACTACCGACGCCAGGGTTACACCAATGTCCACAATCTGGTGGGCGGTATACGAGCGTGGGCCGAGGAAATCGATTCAAGCATCCCGGTCTATTAGTAAAGCTCCGGGCAATAAACTTTTAGGCTCCAGGTGACGCCTTTAACATCCTCGCGGGACCCGGCTGCGACCTGGCCCCCTGAGCCCTGTATTTCGCGATAGCTGGCAAGATCCAGGAATTAGGGTAGCCTCTAGCCCATGCACACAGGAATCCGCATCAGTTGGCCGGCCACTCTCGCCCTGCTTTTCAGCACCGCCCTGCCGGCCGCCGATGACCTGCTACGCCTGCCCATTGGTGATCCTGCCCGGCGGGATCGCGAAGCACCCGTGGTACTGGATGCCATCACCGACACCAGTAACGGCGAGCTAATCAGCACGACCCGGCTGTTGGAGCAACTGTCTGATGTCGGCATATTGTTCATCGGTGAGGATCACACTAATGTGGAGTTCCATCGCGTTCAGGCGAATGTCATTCGCAGCCTCCATGAGTCTGGCCGTCAGGTACTGATCGCCCTGGAAATGTTCCCTTATACGGCGCAGAAAGCCCTGGACCGTTGGACTCGTGGCCAATACGCAACTGACGCAGAATTCATTAACTCCGCTGACTGGTATACAAACTGGGGATATAACTGGGGCTATTACGCAGAGATTTTTCACCTGGCCCGGGACAATCGCCTCCGCATGTTCGGGATCAATGCGCCACGCGATGTCATCAAGGCAGTTCGCACCGAGGGCTTTGAAAAGCTAAGTGCCGAGGATGCCGAGCATATCCCCACCAGTGTAGCGACGGATGATCCTGACCACCGGCGTCTTTATCTCGCCTATTTTGACGACGGCGACTCGCTGCACACCCAGCTACCTGCTGAACAATTAGACGGCATGGTGCGTGCCCAGGCGACATGGGATGCCGTTATGGGCTGGAACGCGTTGCAGGCGCTGCGGCGGCATGGTGGACCGAACGCTATCGTGGTGGTGCTGATCGGCGCGGGTCACGCTGTCTACGATGTTGGCTCCCAGCGCCAGCTTGCAGATCGCTTCGACGGCAAAATGGCGAGCCTGCTGCCGGTCCCCGTTAAAGATCATGGCGGTAAGCAAATCATTGCCGTGCAAGCCTCCTACGCCAATTTCCTGTGGGGAGTGCCACCGGCTGCTGCCCCCATCTATCCGAGTCTGGGCCTGTCCCTGGCCGGTTCCCTGGGTCGGGCACCCAACAATATTATTCAGGTTGAAAACGGCACGCCGGCAGCCGCAGCTGGCTTGCGGGTCGGTGATCAACTGCTAACCCTGGCCGGACAAGCCATTACCGGACCTGCCACGCTGCGCCAGGCTATGGGCGAACTGCGCTGGGGTGACGAAACCGAGGTAGAAGTACGTCGTGAGGAAGCTACAGTTCAAGCATCGGTGCTTCTGCGCCGTCCCAGTCAAAAGGATTAGAGTCTGTTTGTTCGCTGCTGCGCTGGCGTTAGCCGGTGCGGCGTCTGCTAACAACCGGAGCTATGAACTCGATCTCAGCATCGAGCCCGCGGAACAGCAGCTGGCCGTGACCGCAGTGATCCAGCTGCCGGCTGCACAGACCGCCCGCACCCTGGACTTCCTGCTGACTGGCAGCCTGACTATCAGCGCGGCGGAGCCGGCCGTAGAACTGTTAGAAGAATCGGCGGCAGACGGCTTTCAGGGCATTAATGGCTCCAGCATTGACCTGGCTCGTCGCGAGGGCATCAAACGTTACCGGCTAACAGTCCCCCCGGGCGCGACGCGCCTGGAACTAAGCTACGCCGGCAGCATTGATTTCCCCCTGGAGACCCAGGGAGAAGAATACACGCGCGGCTTTCGGGAGACGCCCGGCATCATCAGCGAGGAAGGCGTCTACCTGGCCGGCAGCACACTCTGGTACCCGTATTTCGATGACCAGCTAATTAGCTTTAGCCTCAGCGCCAGGGCTCCAGACTCATGGCAACTCATCAGCCAGGGCGATGGCAACTCGCAGGCAGCCGACGGCGTCGCCCGGTGGGACTCCGCCGGCCTGGTGGATGAAATCTACCTGGTCGGAGGCCCGCTGATCCGCTACGAGGAAGCCACTGGCGCTGCGACCGCCGAAGTTTATCTGCACGAGGCAGATCCGGCCCTGGCAGCCCGCTATCTGGAAGCAACCGCCCGCTACATCGAAATGTACCGGCAACTGATCGGGCCTTATCCCTATGGAAAGTTTGCCCTGGTGGAGAACTTCTGGGAAACGGGTTATGGCATGCCGTCTTTCACCCTGCTGGGGCCACAGATCATTCGCTTCCCTTTCATCCTGACCTCTTCCTACCCCCATGAAATTCTGCATAACTGGTGGGGCAACTCTGTCTTCGTTGACTACGACACGGGTAACTGGTGCGAAGGACTGACGGCTTATATGGCCGATCATCTGATCAAAGAGCAGCAAGGTCAGGGCGCAGAGTATCGACGTGACACGCTAAAAAAATACCGGGATTTTGTTCAATCTGACCGGGACTTTCCCCTGACGGAGTTTCGCTCGCGCTATAGCGCGGCGACGGAAGCAGTGGGCTATGGAAAAACCCTGATGGGCTTCCACATGCTTCGCCTGCAGCTCGGCGACGAAGCTTTTCGCGCTGCCCTGCAAAGTTTCTATCGCAAGCAGCGGGGCACCAAAGCAGACTTTCAGGATCTGCGCACGGCGTTTGAAGCAGCCAGCGGGCAAAACCTCGAGCGTTTCTTTCGCGAGTGGGTCACCCTGACCGGAGCCGCCGATCTGTCCCTGGCAGATGTCTCAGTCAAGGCCATGGATGGGTCTTATCAGGTAGAGGGGCGTTTGCTGCAGACCCAGGATAGTGAGCCCTTGGAGTTACAGGTACCCATCGCCGTATTAACGGCCAGGGGCACGACGCTGGAGACAGTGAGCACCCAAAGCGAAAGTCAGCGGTTCACCATCACCACGGCAGAGGAGCCGCTGCAGTTGAGCATGGACCCGGCCTTCGATGTTTTCCGACGCCTGGACGTGCGCGAGACGGCGCCCTCCATCGGCCAGATATTCGGAGAGGAAAAGATCATCGCCGTCGTACCCGCATCCCTCGACGCTGCGACCCGAGAGGCCTATGCACAGCTGGCACGCAGCTGGGCCAGTCCCGCGCAGACCGTGGAAATCATGCAGGACGACGACCTGGCCGAGTTACCGGCCGACCAGGGCGTCTGGCTACTGGGCAAGGAAAATCGGCTGGCGCGACAGCTCTTCGCCGACGACGGCGTCGCCCGGGTGGCGCTGCAGCCAGATGGGCTGGAACTGGGTGGCCAGCGACTGCCGTTTGCAACGAACTCCACTGTCGTGCTGACGAGAAATCCCCGCAACGCGTCGCTGGCGGTCGGCTGGATCAGTGCAGCGTCTGCCGAGGCAATGCCCGGACTGGCGCGCAAGCTGCCTCACTACGGCAAATATTCCTACCTCGCCTTCACGGGCGATGAGCCGGCTAATACGGTCAAGGGTGAATGGGTCGCGGTGGACTCGCCTTTCCTGGTGGATCTGCGTCCGGCAGCACAACAAGCCAGCAGCATGAGCGCTGCCATGAGCCTGCCTCAACGCCAGGCCCTGGCAGAGCTCCCGCCGGTTTTCTCCCGCGAGCGCATGCTCCAGAGCGTCGCCTGGCTTGCGGCTCCCGAACGCGAAGGCCGCGGTCTGGGCACCCGGGGCCTGGCCGAGGCAGCCGCCTATATCGAGGCTGCCTATGCAGACATCGGCCTCACGCCGGCCGGTGACAGCAAGGACAGCTACCAACAAAACTTCACCGTAGCGACCGGCCCCAAGGGCGGACCCAATAGCTTGCAGAATCTGGTGGGCTATCTGCCGGGCACGGACCCCCGCTTCGCTGACCAGGCAATCATCATCAGTGCCCACTACGACCATCTGGGCTATGGCTGGCCCGATGAACGGGCAGCGGCGGCCGCCGGCGCCCTCTACCCGGGAGCTGATGACAATGCGAGCGGCATTGCGGTCCTGCTGGAGCTGGCTCGTGCCTACGCCAGCGGCCCGCCCCCACCGCGCAGTCTTGTTTTTCTGGCCCTGAGCGGCGAGGAAGCAGGTCTGCTGGGTTCAGCACACTATGTGCAGAATCCCCGACCTGTGCCCCTCGGCGGCATCAGAGCCGTGGTCAACATGGACACCGTCGGGCGCCTCGGCGAGCAACCGGTTTCCATACTGGCCACGGAGTCCGCCACCGAGTGGCCGCATATTTTTCGAGGGGTTGGATTTACCACGGGCATACCCACGCGCACGGTACCCGGTGCCTCCGAATCTTCGGATCAGCAAAGCTTTATCAATGTCGGTATCCCGGGTGTGCAGATTTTCACCGGCGCCCACCTGGACTATCACCGGCCGGGCGATACCGTCGATAAAGTTGATGGCGATGGCCTGGTGCGAGTGGCCTCGGTGGTCCGTGAGACCACCAACTATTTGCTGGAGCGTGCCGAACCCCTCACCGTCACGGGCGCAGCATTAACCTCGCCAACCCGGTCCGACGGCAACTCGCAACGCCGCCGGGTTTCCTTCGGGACGGTGCCGGACTTCGCCTGGCAGGGCCCGGGTGTGAAAGTGGAATCAGTTGTGCCTGGATCACCAGCTGCCCTGGCAGGGATTGGCCCGGGCGATGTCATCATGGCCATCGACGGTCAGAGCATAACGGACCTGGGCGCCTTCTCGGCCATGCTGAAAAAATATGCGGCGGGTGATCGAATCACCGCCGCCGGCGAACGCGAAGGGGAGGTGTTTGAGGTCGAACTGGAACTTGTGGCCCGCTGAGCTGACCTTAAATTTCTCATCGAGACAATAACAAGATGCTGATTACTTTCTCTACGCCCGCCTATCCCAAAATCACCATGTTTGGGGACATCGCCGTCAAGCTTCTGAAGTTGATGGGCCACAGCGGAAAAATTCCTGGCGCGCTGAGTGCAGGAGATGTGCCAGCAGCCCTGCAAAAACTCCGCGCCGGCGTGCAGGCGCAGGCCGCCACTGAACCGGAAACTGCTGAGAACGACGACCCCGCAGCAGAGCCGCGGGTTGGCCTGGCGACCCGGGCGTTTCCGCTGATTGAGTTGCTGGAAGCCGCGGCTGCCGCGGAGAAAGAAGTGATGTGGGACCAGTAAGCCGCTACTGCTGCGCAGTGACGGCCGGCGCCTCCAGTATTACAGGGCCATTCAGGGCAGCAAGCAAGCCCTCATCGCGACTGTAAATATCCTTGGCGAAGCGGATGCTACCGTCCAGGTCCAGGCTAGCCGTCAGGTAGAGAATCAGTACAGGCTCTTTGGGCCGCAGATTCACTCGCTTGGTCTCGCGGCTGTCCAGCACTGCCTGCAGTTTTTCAATGCTCCACTTGTCGGGATCCCTGAGTAGCTGTTCGGCGAGTTCCAGGGGCTTGTCCACTCGTATGCAGCCAGAACTGAAGGCGCGCGCAGCACGGTCGAACAAGCTGCGACTGGGCGTGTCGTGAATAAAGACGAAGTGCTCGTTCGGGAAAATAAACTTGATCCTGCCCAGGGCATTGTTGGGGCCTGGCTCCTGGCGCAGGGTATAAGGCACGCCTTTTGAGTAGACGCTCCAATCCACCGTCAGGGGATCGACCTTGCGCCCATCTCTGTCGATCACGCTGATATTACGTTCGATCAAATAGTTCGGATCCTGCTTTACGCGAGGCAAAACATCGTTGCGCAGGATGCCTGGCGGAATGGTCCAGGTCGGATTCATCTCCAGGTAACTGATATCGCCCCGAAAAATGGGCGTCATACGATAGGGCTTGCCGACCTGGGCGCGCGCGAACCAGGTAATTTCGCCGTTGCGCACCAGAAAGGCCCGGAAGTCGGCAATATTGACCGCGACAAAGTCATTGGTAAGCTCCTGGTCAATCCAGCGCAAGCGTTCCAGGGACATACGTATTTGATCAATGCGCGCCTGCACCGGCACGTTCATCGCTTCAAAGCTTTGGGCGCCGGCAATCCCGTCGGACTCAAGGCGATGCCGTGCCTGGAAACGGGACACTCCCGCTTCAACAGCCGCATCGAATTCCGGAGAAAGCAAAGGCGTTCCCGGTGCCAGGTCATTGGTGACCGCCAGTCGCCGACGAATTTCCGCAACGCGTACATCCGTATCACCCAGGCGCAAAGTCGGGCCGGGCGTCACTGCGGGCCAGCCGCCCGCCTCAGCAATGCCCTGATACTCGGCCAGGTGTCCCCGGAGATTCCGGTAATAGTCGGCGCGGGGGAAAAATCCCATCACAATGTCAGCCAGGGGAGTGGCTGATAAGGCGGCATTAATGACTGCATCACCGGGCTTTCCATCGGGCCAGGCTTCCCGACGGAAGTTGACGTTTGGATCCAGATCAACGGGATTCACTTTGCCGAAGCGCTGGTGATACCCAAATCGAATCAGGGCATCAGTTGCCAGGATATCGAGATTTGCCCGGCGCAGCGGGTTAGGTTCTGCTCGCTGCGCGGCCACCAACTCCTGCAGGGCTGCGTAGTGATAATCCTCGCTCATCAGCCCATCGGCCGGCGCCGCGGCAATAAGTGCCAGTAATTCGTCAATCCGGGCCGCGCTCCACATGGGCAGGAAATCACGGCTAACGTAGATTTCCGGCAGCAGTTCACGCGAAGCGATGGGCTCACCACCACAACACAACTCTCCGGTGAACAGATATTGCTCCACCCGCTCCTGCAGCAGCACGCTGGCCTGGCTGCGCTCCTGGGCTGGTGCAGCCCCGGCCATCAGCAACGACAGCAAGGCGCCAATCCACACGGAAAGATGTCTCTGGTTAGTCATAAAGCTTGATTCCCGTCATTCTGTTGACTCGAAAAGACCCGAAAAACGGGAATCTGAGCATTGCACACTGCTAGGTGCATCTGTAAGAATCCCTTTTTATTCTGACGCTTGCGGAGTTTTCCTGAGCCATGACCCGCCGACCAACCCGCCGAGACTTATTGAGATCAACAGCCTGTCTGCTGCCGGCCGCCCTGCTGCCCGAATTTGCAGGCGCCGTTGCCCAGGAACCTCGGCGTTTACGTTTTTATCATTGCCATACTAGCGAAAAACTCGACGTGGTCTACCACGAGTCGGGGGCCTACCTGCCCGATGCGCTGACCGAGGTAAATCAGCTGCTCAGGGACTTCCGCAGCGGCGAAGCCTACCCCATCGACACCCAGCTGCTGGACGTACTGCACAGTGTGCAGGCGCGAACGGGCGGCAGGGCCTATGAAATCATCTCCGGTTACCGCTCGCCGGCCACCAATTCCATGCTCCGCTCCAAGAGCAACGGCGTTGCCAAGCGCAGCCTGCACATGCGGGGAATGGCCCTGGACGTAAGGCTGCAGGGGGTGGCGACCAAAGATCTGCGCAGCGCCGCCCTGGACCTCAAGGGTGGCGGCGTTGGCTACTATGCCAAATCCGATTTCGTGCACCTGGACACCGGCCGCGTCCGCTTCTGGTAGCCGCCTGTCTCACCAGATCTTCCCGCCGAGCCACTCACCGGCAGCGGGAGTAAACGAGGTGATCCGCACCTGGCCGTAAATCCCGGCTCTGAAGTAGGGATCATTTTCCAGCAGCGCCCTGGCCTCGGCCTCCTCATTCGTCGCATACACGAACAGGCTGGCCTGATGCTCCCCGGTCGGGCCATCGGCCAGGGGCCCCGCCACCAGTAAGCGGTCCAGTATTGATTCGATATAGGCAAAATGCGCTGTTTTTTCCTGGCGTCGCAAGCCTGCTGCATCCACATTGGGGTCATCGTCGCAAAAAGCGATATAAGGCATCTCAAGCTCCATCAATAGCTTGCGCGGGGAGTCTTAGCCGGGCCCTGACCCGCAAAGCCGCTCTGCTGTTAACAAGTTAGGGAATATGGTAGCTTCCAGCTAGTTTTTTTCGGCCGTTCCGGCGCCGAAATCCTCAAAGGGAGAATCTCAAATGCGGCTGATACTGATTGCCTTGACTGCGGGCTTGTTCTTTGGCAATTCCGCCCTGGCCCAGAGTTCCAGCGACCCGCTGGATACCCGGATCTTCAAGAACGGCTGGTGGGTCGGCGCCGGCGTCGGCTATACCGATCTGGATGCCGACGACATCGACTTCGATGACGATGACTTCGGCTTCAATCTGGCGATTGGCTATCAGTTCCTGAACTATTTCGGTATCAATGCCCGCTACCGCTATTTAGGTGAATTCACCGACACACTGACCGGACCCAGCGGCACAGGCAATACTGACGTGGAAGTAGACGGTTTTACCGTGGGCGTTACCGCCGGCTACCCCATCACCCAGCGTATCGCACCGGTCATCGGGGTTGGCTATTATGATTTTGACTTTGATGCCAACAACGGCATCAACGACAACGACAGCCAGGGTCTCTACGTGAGCGGCGGCGTTGCAACCCAGATCGGCCGGGTCGTCATTCAGCCGAACCTGATCTGGTACGACGTGGACGATTACGACATCTACGGCGCGGAAATCAACTTCTTCTGGAAATTCGAGGCCGGCAACTAACAGCCGTCTTCCAGCTCCCCCGAGTTCACTCCAGCCAGAGGTAACGGCTCTGGGGTGGGCCGCGGGGGCTGTCTATCCAGCCTTGCACCCGGGGCGCCACCAGGCGCCGGCCCACGTAGAACGAGATGGGCACCACGGGATGAGCTGCCAGCAATTCTGTCTCAGCTTCAGTGAGCAGGGCTAAACGTTCCTCGCTTTCCGTCGCCATGTTCGAGGCCTGCATCAGGGCATCAAATTTTTCGCTGCGTACGCCCGGCCAGTTATTCGGGTTGTCACTCAGGAACAACTGCAGCATGGCGTAGGGATCATCAAAGGGCGCGATGTAAAACCAGCGGGCCACACCAAAGTCTCGGGTC
This sequence comes from uncultured Gammaproteobacteria bacterium, assembly GCA_937921935.1. Taxonomy (GTDB): domain Bacteria; phylum Pseudomonadota; class Gammaproteobacteria; order Steroidobacterales; genus J054. The sequence goes on along the minus strand of CAKZWQ010000017.1, from coordinate 92,152 downwards.
CTGACTTTGCGGTTCAGCAGTCCAAATTCCACATCCGTTAGTTGGGCCCGGGCACCAATTGCCTGCCACATGGCCGCAAGGGCTACCATAATTTTGCGATTCTCTTCGTTGGTGTCATAGGCCAACTCGAAGCGCAGCGGATTACCGGGTCCATAGCCGGCCTGCGCCAGCAACTCGCGAGCCTTCGCCTGCCGGGCGGGGAAAGCCAGCTGCCGTTCCGGAATCTCGACACCGTCATAGCCGGTGATTGCCGGCGTAACAAACCCGTAGGCGGGCCGAACCCCGGTCCTGAGTAGGCGATCAGTGATGGCATCCCGATCCACGGCAATAGACAAAGCCTGTCTTACGCGCACGTCGTCGAAGGGCGGCTTACGCGAGTTGATGACCAGGAAATAAACACCGAGGTTCTGCGTAATATGCAGCGTCTCGGGCATATTTTTGCGGATCCAGTCGATCTCCGCCGGTGGGAAATTCAGCACGATGTCCAGTTCGCCGGACCGGAAACGCTTGAATGAAGTGGCGAGATTCTGGGTAGGGTTCCAATTAACCACGTCGATCCGGACGGCATCGGCATCGTGGTAGAAAGGATTCTTCTCAAGGCGGATATAGCTCTGCGGAACACGCCCCACCAGTTTGTAAGGCCCATTGGTCACCATGGTGTCCGGACGTGACCAGCTCCGGCCGGCCACCTTGATGACATGCTCGGGCACCGGGGCTACGCGCGCATTACCCAACAGTTCGACAAAATAAGGCGTGCGCTGCTCAAGCTCGAAAACCACGGTCCGCGGATTCGGGGCGCTCACACCCAACTCCTCTAAGGGAACCTGCTTTGTGAGCACGGCACGGGCATTCTTGATGGGGTAAAACACGCCGACCAATCGCGACGCCGTGGCCGGATCCATCAAACGACGATAGGAATAGACAAAATCCTGCGCCGTTAACTCACGCCCGTCAGACCACTTGAGGCCTTCGCGTAGCTGGAAGGTATAGGTCTTGCCGTCATCACTGACACTCCAGCTCTCAGCGCAGCCCGGCACCAGGATGCCGTCGGCCCCGCGATCCAGCAGTCCGCTGAACAGATCAGCAATAATGGGCGCCGCCAGGGTACCCGCCCCCAGGGTGGGATCCAGGGTCGGCGGCTCAGCAGCAGATCCCCGGTTCAGCACCATGGGCTGAGCCATGACGTGCTGCGCGAGCAGAAAAATCAGCAGGACGCCGGCAAGGCGCCCGAATTGCTTCAACATGATGGCTTATTTTGTTCCGGTGGCAGTAGCCGACGTTGCCGTGGCTGCAAGCAGTGGTGAGGCATCCAGCACCCAGCCAGTCGGTCTCTGCTGACGCGCCGGTGAAGGAATTGCATAGGCCACGCCCTTCGACGTGCGTGCCAGAGCATCGGCATCCAGACGCCAGCCCAGAGCCTGCCATTCATCCAGCTTTTCCCGATAACGCAACACGGCCGCATCGGAGGGCAGCAAAAACTCATGCTGATTGGTCTCTGGCGTCAGGGGCGGATGCAGCTCGGCCAGGACATCGGCATCCTGACCCGCGACCACATCATTGCGCTCCCTGAAGCGGTCGTCGTGTTCACTTTCCAGCATGAAGTTACGTGTCTGGACCAGGAATGTCCGGGTACCGAGTTCATCCACAGGTGTCTTGAACACATGCTGGTGTATGAATACCTCTGCCGTTGGATGAATTTTGGTGCAAATGGATGTTGGACCATGGTGCAGAGAACCCGCCTCGATTACCGCATCTTTGCTGCGGCCGGAAGCTGACTTCATTTTCTCGTCTTTCAGAGGCGGCGCGAAGTACTTGGTCAGAAAGCCGCTGCTCCACTGATCTTCTTCCAGTTCTAACTCGGGTACGTGGTAATCCTCGCGACTACCGGAAAACCCATGCGTCGGATGAACAAACTCGTTGTGCGCGGGATCCAGGGCATTCTCGACCTGCCGACGGTAATCATCGCCGGAGCGTCGCTCCTGGGTCGTCGCATGCCAGCCCGGCTGTCCGTATTCAGGAATTTCCATGATAGGCGGCCGCTGGTCTGCCGGCAGATCGCCGAGAAAGGCGAATACGATCCCGTATTTTTCCTGGGTCGGGTAGGCATCGACTTTGGCGCGCGCCGGCACCTTCGCGTTCGCGCCCAGGGATGGAATCCGCTGACAGACCCCGTGCCCGTCAAACTGCCAGCCGTGATAAGGGCACTGAACACAATCGCCTATCAGTTTGCCGCCCGACAGGGAACCGCCGCGATGCACACAAGTATCGCTCAGACATTGTGCGACGCCGGCGGAATCACGGAACACCACAAAATCATGGCCCAGCATGCGAGCCTTGACCGGTGCGTCAGTTAATTTTTCACTCCACTCAACGGCATACCAGAAATTAATAAACATCAGCTTTGCCCTCGCTGGCTCGCGACCGAAGAACCGCCATTGTCATCCAGCGCCCGGAGAAACCATGAGATGCAGGCTCCCGAGCGATGGATACAAAGGCCGACGGTCATCACCGCGCCGCGACTGGCTCGGCCTCAAGCTCGGCGGGCGGTGAAATCTCCGGTACTTTTCCCTGCCACTGATCCGGGCCGATATTCAGGGACGACACATCCATCACATTGGTGTACAGGTTGGACATGAAGCCGCCCTTACTGCGGGTAAAGAGCATCTTCGTGCCATCAGGCGACAGGGACGGGAAACCATCAAAGGTTTTGTTATAGGTCAGTCGCTTCGGCTCTCCGCCGGCCAGATCGCCCAGGAAAATCTCCCAGTTATTGTCTTCAACGATACGGACAAAGACATAGTGGCGACCGTCGGGAGCCGGATACGGCGCCCAGTTCATGTCCTCATCGAAGGTGCGCTGAATGGTCTCGGAACCATCATGCTTCACAGTGAAAACCGTCATGGGCGTCGGGCGTACCTGGCCATACTGACTACGTCGCCAGGCCCGGGTCAGGATGGTTTCATTATCAGGCAGGTAAAAAGGCGCGCCTTCCTGCCAGTCATCGGTAAATGTGATCTGCTCCTCATCCGTGCCATCCGAGCGCATGCGCCACAGATCCATCTTGCCGTCTATCTGCCGGCCAAACACAATCCACTCGCCGTTCGGAGAAATGGACACCTCGGCCTCATACCACTCGTTATCCGTCAGGCGCTGAATGTTCGAACCATCCAGATCAGCAATATAAAGTTCCGAACCCTGGGGATATTCACGTTCATCGGACCAGTTACCGATGGGCATATCCATATTGTCGCGAGTGGATGTAAATACCACGCGTTTCATATCGGGGAAAAAATAAGAACAGGCGTCCTGGCCGCGGGTGCCGATGCGCCATTTCTTCTCGCCATCGTCGGTAAAGATCCACGTCAGGGCGCCGCCGGCTTCGCGCTCTTCCGGGGGCGTTGCATCCGGATCCTGGGTCTGGGCAATCAGGTGATAGTTGTCTGGCGCGTAATAGGCTTCGGCGGATTCAGGCATGTTGGGAATCTGCCGCACGGGCAATTCAGCATCGACCGGATAGGCCTCGGCTGCCTCGTCGCCAGAGGGTCCGGCCTGGGAAACCACATCAGGATCCGCAGCAGCTTCATCGGGCGTGCCCGCTGGCTCATCCGCCGGTCCACAGCCGGCCAGTAACAGGAATAACGCGAGAACAAACAGTTGAGGGGCAGCAAGCAGACGAGACATGGAAACCTCCACAAGCGCAGCGGCGGCCCGAGGCCCCCTGCCGACAGTGATTAAAAACTGACCAAAGGATCATAGCAGGGCCGCTCCAAGCCAAACCAGACAAGGCTTTCTGATTCAGCCGCAGGGCGGTAACCTCTGCCCATCCGGGCCTGTCGCGGGCCATGACCGAGAAATGTCTGAGGCTAAAGCTATGAATTTATTGATAATTCGACCCATCCACCTGCTACTGCTCCTGGCCAGCGTGTCTCTGCCGATACAGGCCGCCGCGCAGGCAGGTTCCACTGCCATCGACGCCCTGCCGGAACTCACTAACAGAGAACTGGCTTTCATGCTGCAACAGCAGGAAAAGCGTTTCGAGGCGCGATTCAAGGATCAGGCGGATGCTATCAGCGCACAGAAAAAACTCCTCGATGAGCAGGCAAAGAAGCTCGGTAATCAGGCCAATACAATTCAGAGTCTGCAGGAACAGTTCGACAAAAAGGGGACCAGCCTGACGGCGCCCAAACAAACCAGCGCCGCCGAAAGACAGGAACTGGAAGCACAGAAAGAAGCGATCGCGACTCAGACTGCGGCCATTCAGGCATTGCAGAACCAGTTCGATCAATTCAATCAGGATGCGCAACAGAAACTTTCCGAAACGGACCAGCAACTGCGGGCACGCCTGGAGAGCCTGGAGGGCACCGTAACTACCTTAACGTCGGATGAAACCACCACGACCTATGACGCCAGCGAATTCGAAGGCGCTTTCCAGGTGCCGGGATCCGCAGCAGCGATACGCATTGGCGGCTTTGCAAAAGCCAATGTCGTGCAGAATATCGACGGCGGCATCGGTGATGCGAATCGCTTCCTGGTCGGGCTGATCCCGACACGCGGGGAGCAAAGTAGCGATGAAGAGGCCAACCTGAATGTGCGTCAGTCGCGTCTGAACGTGGAGTATCGGCAAAGCACCCAGCAGGGACAGCTGCGCGCCTATGTCGAAGGCGACTTTGCCGGCACGGATTCCAATGGCAATGACACTTTCCGCCTGCGGCATGCCTTTGGCCAGTTCCAGGATGTCATGGCCGGCAAGCACTGGACCAACTTCATGGACATCGGCGCCTCCCCGGAAGAGATCGATTTCGAGGGCACGAACGGGCGCATCAATGTTCGCCAGACTCAGTTACGTTACTTCCCCGAGTTCGGTAATGGCTGGAACCTGATCGTCTCTATGGAAGATCCCCAGGCGGATGTCACCGGTGGTGACCCCATCAGCAAGATCCCGGATTTCGTGGCCAGCATTCGCCGCACCGTGCGCGATGAATGGGACGTCAAAGCGTCTTTCCTGGCCCGATCCATCGAAGCCCGTTGGGATGTGGACGAAACGGTCAAGGATGATGAATTGGGCTGGGGCTTCAGCGTCAGCGGCCGACGTGCCCTGGACTGGTGGAACCCACGCGACAATATCAGCGTGCAGGTGAGCTACGGAGAGGGCTTCGGGCGATACGTGAACGATCTGAGCAGTGTCGGCGGGCAGGATGGCTTCTTCGATGCCGCCGGCAACCTCAAGGTTTTGCCCGTCTTTGCCTCGTACGTCTCCCTGAATAAATGGTGGCGGGACGGACTGAGGTCTACCTCGACCCTGAGCGTCGTGGATGTCGACAACCAGAGCGGCCAGGCTGTCGACGCCTACGACCGCACCTGGCGCTGGGGCACCAACCTGATCTGGTCCCCGGTTCCGGCCATTGATATCGGCGGCGAATTGCTGCTGGGTGAACGCAAGGATAATGACGGCGCAAAGGGTGACGCGACGCAGCTGCAGTTTGCCGCTCGCTATCGCTTCTAGGCCCGACGAATCTGACCGGCAGCCGGATAATGCGGGTCGGGCTGGCGGTCAGGGTTCCAGCTCGCGTATATATAGAGAGATATAACAAGATCAGGGTAGTACCCATGCGTACGCTAATTTTGCTAACACTGGCCGGCTTTCTTCTGGCCAGCCCCGCTTTGCTCGCTCAGACTTGCGACGGACAGGTTGCCACGATTGTCGGTACTCCAGGCGATGACGACCTCAGCGGCACGCCCGGTGACGACATCATCGCCGGCCTTGGCGGTAGCGACCGCATCCAGGGGCTCGGGGGCAACGACCTGATCTGCGGTGACGACGGTGATGACGATCTCATCGGCGGCGATGGCGACGATGAACTGATCGGCGGCGCAGGCAATGACGTCATGGAAGGCAACGCCGGCACTGACAGTTGCGATGGGGTCACGGGTGTGGATTCTGCCGATGAGCCCTGCGAAACCCGCCTGAACACCGACACCGATGTATTCCCCGTGACCCTGTTCGCAGATGATGGCTTTGAGCTACCCGGGGCACTGTATGTGCCGAAAGAGGATGCCCTGATCGGCGGTGAGTATCGCCAGGTTGCGATGGTCGTCAGCCATGGAGCCATGGGCTCCTTCAGTTCCAGTGTGCCGAAGCTCCTCGGACTACAGGCCTCCCCCCTGGGCTTCACCGTGCTGGCGCTGGACAGACGTGATGCGGGCCCGACCGCGGGCGGCGGCACGGTCCTGTTCGAGGACGCAACCCTGGACCTTGGTGTTGGCGTGGACCTGCTCGCGGCCCTTGGCTATGAGTCCATCTATGTGGCAGGCCACAGCCAGGGCACCCAGAATGCATCCATTTATCCGTCTTTTGCTGCCGATCCGCGTGTGGCGGCTGTCGGAATGTACGGACAGGTTGACGACGGCAGAAGCACGGCCCGTGACCTGCTGTTTAACGGTCTTTTTGGTGCCCCCATCCCCTATGAGGACCTGGTGATTATTGCCCAGGACAATATTGATGCGGGAATGGGCGACGTCGTTGTGGCCTGGGATACAGTATTCGGTCAGGCGGTATTTCGATCATCATTCAACTTTCTGAGTTTCTGGGGCCCGGACAGCCTGTCGGTACCCGTCAGAGAAATTACCAAACTGGAAATACCAGCGTTGTTGCTAAGAGCGGACGGCGACGAATTCACGCCGGATGAAATGTCTCAGAACGTGCTGGCAGCCGCGCTGGGTGCGGGGGTCGATGCCACCTACACGGTACTACCCTACGTCGATCGCCAGGGCGATCCCATCCCGCTGACCGACAACGGCGGCAACGCCCATAGCTTTGTCGGCGTGGAACGGGACACCATCGCTACGACGCTGAACTGGCTCGAAAGCAAGGTGCCCGAAACAATCGAGACCAAGCCCGGAATTCAGCTGCCAACCGACGACGGCAGCGGCAACAACTTCCAACCCTTCGCCTATGGTGGCACTCAGCTGATTGTGCCGATTGACCAGCCCACCATCACCCTGGACGGTACGCGCAGTCGCGATATAGACGGCCAGATCGTGAGCTATGTCTGGGCCCAGATCAGCGGACCAGCCGTAACGCTGGATGATCCCACCAGCCCCAGGCCAACGTTTGATACACCTGACATCCCAGACGAGCCGCCTGCACTCACGGTACGCACAGCCAATGCCACCATCGGCAGTAACGGCCCGGAGCCTCGCACGGCGAATGCCCAGGTTCTGGAAGAACTCATCTTCCAGTTAACAGTGATTGACGATGATGGCGGATCTAATGACGGTGAATTCCGCGTGGCCCTTGTAGAAGCCGCCAATACCGGCAACGGTGGCGGGGGAGGCAGCAGCGCACTGGGCTTCAGCAGCCTGCTGGCCTTACTGATACTGGGGGGTATGCGACGGCGTCGGCGGCTATAATCCCGCGGTCGGGTAAAGTCGCCCGGCGTCGCGAGGAAGAAGAATGAGTTCAACGCTTACGCCCCTTAGTCGCCGCCGTTTCGTTCAGGCCCTCGGTGCGGGAACCCTGGCCGCCTCGGCCCCAGGCATCCTCCGGGCTCAGAAAGGCGCACGAGTCATTGTCATCGGCGCCGGCCTGTCGGGCCTGGCTGCGGCGCTGGTCCTGCAGGACGCGGGCGTAAAAGTAAAAGTGATTGAAGGTCGCCAGCGCGTCGGTGGCCGCATCATGTCCATTCGAAGCTTGCCGGGAAATCCCGAAGCGGGTGGCACCTCCTTTGGCCCGGGCTACGCCCGCCTGGTCAATGCAGCGAAAACCTATAACGTCGGCCTGGTGGAACTAACGCCGGTCCTGCGTTACTACGGCACGCGTGAGCTGTTCCTGGACGGACAGCACATTCCGCTAAACGAGTGGCCTGATCATCCGCGTAACCCCTTTCCCACCGACGCCCGCAAGACCCCACCGTGGCGATACATCGCCGGTGTCACGGCCAAGGCCAACCCCCTGAAGACGACGGACGCATGGGTGGACCCCGCCAATGCCGGGCTGGATATCTCCTACTACGACTGGCTGAAGGCCCAGGGCCAGTCGGATGCCATCATCGATTTGGCTTATAACATCGAACCAACCCACGGCAGCTCCGCGCATGATGTGTCAGCGCTGATGATGATGCAGGTCGCCAGCTTCATCGCCGCGCAACGCAGCCTGGCAGTACCGGGACAATCACCTTTTCTGACCGCGGCCGGCGGCAATCAATCAATCCCCGAGGCCATGGCCGGCGCCCTCAATCAGGAAATTGAGTTTGGCCGCAATGTCGAATCAATCCGCAGCGAGAATGACCTGGCAGAAGTGCACTGCGCGGATGGCACAATTTATAAAGCCGACTATGTAATCTGCTCTGTACCCTGCCCCGTGTTGCGACGCATTCACATGGAGCCGCTGCTGACGGGCGCTCAAGCCCGCGCCGTGCAAACCCTGGATAGCCAGATCATTAACCAGGCGCACATGCGCGCGAAGACGCCTTTCTGGGAAGCCGACGGCAAAGCACCCAACATGTTCAGTGACGGCCTGGTCTGCAACCTGGTCGGCGAGCATAAGGGGCAGACCCCAGCAGAGGTCAGCAGCCTGACGGCCTGGATTCGCGGCCACAACGCCGCCCTCCTTGACCAGATGCCTGAGGCTGATGCGAAGGCGGCGATCATCGCCGACATCGAACGTCTGCGGCCGGCGGCCAAGGGCCAACTGGAAATCGTCGAGTACAAATCCTGGTACCGCGACCCCTTCTCCAGCGGTGACTGGGCCGTCTGGCAGCCCGGGCAGATTGCCGGCTTCGCCAACGCCGTCGCCCAACCGAACGGCAGGGTCCATTTCTGCGGCGAACACACAGCTGTCTCCAATCGAGGCATGGAAGGCGCGATGGAATCAGGCGAGCGTGTTGCCCTGGAAGTCCTGAATCGTACCTAGATCTATTGTTCCTGGTTCCAGGCAGTGACAAATCAGGAGCCGGCACGGCGCCGGCATAGCGGGCGCCTCGCGCCGCCACATTGATCGTCGCATCGGCGCGCGTGTCATGGCCCAGGAAATCCAGCCGCCAGCGGGGCTATTTTCTGACTGGACTACGTCCCGGCCCTTCGCCAAACTTGCGTCCCTGCCGCTACCCTTAAGCGGCTAACCAGCACGCCAGGACTTTGCGCCACGCCCATGAGCACTCTAGTTAAACCCATCCGCGCTCTGCGCCCCGTTACTGATCATGCCAACGATGTGGCTGCCCCGCCCTACGACGTCCTGAACACGGCTGAAGCCCGGGAAAGGGCAGCGGGCCGCCCCCTGAGCTTCCTGCATATTTCCAAGCCGGAAATTGACCTGCCTGAAGACACGGACCCCTATGCGCCGGAGGTCTATGCCAAAGGCGCCGAAAACCTGAATGCCCTGTTGGACCAGGGGGTGCTGATACGCGATGAGGAACCCCATTACTACGTTTACCGATTGACCATGGGGACACATCAACAAACAGGCCTGGTCTGCATCGCCAACGTAGCCGATTACGACACCAACAGAATTCGAAAACACGAGTTCACCCGGCCCCAGAAGGAAGATGACCGGGTGCGACAAATCACGGCCCTGAATGCCCAGACCGGCCCAGTGTTGCTCACCTATCGCAGCTCGGCGTCGATACGAGAGATTCTGCACGGCGCCAGCCAGGGCGCCGCCCTGTATGACGTGACAGCCGATGACGGCATTCGCCATGAGCTGTGGCAGGTAACAGACACAGCTGCCGCTAACCGGCTGACCGACCTGTTCGATGCCATGGATGCCCTGTATATCGCCGACGGCCACCATCGCTCGGCCTCGGCCTCGCGCGTGGCTGCTGCGCGACGCGAAGGTGACCCCGACGACGCTGACCACGAGTTTTTCCTGACCGTCGCCTTTCCTGCGGACGAAATGCAGATACTCGACTACAACCGCGTCGTACGCGATCTGCAGGGACAATCACCACAAAAACTACTGGAAGGCATCGGTGAATTCTTCAGCATTGAACCTGAATCAGGGCCGGCCCGGCCGGCCCGGCCAACCCAGTTCGGCATGTACCTGGACGGCCGCTGGTACCGGCTGAGCATCCGCCCGGAGCTGGTGCCCAACGCAGATCCCGTCGCCAGTCTGGATGTCAGCCTGCTGCAGGATTTCCTGTTGAATCCCCTGCTGGGCATCGGCGATCCGCGCACGGATAACCGAATCGACTTTGTGGGTGGTATCCGCGGCCTGGAAGAACTGGAGCGCCGGGTCGACAGCGGCGAAATGGCCGTGGCCTTTGCCCTGTTCCCGACCCAGATGGAAGCCTTGATGGCCGTCGCGGACGCGAACGAAGTCATGCCGCCCAAGTCCACCTGGTTTGAGCCCAAACTGGCTGATGGCCTGATTTCCCACGTACTGGACTGACCCGGTCCGGACCTGTTTGCAGGGACCGAAATATGGCACCGTGGCGATTCTGCAATAAGGGGTGCGAGTTTCAAGCATACGCTGGAAACGTGGCAGACACAGCCAGAATATTGAAGATCGTCGCGGGCGGCGAGTTCAACGTGGCCGACGCGGTCTGGCCGGCGGCGGCATCGGCGATGATCGCTTGCAACGCCAGGCGACGGGACAGGTCGTCCCCGATTCTTTTACCCACGGCAGTTCCACGCAGCGCGTAAGTTGGTTCCGCAAGGGTCTGGAGTCCGGCGATCCCGGAGTTTGCGACACTTTCTCAGCGGCCAGCCTCTAGCGGATCACTCTTGCCCTGAGACCGGCCACGGCGGGGTCCGGATAACATAATACAAGCTGCTATCAATGCCACCGGCACGGTAGCACCCGCATTTACCAATAACTGGCTTTGATCACCAGGGAACCGATGCAGGCCCTTGTAACGCGAGCATGTCTGCGAGATATTCGATCTGCTGACAAACGGTAAACCCGGCGAAAGCCGGGGGCACAAAGTCACCGGTCTACGGGATCTTCCTAGGACAGCGGGACCGCCAGCAGTCATAGCAGGGATGCATCCTGCCACTGCCCGGATAATTCCGCCGCACCCGAAGCTGGTGAGTCATAGCTCGTTGGAACGGGGTAGAGGCATGGCAGATATCGCGCGGCTAACAGGCCGTTTTCGCAGACTGGAAAAAACTCAGGAGCCCCGGCGTATCAAGCCGCGCTCCGTGGAGCAGATCAGCGAGGTGCTGCTGGATCGGCGCCGCTTCCCCTCACCCGTTCGGCCGGTTGGGGCCAACAGCAATGGCACGCGCTGTACCCGCGTGCATGGCGGTACCGTTCTGGATATGAGCGAGATGAACAAACTCGTTCGTCTAGATAAAAAATGCGTAACGGTACAGGCGGGTATGCGCCTGCGCGACTTGGTCCGCATCCTCGCAGATCGGGACCTGGAACTCATGGCCAGTGAAGAACAGCTTGATCGCACCATCGGGGGCATCATCAGCAGCGCATCGCTATTCTGTGGCACAGCCATCGATGATCCTAACCTGGCAGCCTCAGTTTTGGGCATCGGCCTGGTCACCCCCAACGGCCGGAACATGGATTTCGATACCAGCACACCGGAGATGCTCCAGGTACTGCGGCAAAGCTATGGCTTGATGGGCGTTGTGCATACAGTGTCTCTGCGCATTCGACCCAGGAGTCAGTACACCGTGCGCCACGGGAAAATCGGCTTTGCAGAACTAACCAAATTGCTACCGGGTCTGGCCACTGCCAAGGCAGGCGTTAAGATCTACCTGCTGCCTTTCCGTAATCGGGCTTTCGTTGAACTGCGTGAGACCGACGGCAAGGCTAGAAAGCCGAGAGCGCTGGCCTGGCGTGCCCGGGACTGGATCGCCAACAAGCTGCTACCAGACCTGCTTTACTTGCTGAGAAAGGTCCCGGGCCGGCGCTTCCGGGATCCGCTGATTGATGGTTTTAGTGAAGCGACTCAAGTATTGATCAATACGCGCCTGGTTGATGCAGGCAGCAATGCTGTGGAGCAAACGGGGAAATTCCGCAGGATCGGGCCCACGGCGCGAACCCGCAGCTGCACCTGGGTATTTCCTGCGAAACAGTTTGGCGCTGCGCTATATTCTTACCGCGAATACTGCCACCGGCACTACAAGATCTCGGGCTTTCGCTGCGACCTGCCATCCCTGGCCTATCGACTCCTGCCAGACCCGTGTGCCCTGATGTCCCCCAGCTTTGAAGGCCCGGTCTTCGCCCTGAGCCTGCGCACGACTGTGACCGATGGCTGGGAAGATTTTCTGATCGACTTTGGCGCCATTGCCGGGCGCTTCGGCGGCATACCCCTGCTCAATTACACCAGGGGAATCCCCGCCACCCAGGTCAAACAGGCCTACGGCTCGAGACTGGAAAAATTCTGCCTTCTGCGAGAACAGATGGACCCACAGAATCGGCTTATAAATCAGTTCTTTACCGAACACCTTGGCTGACTGACAGAGTCGGACCGACTGAGGCATCATGTGAGTCATGTTGACCTCGACCATCGATACTCTGGACGAGGGCCACGTCCACCTGTACCAGCCGCGCTGGGAGCAGGATGCCTTCTGTTACGAAGAAGTGCTGGACCTGTGGCGTCGCAGTGAAGACTTCCGTGAGCAATTCCTGGTCCTGCTGCGCGAATGTCCGTTCCACGCCTTTCGCTGGGAAATGCCCCCCGTGACCATCGCCACAGCGGGGCAGAAATTCGAGTTCATTGTGCGCGATGATCCGCTGCTGCAGCGGCCAGCCGATGAGGCGACCTTTGCCGATCACTTCGACAGCGCGGATAGTCCTGACGGTGTGGCAAGCTTTGACAATCTCAGTGGCGATGCCCTGTTAGTCGCTCCCACCCCCCGGGGAGAACTCAGCGCATACAGCCACCTGGCAGCGTTCATTCATCACGGGCCAGACTGGCAACAGCACGCGGTATTGCGACGCGTCGGCGAACTCATGCGCAAGCAGCTGTCTGACCAGCCCATCTGGCTGAGTACGGCCGGCGACGGCGTGGCCTGGCTACATATCCGGCTCGACACCTATCCCAAGTACTATAGCTATCGACCTTACGCCCGCCTGCCCTGAGCGTGCAGCCTTGCAGCGCCAGGGCGAGATGCTTCGGTCTGGCTTTGTGCCTGTATTGCAGAATGGCATTGCGCGATCAGTCATTTTGGCTGACTTTTGATCAAGTCCGAGGACGATCCCGACGCAGCGAACTCCTCCATGAACCACCCAATCAGCGTCCTTTGCTGAAAATTCTTTCAGCCCCCAGCTTCTTGGCCGGCTGATTGCAGGGGCCGACTCAATCAATCCATCGACCCCTGCAATTCCCAGCTGCCTAAGCTTTCTCAATGATCAGCTTTACCGGTAAAGAGTTGGACACGATGTCAAAGACCGGCGAGAACATTGCCATCTCTCTGAGCTCATTGACACTCGCAGAACTCTTAATCCGCATCCGCACCCGTACCTCGCTGAAGCCCTTCCGAACCTCATCCGACAAACCGAATATGCCACGCAAATCCAGATCGCCTTCCAGGGCTGAGTCGATCGCCTCGATCACAATGCCCTGCGCCGCCGCATGATAGGTGGTGGTCGTTGTCAGGCAGCCAGCCAGGGCGTGCAGCAAAAATTCGACGGGGTTTGGCGCGCTGTCATTACTGGCTAGAAATACTGGTTCGTCCGCGGCCAGCTCGAAGGGCAGCGAGCGTGAGGTGTCCTCATCACCAACCGCATAGAAGTCTTGAATCCGGCTGCGATTTAAACCACCTGTTATCCAGGTATTCCGAGCTCGAAACTGACAGCGGCCAAGACCAGCATCCTGGTCGATACTGCCAATCAAGCTCATCACCTCATCTACATCCACACCATTAAGCTGCGCGGGGTTCACTTGTGCACTTTGAGTCGTCATTTCCTATCTCCCAAGTCTGTGTGTGTCAGGACGGGACCAGTCCCGTCGAGCAGCATCCTAGGGAGACCCCTGCTTGCCCGATACTGCACGGAGTGTAGTATTCAGCTACATATTCTGTAGTTAGCGAAAGCCAAAGGCCCCGGGGCTATGAGCCAGTTTGGACAATTCGGTCAATTCTGCCCCGTTGCCAAGGCGACGGAAATCATCGGTGAGCGCTGGACCCTGCTCATCCTGCGTGAGCTACTACTGGGAACCCATCGCTTCAGCGATTTCCAGCGTGCCATTGCCCGCATCTCGCCAAGCTTGCTAACCAAACGTCTGAAGCACCTGGAGGAATGCGGCATCATCATTCGCCGGAAACTTTCCGGCCAGAAAGGTTACGAGTATCGCCTCACGGCCGCCGGCAAGGAACTGGCGCCGTTGATTGAAATACTTGCCGTCTGGGGTATGCGCTGGGCGCGAGGTCAGATGAACGATGACGAACTCGATGTAGAGTTCCTGATGTGGGATCTGCAGCGACGGCTGAATACAGATCAGCTACCTGCCGGCGAAACGGTGCTTTGTTTCAATTTCGACCAGCTGGCTAAATTCAAGACCTGGTGGGTCGTGACCTACGATGATCAGGTGGACCTGTGCACCGAAGACCCGGGGAAAGAGGTCGACCTGTACATCACAACGGACGTGCGCACGCTGGTTGAAGTCTGGGAGGGTGATCGCGAGCTACGCCAGACCTTGCGTGAAGGGGGCATCAAGACCCATGGCGCCCGACACCTGGAACGCAGCATGCCGGACTGGCTAGGGCTTTGCATTGTGGCTGATGTGAAACGGGCAGACCCTGCCCTGCTCCGCCGGGCTGCCGACTGACGCGCGCATGGCCGGCTCCTCACGCACCGCGATTGTTGCGGCACTGATCGGTAACGGCCTGATCGCAGTGACCAAGTTCGCAGCCGCAGCTTTCACCGGCAGCGCTGCGATGATGTCGGAAGGCATTCATTCCCTGGTAGACACCGGCAACCAGGTGCTGCTACTCATGGCGCTGAAACGCGCCAAACGACCACCCAGTGCCGACTTCCCCTTCGGGCATGGCAAAGAAGTCTACTTCTGGTGCTTTGCGGTTGCGATCCTGATCTTTGCCCTGGGTGCAGGCATTTCCCTGTACCAGGGCTATTCGCACATCATGGATCCAGTCCCGCTGGAAAACGTGTTCGTGAATTACATCGTGCTGGGCCTGGCCATTCTTTTTGAAGCCGGCGCCTTCGCCGTGGCATTTCGCGAATTCAATGCTCACCGCGGCGAGCTAGGCATCCTGGAGGCCGTGCGGCGCGGTAAAGACCCCAGTCTGTTTGTCGTGCTGTTCGAAGATGCGGCGGCAATGCTCGGTTTGCTGGTAGCCCTGGCAGGCATCTACCTGGCTGATGTGACAGGCAACCTCGTATTTGATGGGGCGGCATCCATGGTGATCGGGCTCATCCTGGCGGCCACCGCCGTCTGGCTGGCCTACGAGACCAAGAGCCTGTTAATCGGCGAAAGTGCCGCTGACTGGATCGTCGAGCGCGTTCGGCAAACCCTGGCTGCGGCTGAGGCTATCGATACGGTCAACGAGGTAGCGACACTGCATATGGGGCCGGAATTCATCCTGATCACCATCAGCGTGGATTTCAGCTCAGCCCTCAGCGCCGATGAGGTGGAAGACAGCATCGCTCAGCTGAGTCAAGCCATCAAATCGATTGATCCGGGCATCAAGCGGGTTTTTATTGAAGCGGAAACCCTCACGATCTATCGTCGCGAGGTGAGAGAGTCGCTGCCCGGTAATTAGGATAAGGCGCTATGGCACTTGGGCCGAAGGTCGATGAGCCGACGGCCGCCTAGTTCCAGAATTTCCAGGTAACAGGCCTCTGCTGCGGGGCCGCCATGGGCATCCGCAACAACCTGTTCTGCATCCCCGCCAGTAAATTCTTGGTTTCCGGGATCAACCGGCGCGTGGCGTACTGATCCCCTTGCTGCTCCGCTATGATCCAGTTGCAGTACATGGCGAAGTAGTCCATGTACCTCTGCCTGTAATGCGCCAGACCATTCGTAAAACGAGTATCGCGCAGCACCGAGTCAGCCAGGTGGTCGGTGCAATAAAGGCTGGAATTTGATCGCAGGAAGCGGCCATGTTCTGTCACCACGGCCCGCATATAGTCCGTGGTGTCATGAAATGCCCTAATCACTGCGGTTCGCTTCTCCCCTTTCACGCCTGAGTCACGCAGATATTGAAACAGTGACTGCCGATGGATCAGTGTGAAGCGCGTCCGGCGCATCTTCACCAACTGCTCTTTGCGATTAGAGCCATTGCCGACAGTATTCATCAGCCCTGAGTGAAATGACTCCCAATGGTCATAGGAATCCGGCGTCTCAAAAATCCGATTAACGACTTGTCGTTCAAGCTCGGAACCTGACCAGCGAATATCCTCGATTCGCAGCTCTGACACGTTCATCAGGACGCTCGCAGACAAAGCTGACTTGGACATCGTCTTCTTCTTTTTATTGATCCCGGATGACTAAGCTACCAACATTTGTTTACCAATTCATGACACCAAAATTGGGGTAGTCAGCACTCCTGAGTCACCGCTGAAGATAATCGTGCAAGTGATGGATTTAGATAGTAGAAATATTCGAGCCCACTGACAGGCTCGAAAAATCAGGCGGCATCCGGGAACCTCGGCACGGTTCTCTTGTTCCCGATATTCTATGCCCATGCGACCGCGCACCCGCTTTATCTGGCTGCTGATCTGCTGGCTGTTGTCGGCGGGTACAGGCTGGGCCGAACAGCCGGCCGCCGGCCAGTTCCTGATTGCATCTCGGGACTTGCAGGGGCCGGCTTTCGGCGAAACCGTTATTCTGCTGCTCGACTACAGCGACAAGGGCGCCATTGGCTTGATCGTCAATCGCCAGACTCAACTCACGCATGCTGACTTGCTCGCCGATAGCGGAGCAGACAGCGCGTACTCAGGCAGGGTTTACCTCGGTGGCCCGGTGGAGCTCGACAGTCTTCGTGTGCTGCAGCGAACGACCCAGCCGCCGGAAAACTCCGTGGAAGTTCTCGACGGAGTGCATATGATCGGTATTAACCAAACCCGACTGGGCACCCTGGCGGGCGATGACAGCAGCCTGCGCCTTTATCTTGGCTATTCAGGCTGGGGTCCGGGACAACTGGACGATGAAATTGCCCGCGGCAGCTGGCACGTGATCCCTGCCACCAAGGAACTGGTGTTTGCCCGGGATCCGCGTAACACCTGGCAACAACTCGTGCCGGCCCAACAGTTCCTGGTTTTGGCCACGCCGTCAGCTCACAGGGCAAAGACGCTGAACTGAGGGTCAGTCGGGCAGGAACTCTCGGATAACGGCATTGAGATAGCGCTGCCCGCGCGCAGAGGGCTGCACATGCTGGCCCCGAATTTCCAGCAGCCCTTGATCCGCGGCCCGCTGCAGAGCCGGCTGGGCTGTTGCCGGATCCAGACCTGTGCGCCTGACCAGCAGGTCCAGCTCGAAGCCATCGGTCAGTCGCAGGGCATTCATCATGAATTCCAATAGCAGATCGCTATCGGTGACCAGGCGACGCTCGGCGATGGCATCTCCGTCAGCAGCTCGCACCATGTAGCCCTGCGGCGCGCGCACGCGCGCTTGCCGATAGATCTGCCCATCCTGAGTCAGCTTGCTATGGGCACCTGCGCCCACCCCCAGGTAGTCACCGAACTCCCAGTAACGGCGATTGTGTCGACACTCACGTCCGGGCCGGCCATGGGCCGATACCTCGTAGCGTTGATAGCCGCCCGCCTGCAGATGTCCGTGCACTATGGTTTCTATTTCGGCTTGCAGCTCCTCACCCGGCAGAGCCGGCGGAAACTTGGCAAACGCGGTATTCGGCTCAAGGGTCAGCTGATAGCAGGACAGGTGCGATGCGCCGGACGCAACAGCAGCCTGAACATCGGCTTCCGCACCCTTAGGATTCTGACCGGGCAGCCCATACATCAGGTCCAGGTTGAAGTTATCGAAGTACTCGGCAGCCATTTCCACCGCCCGGTGCGCATCATCGCCGTCATGGATTCGGCCCAAGGCTCGCAGGCTTGCCTCACCAAAGCTCTGCACGCCGACCGACAGGCGATTTACGCCGGCCTGCCGGTAGCCGAGAAAACGACCCGCATCAGCCGTCCCGGGATTCGCTTCCAGCGTGACCTCCGCCCCCGCCGCCAACCGATCGGCCGCCCGCACCGACTCGATGATTCGACCGACAGACGCAGCGGTGAATAGACTGGGTGTCCCACCACCAAAGTACAGGCTTTCAAACTGGCGTTCCCCAAGAGCCGGCATGGACTGCTCCAGATCAGCGAGCACCGCGTCCACATAGACACCCTCGGGAATCTCTCCGCGGGGTTCATGGGAATTGAAATCACAGTACGGACACTTGCGCACACACCAGGGCAGATGCACGTAGAGACCCACCGGCACCGCCTGGGCTACGCTAGACTCCGCGTCAGAATACTGACTGTCCAAAAAAGGCCTCAACCATGCTCATGGGTTTTCATCACGCGGCCATGTCCACGCCGGACCTGGATCGCTTTCTGCAATTCTACTGCCAGGTGCTGGGCTGCGAAGTGGCCTGGACCTTTGACTGGGACGCACCCAGCCCTGAAGCGGACGCCGTCACCGGGCTGACAGGCTCTGCCGCGCGGGCAGCCATGCTGAAACTCGGCGACAGCTTTCTCGAAGTCTTCGAATTCTCATCACCCGAGGCCAGGCCACAAAGGCCGGACCGGCCCGTCAGTGACCACGGTATCAGCCATGTCTGCCTGCAGGTTCAGGACATTCACAGCGAGTACAAGCGCCTGGAGGCTGCGGGCATGCGCTTTCACTGTCCGCCACAAAGCCAGGACACCGGCTTCGTCACTTATGGTCGCGATCCCGATGGCAACGTGGTCGAGCTACTCGAATTCACCCAAGGCAACTAAACAGCGAGACCCGAGCTCATGACTGACTCACCCCGCATCCTGGCGCTGGCCGGCAGCGCCCGCCGCGAATCATTAAACCGGCAACTGGCTATGGCGGCAGTCCGTGCGGTAGAAGCATCGGGCCTTCCTTGCACCTGGCTGGACCTGGCTGACTACCCCCTGCCGATCTATGACGGTGACCTGGAGGAAACCGAGGGCTTGCCGGCCAATGCCGTGAAGCTGAAACAACTGGTCAGGGAACACGCCGGCCTGCTCATTGCCTCACCGGAGTACAACAGCTCTATCAGCCCGTTACTGAAGAACGTGATTGACTGGGTGTCACGCTCCGAGGCAGGTGCGCCGGATATCTCGCCCTATCACCACAAGGTAGCAGCCCTGGTCTCAGCCTCGCCCGGCGGGCTTGGCGGCTTGCGCGGCCTGGTCACCGTGCGCAGCATCCTGGGTAACATCGGCGTCACCGTAATTCCGGAACAGTACGCTCTGCGGCAGGCTCACACAGCGTTCGACGCAGACGGCAATCTGGCGAACGAAAATGACCGTGGCCACCTCCGCGGAGTCACCGATTCCCTCGTCCGGGTCGTGAGCAGACTTTATACGGACTGAGTGGAATCCTGACTGGATGAGGCAACGCGCACGTCCGGAATGTTGAACAGAGACTTCCAGTCACGGGCGATCAGCAGATCCATGAGCTCGGAAGCCTTGCCTTCCTTCTTGCGATCCATCTCTTCCATGATCGTAATCAGTGCCTGATCCACTTCGGGACCGAAGAGATACCGCAGATACTCCATAGGCACCCTTGGCTCATCACTGAATCGGCCTTCCTCGTCAAAGGACGGCGGCAGAATCGGCGGCACATAGTAGACGTTTGGCTCAGTGCCGAACTCAGGGTGCAAGGGCAGAGCCACTTTCCACTCATTGACCAGCTTTGCAATGGGCCCTGCATCTTCCAGGTAACCGACGAAGCGCAGTCGACCGGGGCACTGGCGCGCACAGGCCGGCGCAACGCCCTGCTCCACGCGCGGGAAGCAGAAAATGCATTTCTGTGACTTGTTCTTGAGGTAGTTGAAGTAAACCTTGTCGTAAGGACAGGCGCGGTTGCAAAGACGAAAGCCCTGGCACTTGTCCTCGTCTACCAGCACGATGCCGTCCTGCTCGCGCTTGTAAATTGCTCTGACCGGACAGGCCTCCAGGCACGCCGGCTTGGTGCAGTGATTACAAAGCCGGGGCAGATAAAAATGATAGTTGTTGGGGTAGTCACCGGAACTGGTGTCTTCATCCCAGTTGGCACCTCGCCCCATGGGCTTTTCCTGCTTGAGTCGGTCGGCCGTGCCATCGAAGTAAACCGCGGCATGATTAAGCGGAATCTCCCCACCGAAATTCTCATCGGGCGGTAAATCTCCCAGCTGGAGCTGGCCATCCTTCCAGCCACCGCCCTGCTCTTCCCAGCCCGCCGGATAACCCGGTCCCGGCTTGGTTTCCACATTATTCCAAAGCATGGACTCCTGGCCTTCTTCGTCGGTCCACAGCGATTTGCACGCCGCGGTGCAGGCCTGGCAACCGATGCACTTGTTCAGATCAATGACCATTGCAACCTGTTTGCCCATTCGTCTAGCTCCGTTCTCTTAACTGTTGTTTAGGCCACATGTTTTTCAAATTCGCAAGTGGCGTCATGATAAGTCTGATTGGGGACATATACCGGTGGCTTGTAGGCGATATGTCCATAACCGCCCACCAGGGAAGTCGGCTTCAGCATGCCGCCCGTGGGAATCGCAGAGCTGAAATTCTCGCGCCCGCGGAACATCATGGGATCCCAGCCGTGATACATGAACAGCGTGCCGGGCTGGTTACCCGAAGTCACACGCGCCTGGGCGACAAACGAACCATAGCTATTGTAGACCCGCACCAGGTCGCCGTCGGCCACGCCACGCTCGGCCGCGTCGTCCGGGTTCACGAACACATCGGGCTCGCCGCGCTGCAGACTGACCAGCAGCGGATCGTCGCGATACATGCTGTGCACGCCGTGGCGCGCGTGGCCCATGGTGAGGCGAAGAGTGTAACCCTCTATCGCGACAGGATCGCGGTGCTCCGGCAAAGCCTCGCCTTCCTGCAGGAACCAGTCGTGATCGAAGTAAAACTGCTGGCGACCGGTCAGCGTGTCCCAGGGCTTCTTGCCACGGGTCCGCGCCAGCACATAGTAGTTAAAAGCCGAGTTTGGCCCGAACTGCACACCGTCGGCGTCATCTACGCGAATCATCCCGCGCTCCTGCAGTTCGCCAAAGGACACCTTGGACATGCCGCCCGAGTTTTCAATGATGTACTGGGCGACATCGGCGCTGTTTTCAATTCGAAACGGCTTGCGGTCGTCCGTGTACAAAGTACGGAACTCTTCGTGCAGCTTACTGTAGTCGGATTTGACCGGCTGACCATAGACCTGGTGCTCGATGGGCTCGATGCCCCGTGCGGCCGCCCGCTCACTAATCGCTTTCAGCAGCCGGTCGAAACAGGTGAAATCGTCCACGGAGTCGCCCAACGGCGAGACGGCCTTGTCGATGACCTGCACGTAGGGCGTCCGCCCTTCCATCACAAAATCCTGCCGCTCGTAGTGGTCGGCAATGGGGAGCACGTAATCGGAGTACATGGCCGTGACGCTCATATTCGGCGTCATGGTCACGATGGTCTCCAACTGCAGCATCGCGCTCTTTCTCCAGCCATCGCCGTTGGCGCGCCAGTTGCCCGGGTTGTGACCGACCATGAAGCCCATCTTCCAGGGGATCCGACCGTAATCCGGAATCCAGCGATTGTTGATCGCTTCGCGATAGGAACCTTCCACTTTATCGGCAAAATCATCGCCGTAGACCTTACGGTTGGTTTCCTCATGATTGGCGTGCGCATAGTCCCATAGCGAGATCGCGGCCAGTTTCAGGCGCGGGCCGACACCGTTAAAGGCAAACTTCATGAGGCCGTCGCCGTTGGGCAGCTGTGTAGTCTGCATGCCGCCGCCTTCGCGTCCGGTGTTACCCGTCAGTGCACACATCAGCAGCCAGGCACGATGCAGCTTGTCGCCATGAACAAATTTACAGGAGCGGTAACCCGCGAAAATCATGCTCGCTTCCGCCGTGGCGAACTGACGGGCAATCTTGCGGATGTTATCCGGATGCACACCACAAACTTCCTGGGCACGCTCCGGCGTGTAATTAAGCAATAACTCGCGAGTCAGCTCGAAAACCGTGGTGACTTCCACCGCTCCGGTGGCCGTCTCTATCGTCCAGCGGCCCTCAATGGCGGGCTGCAGATCACCAAGTTTGAGGCTGGAATCAGAGGCCATCTCCGAGAGCCTTCCTGCCGTTTCACCGTACCCGGTAGCGGGCGCCAATGCCGGCGCGTTGGTGTTCTCGTCCCAGAAATAAAAACTCTTGTCACCGTTTTCCGCCGCCGGCTCCAGATCTGACTGGCGCAGAAATTTGCGGTTGTCAGTGCGCACCAGGAACGGCAAATCCGTCTGCTCACGAATGTAGTCCCGATCGATGCTGTCCTCTTCGATCATCACCTGGCACATAGCCAGCGCTAGCGCGATGTCGGTACCTGGTTTTGGATTCAGCCAGCTGGAGGCATGCATGGCCGAAGCATTGAAGTCTGGCGAAATCGCCACCACCTCGGTGCCATTGTAACGAGCCTCCCAGAAAAAATGCGCGTCAGGAATCCGGGTTGCCGCCGGATTGCAGAACCAGACCAGGCAAACCTTGGACTTGAACACGGCCGCCATGTTGTCGCCCGGGAGCTCGAAACCAAGAGTCATGTAAGCGCCGACTGGCAGATCGCCGACCCCGGCGAAAGTCTCTGGCACCGTAATGCCAGTAAGATTGGCGAAACGGAAAAGTGAAGAAAAAGAGGCGCGCTTGAGAATCATCTGCGTGCCCATCGCCATCGTAATGGAATCCGGGCCATCCGCCGTGGCGTGGTCGATGAAGCGATCAGCGATTTCGCTAACCGCCTGCTCCCAGCTGATGCGCTCCCATTTGCCTTCGCCCCGCTCTCCCAGGCGCTTCATGGGGTAGAGAACCCGTTGACTGCCGTACATGTATTTCGCGTGGCGCAAGCCCTTCTGGCAGCCTCTTGGTCCGTAATCCGGCGTGTCATCGCCCGAGCGGCCGTACTCGCCCTGCTGCTCCTCGCGCCAGACAATGCCGTTCTTCACATAGACATTCATCGCACAGTGCCCAGTGCAATTGAGCCCGCGGCTGCCTCGCACCACACGGTCCCAGGTCCACTTCTGGCGCATCAGGTCTTCCCACGCGCCATAGACCGCGTCCTCACCCTCCTGGGCCAGGGCCGGTGCACCGTACTTCAGGGACAGGGCAGCAGTGGCCAAAGCGCCGCTGCCACGGAGAAACTGGCGACGGTCGGCGGTGATTGAAGTCATGGGGCGATTCTCCACGAATACTGGGCGGACGCTAAGTCACCGATGCTAGGCCAGCCGGGACGACGGGTGCAAACGCGTGATCGCCCGTTGATAAAAGCCACCAGGCGGCTCTGTTGCCGGCCCATTTTCAGCTGCCCCACCAAGTCAATGGGCTATAACAGGCCAGCCTTGATGAGACGCTCGACATTCTCTTCCTGGCGCTTGCGGAAGACCATCCGATCGGGCGGCTCCACGACCTTCCCATCCTGCAACAGGAAGTTGGGACGGTGAAAGTCCGCCTGGGAGTAGCTCTCGGCAAACAAGCCGTAGGCCTGCCGGGAAAGAATATTCGCCATCCCGACCCGCCGGCGTTCCCGCCGCAAGGCACCGATATCCAGCACCGCGTTCGCTGACATGCTCTCGCCACCGGGTCCAGCCTCGATCATCACCTCCCCGTGGGGCCCGACGATCTTGGACATGGCGCTGCAGGTGTAGGGCGGGATAGGAATATCCTCAATACTGGCCGAATTGGGTGACACCACGTAAGCCATATTCTCAACCGCGCGGGCACGGCGGGCTATTTCCTTGATGGTCAGCTGCGGACTGCCAGGCTCGCTCGTGGGATGAATAATGACCTCAGCCCCGCGCATCACATGCATCCGGGTGAATTCGGGGTAGAGAATCTCCTCCGACGCGATCATGGCCAGGTTGCCAATCTCGGTGCGGGCCACCGGAAAGACGCCATCCAGGCCATAGATGTCCAGGTACTTCTCCCAGACATCATGGGGTGTGGGTTCAAAGCTGGACGTCAGGCGCCGGTAGCGCAGAATCACATCGCCCGAGGGGCCGATGATGAAACAGACCTGGAAATAGAGTTCCGGGAAGTTCGGGTCAATCTCGTAAACGTTACCTGCCAGGAAAAGATCGTTGTCCTGAGCGAGCTTGCCGAGGGCTTCGTACTCGGGTCCGTCATAGCTCAAACAGGCCTTTTCGCGCCATTCTGCAGGCGTCTCCTTAAGGGGAAACCCGGTCACCGCGTACTCAGGCAGGGCGACGAGGCGCACCGGGGCCCCATAAAACCACTCGCAAAAGTTGGACGCCGTCGTGGTGTACCCGGAAATGGTGTCAATGGTCCGGGCGATGCGGGCCCGGGCACTTTCGGCGTCCGGGCAGCGATTCACCCCATGGCAGGAAACCTGCAATGCAACGGCAATATATTCAGGGCCGGTTTCTTGGTCCGACATAGTTAATCCCCTTGATATGACTCTCCCTGCTGCCCATCCGGACCGGCCGGACGCTGCGTCCGAGGCCGGAAGTATAGAAACTGACGGGCAGCGGCAAAGGGCCTAATGCCGGCGGCGACCACGTGTCAGCCGCGCTTGAGAGGCGGCCGGCAGGAGCTTAGGATCAATCCCATGAGTGAGAAAAAAGATACCCGGGAGATTAGGGACCAGGACACGCCATCGGCCCCCAAGGGCTGGGGTGATTCCGGCATGCGGCCCACCCTGAACGGCACCGGCTTCATGTTCGAGGTATTGGATGAATTTGCCGATGACTATATCCAGTACGCGGCCAGTATTGATGCCCCGGTACTGGAGGTAGGCTGTGCTTACGGCGTGGCATCGCTGCCGGCCCTGGCGGCAGGCGCTCGCGTCACCGCCTGTGATCTGGACCAGGGACACTTGGATATACTCTGGGAAAATGCCCCCGAAGAGCAGCGGGACAGGCTGGAATGCGTGCAGGGCGCGCTGCCCGGCATCGAGCTCCCGGAAGGGCGCTTCGGCGCGGTGCTCTGCTCGCGGGTGTTGCACTTTCTTGATGGCAGCGCCGTGGATGCGTCAGTAAGAAAAATGTTTCGCTGGCTGCAACCGGGCGGTCGCCTGTACCTGGTTGCCGATACGCCCTATGGAATCTGGCGCAAGTTCATTCCCGTATTCGAAGCACGACGGGAACGGGGCGATCGCTGGCCTGGTCTGATGATCGCCCTGGAGAACTACCTGCCCCAGGTGCCAGCCGATCGGCCCATCAAGGGTCCGCCGTTCATGAACCTCATGGACACTGAATTACTGAGCCGCACCTGCGAGGAAGCCGGTTTTCAGGTGCAGCGGGCCAGCTTCATCGACCGCAGTGATTTTGCCGGCATGGGCCGCATGGATGGCAGGGAGAACGCCGGCGTAATGGCAATCAAGCCGGCCTGACGGCCGGCACGGCGGCAGCAAGAATCCGGCGCATGGATTCAGCCGCATCTCCCGGTGCCACGCCGGCGGCGGCGAGATAGGCCACCAGGTTGCTGGCAGCATTGGCTCCGATTTCCTCGTCGTCTTCCCGACCCCCCCGCTCCGCTGCCCAGGCGGCCAGCAGGCTCAATTCCACCTGTTCAGCTGCCAGTTCAGCAGCCTGCAGCTGAACAGCCAGGGCCGCCGTATCGACGCCTGGCGCGGGTGGCAATTCTGCCCGACACGATCGCCGCAGTTTCCGCAGCGGCTGAATCATTTCAGCCTGCCAGGCTTCGGTCAGAGCAACACAATCACGAAAGCGCGCAGCATCAAGTCGACCGGGTCCGGCAACAGCGGACCAGACAGCAAACAGCAAGAGATTCACATCCAGGCCACAACGATCCTGCAACTCAAGACAGGCATCTTTGACGCCCGGCTTTGCGTAGAGAGAAACAGAAAAATCCCAAAGTCCGAGCATTGGTTGTGTTGCTGTGTTATCAATCATAAACAGTTGGTCTGTTCGAAAAACCGCAGCAGGCTAGCACGATGAAACGGATGTGATGCAGCACACACTGCAAACTTACATCGCCACATTATGTGAAATAGAAGGCCTGTGGAGCACGCGGTTTACACCGCACAGCAGCTTGATAACGTGAATCAGTGACGGGCCTTTTGTCGCAGTGGTTGTTACTGTTTATTGGATTATATAGGCGCCGCCTGCGCGGCCGTTCCGGAACGCTATGGTCGCGAAAAACGACATGGAAGGCCCCGCCCCGACGAGCGAAGACCTGAACCAGGTTCTTGAGCAGTTCCTGACCGGCCGTGTTCATGTTGAACTCCTGCTGGCCACCGTCAGCAGTGTGCTCGAAGATGACCTGAACTGCGCCCATGACCTGCAGGAAAAACTGGACGATGCCTTACGGGCCGGCATGCTGCCAGAGCAGGTGTGGGAGCGCATAACGGCGGAAATTGACCAGGCCATCTCCGAAGATGAGCCCACGGAATGGTCCGAAGACTCCCCGGGCACGCCGCCCCAGCTCAGAGGGCTGCTGGACGCGAGCGGGGAATATCCTGCCCCGGCCATCCCCCTGCCCGTCGTTGCCCCGCCACCCGTGCTGGATGATCCTGTGTCTACGGCGCAGCCGAAACCGCCCACCGGACCGATGGAACCAGGAAAACTCCTGGGTGATCGCTATGTCATCGTGTCGCGGGTCAAAACCGGTGGCATGGGGGATATCTACAAGGCCCTGGATCGGCGCAAGAAGGAATCGGGCGCCCCGGACCCCTGGGTCGCCATCAAGGTACTCGGCGAAGATTTCGCCGAACATCCTGAGGCGCTGGCAAGCCTGGAACGGGAAGCCGCCCACAGCCGGAAACTGGCGCATCCGAACGTCGTTCGAGTCTTTGACTTCGACCATAGTAGCGAACGCTGTTTCATTACCATGGAATGGCTGGAAGGCGAATCCCTGGTCGACATCATGGATCGAGCACCGCAACAGCCTTTGCCCGAATACCAGGCAAGACAAATTATCCAGGGTCTTGGCGCTGCCCTGATCCACGCGCACGAGGTCGGCGTGGTGCATGCGGACATCAAACCAGGCAACGTCTTCGTCGACCGTAACGGTGAAGCGAAACTGCTGGATTTCGGGATCGCCCGCGCTGCAGCCGCGACAAACGATGTCACTGAACTCAATGCCCTGACCCCGGCCTACTGCAGCTGCGAGGTGCTGGAGGGCCAGGCAGCCACGCCGGCGGATGACCTGTTCTCCTTCGGGCTGCTAGCTTATCGAGCCCTGGCCGGCCAACGGGCATTTGGCCACGTGACCGCCATTGAAGCTGAGGCGGAGGGCTGTGAACCAGAACGTCTGGACTGCCTGAATGAACATGAGTGGCAGGCGTTGAAGACCGCGCTGGCATTCCGGCGTGAAGAGCGACCGGTTGATGTTGCGAGTTTCATGGCCGCCTTCGGCGAATCTCCTGGAGCCGCGCAAAGGGAGGACACCAGCAGCCCAGGCCCGGCAACAGAGCTGATGCAGCCGCAGACCGCGCCAGCTGATCTGCCCCCGGACGAACCGACAGCGCAGACCACAGACAGCGCGCCCAGGGTCGAGGCAATGCATCCTGAAGAACTCCCTGCACAGGCCAGGCAGGCTGGCTTCAGGAAAGTGGCCCGGTGGGCAACGCCTCTGCTGCTCCTCGGAATAGCCGCCATTTTCTGGCTCCGCGGCCCGGATGAGCCCGACCCGACGCCCGTGACTGCGGTCACCCCCGAGCGTCGACCGGCGCCACCAGCTATGCCGACGCCTGCGGCGGGGGCCGACAGTGAAGTTGCGGGTGAAGCCAAGAGTGAACCCCTTGCTGCACAGACGCCGGCGTCCGAAACTTTAGCTGCAGACATCGGTGATACGGCGGTCGATCCGGGGCAGGACGACACCGCCCAGGCTGAGGCAACAGACTTTGCTGAACCGGCCAAGGAACAGGATGCGGCCCTCATCGACGAAGATAAGCAGGCAGCGAACTTGACGCCGCCCGCTCTGGATACCGCATTCGATTCGCCGACGGCAACATCTGAACCAGAGGTTCAATTGGCTGCCAATGTCCCTTCCCAGGAAACAATAGATAGGGGCGTAGCAGACATCGGCGACGCCGATACATCAGCCCCGGAGCTTAATGAGCCAAGCGGCGCACTGGCAGATACCCCGACCGAAACGGCATTTGATACCTCAGGGGCAGAATCCTTGCTGGCCGGACCTGATACAGAGGCCGCCGGCGAGCTGCCCTCAGTGCCAGTGCCTATGGGCCCGCCCAAGCCAGCACCCGCTGCGCCCAAACCACCCACAGAATACGGACCCGCTCCGGTCCCGGCGCCGACCGGCCCCAAGCAGGTGCCTATGTCAGAGCTGGAATTCGAGCGGTTTGTTGAGCCTCGTTTCCCCCGCCGGGTCGCGGCCCGGCGGGCCAGTGGCTGGGTGCAGGTGGATTTTCTGATCAACCAGAACGGCACCACACAAGACATCCGGATTCTGGACTCCGAGCCCCCTGAAATCTTTGATCAGGCGGCCATCAATGCTGTGGAGAAATGGCAGTTCAAGCCACCCCTGGTCGAGGGTGTTGCCGAAGAAGTGCGGACCAGCGTACGCCTGCGTTTCGAACCGCAGCGCTAGACCTGATCAGAAACCCAGCGGCCCGAAGATATCGCGCTTGCGGAACAGGCTGGTGGCGAAGCGACGACGCACCTTGCCCGGCGTAAGCCAGCGCACCGCGGCGCCGTTCTTGTTCGCTTTGAGCATGCCTTCCACCAGAAAAGGCGTCACGGTCTCAACCGTATCGGCCAGGATATTCAGAATCTTCTTGCTCCGCTCCCAACCCTCACCGCGCTGATCCGGCGGCGGCACCAACATATCCGTTACTACGATGCCGGGGCTCAGATAGCACATCTGAACGGGCGTATTCTTCAGCTCCAGGGCCAGGGCTTTGGTCAGGTACTTAACCGCGTACTTGGTTGTCCCATAGGGCGCAATGGCCGGACGTACCTGCCCGTTACTGCCGAAACCTTCCATATTGAAAATTTTGCCACTGCCTTGCTTGTACATCCCCGGGATAACGACCCGGCAGCAATGCATCATGCCAATCACATTGGTCTGCACGGTCTGCACGTAATCTTCCGGCGGCAAGGCGAAAAAAGGCACCTTCGTGCCGTCGCGGCCGGCATTGTTGACCCAGATATCAACCTGCCCCAACTCCCGGACCGCACATTCCCACAAGGCCTCGACAGCCGCGTACTCGACAACATCGCAGGACTGACCGGCGATACGGCGGTCAGGAAACTCCGCGCGCAATTCCGTGACCGTGGTGTCGACAGCATCGGCGCGCCGGCTGGAAATCACCACATCGTGGCCGCGCTTGAGGAACTCCCGGGCCATACCCAGTCCGATACCCTTGGTACTGCCGGTGATCACGATATTCATTAATTGCCTCCGCAAACCATGGCCCGCCAGGGACTGGCGATCAGAAAGCGGGCTATTCTGACACAGCGTGTTCTGCCATCGGACCCGAATCCAGCCACTGATTCCCGGCGAATTAAACGGGGATTGCAGGAAACAAACATCCCGGCCTCCCTGGCCTGAATCCAAGAATCTATAGGGGTATTAGACATGACGACGATAAGACGCCTGAACTGGCTGGCCCTGCCAGCCTGCCTGTGCTTTGCATCCCTCGCCCTGGCGGGCGGCCATGAGGGTGCTGCACCCAAGGGTGACGCCACAGCAGGTGAGAAAAAAGTTGCGGCCTGCACGGCCTGCCATACACCTGCAGACTTCGCTGGCCTGAGCGAGTCAGCAATTGATGGCGCTATCAAGAAAGTCGCTGCGGCTGGCTCCGGTCACCCGGATGTGGGCAAGGTCAGCGATCAGGATATCGCTGATCTGGCAGCCTTCCTGGCAAAAGCTAATATGTAGATTGCCAATATGCAGATTGACTGAGCAGCCCGTGGCAATCAGCCGCGGGCTGCCTTAGTTCCCGGCTGCCGCCTGCGGCAGGGCGTGAACAATACCCCGGTGGCAATCGATACAAGTCTTGCCCCCTGGTTCCAGTGCAGCATGAATCCGGGCCGCCATGGGCGACTGTTTTTCAGCCTTCATCGCAGCCGGATCATGACAGCTGCGGCAAAACTGCGAGTCATTTTCCCGGAATTCTGACCAGACCTTCTCGGCCATTGCACCCCGATGCGCTTCGTATTTCTCCGCCGTGTTCAGCTTGCCCATCAGCTCGGGAATGATGTCCAGGGAAACAATGGCCTTGGTTGTAACCAGGGGCCACCATTCATGGGGCAAATGGCAATCAGCGCAGTCAGCCCTGACACCCGAGGCATTACTGAAGTGGGATGAGGCCTCATATTCAGCTCGAATGAAGGCTTCATGTGAGTGACAGACGAAACAGAACTCATTAGTGCTGGTTTCGTGAATCACGAAATTGAAGGTACCCAGGCCGGCGGCACCCAGAAAAAATGCCAGCACTGCCCCCAGCGGAACCCCCAGGGCCCAACGTGCTCGCGGTCGCCGCCAGAGCGGACCCGGCTCTTTTTCGTCTTCGGTCATCGTGTGCTCCCCTGCGTTGTCGGCAGCCTTCCTCGGGAAGGTCCGGATCGCCAGTCCTCGCGCATCACCTCGCGAAAGCGGTTAACCCCGGAGAAAAATTCCCGCATCAACACCACCCAGTAATACCTGCCGCGGGGCGTCAGATGCAAGACTGAATCCTCCTCACGAATCGCACCCAGCAGCTTCAAAGCAGCCAGCTCCGGGAGCAGACTGCGCAAGGCCCCGGCGCCAAAGCGTTCCGTCGTCAGTCGTTTATCCAGGCGCAGGCCAAACAGGCGCATCAGCAGGTGATAACGCAGCTGCTCGCGCCGTGAAAAATCGCGACTGTGCGTAACCCCCGTGTGCCCCGCCGCCACCCGCGCCTGATAGTCGCGCAGGGAAAAGGTGCTGGCCTGCAACTGGCCCTGCAGATACCCGAAGGCCCCACTGCCGGCCCCCACATAGTCTTCATTATCAACCACATACTCATCCACCCGGCCGGCACCGCGAGAAAAGCACCAGGCAGACGATGCCCGATAGGCACGACCCAGACCCGGCTCGATCATTTGATAAAAAGCCTGCTCGTTGTCCGCCGCGGACTCCCCCATCTCCGCCCGCATGCGCGCGCGCGTCGACGGTGTTGCCATCAGGGGATAGAACGACGCCTGCGTTACGCCAACCTCCTGCCGGAGAATCTCCAGGTCCCGGGCAAAGCTGTCCGCACTCTGCCCTGGCAGATTGAAGATCAGGTCGGCATTCACCGTCGGGAAGGCCGCCTGCACGCGGGCCAGGCGATCTGCGGTCTCAAGGCCTGAGCCATACGCCTGGTAACGCCCCATGCGCTTGAGCAAGACATCGTCAAAGGACTGCACACCCACCGACAGACGGTTAACCCCGGCGGCCTGCAAGGCTTGCAGGACCGGCGGCGTCAAATGGTTCGGATTGGTTTCCACGGAGATGTCTGTCACCGAGAAACGCGCGCGGATCAGGCCCAGGGTCCGGGCCAGCTCATCAGGCATGACGGTTGGGGTGCCACCGCCCACATAGACCTCACCGAAATCGAAACCTCTGTCCGCATAATGGGCGATTTCTGCGCGCAGGGCCTCAAAGTAAGGCTGCGCCTGCCGAGGCCTGAACTGCACGCGATGGAAGGAACAGAAGGGGCACAGCGACTCACAGAAGGGCACATGCAAGTACAACAGATAGCGATGACCAGGCACGGGGGCCGGCAAGCTGGCCGGTGATGCATCGAACTGCAGGGCGCCCCGGCTGGCGCGCCGCATGCCGGCGCCAAGCAGCCGGGCGATGACTGTCATGCTGTGGTCAGGCAAACTGGCAAAACGGGCCCCGAAATTTCTATAGGTATTTGCCCCAGTCCAAGCCGGGGCGCTATCCTGACATTATTAAATACGCCTCAAGACGTAATTAGAAGACCGGGGACGGGGTTTATGCACGCATCTGGCGGTTGGCCGCGTATAGGCCTGCTTGTATTGGTAGCTGCTGGCTTGGCCGGCTGCTCCGGCGATGATGGTGACGACGGAGCCCCGGGACCACCCGGCGCGCCGGCCACGGTGAATATCGCCGACGCGACCCAACTGGCAGCCGCCATCGGCGAGGTGACTATCGCCAGCCCTCCGGTCATGAACTTCAGCCTGGCGGATGGCGGCGGCACCGCCGTTGTCGGCTTACCCGCCAGTGCCATCAGTTTCACCATCGCCAAACTGGTGCCCGGCACCGATGGCGATGCCAGCGCCTGGCAGAGCTATATCAACCGGATCGAGGAAGCCAACGGCATTGGTCCGGGCACTGAGGACCAGGTGCAGGCCACGACCGAGAACGGCACAGCCGGTGAGCTGACGGACAACGGCGACGGGACTTATCAATACACCTACGCCACCGATGTGGCCAACGTCCCGGGCGTTGAATTCAACAGCAACCTGACCCACCGGGCCAGCTTCGAGATCCGGGGTTTTGCACCCGTCATCAACCCCGTCTACGACTTTCTGCCGGCCACCGGCGCAACGACGGGCCTGTTTACGCGGGAAATCGTCGACGATGCAAGCTGTAACGTCTGCCATGATCAGCTGTCACTGCACGGCGATGGCCGCGGCGCCGTGCAGGGTTGCATGAGTTGCCACAATCCCGGCTCCACCGATGCCCAGAGCGGCAACACGGTGGATATGAAAGTCATGGCCCACAAGATCCATTACGGCGCAGACCTGCCGAGCGTCGTTGACGGCGGGCAGTACGTCATTTACGGCTTCCGCGACCGGCCCCACGATTATTCAAACGTCGTCTATCCCCAGGACATTCGCAATTGCCGGGGCTGTCACGACGAGAATAACCCTGACACCCCCGACGCCGGCAACTGGATTAGTGTTCCTACTGCGGAGACCTGCGGCTCCTGTCATGACGACGTCAACTTCGAGACAGGCGAGAATCATGGCAGCGGCATCAGTGCTGGCAACGATGCCTGCGCCAATTGCCATCGCCCAGGCGGTGACATAGGGGTTGAGGAAGCCCATGTGATTACGGAAAAGGAAGCCGCCGCCGCCTTCGAACTGTCTTTGATTGAAGTGGTGAATACTGCGCCAGGAGAATTCCCAGTGGCTAAGGTGTCGGTTACCGACCCCACCAACGCCGATACCCCCTACGACATACTGAACGACCCAGCTATCGATAGGCTGCGGGTCAACATTGCCTGGGATAATTTTGATATCAACAATACGGGCAGCGGCAGCGGCTCCGCCTCAGGCACACCGGCCCAGCCGTTCCGCCTGGATGTGAAAGGCGATGGTGTCGATAATCTGGACGGTACTTTCACCGTGACCTCCGCAGACTCCGTTCCAGCCTTCGTCGAAGGATCCGGCACGGCGGCTGCAGAGGCGCGCGGCAGAGTGGATGGAAATAGAGTACCCATTGGGGGCGAGTCCATAGGCTACGCCATTACGGACGGACTGCCTATAGACAGACGGAAGATCGTCGATATCGACAGCTGTAATGGCTGTCATGGCGTGATTAGCCTCCATGGATCAAACCGCACCGACAATATCGAGTTGTGCGTGACCTGCCACAATTCCAACGCCACAGACATCGCCGAGCGGATTGACGGCGGCGTGGATAGCTCCAACTCGCTGGACGGCAAAGACGAGGAAACCATTGAATTCAAAACGATGGTTCATGCGATTCATCGGGGTGAAGAGCGGGACAATGCCTTTGTTGTATATGGCCGCGGTGGCAACCCGGCGGACTTCGGAGAAGTGGTGTATCCGGGCAACCTGGCGAACTGTGAGGGTTGCCACCTGTCCAACACCTACTATCCCGTCGGCGCTTTTGCCTTGGCAGCCACGATCGACATTGCCGCTGACATTGATGACCCATACGACGATCTGAATATCACACCCAACGCAGCCGCCTGCTGGGGCTGCCATGATCGCCCCGCCGCTGTTTCCCACATGGAACAATTCGGCGGTGCTTTCGACGCGGTACAGACAGTGGACGGGACCCTGATTTCCCAGTCAGAAGGGACAGTCATCGAAACCTGCGATGTCTGCCATGGTCCGGGCCGCAGTGCCGACGTAGGCGAGTTGCACGGGCTGTAAGTGAAAACCACTGCAGCAATACTCCTGATGCTGGCCAGCCTGCTGATGACCGGAGCCGGTTGGTCCCAGGATGAAGCTGACGAGCCCGCCTTCAGTCGCGGCGGTGCGGACGGTTGCCTGGGCTGTCACCGGCAGCCCGAGCTGCAGGGTATTTTTGTCAGTCCCCATGGCGAACGCGGAGATGCCCGCACGCCTTTTGCTCAGCTGGAGTGTGAAAGCTGCCATGGTGCCCAAGGCAGTCACCCTATGGGTGGGCGTGAATCGGTGGTGACTTTCGGTGAGGGTGCTCTCACGCCTGTCGATGAGCAGAACGCAGCCTGCCTGAATTGTCATGAAAGCCCGGTGGGCGCTGAATGGCATGCGGGGGAACACGCCGCCCAGGACTTAAGCTGCGCGTCCTGCCATAACTCCCATCTGGCGAAAGATCCGGTCCTGGCCGAAGCCACCCAGGCGGACGTTTGTTATGACTGCCATCAGCGGCAGCGGGGCCAGGCTCAGAAACCCTACGCCCACCCGGTTCGCTTCGGGAAAATGGACTGCAGCAGTTGCCACGCCCCGCACGGTTCGGCAACACAAGGCTCTTTGAAACGCCTGACCCTGAACGAAACCTGCTACGAGTGTCACGCGGAGAAGCGTGGCCCCTTTGCCTTCGAACACCAGCCCGTGACGGAAGACTGCGCCCTGTGCCATGCGCCGCACGGCTCTAACCATCCGGCCATGCTGACACGCCGCGCACCGTTGCTCTGTCAGCAATGCCACTCCCAGGCCGGGCACCCCAGCCTTAGCCTGACCGCTGGCAGCCTGCCCGGCGGCTCGCCGTCGGCCCTGGTGCTGGGCGGCAGTTGCCTGAACTGCCACGCCCAGGTGCACGGGTCGAACCACCCGTCCGGCATCACCCAGATGCGCTAAGCATGACGTCCTCCCTCCAAGGCATGAACATCAGTCTGTGGCTGCCGCTATTCATGATCAGCGGCACTATCCAAGCAGCCGATACCCGGCCGACAAACTGGCAATGCGCCAACTGCCCCTATCCCCAGGGCATCAAACTGGAAACGACCGCCGGTGCGGGCTACCAGTCTGACGATAGCTTCAAGTTTGGCGACTACACCGGGCTGGATGATGATGGTGCTTTCCTGGTGGGTGATTTCACCGCCGACTACTTTGGCGAAAATGCCCTGCGCTGGCGCGCCGAAGGCCAGGACCTGGGCCTGGATTCGCGCCAGCTTGACCTGTCCGGCGGCTGGCAAGGCCGCCTGGACCTGCGTCTGGGATACGACGAACTGCCGCGACGCCTGTTTGAAAACTCGCAGACGGTCTACAACAGCCCGGGTGCCGGCAATCAGGATTTGCCTGCCGGCTGGGTGCGAGCACCCAATACGGCCGGCATGACGGCCCTGGATGCGAGTCTGCGCGGGGCGGATGCGCAGTGGGATCGGGAATCCTGGAATGCCGGGCTGAGCTTTATTCAGTCACCGCGCCTGCGCTATGACGTGGACTATCGACACCTGGAACGCGATGGCCGTCAGCTATGGGCAGGGAGCTTCCAGACCTTGGCCACCACACTGTTGCGGCCCGTAGATGACGAAACAGATACGGTGGAAGCCGGCGTCAGCTACGCCGCCGAGACCTGGAACGCCCGGGTGGGCTACATGGGCTCTTTCTACAGCAACGACGCCAGCCGCCTGGATTGGGAGAATCCCTTCACGGCACCTGCGCCGGGCGCCGACGATGGCAGTGCCGCCCTGGAGCCCGACAATGAATTCCAGCAACTGATGATTTCCGGTGACTACCACGGCTGGGAGAACACCCGAATCTCGGGTCGGCTGGCTGCCGGCAAGATGGAACAGGATGATCGTGCCCTGCCCTATACCGTCAATCCTGGCCTGGCTGGTGGCGCTCTGCCCAGGACGCGCTTCGATGGCGAGGTCGATACCCTCTATGCCGATGTCCGGGTGTCGTCACGGCCACTGCCGAAACTGCGCCTGCGGGGTGAGTTCGTCTATGACGAGCGCGATAACGACACACCCCGGGACACCTGGGACTACGTCGTGTCTGACAGCATCGCCGCCAGTCAGCCACGCGACAACCTGCCCTATGGCTACGAGCGTTATCGCCTGGGCCTGTCGGGCAATTATCGCTTCCCCTATGGCACCAACGGCCAGGTCGGCTACCAGTACGACAATCACCAGCGCGACTTCACCGAGGTTGATGAGACCGAGGAACATGAAGTCTGGGGCGAACTCAGGCTCAGCGGACTGGAGGCAGCCGATCTGCGGCTGAAATACAGTTATGCCACCCGTGACGGCGACGACTACGAACCGGTTAATGCCACCCAACCGCCGCAGAATCCGCTGCTCAGAAAATACAATTTTGCCGATCGCGACCGGGAGAGCCTCGAACTCAGCGTGACCCTGCAGCCCGCGGAGCGCCTGGATCTCACCTTCACCGGGCTATTCGCCCAGGATGACTACGATGATTCCGATCTCGGCCTGGATGAAGGTGAGTACCGCAATGTGACACTCGACGCGGGCCTGCAACTCAGCCAGGATGTCGTGCTCACGGGTCAGCTTGGCTACGATGAACTGGAAACCACCCAGTTCGGCAGCCAGTCTTTCAGCACGGCCGACTGGACCGCCAACCAGAAGGATGAGAGCTGGATTGCCGGTATCAGCATCAATTTACCGCGGATCGTCGAGCGCGTTCGTGGCCGCCTCGGTTATACCTACATTGATACAACAGGCGAGATCGAAAATAACACCAGTGGTCTGCGCTCGGATTTCCCGGACCTGGATACCACCCGGCACCGGGTGGAGCTGGACCTGCGTTACCAGGTCAACGACAAGGTCGACGTCGGCGTGGCTTACCTGTTTGAAGACTATGACGTGGACGACTGGACCCTGGACGGTGTGCAGCCCGATACAGTCAACAATCTGCTGGCCAGCGGCGCCAACTGGCGCGGCTACGACGTGAACCTGGTCACCCTGTCCTTTACCTGGTCCCTGGATAACTGAATAAGTCAGTCAGCGCCGTCAATCAGCCTGCCGGGATGGCCGGAAACTGCAGCAGACTGAAACGCGAGCCCTTGCGTCCATACACATAAACGTCGCAATCCCCGTACTCTGGAGGCAATTGCCAGCGCTTGCCGACCACGGCCTTGTCCGTCAACCGGCCCCAATCGCAACGAAAATCGATGCTCTC
Source organism: uncultured Gammaproteobacteria bacterium (assembly GCA_937921935.1). Classification (GTDB taxonomy): domain Bacteria; phylum Pseudomonadota; class Gammaproteobacteria; order Steroidobacterales; genus J054. Next base: position 54,812 of record CAKZWQ010000017.1, on the reverse strand, counting down.
CAGCTTGCCGCGAATATCGAATAATTCAACTTCGCGGCGCAACAGGCGACGGGTCCAGAAGGTCTTGCCGGCAATCACCTCCACCCGGGCTTCTGCCGCCAGGACTTCCGATGCCTGCAGGCGTTCCCGCAAGGTGGTGGCCGCCTCGGTGAGTTGCTCGAAACCATCGAGAGACCCGGCGCGCCGCTCCAGCTGTCCATAAGTGGCCAGGGCACCAGCGCGATTGTCGGCCCGCAGCTGCAGGACAAACATCTTGCGCAGGGCGGCCGCATAGAAATCCTTCTCCAGGTAACTACCGCCACCCCTTGTTGCCCGCAACAAGCCTGTCAGGGCCTGCTCATTGTCTCCCTGGGCCTCCCCCACCAGGGCATAAAGCGCCCATAGACGCGCCGTCTCGTAAAGATTCCAGCCGTCAAAATCCGCCAGCGTCTGCCACTCGCGCTGCGCGCCGGTGTAATCCTGCTCCTTCAGTCGCTCCTGCACTGAGCTATAACCTTCTCGAAAACGCAGGCCGGCGCCACGTCGGGGCATGTCCATGGCATAGGTCAGAACCAGGCGGGTCTGGCGTTGCGGAACTGGTTCTCCATCAAGCGTGGCCGACTCGTACCGCCATTTTCTGACGATCTTCAAGGCTTCTTTTTCAAAGGCCGGGACGCCACTGGAATCTTCGATCAGGGCGTCAGACACACCGCCCTTTTTATTCACCATGAAGCTAAGCATGACCCAGCCTTCCTGGCCGCGTTTTTTGGCATCACGCGGATACTTGGGGCCGGACTGCTGCAGAATCTGGGCCCGGCTGGCGTCAACCCTGGGCTGAGCAAGGGCCTGGGACCAGGCAGCCGACATCAGCATCACCGAAAGGAGTAATAGCAAGCCAGGCCGCCAGCAATACGAGTAAGCACTCAGTAGAGAAACTCCATGGCGCGTAAGACGTCACGCCGACTGATCTGCCCCACCACACGCTGGCGCTCCACGACAGGATAACGCCGCAGCTTGTTGCGCATGAAGCGCTCGGCAAGCTCTACGATGCTGTCGTCGGGATCGACGGTCTTGACCTCGTGACTCATGTACTCGCTGACCGTCCCGCCCAGTTCGCCGTGATAACTGGCCTGAACAGCAATAGGCAAACAGTCGGATTCCGACAGCATGCCCACCAGGTTGCCGCGCAGGTCAACCACCGGCAGCCCGGATATACGATGTTCGACCAGCGCGTGAATAGCCTGCAGAATTGGCGTGTCCGGCGCCACCGTGACCGGATTAGCCGCCATATATTCCCGAACCAGGACTTTGCGTAATGGCATGCCCTTACCCCTGTTTATCGGTCAGCCTGACCGAACTCCTGTTGCAGGAAGGGATTGATGAATTAGCCCTTCCCCGAACGACGCTGGCGACAAGGCCGGGTGCACAGGGCGCAACGTTCGCCGCCGTCTACCCCGGCCAGCGACCCGCAACCTCCGCGGATGCCGCCCCGGCCCAGCAGTTTGCCGATTGCCATGGCGAGCACGGCAGCCAGCATTAATATCAGACTCAGTGCAAATACCGCCATGTTCAGCCGCCGAAATCGTCAAGCATGATGTTCTCACGCTCGACACCAAGATTCTCAAGCATATCGATGACCGCCGCATTCATCACCGGCGGCCCACACAGATAGTACTCGCAGTCCTCCGGCGCCGGGTGGTTCTTCAGGTACTCGGCGAAGAGCACATTGTGGATAAAGCCCGTATAGCCATCCCAGTCATCTTCAGGCAGGGGCTCCGATAGTGCTACGTGCCAGTCAAAATTTTCATTCTCCGCCGCCAGCTCGTCGAAATCCTCTACATAGAACATTTCGCGCTTACTGCGTGCGCCATACCAGAAACTCAGTTTGCGCTGCGTATGCAGGCGGCGTAACTGGTCAAAGATATGCGAGCGCATGGGCGCCATGCCGGCACCGCCACCCACGAAGATCATCTCCTTGTCCGTGTCGCGCGCGTAGAACTCACCGTAGGGGCCGGAAATAGTGACTGTATCACCTGGCTTCAGGCCAAAAATATAAGAAGACATGGCGCCGGGTGGAGCTTTCTCCCACAGGGCCGGCGGCGGCGTGGCGATGCGGACATTCAGCATCACGATGTCGTTTTCTTCAGGGTAATTAGCCATGGAATAGGCGCGCACCACGGGTGACGTAACCGAGGCATGCAAATCCCAGATCTTGTAGTGATCCCATTCGGGGCGGAACTCCTGATCGACATCGATATTCTTGAAGTCCAGTTCGAAAGCCGGGCACTCAATCTGGATATAACCACCGGCGCCAAAATCGAGGGGTTCGCCGGCGGGCAGCTCAAGGACTAATTCCTTGATGAAGGTTGCGACGTTGTTATTCGAGCGGACTTTGGCGGTCCATTGCCTGACCCCGAAAACCTCGTCCGGCACAACAATCTTCATGTCGTGCTTGACTGTCACCTGGCAGGCAAGGCGCTCACCCTCGCGGGCTTCGCGTTTACTGATAAGAGAAGTTTCGGTGGGCAGGATTGAGCCCCCGCCCTCCAATATTTTGCACCGGCATTGGGCGCAGGTCCCACCGCCGCCACAGGCCGATGCCAGGAACAGGTCGGCATCGGCCAGGGCAGACAGCAGCTTGCCGCCCACTGGCACGGTCACTGTCTTTTCGTCATTGATCAAAAGCTGCACGTCACCGGAGGGCACCAACCGGGAGCGGGCTGCCAGGATAAAGAACACCAGCAGCATCACCACCACGGTGAATAATGCGACGCCCAGAGTAATTTCCTGCATAGCCTGACGCGCGCCTTAGAGCTGAATACCCGAGAAGGCCATGAAACCCATGGACATCAGGCCTACGGTGATAAAGGTGATACCCAATCCCTGCAGGCCCTCGGGCACATCACTGTATTTCAGTTTCTCGCGAATACCGGCCAGGGCAATGATGGCCAACGCCCAGCCAATGCCGCCCCCCAGGCCAAACACCACGCTTTCGCCAAAGTCGTAGGAGCGTTCCACCATGAACAGGGAGGCGCCGAGAATGGCGCAGTTCACCGTGATCAGGGGCAGAAAAATACCCAGAGCGTTGTACAGGGCCGGAAAATAACGATCCAGGACCATTTCCAGCACCTGCACCAGCGCGGCAATAACGCCGATGTAGCTGATCAGGCCGAGAAAGCTCATATCCACGGCAGGCAAGCCGGCCCAGGCCAGGGCACCCTGGTTGAGAAAGTACTGGTAGAGCAGATTGTTGACCGGGACGGTGACGACCATGACCACGACCACCGCAACGCCCAGGCCAATAGCCGTTTCGATGCTCTTGGAGACAGCCAGAAAGGTGCACATGCCAAGGAAAAAGGCGAGGGCCAGGTTCTCGACGAAAATGGCGCGAACGAACAGGCTGATGGCATCTTCCATCAGAGCACTTCCTGTCGATGGATCTGGTGAATCTGGAACTCTTCCGGCTCAACCTGATCGCGCTTCCAGGTGCGCAAGCCCCAGATCATCAGGCCGATGATGAAGAAGGCACTGGGTGGCAACAGCAACATGCCGTTGGTTACATACCAGCCGCCATCCTGCTCGGGATTCAAAACAACGTAGCCCAGCAAGGAGCCGCTGCCAAATAATTCGCGAACAGCGCCAACGATGATAAGCACCAGGCTGTACCCCAGCCCGTTACCCAAACCATCCAGCATGCTCAAGCCGACCGGGTTCTTGCTGGCAAAGGCCTCGGCCCGACCCAGCACAATGCAGTTGGTAATAATCAGGCCAATAAAGACAGACAGCGTCCTGGAAGCCTCGAAAGCAAAGGCCTTCAATAACTGATCGACCACGATCACCAGTGACGCGATGATAGTCATCTGCACGATGATCCGGATACTGCCGGGGATATGACGCCGGATCGCACTAACTGCACCGTTGGAGAAAATGCAAACCACCGTCAAGGCCGCACTCATAATCAGGGAGTTCAGCACGTTTGTCGTCACGGCCAGGGCGGAACAGATACCCAGAACCTGCAAGGTAACCGGGTTGTTGTCTACCAGGGGATCCAACAGCACTTTCTTCGGGGAACTATCCATCTCAGGCCCCTTGAGTCCGCAAATTGCTGAGAAAAGTCCGATAACCCATATCACCGAACCAGAATGCCAGCAGATTACTGACCCCGTTGCCCGTCAGCGTCGCACCGGATATGCCATCCAGCTCATTGATTGCGCTGGGACTCTGCTGGTTCACGCGCCCGCGGATCACCCGCAGCCGGGGGTCACCGGCGGCATCAAATATCTGCCGGCCCACCCACATGGACTGCCAGTCCGGATCATCAATATCTGCCAGCCCCGGCGTTTCACCGTGTTCGAAAAAATTCACTGCGGCAACGGTATTGAAGTCGCCCTCCACGGCAATGAAGGCATACAGGGTCGACCACAAGCCGCGGCCGCGAATTGGCAACACCAGGCGACTTATCTTTTCGCCGTCGCGGACAATATAGACGCGGATGTAACGTTCGCGCCGGTCGATACCGGCGACGTCGGCGTCCTCATCCAGCTCATCACTCAGCGCCGGGTCGCGCCTGGCCCTGACCGGATCGAAGCTAAGCGCATTAATATTGCTGGCGAATTCCCCGGTATCCAGATCAACAATCTGCGCTTCCATCTGCATAAATAACTGAGCCACGTTGGCGTCTTCGTCGTCCGCATCAAGCAAACCGGCCGTAATCAGCACATTGCGCCGCAGGCTCTCCTGCTTCTCGGCGGCCTGAATGGGTGCCAGCAGAACCGCCGCCGTTGACACCATCAGCGAACAAACCAGGCAAAGCGTCACCGCCACGAAAATGATCTTGCGGGAATCGTCATTGGGCAGGTTCAGCAAGCCGCGAATCATGAGTTCACCTGTTCGAAGCGCCGACGCCGCCGTCGGAGATTCAGTTGCACAACCACGTAGTCAATAACCGGGGCAAACAAATTAGCAAACAGGATCGCCAGCATGATGCCCTCTGGAAAAGCCGGGTTCACGACGCGAATCAGCACGGTCATGACGCCAATCAGCGCACCGAAGGCCCAGCGTCCGGGATTTGTCATGGAGGCGCTGACCGGATCCGTTGCCATGAACACCATGCCGAAGGCGAAGCCACCTAAGGCCAGGTGCCACTGCCAGTTCAGGGCAAACTGGGGATTGGTATCACTGCCGATAAGGTTGAATAAAGTCGCCATCGCGACCATCCCCAGAAAGACGCCGGCGATAATGCGCCACGACGCCACGCGTGTGTAGATCAGGAAGAGGCCACCCAGCAGGCAGGCCACGGCGGACGTCGAGCCCACGGAGCCCTGGATATTGCCAAGCAAGGCATCCTGCAAGGTCACGCCCGCAGCCGCCAGACCTTCAAGACCACTGCTCGCGGCAATCGCCAGGGGTGTCGCGCCGCTGAAACCATCCACGGCCGTCCAGATACTGTCACCGCTCAAGGTGGCGGGATAAGCGAAAAACAGAAAAGCCCGGCCTGCCAGCGCCGGGTTCAGGAAGTTCTTGCCGGTCCCGCCAAAGCATTCCTTGGCAATCACGACGCCGAAACTGATGCCCAGGGCCACCTGCCACAACGGAATCGTGGCCGGCAGAATCAGGGCAAACAAGGCCGAGGTGACGAAGAAACCCTCATTCACCTCGTGATTGCGAACTGCCGCAAATAAAACTTCCCACAGACCACCGACGACCAGGGTGACCAAATAAATGGGCATGTAGTACATGAACCCGTGCCAGAAGCACGCCAAGATGCTCTGGGGGTCATAGCCAATGCCAAACCATGCCAGTACCCCGCCACGCCAGCCGGGGGCAGCAGCAACACCCATCGCCTCCATAGCCAGATTGGCCTGGTAGCCGGTATTCCACAGACCCACCAAGGTTGCCGGTATGGTCGCGATCACCACATAGATCATGATGCGTTTCAGGTCGATGCCGTCACGCACGTGGGGCGCCGTGCGCGTGACATCCGGCGGCGAGTAAAACACCGTATCGACCATCTCGTAGATGACGTGGTATTGCTCGTAACGCCCGCCCTTGGCGAACAAGGGTTCGAGGCGGTCCAGCCAGCGTCTCAACCGCGACATCAGCCTTCCTTCTCTATGATTTCGAGATTGGAACGCAGTGCCGGGCCGTAGTCATACTTCCCGGGACAGACGAAAGAACACAGGGCCAGATCTTCTTCATCCAGCTCCAGGCAGCCGAGCTTTTGCGCCGTGTCCGTATCCTGCACCAGCAATGCACGCAGTAACTGCGTAGGCAACAAATCCTGCGGCATCATGGACTCGTAGATACCGATGGGCACCATGGCGCGCGCGCTGCCATTAGTGGAGGTGTTCAGTCCGAAGCGGCGCTTGGCACCGGCCAGGCGCGAGACAAAAACCCGCGTGGCAGAAAACTTGCGGCGACCCGGCCGCAGCCAGCTGAATAATTCCCGCTCGCGACCCTCTGCCAGGACCGACAACTGGTTGTGATAGCGCCCGAGATAGGCCGCCCAGCCCGAAGCCCGGCGACCGGACAGGGGCGAGCCGGAAATGACCCGGCATTCAATTTGCGGCAGCTCGTCCCCCAGCAAATCGTCCACACAGGCGCCGACACGGGTGCGCAGCAGCCGGGGATTTTCGATCATGGGTCCACCCAGAGCGATTACCCGCTCTGTCCACAGCACCCCGTCCCGAAAAAGCTTGCCGATGGCGATGACGTCCTGGTAGCCGACGGTCCAGACAGAGCGCTCCGGGCCCACGGGTTCGAGAAAATGGATATGGGTGCCCGGCAACCCGGCCGGATGGGGACCGGAAAAAGTGGTCGACTGCACATGAGAATGTTCCGGCAAGGGCAAGTCAGCGGCCGGACCATGGCAGACATGCACCTTCCCGCTGGTGAGGGTGCTGAGAATCTGCAAGCCGTCGCGAAAACTGTCCGCCTGTTCATGAATCACCAGGCTCGGGTCAGCAGCCAGGGGATTGGTATCCATCGCGGCGACGAAGATAGCTGCAGGCTCCGCATCAGCGGCCGGTAACTTACTGTACGGACGGGTGCGAAACGAAGTCCACAAGCCGGACTTGAGCAAGCGATCCACCACCGCGCCGCGGTCCAGGGCATCGAGACTGTGGGTACCCAGCGACGGAAACTCCCCGTATGGCTCATCGCGTCCGTCCAGCCGGATGACTACCGACTGGAGCATCCGCCGCTGGCCGCGATTTATCTCAATGACCTCGCCGCTGCCGGGCGCACAGAAATTCACGCCGGGCAATTTCTTGTGCGTAAACAGACACTGACCCAGTTTGACGTGATCGCCCACCTGCACCGCCAGGGCCGGTCTAAGCCCCATGTAGTCCACGCCGACGACCGCCACCGTCCGGGCTGGACGGGCAGCGTGAATGGTCTGTTCAGGGGCACCGGTCAAGGGAACATCAAGACCGCGCCGCAGCTTGAAACTGGCGGACATCAGAGGAGCTTTTTATTGCTGAGCCAAATAAGGCGAATATGATAAAGAACCCTCACGACACCTGCCATGAGTACTTTCAGCGACCCAAGAATTTACCTGCCCGGCTCATTGGCTTCGATCCCGGCCCTGCTGGGCCTGTTCCTGGCCACTGGCTGCGGGCCGGCGCCGCCGCCGGCCCCGATCCAGGGCAATACCATGGGGACGGTTTACACGATCCGCGTGGCCAGCCTGCCCGCCGGCCTCAGCCTGGCGGCCCTGGCGCGGGACATCGAGACAGAGCTGGAGCGTGTCAACGCGGCCATGTCCACCTACCGCGAAGATTCAGAGATATCTCGCTTCAACCGGGGCCCGGCAGACACCTGGCTGCGCGTGAGCCCGGAGCTCGTGGCCGTGGTGATGGCGGGGCAGGCTATCGGCGAGGCCAGTCAGGGCGCCTTTAATATCACCGTCGGCAAACTGGTCCGAACCTGGGGTTTCGGCCCTGCGGGCCAGCGCGAGGCCCCGCCGAGCCCGGCGGCCATTCAAAATGCGCAAAGCGCGATCAAGGCATCAGCCCTGCAGGTGCGCCTGGAGCCGCCGGCCCTGCTCAAGGAACTGCCGGACCTGGAAATTGATCTGAGCGCCATCGCTAAAGGTCATGGGGTTGATCGCCTCGCCACGCTGCTGGAGGCGGCGGGCATCGACAATTATCTGGTGGATATTGGCGGCGATCTTCGCACCCGGGGCCGACGCCATGATGGCACTGTCTGGCGCATCGGCATCGAGCGTCCCCTGATCAGCGGCCGCCAGGTGCAACAAGTTCTGGGGATGAGCCAGGATGCAGCGGTGGCGACCTCCGGAGACTACCGCAACTTCTTTGAAGCCGACGGCGAACGCTATGCCCACATCGTTGATCCGCGCACGGGCACGCCCGTCACAAGCAAGCTGTCGTCGGTATCCGTCATCGCCGACGACTGCACCACCGCCGACGGCTGGGCCACGGCGCTCACGGTGATGGGCCCGGAAGCCGGCTATGAACTGGCCACAAGCCAGGGCCTGGCCGCCTTGTTTATCCGTCGCGACGGAGAGACTTTCAGCGAGCGCATGACACCCGCCTTCAGGGAACACTTCGCGGCGGGCCAGATAGCCATTCAGACAGGAATAACCCAATGATTGATCACGCAGGCCTCACCGTCAGATCTTGCGCAACGAGCAAGCAATTTTACCTGGCGACACTGGAACCCCTGGGCTACGGACTGGTTGTAGACCAATCCGATGCGGTGGCTTTTGGTCCGCCTGAGATGCCTTTGTTCTGGCTGTACTCGGGTGCACAGCCCCACTCAGGGGTGCACATTGCATTGACGGCACCCGACCGGAACAGCATCGATCGCTTTCACGCCGCCGGCCTGGCCGCCGGTGGCCGGGACAACGGGGCACCGGGTCTGAGGCCCGAATACCATGAGCACTATTACGGTGCCTTCATCATTGATCCCGACGGCAACAACGTGGAAGCCGTCTGTCATGCCCCGGGCTGAGACTGCGTGAGCCGGCCCCAGGCGCCTGCGTTGCACCGCGAAAGCCACTAACATAAATAGTTCTTGCCATTGACAGGTCATGGGGATGCCGAGCAGATCACTTGTTATTGTCGCTGCCCTTTGCTGCGTGGTACCCCTGAGTGTTCTCGCCGACGACTGGCTCCACTACGGCGCCGACGCTGGCGGCAGCCAGTACTCAGCCCTCAAACAAATCGATGCCGGCAACGTCACACAGCTTGAGCTCGCGTGGCAATACCGCAGCGGCGAACTGGAACGCCGCTCGGACTTCCACAATGCAACAGCCAAGGTGCAGGTTAATCCCATCCTGTTGCCGGCCGCCGTCGGCGGGCACCTGATTAGCTGTTCGCCCTTTAATCGACTGGCCGCTCTGGATCCGGCCAGCGGCGTCGAACGTTGGGTCTACGATGCAAAAATTCGGATCGGCGGATACGCCACGGCGGATGATCCCGAAGGCCTTGGCAGTCCGGCCTTTAACAACTGTCGCGGCATCGCCTATTGGGCAGATCCGAAAGCACCTGCGGATAGAGCCTGCAGCCACCGGCTCTTTATGGCCACCCATGACCTGCGCCTGGTAGCCATTGATGCCGCCAGCGGGGATCTTTGCCCGGACTTCGGCGCTCAGGGCATCGTCAATGTTGAACCCATGGTGCTCGCTGCGGAACCGCCGGCGGCCATCGGCGAGGTCAAGTTCCCCTCACCCCCCGTCGTGGTGAATGGTGTCGTGATCGTGGGCTCATCGGTACGCGACAATCATCGCTTTAACGCACCCAGCGGCGCGGTGCGCGCTTTTGATGCCCGCAGCGGCAAATTCCGTTGGGAGTTCGATCCGGTGCCACGGGATACGGCGGACCCGCAACACGCTAACTGGACCGAAGAGGCGGCCCGCAATACAGGCGGCGGAAACGTCTGGGGCCTGATCAGCGCTGACGCAGAACGTGACCTGGTTTTCCTGCCCACGTCCGGACCATCGCCGGATTTCTATGGCGGGACGCGGCCCGGGGATAATCGTTATACCGATTCGATTGTTGCCCTGCGCGGCAGCAGCGGTGAAGTAGTCTGGCACTTCCAGACTATTCATCACGATGTCTGGGACTATGACAATGCGGCCCAGCCGACCCTGATTGACCTGGAGCGAGACGGCATCAACTTCCCGGCTGTCATTCAGGCGACCAAGACCGGCATGCTGTACATCTTCCATCGCGAAACGGGCGAGCCTTATTTCGAGATTGAAGAACGGCCTGTCCCCCAGGATGGCGTGCCTGGCGAAATACTTTCACCCACCCAACCCTTCCCGGTGAAACCGCCACCCCTGGTCCCCCATGGTTTTGGCCCGGACGATTTCTGGGGTATCAGCTTTGTGGATCGCGGCCAGTGCGAGAAAAAATTTGGTGCCTTTCGGATGGGGCCCATATTCACGCCGCCCAGTATCGAGGGCACCATCATCTCGCCGTCCACCGCCGGCGGGATTAACTGGGGCGGAGTGGCCGTGGAGCCACAGCAGAAAGTTCTGGTGGCCAAGGTGCTGCGCATGGCGCACTTCGCCAAACTGACGCCCCTGGCAAGCCTGGCAGACGAACCCGGCGAAGCGGATGAGAACGTCATGGGGGCCGCCCGGGAACTGATCGGCACGCCCTATGCCCTGGCACAGGGGCCGGTGGTTTCCCCCCTGTTTACGCCCTGCAATGCGCCGCCCTGGTCCGCACTGGTGGCCGTGGATCTGGAAGCCGGCGAGATCATGTGGCAAAGCCACCTGGGCTCCCTGGACACCCTGATGCCGGTGCCCCTGCCCCTGCGGTGGGGTACGGCGAGTTTTGGCGGACCCATCATTACCGCCGGCGGCCTGGTATTTGTCGGCGCCACTCAAGATGATCGTTTCCGCGCCTTCGATCTGTATACAGGCGAAGAGTTGTGGAGCGCGACCCTGCCCACCGGCGCCTTCGCCATGCCCATGACTTACTCCGTGGATGGTCGCCAGTTCGTGGTGATCGCCTCGGGTGGACACCCCTTCATTTACCCGCGTCCCGGCGACCACCTGTCGGCCTTTGCGTTGCCCATTAAGGCTGACTAAGAAAAAGATGTCCGCAGACAAGGCCGGATCGGCGACTATCGCCGGCAAGATGAAAGATGAAGAAAGCAACCTGGCCGATCGACTACTGCTGGTCGCCGGCGTCACCCTGTTCGCCATCGGCCAATCGCTGAACTTTATTATCGTGTTCCCCATGGCCCGGACCGCGGGCCTGTCGGAACAGGAGATTGGCGTGGCCTTCACCCTGGCCAGCCTGCCCCTGGTATTCATGGCGCCCTTTTGGGGACGGACCAGTGACCGGGTTGGCCGCAAACCCGTGTTCATTATTGGCCTGCTAGGCACGGGACTGGGCACGGCATTGCTGGCCGTTGTTCTGAACCAGGGGATGGTCGGAAGCCTGAGCGCCATGGGTCTGTTGCTCGCCATCACTGGTGCACGCTTATTCTATGGGGCGACTTCCTCGGCCATCTATCCATCGGCGGCTGCCTACATGGCCGATATCACCACCCTGAAGAATCGCGCGAAAGGCATGGCCCTGGTGGGCAGTGCGAATAGCCTGGGCTCCATCATCGGCCCCTTACTGGCAGCCGGCCTGGCCTTCGCCGGCGTGCTGACCCCCATGTACGCAGCAGCCGGCCTGTCAATCGCAGGTGCTGCGGCAGCTATCTTTGTGCTGCGCGAACCTGCCGTGCACAAGAACCGGCCCAAGGGAACATCAGAACTGAAATGGTGGGACCCTCGACTGCGGCCCTTCATGATCATGTGGGGCTGTTTTTTCCTGGTGTTTATTTCCATCAACCTGCTCACCGCGATTTATATCGAGGACAAGCTGGGGATCACAGATAAAGCCGTCATGGTCAGAACAGCAAGCATCGTGCTGATCAGCATGGCCACCGTCATCACCGTGGTGCAGGGCGTCTTCTTGCAGATCTGGCATGTGTCGCCGAAGGTATTGCTACGGCTGTGTGCCCCAGCTTTTTGCATTGGCCTGCTGATCATTGCCTTCGCGACAAATGTTGCCGGCCTCATGGTGGGTTTCGCCGGTTTTGGCCTGGCCTTCGCCTTCGCTACGCCAGGCATCAACGGCAGCGCCAGCATGGCCATGGCGCCGGAGGACCAGGGAGCAGCGGCGGGCTATCTAAGCGCCGCCAATACCGTGGGCGCCATCGCCTCTCCCATTGTGGGTACGAGCATCTACCAGATCGCGCCTAACGCACCTTTTCTGGCCGGGGCCGGCCTCTTTTTCCTGCTCAGTCTTTATGCGCTGACAATCAAGGTCGTCAGGCCCGAGGAAGCTGCACAAGCGACCGCGGCCTGAGAGCTGACTGACAAAAAAGCCGGGGTCGCAGAGTCTGCATCGCTAGTGCCGCCCTTGATGCGCCCGGATAGCCCCCAGGCCTTGGTTTGATAACCGGCATCCAGGCCAACGTAGACCCCGTCAGTCTTGATTGAATTACTATCCACTTCTTTATTGGTACAACCGACAAAGGGCGAGAAAATTACCTCAGCTGACTTGCGCCAGTTGTACAGGCAGCGCGACTGTGCCACCGAAGCCTGATTGCGCCGGAATATCGTCAAGAGGCAATGCGAGGTAAGGTCCTGGCATCAAACCCATACCAAAAACTACCAGTCAACTGCCAATTGATGCTTTCATGTCCAAGGTTCCTCCCCTAATCTATGCTGCCCCAAGTCGAATAAATCTAGCTACAGGACTGGGCATGCGCCAATCAGGAACAACAGGACCGGACTCGCCGAATTCCGGGGTCTTCAGGGCGCTCGTAGCATGAAAAAAGCCGGGCCATGGCGATCTGCGGCTGTGAGGCTCGCCGAGGGAGCGGGAGCTTGCTCCCTGGCTGAGGCTGTCTGGCAAGGCATTCGCCCTCCAAGCGAGACCGGTAAAGCTGGCCCAGCAGCCTGCGAACCAGTCTTCAACCCGCAACAGGATGACGTGAACAGGTATACCGCGCGATGAAGAAGTTTCTGCTGGGGCTGGTGCTGCTGATCGTCAGCGTTGGGGCACTCGCGACCGCCCTGTTGACGGATGCCAATATAAAGAAATTCACCGAGCGTTGGCTGAGCACCCAGCTGGGCCGCGCGGTCGTGGTCGAAGGCGAATTTTCCGCCGAGCTGGGCATCCCCCTGCGACTGACCGCGACCTCCGTGCGCCTGGCCAACCCGGACTGGGTCGGCGCACCCGATATGGCCACCGCGGGCTTTATTGAAGCCGCTATAGACCCCTGGACAATCCCGGGGGACGCGCCGTTTATGCTTGAGGAACTGGTCATCAAGCAACTCAAGGGCGACCTGATCAGCGATGAACAGGGCCGGCAAAACTGGGATTTCACCGACGATGAGGCTGACAGCAGCGGTGCAAACTTCCGAATCAGGCAACTGGAAGTCAGCGCCACCCAGTTGAATATTCAGCGTTCAGGCTTCGCCGATGTGCCGCTGGTCATCGATCAACTGGTGCAGACGGAGAACAGTGACGGCCTGCTGGATATCAAGCTTGCAGGTAAACAGGCCAATCGCGACATTACAGCCAAAGGCGAACTCGGCCCATTCAAAAATCTCCTGGATGGCACGGACATTCGCTTTGCGATTGAGGCCGACGTCGGCACGCTGAAAATAGAGGGCGTGGGGATGATTGATGATCTCTCCGCACCACAGCAGCCGGAGTTAAGCCTGCAGCTTGATGCGCCGGATGCGAACGAGGTGGCTGACATGTTTGGCCTGGATCGCAAAGTTAACGGCGATATCAAGCTGACATTCCAGGTACTGCCTGCGGACACGGGTGTTGAGATCACTGCGGGCGGGCGCTGGGGCCGAACCAACCTGGATCTGAGGGGCAGCGTCAGCGACCTGGTTAACCTGGACGGGCTGAAGCTCGTCGCCAGCGGTGGCGGCCCCAACCTGAAAGCTGCCATTGCACTGCTCGGAATAAAAGGACTTCCGGAAGAGCCGTTCAAGTTTTCCGGCAACGTCTCCCGCAATGACAAGAAGCTTGATATCCGGGAGCTGGACCTGACCGTAGGCAAATTCCTGTTTCAGCTAAGCGGGGATATGAATAGTTTTCCATCGCTGAACAACTCAAATCTTGAGTTATCAGTCAAGGGTGAGGATGTTGCGAGTTTTAGGAAACTTGTCGGACTGCCAGGAGTCGCCAAAGGTACATTCGCACTGGAAGCAGAACTTGAAAGGGGAGAATCGGGCCAGGACGAATTCCGCGCCTGGATCCGGACCGAACTTGGCAAGGCCGCTGCCTCAGGAACCCTGGGTACCGGAAGAGAATATGCTGGCACGCAGGCCAGATTTCGGGGTGATGGCAAGAACCTGAATCGTTTTGGCGAACTGATTGGATTACCTGGCCTGAAGGAGCAGCCATTCAATTTGAATTTCGACGTCGTGTCCCTGGAAGAGGGAGGGTTCCGGGTAAAAGAAGGCTCCGGGCTCGTTGCCACCGAGACTCGGTTACTGGTGTCAGGGACCCTCGGGGAACAGCCACTGCAAAAAGGCACGCAACTGGACTGGCAACTCAGTGGCCTGGATGTCAGGAATCTGGTGACAGCTGCGGGATTGCCCGTGAACTTTCCTGCGCGGCAAATCGAGGCCCGCGGCAAACTCCAGATACGCCCGGCCGACTTCGTGCTGACCGGCGTTGACGGAACTATTGGCAAGGCAGATTTTACACTCTCAGGACAGGTAGGCCGGGACGAAGCGTTCCGGGGCAGCGATCTGCGGATAAGCCTGAAGGGGCCAGAACTGGAGCGCATGGCCTTTCTGGTTGACGATATCAACCTACCGAGCGGACCCTTCCAGGTATCAGGAAGGGTGCAGCGCATGGGCACCGGCATTCGTGTGTCGGAATCCAGCATTGATATCGCCGGCGCCACGGGCAAAGTGGACGGAGAGCTATCCCTGCCAGTGGAGCCGCTGGCGGTGAATTTTGACATTGAGATTGAAGGCCCGGATGTGTCGGCCTTCTGGGAAGGTCGCTATGAGGTGGCGTTTGGCGCCCAGCCCTTTGTTATCGACGCGCGCGGCACGCTGAATGAAGAGCGCTGGGATATCCAGAACGGCGCCATCAAAATTGGCGGGACGGACATCAGTATCCAGGGAAATGTCAGGCAAGGTAGCGGCTCCCTCCAGATCAATGCCGTTTCTCCTGAAATGGCCGATATCGGCACGCTGTTCGGCGTCCAGTTATTTCCGGGACGCCAGTTGCAACTCAGTGCCACGTTGGAGAGAAAAAACAACGTAGTCCGGCTGGATAATTTTCTGGCCAAAACGAATAAGGGTGACCTGGCAGGTGAGGTCACTTATACCCCGGGTTCACCACCCCGCCTGGATGCCAAACTCACCTCCCAATTGCTCGATATAAGCTGGGCTCTCGAGCCGCTCCGGACAGAAGTTCTGGAAGACAAGGCCGCAACAGAGGCGGCTGAACGAAACGACGGACGCCTGATTCCCGACTGGGCGCTACCCCTTGAGGCGATGCGCCGATTCAATCTGGATATCTCCATCGCGGCCGACGAAATCCTCCGTGATAATCGCGACGTAAGGAACGCCTACGCCCGTTTTATACTCGAAGATGGCGCCTTGAAGGTTGAACCTTGGCGCTTTGAAGGCCAGTCAGGCACTTTGGATGCAAGTTTCCGTTTACAGCCAACGCCAACCGGCGCCGACCTGAGCTTCAGGCTCGAAGCAACAGATCTGATCTCTGAACTATTTACAAGCGGTCCACAGGAATTGGAATTTATGCCGAAAGGGGACTGGCTTATCAATCTGACGGCCAGTGGCAAGACCGTGCGAGAGATTGCCGGCAACCTTAACGGGACCGGTCGACTAAATACGACAAGCGGCAGGGTACTTAAGGCGAAAACCAAGGGCTTTCTCTTCGGAGACCTGCTGAGCAATATTGCCAGTACTGTCAATGCGCCAGCCCAGGACGATCCCTATACAGAAATTTCTTGCGCCGTCTTCCCTTTCAGGATTAAAGACGGAAAAATGGAATCTTACCCGTCGGTGGTCGTACAAACGGACAAGCTGAATATTCTCAGCCGTGGCGACATCAATTTGCGCAACGAGCAAATCGACCTTAGCTTCAACAGCAAGCCGCGCCGGGGAGTCGGTATCAGTGCCGGCAGTATCGTGAACCCCTTCGTACGTATCGGCGGAACACTGGCGGAACCGGCGGTGGCCCTGGATAAGAGCGGTGCCGCGCTTACCGGCGGCGCGGCATTTTTCACCGCGGGGCTGTCCCTGATCGCCCAGGCAGCCTTCAACGCCGCCTGGCGTTCACCCGACCCCTGTGGCCGCGTGCTGGAAGAATCCGAAAAGCGCTTTGCGAAAGCCAACGGTAAAGAAAAGAAGAAATAGCTAGATACGCTTGGCCCGCAACTTCTCCCACTTCATCAACATATCGCCCCAGTCCTTATCGAAATTAGGAAAGGCTTCCGGTGCCAGTTCTTTCAGCAGCGTGCGATTCAACTCCGGATATATCTCCGGCCCGCCCTCCTCAGGCCACTGGCGGGTCGCATCAATAATAATCTTGCTGCTCATGGGACGATCCGGGGAACTGGGATCCAGGGGCATCCCTCGGGCCGACTCCAGAATCTTGCTAGCCGTAAAGGGCTGCCAGCGCGAACCCATGGCGAACATCATCTGCGTGCGGTCATAAACGTCCAGATCATCGTCAACCACGATAACAATTTTTGAGATCGGGACAATTTTCGCAAGCCGCTCGCCTATCTTAAGAGCCTGACCCGGCTTGTCTTTCTTGATACTCACGAAAGCCAGACCAGTGGCCTCCACCGGCGAATGGAAGTCCACTATCTGCGGCGCCAGCTTACGCAGGCGCAACAGGGAAATGCCCTCAAGTGGCGCCGTCACGAAACCGCGGGTCACACCGGTAAACTGATTCAGAATCCACGGCTGGGGCCGGCAGGTAATGGCCGTAATATTCATAAAGAAGTTTTCACTCTTCTTCAGGCCCAGGTAACCGTACATCTCACCGAAGGGACCTTCCGGCTCCATGGGTTCATCCAGGGGGACGATGCCTTCGATGACCATCTCGGCGTTGGCAGGCACCATCATGTCGTTGGTTTCCGACTTCACGACTTCCACCGGCTTGCCGCGCAGCCCGCCGGCTAGCGCGAGTTCATCAGCCTTGCCGCCCTTGTTGATGGCCGAGCTGCTGAGCACCCAGACCATAGGATCCTGGCCAAGGACGATGGAACAGACAGCTTCTTTCTCGCCCCGCTCCTTCTTGGCCATAAACATTCTCCAGGCGCCCTGACCAGGCTCCGGATTCACACCAATCTTGCGCGGACCCTTGATCTCGCAGCGGTAGGTACCGAAGTTCTTGCCCAGCTCAACGTCTTCGGTAAAGACGGAACCGGTATTCACATAGCGACCGGAATCTGCAGGGTTGGAAATCACAAAGGGGAAATCCAGGATGTTGATGTCGTCGCCCGTGAAAACAAGTTCCTTGACGGGCGCCTGGTCGCGGGGAACTTCAACGGGTGGGATCTCCGGTACCTTGCCGCCGTTTTCCTCGACCAGGTCCATGACATGCTTCATGGCCTTGCGATAAGTCTGGCTGCCATGATGCGGCACGGGCTCAAGCCCCAGGGATATGGCTTCGGTATCCCAGTGACCCATGTGATTAATGATGACCGGGCCTTTGACCCACTTGCCGTCGATCTTGACCTCTTCGGCCAAGATGGCGGGCGCCTCGTACATACCGATGCAATCCATCAAACGATAGGCGGCTGCGGTGAGTTCATACTGATCTTGATCCATGCGCTTGACGCGCATCACCAGACCCCTCCGTTCCAGGTCAGCCATATAGTCACGGAAGCTGTCATGGGGAAACATGGACTTGTAGTCCCGGGAGTGGCTCGCGGCCGAAAGACTGGCCGCTGTGGAACCATTGCCGGCCATGGCCGCGCTCGTCGCGCCCGCGCCGGTGAGGGTCGCCACCATAGCCATCAGTTCTCTGCGGTCCAGCTTGTATGTCTGGTCTTTTTGCCGGGTCATCGCGGTGATCCTCACTATGCGGTTTTTAAACGTTGCCCAAGCATCGCCGAGCCATAGCAAGGCTTTCAAGTCTGATGCCGGGTATACCGACGCGCGGACAATGACACCGAGGCAAGAGCAGCTGGAAATGGGGCCGGGGCCTGATTATTCTTGGGCTCTGAACCTGTCCGGAGTTGTCCTATGCGCCTGCCCTATGCCATCCCGCTATATGCCCTGCTAGTGCTTCTGCTGGCAGGTTGCGCCACCGGACCGACGATTCGGTCCAACGAGGATCCGGGCACCAACTTTGCGCAGTACGACTCTTTTGCTTTCGTACCCGAGCTGGAAAGTGAAGACCTCGGCTACCAGAGTTTCCTGGTGCAGTACCTGAAAGAAGCGATTACCCGGGAAATGCAGGCACGCGGTTACGCGTACTCAGAGGAAAATCCCAAGCTGCTGGTGAATTTCTATGTGAACACCCAGGAAAAGATCCAGTCGAGGTCAACACCCACGGCTGGCGGCGGATACTACGGCTATCGCCGCGGGTACTACGGGGGCTGGGGTGGTGGTTATGAAACCACTGTGACCCAGTACACCCAGGGCACCCTGAGCATCGACGTCGTTGATGCTGCTCGCAAACAACTGGTCTGGGAAGGCGTTGCGGAAGGGCGCATCCGGCAATCAACTCTCGATGACATCGAGGGTGCAGTTAACCGGGTCGTGCCGCTGATTTTCCAGGAGTACCCGCACCAGGCAGGGATTCAGTAAGACCAGCTAATCTTCAGGGCTGCAGCCGACCGCCGAACTCCAGCGCCTTTTCAGTCTGGCCGCTGCGCTGATACAGATTAGCCAGAGCGGCGATCAGGCCCGGGTCGTCCGGGAAGCGTTGCAGGGACGCTTCCAGGTAAGCTCGGGCGGCCACACCCTCACCCTGGGCATCCATGATCAGGCCCAGGGCCAGGGCAAAACGCGGTGTCGCATCCGGCCCTTCGGCAGCAATGCTCAAGGCCTCGTAAGCTTCCTCCGACCGTCCCTGCCTGACCAGGCCAAGACCCAGGGCATGCCAGATGGCTGCCTGCTCGGGCAGTTGCTCCAGACCATCTCGCAGGACCTGTTCCGCCGCCGACTCGTCACCCTGCTGGCGGTGCAGGTCCGCCAGGTTCACATAGGCCGGCACATAAGAGGCATTCAGCCGGATGGCTGTCCGATAAGCCTGTTCCGCCCGATCCTCACGGCCAAGTTGACGCTGCAGATTCGCGATATTCGTATGGGCCGGGGCCCGTTCCGCATTCACCAGCTGCGCAGCGACATACTCTTCGGTCACCTGATTAAAATTTTTCTGTGCCTCGGGTGGCAGAGCTTCCGGACCCAGGGGCGCCATGATCATGACACCGGCCAGGCGGACCGCTTTAACGGGATCCGCCAGAATCGTCGGCCCGAACTGCACCCGCGCCGCCGGTGAGGCCGTTTGCATCGCGACGGCCGCCCCCAGGCGCAGGAGCGGATCGCTACTTTGCAGTTGCTCACCGACCACGGTGGCGCCCAGCGCGTCCCGCGACAGGTCAAGGCGGGCCATGGCCGAAGCCCGGATGATGTTCGGCGCCAGCGCATCGGCTGCCAGGCCAAGGCGCAGATTGCGGGCCTGCAGGGGCAAGGCCTCGGCAGCTGCCAGGCGGCGGGACCAGTGCGAGGCGCTGTCGTTTCGCAACTTGCCGCCCGCGGCCAGAGTTTTCACCGCCCATTCGGCATCCTGATCAGCATGGCAGTCAAGGCACACGATCGGTGTTCCAAACTCCACCGCGAGTTCCGGCCGGGGAATTCTGAAACTGTGATCATGCCGGACATCCACCTGCATGAACGTACTCGGCGGCATGTGACAGGCGATGCAATCCGCTCCGCTGCTATCCGGCTCAT
This sequence comes from uncultured Gammaproteobacteria bacterium, assembly GCA_937921935.1. Classification (GTDB taxonomy): domain Bacteria; phylum Pseudomonadota; class Gammaproteobacteria; order Steroidobacterales; genus J054. The sequence goes on along the minus strand of CAKZWQ010000017.1, from coordinate 34,882 downwards.
GCAGATGATGCTCAGCTGTGGCAAAGCGACTTGCCTCGTGACACTGCAGACAAACCTGCTCACCCGGCGCACGCAGCTGCAGGGAATGGGGCTCGTGGCAATCGCTGCAGCTTACGCCCTGCTGATACATGCGGCTTTGCAGGAAAGATCCGTAGACGTAGACCTCGTCAAGCACCTGACCATCGGCGTGGTAAAGGGGCGGCTGAATAAAGGCAGGCTGATAGTTATTGAGAAACTCGCCGGCGGACCATGTGCTGTCAGCGATTCTCGAGCGCCGGGAATGACAGCCGGCACAGGTGTTGATCTCCCGGCTCGTCCGCCGCGGCGCACTGCGACGAGGCTTGCCCGTGGTCGGGTTCAGCGTCCAGCTGATATCAACGCGCTCATCAAGCGCCAGCTGCAGGCCCTTGTCAGCTGAGTCTTCGGGCTTTTCGGCCCAGGCGACGTGCTCACTGCCCGGGCCGTGGCAAGCCTCACAAGCCACATTGATTTCGGCGAAACGCGTGTCGAAGCGATCGGCCTCCACATCGTAGTTCTTGACCAGCTCCGTGGAATGGCAATCCGCGCACATGGTTTCCCAGTTCTGACTGGGCCGAGTCCAGTGCAGGATATCCGTGTGGTCAATGGCTTCGTCACCATAAACGTGGAACCAGCGCTGCCCGCCGTCATCGGCCGGCCGGCTATCCCAGGCCAGGGACAGAGCCTGCAGCTTGCCGTCAGGCAACTGCAACAGATACTGCTGCAGGGGCTCTATCCCGAAGGTATACCGAACCGGAAACTCAGCAAGTTCTCCGCTGGCGCTCTCCGTGCGCACGATATAGTTGTCGTCGCGGCGCTGGAACTGGCTGGCTACACCCTGCCGATCGAACTGCGCCTGGTCGAAATCGCCCCTGACATAGCCGGGGGTCGGCAGCTGCATGGCGAGCTGATGATGAGACCCGCCCCAAAGCTCAGCCTGCTCGGCATGACAGTCGGTGCAAACGGCTGCACCCACATAGGTAGGCGCTCCTGCCCGGGGCTCGTCCGTTTCCGGCGCGGGAGGCGCCGGATCCGTGCACGCCATAAGTCCAAGCTGGAACAACAGGACAATGATCAAAGACAGGGCCGGTCCCCTGCGCGCATGGAAGAGTCTCATTAGGGGAGTGAGCACCAGCCCCTGCGGGAAGTCAATCCATGCGCAGCCGACTACTCTTCAATCTCGAAACGGATGTAGTGCTGTACACCGGTGACCTCTACCGCAACGCCGTCCACGACCCGAGGACGATATTTAAAGCGCAAGGCCGCTTGCACCGCCGCGCGCTCAAACACGGAATCCGTCGACTCAATCACCACGACGTTGCGGACAGCACCGGTGACCGTCACGGTAAATTCAACCAGCACCCAGCCACTGATCCCGCGAGACTCGGCGCGCCTGGGATAAATGGGCTGCACCTTCACCAGCGGCAGATAGTCACCATCCTGCGCTTCGTAGCCGCCTGCACCGGCGATACTGACATCAACCCTGGCGTCGACATTAGTGTTCAGAGACACCCGCATGCCGCCAGCTTCCATATCTGCCGGCTGCGGCACGACCGTGCTCTCTGGCTGGGCCGCGGGCGGCGGGACCTTATCCGGCTTTAACTGCTTTTGCTCGACGCTTTCTTCGCGCTGCACACGCACGAAATCAGGCATGTAAACCGATACCGGATCGGTCAGGGCTTGCTTGCCCGTTTCAATCAAGCGTTGCATCCCGTATAGCAATAGCAAGGTAATAAACAGTGCCGTAACCAGCGCAATGGGGACGCGGCTGAACCAGTCCAGCGATGGCAATCTCGACGTGGGACCAACATAAAGAAGCGCATGATCATGATGCAGACTGTCGATGCGCTCGCTGGTATGACGGGATAGCAGGACCGCGGGGAATATTCCGCTCAGAGCACCCACCATGCCGGCCATTGTCGTCATCGTAGCCTGTGCTATACCCCCTGCGACGCCGCGCGGTGAACTGGTGCCCATGCTGGCCATCACGTCAAAGATCACGATCATGCCGGTGACCGTACCCAGCAGACCCAGCAAGGGGCAGACGGCTGCGAGGGTCTTGATAACCGGGATGCCGTTTTGCAATCGCTGGCCAAGCTGGGAAATGGTGCCAACGCGAATGGCTTCGAAGCTCCACGAGCCCTTGTCGGGCCGCTTGGAGAGATATCGACAGGCCGCATGGACCTGGTGTGCATGCACGGTGTTTAAATAGAGCATTCGCTCAATGATCAATGCCCACATGACAAAGATCACCCAGGCAATGACGACAATCACCTGGCCACCGCGATCCAGGAAATCGCGGATCGTCTCTAAGAATTCGTAAAGCGTAGCCCTACCCTCACTGCCATTCCCCCCCAAGGTTCAGATGCGCTTAAGAGTACTAGGCTATATTCTAGTCAACCATCAGTAGATTTGCTGATATGGGCCAGCAATTATCCCTAACTATGCAGCTAGACATTGAGTTTCCCGACCATCTGCCGTATCGGATTCGCCGCTCCGCGCGGGCTAAACGCCCTAGTGTGTCGGTCTGCATGCACGATGGGGTAGTACTGACGCTGCCGCAGCGTTTTGATGAAAAACGCCTGCCCGCACTCCTCGCAGAGTGGCAACCATGGATTCAGCGGCAGGTAGCTCAACTTGAAGCTCACCGTGCTGACCTGCCTGGCGAAATGACCGCGGTACTGCCTGAAAAAATCAGGCTAGCCGCCTGCAACGGCAGCTGGCGCGTGAATTACCGGCAAAGTTCAACCGGCGCGCGCGCCCTGGAAAAGGGCAACCGCCTGACGGTAAGTTCACCCGCCGGTGATCCGGCCGCCGCGCGACGCGCGTTGCGACGCTGGTTGTCGCGCAATGCGCGCGAGCATCTCCAGGGGCGCCTTGACGAGTTCACGACGCGCCATGACTTTCACTACAAACGGCTGAGTGTTCGCGGCCAGCGAACTCGCTGGGGCAGCTGCTCGTCCACCGGCACCATCAGTCTGAATTACTTGCTGATGTTCCTGGCCCCGGAACTCGTTGATAGCGTCGTGCTGCATGAGCTTTGCCACACTCGCTATATGAGCCACGGACCACGTTTCTATGGGCTTGTGCAGCGGCTGGAACCCCGCTACGCGGAACTGGACCGTGGGGTTCGCGAAGGCTGGCAGGCTATTCCAACCTGGGCCTGGCCACGCTAAGTTCCTGGCGCCCGGTCGGGCGCACTACGGCACCTTGCGGCCAGAGAATCCTACTAGCCCTGGGCTGTGGTCTCTGCAGGCAGTTGCGCGCAGGCGGCGCGGATGGCCCGCCGAGCACCCGCCAAGGGAAACTCCGCCGTCCTGCGGACACGATCAGCGGTCGCAGTCTGCTCGGCATCGAAATAGAGCTGCGGAAAACGAACAAACAATGTCCTGCCTTCCATAAGCTCCGTCACCAGTGGCGAGACGCCACTGGAACTCTCGAACCAGAATGTGGAAGCCTCCACGGGAACCTCACGCATGGGTTCATCGTCAACACGAAACTGAACGAAATCGCGGGCACTGGCTACCTGTGCCTCCCCGGAAATGGCATCCATTTTCAGGCCAATAATTACGCCGACTGGAGAACAACGCACGAACAGATGGGGAGCAAATTTGCCGTCCAGATCTTTATCCCGACTTTGCCAGAGCTGACCGCCTATCACCGCTTCCCTGTAGACCATGCCGGTAACAGGATCGGCATAGTTTTGGACACTCCAGGTGTCGTGCCCGATGGCTGGCAGACTACAGGCGAGCAGGCCCAAGGCAACCCAGCGAACAACAGCATCCACTTTGCCCACTGCCTGACTGTTGCGCGTTAAATGAGCCATCTCGGGAAATGCTGCTTATTGTGGCCGGCTACTTGCGGAACCGGTCTTGCTCTGACGCCGCTTCCAGGGGCCAAAATTGCCTGCCGCGGATGAAAGAATATTGTGCACGGATTGGCTGCTAGTCCGCAATGCTGCAGCCGCGTCGGCCGTCACCCGGCGCCTTAACGTGGGTACAGGGCCTCCGCCTCCGCGCTATGAGCCTCAAGGATCTTGGCGCGTTTCAGCTTAAGAGTGGGCGTCATCAGACCGGATTCGATAGTCCAGGGTTCGGCCACGATAGCGATGCGTGGAATCCGGGCATAACCGGGAAACGACTTCAGCTTTTCCCCCATGCGCTTAACCAGCAATTTCTTAAGGTCCGGATTGTCCTTCTCTACGGCCAACTCTCCGAAGCCCTTGGCTTTCGCCAAGCGGTCGTATTCCTCGGGCTCCAGCACCAGCAGGGCGGCAAGATTCGGCTTGCCGTCGCCGATTACCATGGCCTGGTTAATCAGCGGATCAAGACAGATAGCCTGCTCCATATCCACAGGCGATACGTTCTCGCCATTACCGAGCACAATGATTTCCTTGATACGGCCGGTAATAAAGACATGCCCGTCGTCGATGCGGGCCCGGTCGCCAGTGTGCAGCCAGCCTTCCTGGTCAATAGCCTGGGCAGTGGCTTCGGGATTATTCCAATAGCCCATCATCACACTGGGTCCACGTGTCAGCAGCTCATCTTTCTGACCCAGCTTGACTTCAGTTTCCGCCAGGGGCTGGCCCACGCTCTCCGGAATATTGGCTTCGAAGGTATTGACGGCCACCACGGGCGCGGACTCCGTCGCACCGTAGCCATGCAGAATTGGTACACCGGCGCCGATAAAGAAACAGGCGATCTCCGGCGGCATCGCCGCGCCGCCGGCAACAGCACAACGCAGTTTGCCGCCGAACGCGGCTCTTACCTTAGGGCCAATCAGCCGGTCCAGGGGTTTGCGGAAGATAAACTTGGGCTGCCACTTCGCCTTGCCCTGCTGAAACTGAAAATAATCCCAGCCGGCTTTGGCTGCCTTGGCCACAGCCAGCCGGACCGGCGCCGGTTTCTGCGCAAGCTGCCCCTGCACTTTGGCGTAAATTGCCTCGAAGACTCTCGGCACGCAGATGATGACCGTGGGCTTCACACTGGCCAGATCCTGGGCCAGGTAACGCGGGGCCCGGGCATAGGCAACGGCCGCGCCCGCCGCTATGGGGAGATACAGGCCACCGGTTCGCTCCAGCATATGCGACAGGGGCAGAAAAGATAGAAAGACGTCTTCCCGATAGGCATGCAGCTTCTCCGCAACCCCGAAAACGTTGGCGAGAATATTGCGATGGCTCAGCATCACGCCCTTGGGTCGTCCCATGGTGCCTGAGGTATAAACAATTGAGGCAAGAGCATCGCCACCCGGGGCATCAACGCGCAACTCGCTTTCGCCAGCAGGCAACCAGTCGTCCAAGGCGACAGGCGTCAGGCCACCCGGCAAGGCCTGGGCTTTACCCAAAGCAACAACCCGTCGCAAACCCGCCAGGGTCGCCTCTACAGGCGCCAGCGCCTGCCACTGGTCGCCTCCGGAGCTCAGCAAAACCGAGGCTTCGCAGTCTTCGAGAATCAGGCCAGAGTTTTCCGCCCGATCATTTACGTATAGAGGCACCACGACCAGACCCAGCCCCTGGGCGGCGAGATCCAGCGCGGCCCACTCGCGACAATTGGGCAACATAACCGCGACCCGGTCCCCGGCTTGCAACCCCTCCGCCACCAAGGCCTGCTGCCAGCGCGTGACGTAGGCGGCGAACTGACGCCAGGTCCACGGCTGCCAGTCCTTGCTTGCACGGACATACTGCAAGTAGGCCAGGCCGTCCGGGCTGCGCCGCAGTCGTTCTCGCAGGAGCTCGCAAAGATTGCCGTCGTTACCCAGTACGATGTTATCCAGTGTGTCAGGCATACCAGTCACTCAGCTTCGCCGCATCCGCATAGTCATCCTTCTACACCAGACAAAATTTCAGCGCTACTGCAGGCGAACCGCCGAGGACAGCCAAAACTGCGCAGACAAAAAAAAGAGCCCGGACTTCCTGTCCGGGCTCCGATCTTCGTTTGGAGGATACTGTCGAATTAGTTGTGCTGGCGGCGGTCCGGTTGGGGAGGACGGGGAGCAGGGGAACTCCCGGGATGTTCGTCGCCCGGCCCGCGCCAGCACTTGATGGGATGTATCCTAGTCACTGGGCCATGGACGCAGCCTTACCCGAAGGTTAACAATCGTTAATGTTTATAGGTGGCCTGCAAGCTACTGTTTATATTATTATTTTCCCCCTTAAAATTAGCCGGCACAGGCTGGCGCGGCAGGCTGAATGCGAATACTGGTAATCGAAGATGACCACAGCGTGGCCGAATTTGCCTGCGGTGGTCTGCGTGAGAGCGGCCACAACGTGGATCACGCGGACAACGGCAAGGACGGTCTGTTTCTGGCTACGACCGAGGAGTACGACGCCCTGATCGTCGACCGGATGCTCCCCGGTGTGGACGGCCTGTCAATCATTCGTACCCTGCGAGCGTCGGAAAACGACACGCCCGTGATAATTCTTAGCGCGCTGGGCCAGGTGGATGATCGCGTGAAAGGATTGCAAGCCGGTGGCGACGACTATCTCACCAAGCCCTTTGCCTTCAGCGAACTTGAAGCTCGCCTGGACGCCCTGGCCAGGCGCTCACGCGGCGGCAGCGGTGCCGCCGAGACCCAGCTGACTGTCGGGCCGCTGGAGATGGACCTGCTCCGGCGGGAAGTGAAACGGGCCGGCGAAACCATCGAACTGCAGCCGCGTGATTTTCAGTTGCTCGAGTATCTGATGCGTCATGCCGGCCAGGTTGTGACGCGAACCATGTTGCTGGAAAACGTCTGGGACTATCATTTTGATCCCCAGACCAACGTAATCGATGTGCACATCAGCCGCTTGCGCGCCAAAATTGACAAGGGCCACGAACAGGCGCTGATCCAGACCGTGCGTGGCGCCGGTTACAAGATCGGCGCTTGAATCCATGCCTCGCCTGAAGCAACAACTGCGTACGACAACGTTTCTGCTGACGTTGCGATATATGGTCCTGTTTTTCCTGTCCGCCACAATTTTGATGGCCGTGATTAACTGGGCAATCGGTGGCTACGTGGAACGGCGAGCTGACGACGCGGTTGAAGTGGCCGTGCGGACCTTCGGCGGGCTCTATCAGCTGGGTGGCTTAAAAGCTATTGCCCCCCTGATCACGGCCAGACAGGCCGCTGAAGACCGGGGCGACGCCTTCTACCTGTTAGCCGATAGGGACTACAAAGCGGTCCTGGGCAATCTGCCCACCTGGCCTGATCTGCAGGCCACGGAAGATGGCTGGGTTGCCTTCAGTTTCCTGCGGGACGACGGCGAAACCGTATCGGCCCGCGGCAAGGTGGTCGCCCTGCAACCTGATGGCTGGCTGCTGGTCGCTCGCGAAGCGCGGGCCTTCGGCGCTCTGGAACAGATCCTGGAACGTGCCTTTGTTGCTGTGCTGGGAGTCACGCTGCTGCTGGCCTTTAGCGGCGGCCTGCTCATGAGCAATGACGTCCTGCGACGAGTCAATTCGATCAACAGGGCCGCCCGCCAGATCATGGCAGGGGATTTGTCGCAACGGATGCCAACCACCGGCACTCGGGACGAGTTTGATGAACTCTCCCGCAACCTGAATGCCATGCTCAACCAAATTGAGTCATTGATGGGCAGCGTGCGCCACATGTCAGATAATGTGGCGCATGATCTGCGTACACCCCTGACGCGACTGCGCAATCGCCTGGAAACGCTGCGCGCCAAAGCGACCGATGCAGAGATTGATGACATTGATGCGTGCCTGGAGGACGCAGACGGACTGTTGTCTACCTTTGGCTCGCTACTGAGCATTGCGCGTATCGAGTCCGGCGCTTCCGATGAAGCGCTGGGTGCAGTCGATCTGACGGCGGTCACACGCGATGCCTGTGAGCTTTACCAGGCCCTGGCTGAAGAGAAGCAGATCAAACTGAATTGCGAGGTGGCTCAAGGCGCTCGGGTGCTCGGAGACCGCAACCTGATTTTTCAGGCACTCACGAATCTGCTGGATAACGCCATCAAGTACACGCCGCCCATGGGGACTGTCACCGCGCGGGCGCAGCCGGCGGATGACCATGTCCTGCTGACTGTTGCCGATTCCGGCCCGGGCATTCCAGAAACTCGCCGCGGGCAGGTACTGGAGCGCTTTTACCGACTTGATGAAAGCCGCTCGGCCCCGGGCGCAGGCCTGGGACTAAGCCTGGTCAACGCCATTGCCCAACGCCACAAGGCCACCATTCAACTGGAAGATAACCAGCCAGGCTTGCGCGTCTGTCTGGCTTTTCCTGCCGCCCAGGCAGCCTGACCGAGCGCGATTGATCCGCCCTGTCGGGGCGCGCTTGTATGGCTGCTGCGGGCCACTTAGCCTTAGGCACCTGGTACCCGTTGCAAAGCCCCAGCAGGATCCGTGCGCGCATGCCCAAGCTGTTCAAGGAACCCTTACTGCATTTTCTCCTGGCTGGCGCACTGCTGTTCGCCGTCTACGGCTGGCTAAATCCGGACACTGCCGCGCCGGACAGCCGGCGCATAGAAATCACGCCCGGGGTCGTGCAAGGCCTCGAAGAGGCCTGGACCCGGCAGTGGCGGCGAGCACCCGAGCCGGAGGAGATGGCCGGCCTCATTGAAAATTACATTCGCGAAGAAGTCTTTTACCGAGAGGCTATTAGCCTGGGCCTGGACCAGGGCGACACCATCATTCGCCGGCGACTGGCCCAGAAAATGGAATTTCTGACTGAGGACCTGGGCATCCAGGCCGAACCGACGGACGGCGAGCTGCAAATATTCTTTAACGAGAGGCGAGACGAATTCGCGGAACCTGCACGGCTGTCCTTTCGCCATATTTACTTCAGCCCGGACAAGCGTGGGACGAATGCCCGGGGTGATGCTGAGCTGGAACTGGCAAGCCTGCAGATCACAGATAGTCCCGAGGCCGGTGAACGCGGCGACCCATTCCTGATGCAATCGGAATACCTTGGCCTCACTCAGCGCGACACCAGCCAGCTGTTCGGCGCTGAGTTTGGCGCCGCCGTATTCGAGCTGGCACCTGGCAGCTGGCAGGGCCCCGTGGAATCAGGCTTCGGCTGGCACCTGGTCAGGGTGACCGGCCAGCAGGCCAGACAGGTGCCTGCCTTCGACACGGTTCGCGATCAGGTACGTCTGGAATATGACTACGAGCGGCAACGCACCGCGCGCGAGGCCGTGTTCCAGAATCTGCGAGGGCGATACGAGATTGTCAGAGTACCGGCAGAAACCGGCTCGTGAGTCGCTTTGCGATCCTGCTCGCCCTGCTGTGCCTGTCCGCGGGTACCGCAGCTCATGAATCGCGACCAGGCTACCTGGAACTGACCCAGACAGGACCGGCTGAATACGCAGTTAGCTGGAAAGTTCCGCGACGCGGTGATCTGATCCTCCCCCTGACGGCGGTGTTTCCCGACAGCTGTCGCGATGCGGTTGCCCCTGTGCAGGGCGTAACACCCGGGGGCCTGATACTACGACGGTCCCTGGATTGCGCACCCGATGGTCTGCAGGGGCAGCAGATCACCATTAGTGGCTTGTCCGGCAGTATCACCGATGTCCTGGTGCGAACTACACTCGCCGACGGGCTAAGCCAAACACTTGTCCTGAAGCCCGACTCGCCGACCTTCGTGGTCGCCGCAGCACAATCCGGCTGGCAAGTGTTCGGTGCCTACCTGGTGCTGGGAATTGAGCACATCCTGTTTGGCGTGGATCACCTCCTTTTCGTGCTGGGCCTGCTGCTCCTGGTTCGTGGCCTGAGCCTGCTGGTGAAAACTATCACGGCCTTCACTCTTGCCCATAGCGTCACCCTGGGCGCCGCCGCCCTGGGTTTCGTAAACGTGCCGCAAGCACCGGTGGAGGCCGTCATTGCCCTGAGTATCCTGTTCCTGGCGACGGAACTGCTGAAACAGCGCCGGGGTGAAACCGGCCTGGCCGAGAAGCAACCGTGGCTGGTGGCCATGAGCTTCGGCTTGCTCCACGGCTTCGGGTTTGCCGGCGCCCTGGCGGAAATCGGCCTGCCGGATAGCGCTATTCCCATGGCCCTGTTCAGCTTCAATATCGGTGTCGAGGTGGGACAACTGTTATTCGTGTTCGCGGCGCTGGTGATTATTGCCGTGCTACAAAAATGGTCGATCCGATGGCCGCGCTGGGTCGAGCAGGTCCCGGCCTATGGCATTGGATCTTTGGCGGCCTTCTGGTTAGTCCAGCGCGTCGCGGCGTTTTAATGGAAAATCAATCCTGCGGGCAAAGCCTGGGCTCGAGCGCCGGGAAAAGCTGACCGCTAAACAAAGCTTAACAATGATTGAAATACTCGAAAATTATCCCGCTGCCGTGCTGGCCATTAGCGCCCACGGGCGCGTTACGGGGGAAGACTACCGTGATGTGCTGACGCCAGCCGTGGAATCGAAATTTCAGCAGTTCGACAAGCTACGCCTGCTGTATCACCTGGGACCTGACTTCAAGCGCTTCACTACCACCGCATTGTGGGATGACGCGCGACTCGGTTTCCATCATCTTCGTGGCTTCGAGCGTATCGCCCTGGTAACGGACGTGGAATGGCTGCGCAAACTCGCACGCACAGCGAACACTGCCTTGCCTGCAGAGATTCGTGAATTTTCCAATGCAGACCTGGAAAAAGCCAGCGAATGGCTTGGAGAAGGGCTCGACTGACGCCTGTCTGAATGCCGGACAACGGCAGCCTGGGCTGCCGTTGTCCGATTTCTCAACGATTACTTCTCGATCTTGTTGTACTTAGATCCGACCAGGCTGATATCTGCCATCAAACCGGCATTCGTGGTCACGAAACCAAGAATGGGCGCTTTGGCTGTCGTGGTCTGAGCCTTACCCGCGGCGCCGGAATCAATAAGAGTTACTGAGCCGTCGACACCCGCTTCCCAGCCCTTGCTGTTACGGAAATTCTGCAAGGCATCGTCGGTCATGAACAGGATATAGACACTTTTACTCACGGCGCCTGCCTGCAGACCGAAGGAGCCTGCGATGGTGCTGTAGTAATCGACTGTCTTACCGCCGACGCGCAGCGCACCCTCACCGCCCTCGCCGGCGATAATGAATCCTGCCTTGACGACTTTCGGAAATACCAGCACGCCTTTGGCGGTGTTCAAGTAGCCTTGGGCGCCATCGACCTTTTCTGAGAAAGCCTTCAGTGCTGCATCGGCACCGGCATCAATCTCCTGAGCCGAAGCGGCGCTCGCCGCACCGGGCAGCATGAAAGCTGCGGCAATTATGAGCGCCAACCAAACTCGCATAGTTTTCATTTGTTTCTCTCCAGTCAAAATTGCCGACGGGCCGCCGGATCTTCGATCAAGGCCGTTCAATAGTGTCTGCGGCCTCAGCCATTTCTCCATGATAATAGATATCACGCTGGGGTCGCGGGGTTTTGAGGCCTGCGGCAGCCAGGCGCCGCTGAATTTCCCGCGTCAGATCCCAGTAGACACCCCAGTAGTCTTCTGTTTTTACCCAGGGCCGCACAATGAAATCGTAAGAGGAGTCACTCAGCTCATGGAGCCGGATATTAGGCTCAGGCTCCGCCAGGATCCGCTCATCGCTCAGAACCACATCTTTGAGCACTGCTTCAGCGACATCAAGGTCGTCCTCGTGACCAACCCGGACAACCAAATCGACACGCCTTGTTTTCTGGTGCGTCACATTGCGGATCACATCGCCCCAGATCTTATTATTGGGCACGATTAGGGTCTGGTTATCAAAGGTCAGGATTACCGTAGAAACCAGGCTCATGGTTTGCACCATACCGCTGACGCCGCAAGCCTCAATCACATCACCTTCATCGAAAGGCTTGTAAATCAAGATCATGACGCCCGAAGCAAAATTCGACAGGGTATCTTGCAACGCAAACCCAACGATAAAACCCGCAATACCCACGCCAGCCAGCATCTGGCCAATTGAGATCCCTAATTGCGTAAGCGCAAACAGCACACCAATAATCAACACAATATTGGCAGCCACGCCGGCAAGCATTGAGCGCAACAAACGAGACATCCCGGCACGCCGCACATGCAAAGCGCGCCCTACCAGGCCGGCCGTGAGCCGCGCCAGAAACCAGGCGAAAAACAAAGTCGCAAACAGGATTGCGGCACGCACCAGCAAGGTAACTGCATCGCGACGCAGCCATTGCTGGACGGCACCCACCCCCTCCACAAGCAGTCCGGCAGCCACCTTAGTATCAAGACCGATGTCACTGACGTCACCGGTCATTTTTACCAACTGCTTCTGATACTCGACGGTATCTGCACCCAGCTTTTGCAGCTGATCGATCATTAGTCGTAGTGTGCCCGTCGCATCTTTTCTGCGAGCCTTAATCAATGTCAGACGGGCTTTGGCAGCCGCATCACCGGGGTCCAGTTTGAGCCTTTCATCTAGCGTCTGCACTTCTTCTTGTGACAAGCTTGCAAAAGCAACCATCCGGTCTGAACGAGTCCGCATCTGCTTTATCAAGGAGTCACGCGCTTGCGACTCATCCAGCCCCAGTTTATTCATGAGCTTGATGTGCCGAGTGTAGAAAACGTAGACGTCATCTACCGCCCGCCCAGCTGCCGACACCCTGTCCTGCAGGTCAACTGCGGCTTCTGGCGTTGCACTATCGCGTTCGGTGCGCCGCTCTTCGAGTAAAGCTTCTCGTTCGTCGAGGGCCTCCTGAATACCCTCCGGCCCCGCCACCATGATCGTAATGAGTTGCTGCCGCGCTTCACCGAGAGAGTCAGCGTCAGCATCGGCAGCAATCACAAGCTCCGCGAGAGCATGCGCTACATTGCCGCCACGAAGCTCTTCAGACTGAATCTGCCGAATCTGCAACCGGCGGCTGGCGCCTTGCATTTCCGCCAGAACCCCTTGCAGCTCGTCTACCCGTGCCTCGGTCTCGTCCAGTTCCGCCAGCAAGGCTGCAGCCTGCTCCGCGGAAGAAGTGGACAGCTCAGCTTCAGTCTCAACGACAAGTTCGGGCGATTGCGCCCAGGCTGGAAATCCAGCAACGGTGAAGCCCGCGAATATAAGCAGGACAAAGAAGCGGATTAGCGAGCGCCCGGGCTGATTTAGCACCCGGAGGTGGAAAATACTTGGATTGGAGGTGAGACACTTGCCACGCACGGTGCGATAGTAGCAAACATGAATTTTCGGACTCCAATATATCTGCTATTCCTTTTACTCGCGGCCTGCGGCGGACAGGAGAAATCTTGGGAACTGGCCGAACGGGAGGACACCAACCAGGGTTACCTTGAGTTTCTGGCCAAATTCCCGGATGGCGAATATGCTGATCAGGCCCGGGAACGCATGCTCGAGCTCAAGGAACTGCGTGGCTGGGAACGAGCCCAATTTCGCGACAGGATGGATAACTACCGTCGCTTCGTCGCGGACTACCCGCAAAGCGAGAATGCGCCGGCCGCGCGACAGCGCATTTATGAACTGGAACGGGACGCGGCCTGGGACGCGGCCCGCGAGTCTAACGATGCCGTCGCCTTACAGGGGTTCCTGGCCAGCTATCCGGAAGCACCCCAGACCTGGGAAGCACAGCAGCTGCTCGCGACCCTGGCGCCGCCCATCCCGGAACCGCCGCCGGCACCTGTCGGCAATTTTCGCGTCCAGGTTGGGGCTTTCCGCACCGCCAAAGCGGCTGACAGCGAAGTTCGCCGGCTGGCCGACCTCTTGGAGTCGACGTTAGCGGGTCCGGTCAAAATCGTGACCCCAAAGGAATCGGGCAACCGTTTTTTCCTGCTGCAGAGTCAGCCCCTGACGGGCGAGGAAGCAGCGACCGCGTGTGAGGCACTGCGACAGCGGAATCAGGCCTGCCTGGTCATCAATCGCTGATTCGCTTGCAACGGCGGCTGGCGGCCGTAGGCTAGGCACACCCTCTTCAGGTCGCGTACGGACCGCCATGAACTTTAACTGGGAAGACCCCCTGCTACTGGAAGAGCAGCTGCAACCCGAGGAACGCTCGGTTCGCGATGCTGCCCGCCGTTTCTGCCAGGAACAGCTGGGGCCGCGTGTGCAGCGAGATTTTCGGGACCAGGGCTTTGATCGTGGCATCCTGCAGGCTGCCGGCGAAGTCGGCCTGTTGGGCGGAACCCTGGAAGGCTACGGCTGCCCCGGACTCAACCACGTATCCCACGGACTGGTGGCCCGCGAGATCGAGCGCGTCGACAGCGGCTATCGCTCCAGCATCACGGTGCAGTCCAGCCTGGTCATGCACCCAATCCACGCCTTTGGCACCCAGGCACAGCGAGAAACCTACCTCCCCCGACTAGCGACAGGTGAACTGGTCGGCTGCTTTGGCCTCACGGAGCCGGATCATGGCTCCGACCCCGCCGGCATGCAGAGCCGGGCCAAACGCGTGGATGGCGGCTATAGACTGAACGGGGAAAAAACGTGGATCACGAATGCACCTATTGCCGATCTTTTCGTCGTATGGGCACGTGATGATGAGCAGAAAGTTCGGGGCTTCCTGCTCGAACGCGAGATGGCGGGCCTGACGACACCAGCCATCGAGGGAAAATTTGCCTTGCGAGCATCCCTGACGGGCCAGATTGCCATGCAGGATGTATTTGTCCCCGAGACCATGCAATTGCCAGACGCTGTGGGCCTGAAGGCTGTCTTTGACTGTCTGACTCGCGCCCGCTTCGGCGTAGCCTGGGGGGCCCTGGGTGCGGCGGAATTCTGCTGGCATGCGGCCCGCAACTACGCCATGGAACGAAAACAATTCGGGCGCCCCCTGGCCGCCAATCAGCTGGTGCAGAAAAAACTGGCCGACATGCAGACGGAAATCAGCCTGGGCCTGCAGGGCTGCCTGCAACTGGGTCGCCTGGCCGATCAGGGCAAATTGACGAGTGAGGCCGTGTCCCTGCTCAAACGCAACAACTGCGGCAAAGCCCTGGATATCGCCCGCGCGGCCCGCGACATTCATGGCGGCAATGGCATCACGGATGAATACCACGTCATCCGACACATGCTGAACCTCGAGGCCGTGAATACCTACGAGGGCACCCACGACATCCATGCCCTGATCCTGGGGCGAGCCCAGACCGGGATCAGCGCCTTCTCCTGACAAAGCTTCGGCCCGGCTACAATCGCCCCATGAATGATATCTCCGCCGATCTTGCCGACCTGCGCCGTGAATACCGCAATCAGCCTTTGCATCGTGTTGACCTTGATCCGAATCCGATCGTGCAGTTTGATCGCTGGTTCAAACAGGCTACCGAGATCGAGGCAATGGACGCCAACGCCATGAGCATAGCCACCGCGGACGACGACGGGCAACCTTCGCTGCGTACTGTACTACTCAAGTACTATGGTGAAGACGGCTTCGTGTTCTACACCAACCTGGGCAGTCGCAAGGCAGCGGAGATCAAGAGCAATCCAAAAGTTGCCCTGCTTTTCTACTGGCATGAACTGCACCGGCAAATCAAGATCGTTGGCACCGCGCACCGCAACTCCCTCGCTGCCGATGCGAAGTACTTTATGCGCCGGCCCAGGGAAAGTCAGTTGGGCGCCTGGGTTTCGCAGCAGAGCAGCCTGATAACCGCCCGCTCGGTGCTGGAGGAAAAATTCGCCGAGATGAAAGATCGCTTTGCTCACGGTGAAGTGCCGCTGCCGGACTTCTGGGGCGGTTACCGCGTTGAAGCCCAAAGCATCGAATTCTGGCAGGGACGGGAGAACCGTCTGCATGATCGTTTTCGCTTCGATCGCGACGGGAGCGGTTGGAATGTGGGACGACTCGCGCCCTGACCCCATTCAGGGCTGTCCCGGGCATCTGCAAGCCAGGCCATATCGGAACCTGTGTAATGGTTAGCCAACCGCAACCCGGCTTCTTCTTTTGCATGCTCATCGTGTCATTGCTGACCGGTTCCCAGGCGCTGGCTCATGTGCCTTACTTTGAGGCCAGGGATCTGACGGAGAAAGTACCCTTCGTCGTGCGTGACATTACGCAATCGAAAGCAATCTACGCGTACCTGGAATCCGCGGAAGATCAGGATTCGTACTTGCTGCTGGTCACTGAAGCCGTACGCATCTACGCCAAGACCATCATTCCCTACTGCAGCCAGTACGCGGATTTTCGCCCCAGCTTTGCCCTGATCGGACCTGACTTACCCACCGCGACAGAAGACCTGCCTGTGGAAATACCTGAGGGATACGGCGCCATCATCCGCCACGATCCGCCGAGAGGCGCCTCACGGCCCTCCATGTATGAGTACTTCAGCGACCAGTTTTATTTCGAAGCGCCCGTGCTGGATATCAATGTGACTGAACCCGGTGATTACCGCCTTATCTGGTGGGACCCGGCCGGACAGGTGGGTGACTACGTGGCAATCATCGGTCGGCGGGAGAATTTCAGCGCGGAAGACATGTCACGATCCATGACCAATACCCGGGAACTGCGCAAGCGCAGTTATATCCACGGTAGCTGCACAGAGCCCTGATCAGGCGGGCAACTCATCGACCAATGGCGTAGTAGGCAGCTACCCGGTCTACCAGGATCTTAAACTTGCGTTTCTGAAAACCGCGGATGTCTTCCCACGGTGAAAGATCCAGTCGATTAGCGACCATAAAACTTGGCGTCCCCGCATCCATCTCAGCCTTGACGGCCTGCATCAGCCCGTCCCAGAACTGCCAGCGCTCGCGGATCTGAATGACAGGCCCCATGCTGGGCGCTGCATCAAAGCCCTTTTTCCCCGGCAGGGGCACCAGGTGCGCGCCAACGACCTGCTCCAGTTGCTCACGTTCGGCGAGGGCCTCGATGGCCTGCAGCGACTGCACGGCGTTGTAGAAATGAAAGTCTGCGACCTGGGGATCCCATGGCAGGTAACCACCACCCGCCGGGCGGGGCGTCATGATATCGACGGTGTAAATTATCTTGTGAGGTCGGGGGATCATCACAACCAGGCAAGTACCGTGGCTGGGACCAAAGTAAAACAGGTCCAGGGACTGCCCCCCCAGCTCAACCTGGTAATCCTTATCAAAGGTGATATCCGGTGGGATGACATCAGGGTCAGGAGAATCCCGCCAGACATCCACGCAACGCTCCTGGGCAACAAAGGTGGCCCCCTCATCCTTGAAAATCTTTCCACCGCGCGCATGATCCCAGTGGGCGTGGGAGTAGACTACATATTTCACGGGCAATTGCGTGATACTGGCGATCGCCTCGCGATATTTCTCAGCCGCTTCCGGTGACTGCGGATCCGTCACGATCACGCCCTCGGACGTCACCATAAACAAGCTGCGATAGGGGCCGTAGCGGAACGCATAGAGGTTTTCTGCAAGTTTCTCCGTCTCGCTAAATTCAATGCCCGGCGGCACCAGTTGAGCCTGCGCCGTGGGCAAACTCACCGCGAAAATCAGAACCAGCAGTCTTATCAGCGACCTCACGGGATTAACCTAAATCGCCACCGCCGTCAGCCGGCGTGCCACCATCAGTTTTGAACAGATGCACATCCCGTTGCGGGAAAGGAATGACGATGCCCGCTTCACGGAACTTGTTATCAATAGCCTTGTGTAATGCCGTGATGGTGACCAGTCGTTCCGACAGGGTGGCCACATAGGCCCGCAAACTAATGTTCAGACTGCTGTCACCAAACTGTTCGAAGTGCACACTGGGCTCCGGATCATCCAGAACGGCATCATTTTCGCGAGCTGCTTCCATGATCAGGCCCATCGCACGCTCAACATCACTGCCGTAGGCAATACCAATTGTAATAAACAGGCGCGTCACCGAATCACTGAGCGTCCAGTTCAACAGTCGCCCGGTAATAAGCTCTTTGTTTGGGATAATCAGTTCTTTCTTTTCCCAATCACGCAGCGTTGTGGCGCGAATACGAATCTTTGAGACCACACCAGACTCTGTGCCAATGGTCACCACGTCGCCAACCCTGACCGGCCGCTCGAACAACAGGATCAGCCCGCAAATGAAGTTGGCAACGATCTCCTGCAGCCCAAAACCAATTCCGACACCTAAAGCAGCAGCGGCAAAGCCAAGCTGAGAAGCATTCAGGCCCAGTGTGTTCAGCACATACAGCACTGCCACCGCGATAATGACGTAGCTGGTCAGGGTCTGCACAGCATAACGCCCACCCGCACTGACACTGCCCTGCTTAAGCAGAATAATGTTAATCAGGGACGGCAGATTGGCCACCAGAATATAGCCGCCGATACTCACGACCAGAGCCATGAGCACGTCACCAGCAGTGACCGGCGCAAGCGTCTGGATCCCGTCAACCACAATGCTTCTGTTCCAGAACTCAATTTTCTCGAACAGGCTCAGCGCCGGCAGCACATCTCCCCAGACGGCAATCAGGCCCAGTGCCCCGATCAATAAAATCACGGCGTTCAAGAGTTTTTGACTATCCGCGTCCATGGCGACCAGGTCTATCTCCGGTTCGCCGATACCACCTTCTTCATGCTCGGAACCGGCGCTCGCCGGCTCTTCGGCCTCTTTCAGTCGCCTGGCTCGTGATTCCTCCAAAGACTTGAGCGCCTTTTCATAAGCCAGTCTGCGACTGGTCATCACTAACCACCGACGCACTACTGCTCCAATCAGCCAGATTGCCGTAATCAGCCAGATGGACTGGAACAACCGATGCACGAGTTGCTGCGAGGTGTAGTTAAAGCCTGACAGAGCCAGAACAGCCAAAGCCACCGGAATAAGCACAATGAGGGGCAACCACAATTGGCGCCAACGCCACCATCGGCTGTCAGGATGGTCGGCCAGGTAGGGTGCAATGACCCCCTTGGTCGGATGGCCAATCCGCAGGATCAGGACGGCCAGGGTAACCATCAAAGCAGTGAAAGCAATCAATGTCAGGGCGCCACCGAATATTCCCGTTTGCTGATCGGTCAGATTCGATGTCACCAGGACGAAATCCACGGGGAAGGCCACCAGAACGAACAAGCGGATGCTCTGCCGAAGAGATTTCAGCACCGCGCCGTCCCAGCGAAAATGCTGGTCAGCTACACCACCCGGCTTAAACAATACGAGCAGGATCAGGGGAAAGGCGACCCAAATTGCGATATTGACCAGGGCTGTGCCCACGGCATTCGCGAAATCCGGCGCCTCGGGAGCGCTCACCAGGCCGGCGCCGACAGCGCCAAGAGTCAATGGCACGGGTGCGGCCAGCACGATAGTCAATGCAACGGCCTTGAAGGTGACCGCCATGTTGTCCTCACGAATCCTGGCGACCACACCGCCCGTATCCAGCAGGGCCAGGTTCAGCGTCTTGCGGCGTATGGCAATCAATAAAGCCACTAGAACAATTAACAGGTAAAGCGGCGCTTCCAGCAACCTGGCGGCGGCGAATTGCAGAGTCCCAAGCCACGAAGCCGGAGCGAGATAACGGATCAGTTCACCTGGCAACTGGGCCCAGGTCGCTTTATCAGCGCCCTTGGTGGTGCGTACCCAGAGCATCCGCTCGGCCAGAAACGCGTCATAGGCCGTGGTGCGTTGGATCAGCCGTTGTAAGACATCATCCAAAGCATAGAGTCGTCGCTGCAGCGCATTGTCATTCGCAATACTGCGCTCCAGAAGAGTCCTGCGTGTCTGGAGCAGGTCCATCGCCTCTTCTCGCTGAGAGCTTGTCAGCTCTTGCTGGCCAACGGCCACGATGCGCTCCATCAAGTAAGTTTCAGCTTCGCGAAGGAGCGCGCGCTCCTCTGCGGACTCCAGTAGTCGCAGACTCACTACCGACAGGGACCGACCAATCGCGCGACGCTGAACCAGATAACTCCTGGCCGTGGGAAATTGGCGACGCTGCTCCAGAATGGCCAGGCCGACAGCAGCACCGGCGCCCTGTCCATCTAATTCCAATTTTCGCCTAGCACTACGAAAGGCACTATCAATCTGGGTAGTTCGCGGCCGATCGCCCTCTATGGCGACCAACTCATCAAGCTGGGCAACCTGGTCGGCCAGCGTACCGACAAGATCCAGATTTGCCTGGGCCAATTCGCCCACCAGGGGATCATTAGCCGTCGCTCCTTCCAGAGCCGCCTCGGCCTCCCCCATGGCCTTCTCGGCCTCGTCGCGGCGGCGCTCGTTGACCGCCGCCCGCAGCAGTTCAACTTTCTGGCTAGTGCGGCTGGAACTGGTGGCCTGCTCGTCCCGCTGAGCACTTAATAAATCGTTGCGCGGACCATAGGTCAGCAATTCCCTGTCCAGTAAGGTAATTTGCTCCTGCAAAGACTCCAGCCGGGTTGTCGAGGCCCAGCTCGCCGCCTCAAGGATTTGCGGATTCTGGTCACGGGGCGCTGGATCACCCGACCGGCTGGCCAATTCCTCGACTGCGCTGCGAGCGGCGGTGATCTGTTGCCGCACGAGAGCGGGGCGCTGGGCTTCGGACTCCACGCGGGCCTCGAGCACAGCGAGCTTGGCACTGATGGCAGTAAGGTTAGCCAACTCCTCATCCAGCTTTGCTGAAAGGCTATCGGACGTGGCGGCAGCAGAAATCTGTAAATCTGCAACGGGTCCCTGAGCTGCCCATCGATCCATCCGAGCTCTGATTTTCTCCAGCTCGGCGGGTGCGGTGCGTGTAGCCTGACGAAATTCTTCCGTCGCCTCTTTGCTCGCCCTGATGCTTTCCAGATTACTTAGGGACTGACGGTAAAGATCAATCAGCCTGGCCTTCTGCGCCTCATCCAGGGTCGCAGAATCCTGAGCAGCCTCAATCCGGGTCTGCAACATGTCTGGGGTAACCCGGGCTCCCGTTTGCTGACCCCATAGCGGAGCCAGAAAAAATAAGGAGGTCGCGAGAACAAAGTAACTCACGGGATTTGGCAACGGTCGTTTCATGAATACAGGATATTCGCTGGCAGCAGCTAAAGCCTAGATGATACCCCCTGCTCTATTGGCCCGGCGAACCATGCCAGCCCTGATACCCAGGCGGAACCGGGGCTCGAGTAATAAATAATTAGCGGCCAAAGCACCATATGTGGCAACATCCGCCTACCATATACGCTCAGGGGAACAGCAATGAAGCATTTCGGGATTCATATTCTGGTTAGCAGCGCAATTTTGCTGACGACTAGTAATGCACTGGCGGGCAAACTATCCAGCAAACGGGACCCAAAGCCGATTACTCTCGGGGCCGGCGTGATCTGGGAAGACAAGATCTACCGCGATTTTGACGACGATGACAAAACTTCAGTCGTACCGGTAATCTTTTACGAAGGCGAACGCTTGTTCTTTCGCGCCGACACCCTGGGCTGGAAGCTGTTCAAGTCGGATGCGTGGGAAATCGCTCCGATTCTTGAGCTCGGCCAGGAAGGCTACGATTCCAGCGACAGCGACTTCCTTGACGGGATGAGCGACCGCGACCCATGGATAGGCGTGGGTGGTCACGTCATCTTCCAACCCAACAGTTTTGGCGCAAGACTATCTGCAGCGGGAGATGTCACTGATGAAAGCAACGGTGGCAGAGTAGTCACCGAAGGTTTCTACGACACGCGAATCGGTAACATCAAGCTGAATGCTAACATCGGCACCATCTGGGGCAGCGAAGGCTATTCAGAATATTACTATGGCGTTGAGAGCAACGAAGTCATTCCCAATATACGTCCGGCTTATGACCCAGATACGACGCTCAGCTACTTTGCGGGAGGCAGTGCTGTATACCAGAAGGAAGATTCACCCTGGATGCTTATCGGCTTCCTCCGATACACATTTTTTGACGATGACATCGATGACAGCCCAATCACCAGCGATGATCAGATGGCTGCCGTGGGCGTTGGTATTGCCTACACTTTTCGTCGCAAGTAAGCCGACAAGATCACTTTAGTGATCAGAAAAAAGGGCCGCTTTATGCGGCCCCTTTTTTTAGCCTGACCACTTTGAACTCAGGACACGACGCTCCTCTTTGCGCCTATAATTGCAACACGCAAGGCTGCGCTGACACCCCGGACGGGAGCCCTGAGTCACGATGAACAATGGCCTGATTCATGCCTTACTCATTAAGGGCTCTTCCGTCGTCGAACTCGATAGCAACGGGATCAGGCTTTGGCAGCCCAGCCAGGGCCTGCTGTGGCTGCACCTGGACTGGACTGCAGACGGCGTTAGCGAGTGGCTGCAAGGCCAGGATAATCTGCCGGAAACTGCCGTAGCTGCGCTGCTGGCCGAGGAGACCAGGCCGCGGGCGAGCGCCTCGGGAGATGGCCTGATGCTCAATTTGCGCGGCGTCAATCTGAATCCGGGCGCCGAACCCGAAGACATGGTATCGCTGCGTGCCTGGGCAGATGCTGATCGCGTGATCAGCACCCGTCGCCGACCCCTGTTGTCGGTGAAAGACGTCCTCAACTCACTGAATGAAAGAAAGCTGGATGGGCCGGGAGACCTGCTGGTGCGCCTGGCAGACGCGCTGGTATCACGCATGAATAATGTCATCGACGATCTGGAGGACGGTATCGCCGGGCTCGAAGATAAGGTCATGCGTGAACCCGATCGCACCATGCGCAATGATCTATCAGAAATACGCCGCAACGCGATTGCCTTGCGACGTTATCTCGCCCCCCAACGAGAAGCCCTGAGCCGCATGCAGAGCGAGCAACTGAGCTGGCTGTCGGATATGGACCGCCTGCGACTGCGCGAAATCAGCGACCGGCTGATTCGTTATCTTGAAGATCTGGATGCCTTGCGCGAGCGGGCCGCCGTCGTGCAGGAGGAACTTCTGGGTCTGCTGTCTGACCAGATCAATAAACGCGCCTATGTTTTATCCGTGGTAGCGGCCATCTTTCTGCCGCTTGGATTCCTGACGGGCCTGCTGGGCGTTAACGTCAGCGGCATTCCAGGCGCGGAAAGTCCCTACGGTTTCCTGATCTTTTGCCTGATTCTCGTGGTCGTGGTGGGAATCCAGATAGGGGTATTCATCAGGCAACGCTGGCTCTGACGTAACCAACCCCGGCAGACCCTTCACCGCCGCACGGCGGATCAAGCTCGAGCTGACAAGAGATAGAAATTGCGGGCTTCAGCAGCTCCGGCTAGTTAACACCTGCATAATTTGCGGCTCGTTGTCCCGCTCGGCGACCGAAAGTCACGATATCGGAAACCGCGTTGCCGCCCAGGCGATTCGCGCCATGCACACCGCCGGTCACTTCGCCGGCAGCGAACAGTCCCCGGATGGACTCGCCATCGCCACTGAGCACTTGCGTCTGACTGTTAATGCGCAAACCGCCCATGGTGTGATGAATCGCGGGGGTAACCTCTATGGCGTAAAAGGCTTCCTCTGCAATGGGTCTGGCCATATCCTGACGAGAAAATTCCTGATCAGTGCCGGCAGCGACAAAGCCGTTGTAACGCTCGACAGTCGCGGTCAGCACGGTAGCATCCATACCGAGAGAGTCAGCAAGATCTGATAAGGTCAGTTGCTCATCGACGGCTCCGAGCTCCACGTAACCCTCAATCTGTTGCAGCGAGCGCCGCACGCTTTCGTCAAAAATCAGATAGGCATGATCACCTGCCTGCTCAAGAATCGCGGCAGCCGCCACATCACGGGTCGTGAGCTCGTTGACGAACCGACGCCCTGCTTCATTCACCAGAATGGCCCCGTTGCCGCGGACCGCTTCCGTTACCAGCACCCCACCCACGGGTGAGTAAGTGGGATGGGCCTGAATGAATTGCATATCCAGAGTGCCAGCCCCCGCCCGCGTGGCAACGTTCAGGCCGTCACCCGTGGCGCCAGGCTGGTTGGTGGCAGCAAAGCCCCGTAATTTTTCATCAAAGCTGGCCACCAAGTCATTGTTCTTCCCAAAGCCACCTGCGGCAACCACGACAGTGGGCGCCTGGATCCAGTACAGGCCGGTGTATTTACCCTGCACCAGCAAACCACGAACCGCACCAGACTGGTCTTCCAGAATTTCCACGGCCCGGGTATTCACGCGCAGATCAACATCGAGCTGGCTGGCTCTGTCATACAACACCTGCACGATATGTTTACCAACAGCCAGCCCCCCGGCGGGCCGGTGAGTACGATCGACGCTGGCACCGCCCATACGACCGACATCGCTCATGTCGGCCCCCATAGACGTCAGCCAGTCCACGCTGCCCGCCGACTCCGATACCAGCACCTGGACAAGTACCGGATCGTTCTTATCCTTCCCGCCATTGATCGTGTCAGCAGTCATCAGGGCAAGGCTATCCTCAATACCCAAGGCGGCCTGCTGACGGGTCTCGGCTGCGTTCAAACCGCCCGCAGCCAGCTTGGAGTTGCCGCCGATCACCGGTTCTTTCTCAACCACGATCACGCGTGCACTTGCATCTGCTGCCGCGACCGCCGCTGAAAGCCCGGCGCCCCCTGACCCGATCACAATCACATCAACGGTATCCCGCGGCGGATTGTTTATCGCCGAGTCATGAGCCGCTGATTGCTGCTGCAACTCATCGATACTTGCTTCCATCCGCTCCCAGGTACCAGCGAAGGGCAAATTAAACTCAAAGCTATGACAGGCGCTGCAATAAGGCACCGACGGCGAGTGTGTGGCATGACACGTGGTGCAGGCCGGCTCGCCCGGCAGATGCGACAGATGCGGATCAATCTCGCGCTCACCGATCTCTACTGACACTGTCTCCAGGGAACCGTGGCAGACCGAACAGTTACGATTCTCCAGACTCAGGTTGTCGTCAGACAATGGCGGGCCTTCGTCGTGACAGGCCACACAGCTCAGGCCCCGATCACGATGAAACTCGGCCAGATTATCAGCCGCCTGCACCAGCAAGCCGGGCCAGACAATTGCCATGATCACCAGAGCCCAGCAGGAAATCGACCGAGTGTTCGATTGACCGCTAATCGCCTTCACTCCCACCTGCAAACTCTAATCAGTAGAGCTCAAAGTCAGCCTGAATCGCCTGAATATCCGTGGTATTCAGCAGGGCAAGCTTCAGCAGCACGCGGGCCTTGGCCGGATTCAGACTACCCGAGGCTATTGTGCCCACCTCATCATCGCTCACTTCCACATTGCGCCCGGTTGCACCGGTGGGCACCCGCGAGGAACGCACCACAACCACGCCCTTGTTGATGGCAGATTTAACAGCCTCCAGAGCGGGTCCGGTCATGTTGCCATTGCCAACGCCAGCGGTAACCAGACCCTTGGCACCGTTCTTGACGGCAGCATCAATCAAGTCGGCAGAAACGTCAGCCGTGATATAGATAACGTCTACCCGAGGCAACTTTTCCACGCCCTCAACGGAAAATTCGCTGTCAGTCGTGTGCGTACGATAGGGATACCGGTAATAGCGATTCTTGCCGTAGAGCGACTCACCCAGCAACCCACTTTCAGAAGACTCAAAGGTGTGAACCGCCGTGGTGTTGGTTTTGGTCACGCTCCGGGCACCGTGGATATGATCATTGGCAACAATCATCACCCCCCGGCCGTTGGCCTGGGGGTCAGCAGCAATAGCGACAGCATTAAAGATATTAATAGGCCCGTCGGCTGACAACGCCGTGGATGGCCGCATGGCAGCCGTCATGACCACGGGCTTGTCACCCTTGACGGTCAGGTTAAGGAAATAGCCCGTTTCCTCCAGGGTATCTGTCCCATGAGTAATAACGATGCCATCCACCGCGGCAGATTTCTGCAGCTCATTAATCCGCTTAGCCAGCTTCAACCAGATCTCGTCCGACATATCCTGGCTGCCCACGTTAGCGATCTGCTCGCCCGTGACAGTAGCGATTTCGGCGATCTGCGGGACCGCATCAATAAGAACTTCAACGCCCACCTGCCCCGACGTATAGCCGGCCTGGGTCTGAGTTTCAGCCGAGCCGGCGATGGTGCCACCCGTGGCCAGAATGACCACCGTGGGCTTGTCGGCATGTCCACCGGCCTGGGCCAGCCCAGCCAGCAGCAGCGCCAGGGATACAACGAAAACAGCCTGATAAATTCTCATGAGTTCTTCTCCATTAGATGGCACGGCCAGTGACTGCCAAGATGGCCCGCACAATTTTTATTGATAAGCCTTTGCATCCAGACCGGTCAATTCTTCCACGTCCAGTAGATCCTCGATCTGCGCATCCGTGAGAATCTTCTTCTCCCGAATAATCTGCAGAATCCCCTTGTCGGTTTCATAGGCTTCCTTGGCCAGTTCCGTGGCGGCCTCATAGCCGATAACCGGGTTAAGGGCCGTGACAATGCCAACGGTCCGCTCGATATAGCCCTCAAGGGTGTCGCGGTTGGCCGTGATGCCGTCGATGGCACGCTCGCGCAGCGTGCGCATCGCATTAGTCAGCAACATTTGCGATTCAAGAATCGCAATAGCTTCAAGGGGTTCATAAGCATTCAACTGCAACTGGCCGTTACGCGCGCTGAGCGTGACCGCCAGGTCATTGGCAATAACGCGGAATGACACCAGGTTCATCAACTCGGCGATCACCGGATTGACCTTCCCGGGCATGATCGATGAGCCAGGCTGCATGGGCGGCAGGTTAATCTCGCCAAGGCCGGCCCGGGGCCCTGAAGACAGGAGAATCAGGTCACTGGCAATCTTCGACAGCTTGACGGCCATATTTCTCAGCGCACCCGACTCGACCATAAAGGCCTGCTGATCCCAGGAGGACATGATCAGATCATCGGCTTTCACGAACGGCTTGCCGGTGAGCTTGGCCAGGTGCCTGGCCACCGCCTCGGCGTAACCCGGGGGCGCATTGATGCCCGTCCCAATGGCTGTGCCACCCATGTTTATCGGGTAAAGAGACTTCTCTGACAGGCGCAGAAAGGCAATCTCGCTCTCCAGCCCGTTGGCCATGGCATGAAATTCCTGCCCCAGGGTCATGGGCACGGCATCCTGCATTTCTGTACGACCCATTTTCAGTACCCGCAGAAATTCATTGCCTTTGGCACGCAAAGCAGCAACCAGTAATTCTGCCTCAGCAACTAATGCATCGTTCTGCACCAGGATCGCCACCTTAAGGGCCGTGGGGTAAGAGTCATTCGTGGACTGGGACATATTGAGATCATCGTGGGGTTCGATGACCTCGTAATCGCCCAGCTTCTTGCCCATCAACTCCAGGGCCACGTTCGCCATGACCTCATTGGCATTCATATTGGTGGAGGTGCCGGCGCCACCCTGGTAGGGATCGACGAGGAATTGGTCGTGATACCGACCCGCCAGGATTGCCTCACCCGCTTTGACAATGGCGTCGCGGGTTTTGGCATCCATCTTGCCGACATCCGCATTGCCTTGTGCAGCCGCCATTTTGACCAGGGCCCAAGCATTAATCAGCGCCGGATAATCCTGCAGCGTGCGCCCGGAGATCTGGAAGTTTTCCAGCGCACGGGCGGTCTGGATACCGTAATAGGCATCGGCGGGCACAGCTTTTTGACCCAGAAGGTCAACCTCCATACGCTGGTGGTCTTTGGCGCCAGCGACCGATATCACCGTGATCGCGGCGGCCGCGCACAAGTAGACAATTGCTTTTTTCATGCTATTGCTCCAGAACCATCTCAAACTATTAGCGCACGGATAGACCAACGCTCGTGCCGCTCATTCGTTAGGTAAAATTTCAATGTAGAATGCTGCAGACCAATAATGCAGTCGGCCCAGCAAGGCTGCAACACAGGGGAAATACTGATGAGCATCCGTACCGCCATTTCCATTTTAATCGGCTGCCTGAGCGCTACACTGTCTATCGCAGGCGACCCCATGCCCCCGGCTGAAGGCCTGGTAGATGCTTTCCCGGCACAGGCAGACTTCTCGCCCTATGCCGGCCGCAACTTCCCCGATCGGCCGTATTTCGGCGACACGCACTTGCACACGGGCCTGTCCATGGATGCGGGTGCATTCGGTGCTCGCTTGAATCCGGAAGATGCCTATCGTTTTGCCAGCGGTGAGGAAATCACCTCTTCAACAGGGCTCCAGGTGCGTTTATCAAGACCCCTGGATTTTCTGGTTGTCGCGGACCACTCCGACAACATGGGATTTTTCCCCCGGCTCTATGCCGGTGACCCCGCAATGCTGGCCGACCCGGTGGGCAAAGAATGGTACGAGAAGATTCAGCAAGGCGGCCAGGCAGGCGTCGAGGTTGCGGCTGACGTCATTGTTCGCTTCTCGCAGGGCACCTTCCCGCCTGCCCTGGAATCACTGCCTGGCTCCATGTCCTACCGCGCTGCCTGGGAAGAAACGGTGCAGGCTGCGGAGAAGTACAACGACCCAGGTAACTTCACCGCATTTATCGGTTACGAATGGACCTCGAACACAGGGGGCAACAACCTCCATCGCGTCGTTGTCTACCGTGACGGCGCAACCAAGGCCAGCACGATGGAACCCTACACCACCATCAAACCGCTGGGCAGTGACAACCCACGCGACCTGTGGAAATGGCTGCAGACCTACGAAGACAAGACCGGGGGCAATGTCCTGGCCATTGCCCACAACGGCAATTTGAGCAACGGCATCATGTTCCCGGAGCGCGATTCGTTCACGGGTAAACGTTTCGACAAGGAGTACGCCGAGACGCGAGCCAAATGGGAACCGCTCTACGAAGCCACCCAGATCAAGGGCGATGGCGAAGCCCACCCACTGCTTTCGCCGGACGATGAGTTTGCCGATTACGAAACCTGGGACCAGGGGAACCTGGATCTCAGCGCGCCCAAAGAAGACGACATGCTGCAATATGAGTACGCACGCTCAGCCCTGCAGATTGGTCTGCAGCTGGAACAGCGGCTGGGAACCAACCCCTATCAGTTCGGCATGATCGGCTCGACGGACAGCCACACGGGCCTGGCAACTGCCGAGGAGGAAAACTTTTTTGGCAAGCACTCAGGCGCCGAGCCAAGCCCGGCTCGCTACAAGCACGCAATGGCGGAGACGCCGGGCGGCAAATACGAAAGCTGGGACATGGTGGCCTCGGGGCTCGCAGCTGTCTGGGCGACAGAGAACAGCCGTGGCGCGCTCTTCGATGCCATGGAAAAGAAAGAAACCTATGCCACAACCGGACCACGCATGACCGTGCGCTTTTTCGGCGGCTGGGACTTCACCGCAGAAGATGCGAATGATCGCTTGCCGGCAAATATCGGCTACCGCAAGGGCATTCCCATGGGCGGTACCTTGATGCCCGCGCCGGAAGCAGGTATCGCCCCCAGTTTCCTGGTGGCAGCCCTGAGAGATCCTATCTCCGGCAACCTGGATCGCATACAAATTGTGAAGGGCTGGATTGAAGACGGTGAGCGACAGGAAAAAATCTACGACGTGGCCTGGTCAGATGATCGCCAGCCCGGCGCAGACGGCCAGCTGCCACCCGTAGGCAATACGGTAAACGTAGCCAAGGCCAACTGGAAGAACAGCATCGGCTCTCCGGAACTTATCGGCGTATGGACAGATCCGGATTTCGATGCCGATCAGCCCGCTGTCTACTATGTACGGGTACTGGAAATCCCGACGCCGCGCTGGACTGCTTATGAAGCAGCAAGATTCGGCGTGACGATGCCGGCCAATGTGCCAATGACCACTCAGGAACGAGCCTATACCTCACCTATCTGGTACAACCCGCAATAGGCCGACCAACCACGCATAGCAAAACGGCCCCTGTCGGGGCCGTTTTTTTTACTACGCCAGATCAAGTCAGAGGCGAAACAGGAACTCCTGCATACCATTGCTCAGCAACATGGCCCGATCGATGCTGTAACCCTGCATGCAAAGAGTCAGATCTTCCGGGCTGTAACGCGGCGCGTCCCTTTGCTCGTTGCAATCGGTCGCATTCACCAGGCTGCCATCGTCCTGGGGCACGTAGTGTCCCGGCTCAACCGGCATCTGTGAATCGGAGTAACAAATCAGGGCATGCACCAGGGTGCCGGGACGGCAACGGTCATGGATTCTGGCCATCAGTGCCGTGAGGGCATCGCGGTTCAGATAGTTCAGGGTATCCCAGCACAGCACCAGGTCCGCCGCCTCGGCATGCAGCTCCGGCAGCAACGCCTCAGCGGCCTTGCGCAGGTCTGGCGACTCCAGAGGCCTCTCTAAAGCGGCCAGTCCCAAGCCCACATCGGCAATATCGAGCCGGCAGCGGTGGCCGCCGAACAGGGAAATCACCCTCGGACAGACTGCCCCCAAGTCCAGCACCACCCAGCGCTCGTCTTCGGGTATGCGTTCAATCAGGGATCGAAACAGCGGCGCATTAAAAGGCTCAGGCGCCGCCGGCTCTTCCCGGGAAAACGATCGTGCGAGAGACCCGATCATTGTGTCAGCTCATCCCTCAGCAAACCAACGAGGGGCATTAACCCTTGGCCGCGTGAATGGGCTCCTCGGCATGACTCGCATCACCGTTCACCTTCGACGCTGCAATAGGCGTGGGTTTGGCCGCAGGCTGTGATTGTTTCGATGAGGCAGACGCAATCGCTGCATCACCCAAAGCAGCCTTCACCGCCTCGGGATCCATCTCAATAGAGCCCTTGAAGTGGGCGCCGTCTTCCAGGCTGACCCGGGGCGCAGTGATGTTGCCCTTGACCGTCGCACTTCTGCGAATACTGACTTGTTCGGCCCCAAAGAGATCGCCTTCGACAGCGCCCTCCACGGCCACGGACTTGGCATAGACGTCAGCGCGAATCTTGCCGTCAGAACCGATGATCACCGCATTCTTCTTCAGACGCACGGTGCCGTTGACCTCACCGTCGATGCGCAGATCTTCTTCGCCTTCCAGGTCGCCATTAATACGGATGGATCGGCCAATAGCCGCCACACCCTGACTGGCCGCTGAGGCGGCTGCATGTGACGACTGATCCTGGGTATCTGGCCACTGGTCGCCGGACTGGCTGCTGTTTTCGTTGCCTGCTTCGGAACCGTCTTTCTTGCCCAGTTCAAACATTAGTTTCCCCTCCATGTTGTTATTAGCAGCGATGCTTGCGGCCCGCCGAGGGACTGGTTTCTGGTCGCTGCGGTAGTGGGTAGCGGCTTCTTTTTTCGAGTTATTATCAGCCGTTAAGGAAGATAGTAGCAGGAGTTGGGTAGATTGTGAGGCTGGCCGAAAAAAGCAACCAAAGGGACTGGCAGGAGCCAGTAAAACCCCAATTTTGGGGGAGCTGCGCTTGCGCCGGGTGATGCGCCCCTCGTAACATTAATCCATGAAGAATTTGCGCCCCTGGATTGCCTGCTGCACCGCGATAGCCTTGCTCGCTGCGGCATTGCCTGTGCCGGCCGCAAAAGCTGGTCCGGCGGCTGATGGTGAACCGGCAGCCTGCCATGCAGCCGGCCCGGCGCCGACATCACATAATGACCGCTGCGCCCAGGGATGTGATTCCGCGCCTCTGGCCGACGGAGCCGGCCCTGACTGGGCCCATCAGACCGTTCGGCAGCCGGACCTGGATGCTGAACCTGGCAGCGCGCTGATACCCGCCTACCGGCTCGAATTCAAGCCCGTCAAACCACCCCGGATTGATGCGACGCCGCGCGCGTCGCCAGGCCACTTCCCGGCCACACCCGTCGGTCTCTGCGACCGAATGCTCAACTAGCGCCCCATCACCCTCGGCCCTTCGGGCCAGCTTATGCGCGGACGCGAGGATGCGTCCGTCCCACGTGTGATGACAGGACAGATGAGATGATTTCACGAAGACAGTTATTGCGTGCCGCGCCCGGCACCGCCGCACTGCTTGGCAGCCAGGCCCTGCTGCCTGGCTGGGCAGCCAATGGCCAACCCACGCCAGTGTCCAACGAGTTTGAGCTGAATATTCAGCGACAGACGGTGAGCATTGATAACCGGCCGGCAGCAATCAACAGCATTAACGGCACCCTGCCCGGCCCCCTGCTGCGTATGCGCGAAGGCGAGGAAGTTGTGCTCCGTGTCCGGAACGATCTGGATGCAGACACCTCCCTGCACTGGCATGGCATTTTGCTGCCGCCATCCATGGATGGAGTGCCGGGCATCAGTTTCGCGGGCATCAAACCGCAATCGACTTTCGAATACCGCTTTCGCCTGCAGCAGCACGGCACCTACTGGTACCACAGTCACTCGGGATTCCAGGAACAGCTGGGTGTTTACGGCCCGCTGGTCGTTGACCCGGCCGATGAGGACGTCGTCACGGCCGATCGCGAACTAATTCTCGTACTGTCGGACTGGAGTTTCGAATCGCCCGCGCGCGTGTGGTCAAAACTCAAAAAACACGCCGACTACTATAATCAGCAGCAACCCACCCTGGCGGACCTGCTTAATCGTAACGACCAGGCCGAATGGGAACGCATGCGGATGGTGCGCAGTGATATAGCCGACATCACGGGGATGACTTATACGTATCTGATGAATGGCCACGGTCCCACAGATGACTGGACCGGCCTGTTCACCCCGGGCGAACGCGTACGCTTGCGAGTCATCAACGCCTCGGCTATGACCTACTTCAATTTTCGCATTCCCGGACTGCCCCTGACTGTTGTGCAGGCGGACGGGCAGAACCTGCAACCGGTGACGGTTGACGAAGCCCAGCTGGGCGTCGCTGAGACCATGGATTTTGTGGTGGAACCTGACGGCGACCGGGCCTATGCCATGGTGGCGGAAGCCATGGATCGGTCCGGCATGGCCGTGGGCCGGCTCACGCCGTCTGCGAGCCTGCGCGCCGAAGCTCCGTCCCTGCGCACCCCGCCCCAACGCACCATGCAGGACATGGGACACGGTGCCGGCCACGGCGCAGGTCATGGAGAGGGCCATGCCGATATGCAACATGACATGCCTGCCGGGCACGCGGGTATGGACCACAGTCAGCATGGCGGAGCAGCCGCAATGCCCCCTGCCCAGGCCAAGGCGCCCGTCGATCCGCCGGCCTGGACTCCCAAACGCGGCCCGGGCGTGATGAATATTGTAGCGGCGCCCACGAGTCGCCTTCACGAACCGGGCACGGGGCTGACGGACGTCGATCACCGCGTGCTGACCTATGCCGATATGCGGGCGCGCGAAGCTTTTTATGACCAGCGCGAACCCAGCCGTGAAATCTGGCTGAACCTGACGGGCAACATGGAACGCTACATGTGGTCCTTCGACGGCGAAAAAGGAACCAGCGGGACAGAACCCATCCGCTTTCGCCACGGCGAGCGAGTGCGGCTGGTGTTCATCAATCACACCATGATGGAACACCCCATCCACCTGCATGGCATGTGGATGGAACTGGAAAACGGCCAGCAACCCATGCCGCGCAAACACACCGTCAGTGTTAAGCCGGCCGAACGAGTCTCGGTGCTGGTAACCGCCGATGCACCCGGCGACTGGGCTTTCCACTGCCACCTGTTGCTGCACATGAAGGCGGGCATGATGCGCACCGTGCAGGTCTCGCCTCCCATGATTGAGGCCGACGAAAATGCATAAGTCGACATCATCTGGCCTGCTATTGACCGGCGCCTTGCTCTTCGGCCTCTCAGCACAAGCCGAGATGGGGATGGGTCCCGATCGGCCGCTGATCTATGTTGCCCTGGATCGCCTGGAAGCACAGTTCCGGGATGGCGACGACGCGCGCGTCTGGGATGCCGAAGCCTGGATAGGCGGTGATGTGCATAAGGCCTGGTTCAAGACCCAGGGTGAAGACGTCAGCGACGAAGGCCTGGAGCGCGCCGAACTGCAGGCACTTTACAGTCGCGCCATTGCGCCCTTCTGGGATCTGCAACTTGGCCTGCGTCACGATCTGCGGCCGAACCCTTCGAAAACTTACGGCGTAGTCGCCCTGGAGGGACTCGCGCCCTACCGCATCGAGGTGGAAGCCTCGGGCTTTATCAGCGAAGACGGCGATGCGTCGGCGCGCCTGGAACTGGAGTACGACCTGCGGCTCACCCAGCAATGGATCCTGCAGCCCCGCGCCGAGCTCGACTTTGCCTTTTCCCAGGTTTCTGAACTGCAAGTCGGCAAAGGTCCCACCACGCTGGAAACCGGCTTGCGTCTGCACTACGCCGTCAAACCGGAACTTTCACCCTATATCGGCGTAGATTTTGAAAGCGCGCTGTCGGATACCCGGGGATTACGTCGGGATGCAGGCGAAGAACGCAGCAGCTGGGGCGCAGTCATCGGCCTTTCGGCCTGGTTCTGACCCATGCTGGCCTGCGACAAGCCCTCACGTGCACTGGTTCACGGTTTCCAGCGGTTGGTGGTCGGATACTTATTCGAACCATGCGTGATTCGCGGAGAGAACTAATGTCGGTATCTATCAGATTAGGCCTTGCCCTGCTGTTAATCAGCGGTGCTGCCCTGGCCGATCCCTACGCCGAAGCCATCGCCAAATTTCGTGCCGCCGACGGCACGCAGACTTTTTTCTCGAAGGCCTATGGTTACGCGGTTTTTCCGACCATCGGCAAGGGCGGTATTGGCCTCGGTGGCGCCTACGGCAAAGGTCGCGTCTATGAAGGCGGTGGCTACACCGGTGACGCATCCATGGCGCAGCTGACCATCGGCTTTCAACTGGGCGGACAAGCTTACAGCCAGATCGTCTTCTTCCAGGACAAGGCGGCCCACGACAAATTCACCAGCGGTAATTTTGAGTTCGGTGCTGAAGCTTCCGCTGTTGCAGTCACCCTTGGCGCACAGGCCAAGGCGGGCACCACGGGAGCCTCGGCCGGCGGCAACGAAGCGATCTCAGGCGAAGGTGCCGGCGCCGCGGGCTGGACCGTCGGCATGGCCATCTTCACCCTGGCCAAGGGCGGGCTCATGTACGAAGCCTCTATCGGCGGGCAGAAATTCAACTACAAGCGCGCGTCATCCTGACCCGTTATCAATCTCCCCGTATCTGGTTCTCGGAGACCCGACAGTAGCCAACAGCAGACCTTTCCCAGATGAGAAAGGCCCCGCACGGGGCGGGGCCAAAAAAGCACAACCAGTCACGAGGGGGGATTGCGACTCGTTGCAACTTGCTAATAAATATATATTGCCGGGACTCGTCGGCGAATCAGTATTTTTACCTAGGGTTTTGGACTAATTACCCATGGTTATTCTGAGCGCCTGCTTTCGGCCAAAAGCAGACATT
>CAKZWQ010000016.1 GCA_937921935.1 uncultured Gammaproteobacteria bacterium | reverse complement strand
GCTGCCCAGAAGCACAATGACGGGCCACTCAATAGAGTCGTAAACGTCACGCAGGGGCACAATATTGGTAAAGGCCATGGCCGCGACCACGCAACCCAGGGCCACGGACAAATAGATCACCCCCGTGGCGGCCAGGCCAATGGCCAGGGCGAAAATCCCCACAGCCAACCAGGCCTTGTCGCGTTGGATCACGCGCTGGCCGCGATCTTTCAGGGGCAGGCATTTTAGGCGGCTGATGGCATCGTTAATGCGTCCTTCAGAACCCAGCAACAACAGCACATCGCCAGCCCTCAAGTTCAGCCCCCGCACCCGCTCGCGGAAGGGCTGGCCTTCTCGCGACACCCCCACCAGGGCAACCCCGTAGCGATAGAGCAGGCGCATGGACTGGCTCGTGCGGCCGGCCAGGGGTGATAGTTCTGGCACGACGGCCTCAACCAGTGTCAGGTCCCCGGCTTCCAGTGCGCTGGTCCCGGCGCTGACGTATTCCACGTTCAGGGTACCGATCAGTTCCTCAATCTGCTCCGGGCGGGCTTCCACCACCAGGATGTCGCCGGCCTTGATCTGAACATTGCGGGCAAAGCCGGCCATGCGCTGACCGTGGCGAATCAGGCCGACAATTCCCACGTCAACCTTGGCGGCCTCCTCTTCCAGTTCAAGCACGCGCTTGCCGATGGCGGCGGACTCTTTCGGCACCCGCACCTCGGCAATATAGCTAGCCAGGTCGAACAGGGCCTTGCCCGCATCACTGTTCCGACGATCGGCCGGCAACAGGCGCCAGCCGATGAGGGTCACGTAGAGTACGCCGACGATGGCACAGGTCAGACCCACCGGGGCAAAGTCGAACATGCGATAGGGCTCACCAAGAGCATCACCGCGGAATTTTGCAATGATGATATTGGGCGGTGTGCCGATGAGAGTAATCATGCCGCCGAGAATGGAAGCAAAAGACAGGGGCATCAGGGTCAGGGACGGACTGCGCCCGGACTTCGCCGCCGCCTGCAGATCAAGGGGCATGAGGAGCGCCAGGGCAGCCACATTGTTCATTACCGCCGACAAGGCCGCCGACAGGGTGCCGATGATGGCGATGTGCGTACCCAGTTTGCGCGTGCTGTCCACCACATAGCGCGCCAGCAATTCGATGGCGCCGGAGTTGGCCAGGCCGCGACTGACAATCAGCACCAGGGCGATGATCACCGTGGCCGGATGACCAAAGCCGGAGAAAGCCTGGTCCATGGGCACGATGCCAGTCAGCAAGGCAGCCAGCAGGGCGACAAAAGCCACCAGGTCATAGCGCCAGCGGCCCCAGACCAGGAACACGAATACCAGGCCCAGCAGCGCAAACAGGATCGTCTGGTCAGTGGTCACAGATCGCAAACTCCCTCCAAGTGAAGCGCGATGATGCCATGTCAGCTGATGCCCGGCGCTAGAATCAGCCCATGGGCAAAAAGACCATGCCACCGCCACCGGATATCCTGCGCAAGTCCGGGCCGCAGAAGGATCGCAGCAAGTACGATCGCAAACGCGTGAAGCAGGACGACCGGCGTGAGGATGCGCCCCCGAGCCGGCAACCGGATAAAGACTGATTCGTCTGGCAAGCCCAGCGACGCGGCTGTTATGGTCGCGTGCGGAGTTACCCGAGGCCTCGGGAACTGACGCTGATGGAGGCTTCATAGATGAGCGAAAAACCACCGATCATTAATCTCAATGAGCTGGAACTGAACGACTTTGGTCATGGTGAGAAATTTTCTGCCCGCCTTGGGCGCATCGGCGCGCCTTTAGGCATGCAGAAAATGGGTTGCGGCCTGGTAGTGCTTGAACCGGGCAAGCGCGCCTGGCCGTATCACGGTCACCACGTCGCGGAAGAGGCTTTCATCGTGCTGGAAGGTGAAGGCACGCTGCGTTATGCCGATGCCGAGTACCCCATCACGACGGGTGATGTCATTTTCACACCGCCGGGCCCCGACCGCGCCCACCAGATCATCAATACCTCTGAAGCCACGCTGAAATATCTTGCCCTGAGCTCCAATGACAGCCCGGAGATTTGCTACTACCCGGATTCCAACAAGATCAACGCCTTCCACGCCACCAAGACGGGCTTCACCAACGCCCTCTCCTGGGCTGATCAGCACATCGACTACTGGGACGGCGAAGATTAACGCACCGGATTATCCCCGGGCGCGTTACGCCTGGTACACGGTGGTGCTACTCACCGTGGCCTACGTATTCAATTTCGTCGACCGCTACATCCTCAGCCTGCTGGTGGAACCCATCAAGGCCGACCTGGGGCTGACTGACACCCAGATGGCCCTGCTCATCGGCCCCGCCTTCGCGGTGCTCTATGGTGTGGCCGGCCTGCCCCTGGGCTGGCTGGCAGATCGTGGCCGGCGCACCCTGATTCTCGGCAGCGGTGTGGCGCTGTGGTCCATGGCCACAGCCGCCTCGGCCCTGGCCCGCAGCTACGGGCAGTTATTCCTTGCGCGGGTCGGTGTCGGTGTGGGCGAAGCCACCCTGAACCCCTGCGCCCTGTCCATGATTTCGGACAGTTTCCCACCCGAACGCCGCGGGCGACCCATCGCCTTTTTTACCGGCGCACAATCCATCGGCGCCGGACTCGCGGCCCTGGGCGGCGCGGCTATCCTGGCCTGGGCCGCCTCCATGGAAAAACTGGAGTTACCGTTGCTGGGCGAAGTGCAGGCCTGGCAATTCACCTTTGTGGTAGTCGGCCTGCCCGGGTTGTTACTTGCCCTGTTGCTGTTAATCGCGCGCGAACCGGCGCGCCAGGAACGTGCGGCTGCGTCCACCGGCGCGACCATGACGAGCACGCTGGCTTATCTGTGGCAGCGGCGCGGCACCTATCTCAGTTTCGTGGCTTTCCCCCTGGTGATGACCACGGTGGCCTACAGCCAGAGCTTCTTCGCCGCTATGTACATGCGCACCTGGGACTGGCCCCTGCAGAAATACGCGCTGTGGAGCGGCCTGGCCCTGATCATCATTGGCCCGATCACCGTGAACACAGCGGGTTGGATCTGCGATCGCCTGTTAAAAAGAGGCGCCATGGATGGTCCGGTGCGCGTGATGCAGGCCGGCAGCCTATTGCTGATCCTGTTCGGCATCGCTTCGCCGCTGATGCCCAGCGGCGAACTTGCCTTTGCCGTGTGGCTGTTCAACCTGGTGGGCATGTCCACTGTGTCGGCCTCGGCACCGATTGCCATGCTGAATATCGCGCCGGCGACCATGCGGGGCCAGTTCACCGCCATCTTCTACATGATTACCAGCCTCGGCGGACTGCTCATCGGCCCCACGGCGGTCGGATTGCTGTCGGACTTTATCTTCGGGGCGCAGGGCCTGACCTATGCGACGGCCGTGGTGCCCGCCCTGTTTGGCCTGCCCGTGTTGTTGCTGGCCGGCTTCACTCGCCGGCGCTACCTGGCGGAGCACGGCAGGGCGAGGGCCTGACCCGCGCCGCCGTGCGGTCTTCGGACAAACCGAAACAGCATTTTCCTCCGGCCCACGCGACAGGCCACAATCAGGCCATTGCTCAGACACCGAATCGAGGAATTCCATGGCCGACTCAGAACAGAAGCAAAACGAACAAAATAGCGAGGCAACGCTGTCCCGCATGTCGCGTCGCGACGCGCTGGCCCTGACTTCAGCCCTCGCAGCACTCAGTGTGGGCGCGAGCGAACCTGCCGAAGCCATCGGTCATCGAGGCCCTGACAAGGCCGGGAAGAAATTCAACAAGGGCCCGCAGGCACCCTTCGACTCCATCCGCGACTGGGTGGCCTGCCTGGAAGCCAACGGGCTCGTGATGCGCGTACCGCGTATTGACCAGGATCGCTACCACGCCACCGCCCTATTC
Source organism: uncultured Gammaproteobacteria bacterium (assembly GCA_937921935.1). GTDB lineage: Bacteria > Pseudomonadota > Gammaproteobacteria > Steroidobacterales > J054. Next base: position 117,539 of record CAKZWQ010000016.1, on the reverse strand, counting down.
TTCAGCATGACCGACATGTACAGCACCTATGCCTCGCCGACGGTGATGTTTGAAGAGCTAAAGGTGGACGGTGAATGGATGAAAGGCCCGGTCATCGGCAATATTTCCGGGCACTGGTTCTGCGAATGCCTGGCCTGGGGACTGGAGCCCGACTGGAACAGCTATCACAACAGCTACTGGAAGGCGATGGACTACCTGGGCGACATGCTGGAGGCAAACAGCGGTCAGTATCCGCAGATTCCACCGGTGGCAATGGAACGCAGTGAAGCGCCGTGCAAGGAAGTGGTGCTGAAAGGTGATGAAATCGACATCACCAGTTTCCCGTTCCTGAAAACCAACCCGGCGGACGGCGGGCGCTACATCAATACAGGGTCGCACTTCATGGTGGACCCGGAGATGGGGCCCAACTTCGGCACCTATCGCTGCCAGGTCCGGGGTCCGCGCGAGATCGGCGTCAACCCGGAGCCGAATCAGACCAACAACAAAATGCTGATGGCTGCCAAGGAACGCGGTGAGAAATACGCGCATATCTCCATCGTGATCGGCCAGGACCCCATCACCTGGATGATCAGCGGAACAAGGATTGCCCTGCGCTTTGGCAAGAACCCGAAACCCATCGATGAACTGGCCATAGCCGGCGGCATGCGCGGCAAGGCCATCGACGTGGTGAAGTCCGAGGACAGCGATATTATGGTGCCGGCCCACGCGGAAATGGTGATCGAGGGCACCGTGGATCTGACGGCGCCCATGAAGCCGGAGGGGCCCTTCGGTGAGATGTTCGGTTACCTGGGCCAGTTCAAGGAAGAGAATTTCTGGATGACCATCAACACGGTCACCCATCGCAAAAATCCCTGGCTCATGAATGCCTTCACCGGTATGCAGAAGGGCAGCATTACCGCGCCCTTTGAATCGCTATACACACGGTTCCTGCGGCGCCAGATTCCGAACCTGGTGGCCTACCACGGGCCCCAGTACTCCATGGGCGTGTTTCACATGGCTATCGACAAAACCGGGCCGGGCCAGGGTCTGGAAGCCGGCAAAAAGGTTGTTTCCGGCTTTGGTGTAGCCAAGATCGTGATCGTGCTGGACAAGGATGTGAACGTCCTCGATCAGCGGGAAGTCATCGCGGCCGTCGGTGCACGCTGGCAGCCGAAGGACGCTTTCTATGTCCTCGACGAGGGCGGCGGCCTGTTCACGGATCCGAGCCAGCCGAAATACGGCCGCACCAGCAAGATCGTGATCGACGCAACGCGCAAGTGGCCGGAAGAAGGCGGCAAGGAAAACTTTGCCAAATCCAACCGGGCCCTGCTCGAGGAAGGCGCACCCGATGCTTTCGCCGAGGTTCAGGCCGAGTACATGAATCTGCTGCGCGGCTGGATGAGCTGACAGGCTGACGGCCGGCGAAGGCAGCGATTCGCCGGCCGTTACTACCTGAGAACCCCCTCACAGTTTTAGCCCTTCGCGGCTCGCGACATCTACGTATTTCCCGGACCGACCCTTCGGCGGAGAATGTGCTCCTGTCTGTCTGTAGCGATTTGAGGCTGAAATGGGAAACGGAGCACTAAAAACCGCGGGCGCTGAACCGGCACCAGCGAAAACCACCACGATTGAGCCGCCAACCAAACCAGCCCCTGCTGCACGCAAGCGTCGCCGTAGAAGTATCCTGCTCAGCGAACTGCGCCACAGCCCGGACGAAATCCGTGAGCTGTTCAGTAACGGTGTCTACCCATACAAAAACCGCATTCGCCGACTGCCCTATGAGCGGCACAAGCAGGAACTGCAGACGGAACTGCTGAAGGTTCAGAACTGGGTCAAGCAGACCGGGCAACGCATCGTGGTGCTGTTCGAGGGCCGGGATGCCGCCGGCAAGGGCGGCACCATCAAGCGCTTCATGGAGCATCTCAATCCAAGAGCCGCACGGGTGGTCGCCCTGGAAAAACCGTCGGAGGTGGAAGCCGGACAGTGGTATTTCCAGCGTTATATTCAGCACATGCCGACCCGCGGCGAAATGGTCTTCTTCGATCGCTCCTGGTACAACCGCGCCGGCGTGGAAAAAGTCATGGGCTTTTGCTCGTCGACCCAGTACCTGGAATTCATGCGCCAGGTGCCGGAACTGGAACGCATGCTGGTGCGCTCAGGCATTCACTTCTATAAGTACTGGTTTTCCGTCACCCAGGAAGAACAGCACCGCCGCTTCGTCTCCCGCGAACACGACCCGCTGAAGCAGTGGAAGCTCAGCCCCATTGACCGGGTGTCTCAGGACAAGTGGAAGGCCTACACCAAGGCCAAGGAATCCATGTTCTTTTATACGGACACGGCCGACGCGCCGTGGACGGTCGTCAAAAGCGATGATAAAAAACGTGCGCGCCTGAACTGCATGCAGCACTTTCTCGCCCATCTGGATTACCCGGATAAGGACCGTCACGTCGTGCATGGCCCCGACCCCCTGATCGTAGGCACGCCCTCCCAGGTTATCGAGAAGGACCGCCACCTGCTGGGTTAGCCGCACCGGGACCCAGGCAATCCTTAAAAACGTCGCCACTGGAGTATTTCAGTTGCCGGCCACCGAATCCGTGCCGGCTGTTCGGCGTCCGTGCCGACCTGCTGGACGAGGTTTGCCTGGCTGGTTTGCGCGTTGCACGGGCTGAGGGCTGCCGGCCATCACGCTGCCTGGACCCTGAACCGGCCCCTGAACTACGCAGCGACTGCAAAGTTTGCAGCCTGCGTAACGAGAGCCAGACGGCTCCTTATCTGCACCATGGACGCTACGCCAGCCTGACCAAGGACCTGGCTCACTGCCGCGAACCGCCGGAACAGGCCGCCCCGCTTAGCGAACAGAAGCCAGCTGCCCCTGTCGGCAACCGGATGCAACCCACTCATCGCCTGCCTCGGCACCCTGTCCAGTCCACCGGCAACCGAGGCAAAATGGTTGCAGGCACCCGATCACCAAAAGGCAAAGGCCCCATGAAAAATGACGACACCCTGAATCGCCGCCATCTGCTCACCGCCGCCGGCACCCTCGCGGCAACCGCCGCCGCGCCGACCGCGCTGGCAGGAGGCCATGAAGCCCGCTATAGCGGGCCGCTGCAGATGACGCGTACCTCAAAACTGGATATCCCCCGCAGCAAAAGCCTGGACCTGGATGATCCGGAAACCAACTTCATGGCCATGCTGAAATTGCGCGCCGACTTAAGCGGCAAGGATTGCCTGTTCGCCTTCCCCGGCGAAGCCTGGGTCATGATCCCGCAGGAAAAAAACCACCGCCTGTTCAAAACTTTCGGTATTGGTGCTACCCGCATCGAAGAAGTGGAAGAAGGCTGGCGGATTTATAGCCGTGAAGTTTTGTATTACCTGGATCCCGTCACCGGTGAAATCCTGGAGACCTGGAAAAACCCCTGGCTGGGCGGCAAGGAAGTGGAAGTCTTCCATATCGCCAACGATCCGGTGAACGGCGTCTTTGCCCGCGAGGGTAATCCGATCCTGTCACCGCCCTACCCTTACGTGGCCTACGGGGATGATGTGGTGTTCCAGTGGAACTTCTACATCCAGAAACAGGCTGAGCTAAGCCGGGCTGACTACCCGATGTATTCGTCCGGCGATATCGATCAGCATGCAGAGCTGTGGGGAATAACCGGCCGCAAGAGCGAAATTCTTGATCCCAATATCACCTCGGCCAGTTGCGTCATGTCCTGGACGCGCATTGCAAACTGGCTACCCTGGATGCAGATGGGTGCCAACCCCGGCGTGGTCTCTTTTCATAGTCACAGCATGAAACTGATGAACGGCGCCGCGGACCTGCCTCGCTATATTCTTGATTTTACTGAGAAAAACTTCCCCAAATACTTGGAAGCGCCGAAAGAATGGCTGGGACCGGTAATGACCAGTTCGGCCGGTGAATTCAAGAAAGTGCTTGATGCCCGGGCCGGCAAGACGGCGGACTAAGCCGGCAGGCTAAATCCGGCACCCTGTGTCGTCGGCACGGTTATCACACCATGGCCGGCGGCGGCACTGCGTTGCCTAAAGTTGCCCTCGCGGCCCGTCGCGCATCACTGTCGCGCGAAACCGTGTGATTGGACAACCATTGGTCGATGCTGGCGGTTTCATCTTCCATCAGGAAGGCGCTGGAATTGCGCCAACCCACGAAGCTGACGCAGGTGTCACGATTTACGATCAGACAGCGGCCGTTATCGCCGCTGCTGATGCGGCAGTCAGGCACGATGATCACCGGCTGCACCAGGGCACGAACGCCCGTGCCCTGATCTATCGCCTTGGCCAGGGCACGACCGGTGGCGAAGGTTCGGGCCAGATCGAAACGCTCACCAACCGGTTCGAAGTGCAGCTGATCATTCACCAGGGAAACACTGTCAGCGCCGGGCGGCGACGGCAAAATACGCAGGGCGTAAATACCATTAGGCCCGGTCACGACGGTATCAATGCAACTACCGCCGGCGGGCACGGCAAAATGGACCCGGTTACCGCGTGTTTGGGCTTCGCTAAGCCTGACCGCAACATCTTCATGCACTTCCAGTAACCGCCGTAGCCGCCAGCGATAAGTCATCAGGTGATGCACGCGAACCACAGCAAAGCCCAGCAGAACCAGCACAGCCAGGGCCAGAATCGCCCAGAGCCGCAATGGCAGGTCCGACCACCAGCCGCGCTCGCCAAAAACCGATAACAACAGGCTGCCGCTGATAAACAGCAACAAGGCGGTGCCCAGGTGTCGCAGCCTGGCGTCGGTAACGGACAGGATGCTGCGCACGGCCTCGCCCGGCCGGGAAACCCGGCCTCGCTTGCGCCGCCGGCGCAGCATGCCGGCCAGGCGCGCGGCCAGGCTGGCGCACACCAGGTAGACACAGGCCACCGTGGCGGCAAGAGCGCCAAAAACGGCAAAGGCTGGCAGGTAATAAAAGTCCACGGGCGCAGCTTAGGCGCACCGGCGCGCGCCGCCCGTGACTCGCATCACAGCTATCCCGCCGTCAGGCGTTATGCAAGATCGGCAGGATCTGTTCCGCAAACAGTCGGCTCTGCTCCACCATAGCTTCCTGGCGGGCGCCGTGGGGGTGAGCAACAGCTGAGCCACCCAGCAGATAGACGTGGTCCAGGCCCAGGCCCATCAACTCCTGCAAACGATCGCGACACTTGTCGACAGGCCCGCAAATAGAGAACCAGTCGACGAATTCATCGGTCACCGCGCCCAGGTGCTCGCCTTCTTCCTGGGCATGATGGGCCATGTCGTAGTCACTCTGCATATGTTCAGCCATGGGGCGCAGTTGCGGCGGTAAATGATCCAGGGGGGCGTTCTTCATACCGGCAAAGTGGGCCACCATGCCGGAGATCATCCGGCCCAGTTCTATGGCCCGCTGCTCGTTCGCGTCACACACCAGGTTGACGAAGGCGCCGATGCTCAGGTCTTCGCGCGGTCGGCCGGTCTCCTTAAGACGGTCCAGGGCAACACCCATGGCCCAGCTCAGACGCTCGGGCGCGCTGCCTACGGCGAAACTGATTCGGTCCCCCGTATCCACGGCCATGCGAATGGTTTTCGGACCGGTGCAGGCAATGTCCACAGGCACCGGGGCCACGTCGACTGAGTCAAACCAGCGCATGGCTGACGGCGTGCCATCCCGATCGACAGTCTCGCCCCGGGTGTAGGCCTGAAACCGCTGCACGAAGGTTTGCAGCTGGGCAGTGGTCGCATTGCGAATACCAATATGTTCGGCCGAAGAATCACCCCGGCCAATCCCGCACAGGGCGCGTCCCTGCGACTCCGCCTGCAGGGTTGCCAGGGCGCAGGCCGTCACGGCCACATCGCGGGTCACCGGATTCGTGACGCCGGTACCCAGCATGATGCGCTGGGTGGTTTGCGCCGCCAGGGCCAGCTGGGCCAGGGGATCCGGACTCAGGTTCTGAGTATCCGGGCAGAGCAAAGCATCAAAGCCCATGGCTTCAATTTCCGCCGCCAGTTTCGCCGTATAACCCGGCGAAGCCTCCATCACGATTCCAATCTCCGGCACTGCTGTGCTCCGTGTATTTTCGGGCGGCCAAGGGTACCGGCCGACCGCGGTTCGTGCTGGTTTCCAACCGGATTTAGCCCCGTTTAGTCATCTGGTGGACGCGCGGGCAGATCGTGTGGGTGAAAGCCTTGTTCCGAGGGCAATCAGGAACTGGTTAAGTCTTTGTTAATAAAATAAAAAATCTATTTCCGGCAGCAGATCCGATAATACTCAGAGCAGCCCGGACTGTGTGCCCGACAGCGATACGCGGGGTATGGTTAAGGCATAAACCAACACGACAGAGGGACAAGCCATGAATGCAGCCAGCGCCGCCGAAGTCAGGCAAAGCATGACCGAGCAAATGACCGAACAGGAACGCGCTCGGGCCGACGCCATCATGAAAGGCTGGTTCGGCTTTAATGCCTACGCGCGCTCCATGGAGGACGCCTATAACGCCAAGTGCGCGGAAATTGGTCGCGCCGTCGCGGATCTGATCGCTGAAAAGATCGGCGTGGAAGACAATCTGATCGAAGATCGCGATGCGGAGTTCGGTCGCATAATCGGCAATACCATTCGCACCTATCAGATGAAGATGCCTTATTACCACCAGGGCAACGACTCTCTGATCAAGGAACAGTTAAAGTGGATCGAATACGCCTTCGCCACCGACTCAGCCGCCCAGATGATTCATCACGATGTGCACTCAATGCGCGAGATTCTCGGCGAACGGGTTTACTGGATAGAGCAGACGGGCGACTACAGCCTGGCCCTCGATGCAGTGACCACCCCCACCTGCTGGCGCGACCTGGTCGTCGCCGAAGGCTTCCAGTGGCATGACGAGGGTCATCGCGTCTCTTACCTGTCGCCCTACAAACGGGTGCTGGAGAAAGGCTGGAAACGCAATATCTGGACCAACCTGACGGAACAGAAAATCCATGAGGAATGGACCACTCCGCGCTTCCACGGCTATGCCGAGCATCTGCAGGTGAAATTTGATGTCTCGCCATGGAATGAAGAGACGCGGATGATCGAAGTCAGCGTCTCACCCCTGGACTGAGCAAGGGTAGCTGGACCGGTGCGGATGATGACCGTTACCGGTCGGGGCGCCCATGCAGCCTGATACCAGCGGGATTAAGTTCGGACCGTTCTGGCTGACGCCGGGCATCAGCAAGGTCAACGCGACGACGTTTTTCTTTTCGTCGTTCACCTTTGTCACCCTGGTCGCTTTCCTGCCCTTCGTGCAGCCCTACTTGCTGAACGATGTGCTGAACGTCCCTGCCGATCAGCAGGGTCGGGTCAGCGGCGTACTCAGTCTCATCCAGGAATGCACGGCCCTGGTCCTGATGGGCGTGATGGGTGCGCTGTCGGATCGCGCGGGTCGCAGGGCAGTCGGCGTGGTCGGCATGCTGATCCTGGCTGTGGGCGCTTTTCTGTATCCCATGGCCGAAGACATTTTCACCCTCGGCCTGTTTCGGGTGGTCGTCGGCGTAGGCGTAGCAACCCTGTCGGTCACGGTGATCGCCACCATGCAGGACTACCCCCAGGAGGTCTCCCGGGGCAAATGGGGCGGCACCAATTCCTTTATCACCAGCTTTGCCATATTGCTGGTGTCCCTCGCCCTGGCGCGAATACCCGGCTGGCTGGAGGCCGCCGGCTATGAGCCGCCCGCCGCAGCCCGATACACCTACTGGTTTGCCGCCGGCGCCTGCATTATCGCGGCGGGGATCATCCGGCTTGGCTGGTATGGCGGCCGCTTTGGCTCACCAGCGCAGACCAGGAAAAAATCCGCCGTTGCAGGCTTTATCGAGGGCCTGGGTGAAGCGCGGCGTAACCCGCGGCTTGGCCTGGCTTATCTCGCCGCATTTGCCGCACGCGGCGACATGGCCGTCATCGGCCTGTTTTTCTCCCTGTGGTTTGTCCGCGCCGGCGGCGATGCCGGCATCGAGAGTACCCGCGCTATGGCCCAGGCGGGCATGACCCTGGGCGCCCTGACCCTGGCTGTTTGCATCTGGGCACCCACCTTCGGCTGGCTGCTGGATCGTATCGACCGGGTAACGGGCATGGCCATTGCCATGGCTCTTGCCTGCGTAGGCTATTTTGCCGTCGGCAATGTGGCCGACCCTTTCGATATGGCCGTGGCAATTCCGGCTGTCCTGCTACTCGGTGTGGGCGAAATCAGCGCCGTCGTTGCCGGCAACGCGCTGCTCGGACAAGAGGCGCCGCCGCATATACGCGGCGCAGCGGCGGGCGTGTTCAGCTGGGTCGGCACCTTCGGAATTCTCTCAGCGACCGTTGTAGGCGGCATCGTGTTCGACAAGATTGCCTACTCGGCACCCTTCACGATGATGGCGATTATTAATGGTGTCGTCGTCATCGCCGCTTTGCTGGTGCGCTCTCGCGGCCGTACTACACAAACCGCCTGAAGTCTGATCACAACAAAAAGGAGATACTCATGCGCCTCTTTCTGCTGATGCTAATCGGTCTATTTGCTACGGCTCAGGTAATGGCCGGGGCCCACGATAATTTCTCCAAGGTACCGGAACGCTATGATCAGGGGCTGTCTGCAGAGATTCAGGCTTTCCTGGATGAGTATGCCGCGGTCTACAACAACCAGGACTACGAGACCTTGCTATCCATGTGGGATCGCGATTTCGGCGGCGCCATCTATATGGCTGAAGAAGTTGACCCACCCATGCATGGCTGGGACCGCATTGATAAGTACTTCAATCCGGTTCCCGGCGTCAAAATCCTGGACGGAATCTTTAACGAGTACACCGATGTGCGGGCCAGTTACCTGGCAGACGACCTGGCGGTCGCCACCTATCACCTGCGTTTTGACCTGAAGGTACGCCGGCAACCCGCTATGTCCAGCTGGGATCGGGTCATGGCAGTTCTGCGGCGCAAAGACGGCGAGTGGAAACTGGTGGCCTACGCCGAAGCGCCCATGGCACCCCTGACCATGGTGCGCCGCATGCTGCAGGACAAAGTCCCGGCCGAGTTTGAAGACTATCTGGAAGCACAGAAAGAAGCTGAATAAGCCTCAGTCGGACCCGACATCTGCCTCAGTTGCGCCCTCTGACGGGGCTTCGATTTCGGGATCGGCCAATCCGGGTTCCGGCTTGAGTTCGGGTTCGGCCAGCAACAGGGCGACTTCGTCCTCTTCGATGGGAACAAACATACCCAGGCCGCAGCGCACGGCCGGGTAAAAACTGCCGGCACTCCGGCGCAGGCCGCTGATGACATCGACGTTACATAGACTACTCAGGGAAGTCTTGTAGCTCAGGGCATCGGTGCGCTTCAGGCCACGACAGGTCCTGGGCAGCGTATTGGAGTACACAAGGTTGCCCTTCATATAGAACAGGATGGTGTCGTCGTTGACTACCCGGGTACGGTCCAGACCTGCCAGACTGATGCAGTCTCGGGTGCCAGGCCGCTGGGGCATCTGGTCGTCTGCCTCGTCAGCAAAGGCAATGCCACTGCAGACGAGCAAGCAGAAAAATAACTTCCACATAGTCAGTCTGACCCCGGCGACGACAAAAAAATCCCGCTGGCCCGGCCGGCGGCGCGTGAGTTAGGGTAGCGCGTCCCCGCAGCGGAAATAAGTGATGGCCCTGACCCCTTCCAACATGCCGGCCCTGGGCCTGCAGGCCCCGGACTTCCGGTTGCCTGATACAACTGGCCACCTGGTCAGCCTGAGTGATCTGGCTGCCAGCCCGGCCCTGCTGGTGGCCTTCTGGTGCAACCATTGCCCCTTCGTGAAGCATCTGCAGCAGGGCTTCAGCGATTTTGCCCATGACTACAAGGACCAGGGCCTGGCCGTCGTTGCGATCAACGCCAATGACGTAGCAAAAAGCCCTGGGGATTCACCGGTCCATATGCAGGTGGTGGCCGAGGAATTCGATTACTGCTTTCCCTATTTGTATGACGAGACTCAGACGGTGGCCCGCGCCTATGCAGCCGCCTGCACGCCTGATTTCTTTCTTTACGATGCCAGCCGCAAACTGGTGTACCGGGGTCAGTTTGACGACAGCCGGCCTGGCAACAATATTTCAGTCACAGGCACTGATCTGCGCACTGCCGTGGATGCCTTGCTAAGGGGGGATGCCCTGGCCACGGAGCAAAAACCCAGTATTGGTTGCAATATCAAATGGCGGGCTGAAAATGCTGCGGCCTAGTTTATCCCCTGGCCTGGTCCTGGGCCTGGTCCTGGGCCTGGCCGCCTGCGGCAGCAGCGATGAGTTCGGGCTAACGGCAGTGCCCGAGCTGGAGACCTACTGCCTGGACGCGCAGCGCGTGGTCACACGAACCGATTACCCGGTGAAACTGGTCGTGCATGACGACTTCGACGCCTTTGTGAAATCCAAGGCGGTGATCGAGGGCCCGACCATTCAGCAATACGTCTGGCGGGATGCCGACGGTGCGCCCGTCGGCGTGTCGTGCAAACTCAAGAGTGCTGATCACCTGAATCTGACTTTTGGTAACGACACAGCCGGACCCGACGGCGCCTGCCAGGACATGAACCAGGCCGTGTTCGAACGCGTCAGTCGTTTAAATCGGCAACCGGTTTTTCGCGAGGTGGTGTTCGAGCCGGTGGAGACCGTCAGCAACGAAGACGAACCCGGCATGACCGGGCCTGACTGGCTCGCCCCCTATGCTCCGACCTGGGTCGACGCAGCCGGCGCGCTGCATGTGAAGGCCAAGGGCTTTCAGGTCGATTTCACTGATGAGCGTTTCAGCCGGGCACCGCCACGCTTTCGGGGCATTCACTACTGCCACTTCGTAGCGCCCTCGTTCTATGAAGCCTTGCTGGCCGGTACCGCGAACCCCGACGTTAGCCTCGGGCGACTGGTCGATACCTCGGATGACGGCGGGATGACCCGGCCGACCTCAGACGCTGAGTCGGGCAATTAGATCGGCGAACGCATCGACGGGCTGAGCGCCTGATACGGCATAGCGACCGTTAAATACGAAAGACGGCACGCCGTTCAGGCCTCTGGCCGCCACCTGATCGATTTGGGCGAGCACCTGCTCAAATGCCTGCGGGTCATTGAGATGAGACTGAACGATCTCTTCGTCCAGACCGACGGCCGCGGCGAGGCGCAGCAGCACGGCGGGGTCTCCCAGGTCTTCGCTTTCGGCGTGGTGGGCATGAAACAGCACTTCGGCCAGGGCTGAAGCATCGACGTCCGGGGTGGCTTCAGCCAGGGACATCAGCACATGCGCAGCGAGGGTGTTCGGCGAACGCGCGCCGGGTTTGGTAGCAAATTTAAGCCCTTCGCCCTGCGCCGTTTCGACCATGCTTTCCTGAATCAGTCGCGCGCGATCCTCACCGAAAATCGCGGCATAGTGTTCAGCCCGGTCACGTCCTTCGGGCGGCATGTCCGGACTGAGCTGAAAGGGCGACCAGCGAATAGCGACCTGGGTTTGCGGGTGTCGAGCCAAGGCCTGCTCCAGCCGCCGTTTGCCGATATAGCACCACGGGCAAACCGGGTCGGAAACAATTTCTATCTCCAGCCTGGCCATCAGTCACCCACCCCTACTGGCCAAACAGACTAAGGATCCAGCCGGTACCGACCAGGGTCCCCAGGGAACTGCCCAGGTTGGCCAGGACCACCACCAGCAACACACGAGTCACCCGATTGCGCCAAATGCCGCGCATGGAACTCACATCCTCGGCCACGTGCTCCAGGTCCCGGACGCGGGGCTTGCGCAACCAGGCTTCCATCAGCCCGCAAACCCAGCCGGCGGCGATGGTGGGATTCAGGGAAGTCAGGGGCGCCGCCACGAAAGCTGTGATTACCGTCAACGGGTGCGCCAGGGCCAGGATAGTCCCGGCAGCGGCCGCCAGGCCGTTCGCCAGCACCCAGGCAATGATCATCTGCTCGCCGGTTTCGCGACCGGAAAAAGCAAAGCCGGCGGCGACCAGGGCAAAGATCAGCAAGGGCACCCCCCAGCCAATGATGCGGAACACGGGCTTGGGCGGCGGCAAAGTGTCGAGGGCTTCCAGATCGATAGCCGTGCCGAATAGCCGTTTGATGCCAGGCACGTGCCCTGCTCCGACCACGGCCACCAGGCGCTGTCCCGGAGCAGCCTGAATCTTGGCTGCCAGATACTGATCGCGTTCATCGATCAGCGCGGTCTTCACCCCGGGCAGTGAACCCGAAAATTCATCCAGCATGACCGTCAGTTCGTCGCTGCCTTTGAGCTTCTCGATTTCATCGGCGCTGACCGTTTCACTGTTGAACAGGGACATCACCAGTGACCAGATCATTTTCAGGGTCGCGCCGAAGCCGGCGCTGGCCCAGGCGCGTTTCAGGGTGATGCGGATTTCACGATCGACCAGGGCCACCTCGGCGCCGGTTTCATGCGCCGCAGCCAGGGCCCGGTGCATTTCCTCACCCGGGCGAATGCGAAATTCCTCAGCCAGCTTGCGCTGGAAGGCTGACAGCACCAGCTGGGCCATCAATACATAGGCGCGGCCGTCGCGAATAACGGAAAACAGGTCCGTTTCCTTCCAGCGCTCCGGGTTCGACAGGGCCTCGTAGCGTGAGTCGCAAAGCTCTACGCAGACGGTATCGGGCTGCTGCTCGCGAATAACCCGATCCACCAGCTCGGCGCTGGCGCTGCTGACATGGGCGGTGCCGACCAGGTAGACGGAACGCCCGTCCACCTCCAGCAGATCGACATTCGCCTCTATGGGAGTGACCTCATTCATGGGCGCGCATTCTGCCTGAGCCGGGCCGAGTCCGCATATTCCACGATAGCCAGTTCGGCGCATGTCATGGCCCAATGCGGCTCTAATTCAGGAGAATCCACCGTGCTGCACGAAGTTTCCGGCGACATTCTGCTTACCCGCGCGCAGGCCATCGCGCACGGCGTGGGCCCCAATGACAATTTTGCCCAGGGCCTGGCCCTGTCGCTACGGGAGCGCTGGCCGGCCATGTACAAGGACTTCCGCCACTATTGCCAGGTACACAACCCCAAGTCCGGGCAGTTGTGGGCGTGGATGGGTGCGGACGGCACGCGGATTGTGAACCTGTTTACCCAGGATCCGCCGAAAACCAAGGGCGGACATCCGGGGCGCTCGTCACTGACGCACCTGAACCACTGCCTCAAAGCGCTTGAGACTTTTGTGGCCAAGGAAAAGTTGGCCAGCCTTGCCCTGCCGCGCCTGGCCACCGGCGTTGGCGGCCTGGACTGGGACCTGGTGCGACCGGAACTAAAAAACCACCTGGGCAAGCTGGGCGTGCCCGTGATCGTCTACACGACCTATCATTCGGGCCAGGCTGCCGACGAACCCCTCTGAGCCAAGTCTTCAGAGCAGGTCGGCAATGTCCTGCAATAAAACCTTGTCATCGGGCGGCGTGGCCGGCGGGTAACGCTTGACCACCTCCCCGTCGCGATTTATCAGGAATTTTTCGAAATTCCATTCGATATCGTCGCTGAAGCCCGTGGCGGCATCCGTCAGCCAGGCGTAAAGACCATGACGACCCGGACCGTTGACCTCGATCTTTTCGGTCAGGGGAAACTCGACGCCGAATTTTGTCTCGCAAAAGCCGACGATCTCCTCGTCGGTGCCCGGCTCCTGGGCACCGAACTGGTTACAGGGACAACCCAGCACGGCAAAACCCTGGTCACCCAATTCGGTGTAGAGCTGCTGCAGCCCACTGTACTGGGGGGTCAAGCCACATTGACTGGCAACATTCACCACCAGCACAACCTGGCCGGCCAGGCCAGGCACAGGGTTCTCGCCACCGTCGATGCCGGCGATTTCAATATCCTGCAATCCACTCATTCGCTTCTCTCCCAGGCTAGTTAATCTTTAGCCGCAGGCCACTTGCGGCCGGGCTACCCACCAGGTTTTTTCCATGCTTTGTCACGTCCGGCCTCACCCTGCTCAGCTTTAGGCTGCTCAGCTTTTTCCTGATCTTCGTTGCGCTCCCGATTGCGACCTTCAGCCTCCTCGGTCCGCTCAGCACGCTGCGTCTCAGACTTCTGCTTGCCGGCCTTGCTGGCGCGCTGTTGCTCGCGCCTCTGTTCATTGATCTGCTTCTGTTCCGCAGAACGTTGCTGACCATAATTGTCTTTTTCCTCGCGGTCATCATGACCGCCAGCAAAAGAGGTGCCGAGCATGAGAATCCCAATAAGTATGCATACAATACGCATCTGCCTTTCCTCTTCCAGGTAGTAGCTCATAGTACAACGTGAGACAGGAGGCGCTGGGCCCTGGCAGCCAGCGGCTCTCAATACGGCCTGCCGCCACTGACAACTGATCTACGACTGACACTAATCGTCGTAACTACTATCGTATTCTGCACGTGCAGCCTGATGCCCCGACGGAAGTTATCAAGTCCAGCTATCGAACCTTGATGCAGCGGCTGAAGATGCATCCGGATCTCGGCGGAGACCATAGCGAGGCGGCGCTGATCAACGAGGCTTAGGGCGTGTTGACGGACCCGGCCAAGCGAGCTGCCCTCGCCCGCGCGCGAGTAAGCCGCTGCCAAGCCGCCCCCGCAGGAATCACCGGAGCCAGATCCCGAAGCGGCGCGCCGGCAGCGCGCAGCCAGCAGCGGCGGACAACATCTTTGCCCCTTCTGCCATCAGGGTCATGCGCAATACGTGGAGGCCGATCGGCTTTGCCGGGAGTGCGGTAGCCCCTGCTCAGATTGCGCAATCCGCGCAGTGATGTGGCCTGGCTGCGGGCAGTAGAACGCATGCCCACGGACATGTCCGTGCGTTACTGGAAAACCTGGCCGCAGCCCAAACCCACGCCCGCCAAGGTGATGGGCCTGTCCCTGACGGGCCTGCGCTGTCTGGGCAAGGAATCTCTGGGGCGCGATCAGTTCATCAAGCTGGACAGCGAGCTTTTGCAGGCCATCGGCCGGGTAGTGCATTGCCAGCAAGTGGCTGACGGCTGGCAAATCGGCGTGGAGTTCGTGACCCTGAGGTTTGCGCGCACGCGCGGCGCCTTCGTCTCCGATCAGGTCTGAGTTTCAGCCGGGCGGACCGATGTCCCAGGTTTCGCCGTCATCATGCATCACCGTCCACTCCGGGACGCGGAAGGCAGCCAGCCGACAATGAAAAGCCGGCACGCCGGCAGCACGTTCCACATAGCGACCGCCGACGGAAAAATCGACGCAATAAACGTTCTGGCGTGCGCCCATCCAGTGATGGGGCGCAACCCCGTCAAAAAGATCGGGACCATGCTTGTCCATCATGGCCTTACCGGCTTCGCTGTAGCGCCGCCAGTAGTGGCCCACAATGACCGGTGCAGAGTCCGCGTATTCATTCCACCAGCGCACGCGCTCCACCATGCGCCAGCGATTACCGGCCCAGAATGGCGCCGGGGCGCGCCGCTCGGCGCCTGAGGTGAGCACAGAGACAGGATTCGCCATCTGGCTATCCGCGTCCACGGTGGCCATGGCGTCGAGCAAGACGGGCTGCCAGTCCGGATCGGTCAGGTGCCGGGCATGCTGCCGCCATTCGGCGATATAACGTTCCCAGATGCCGCCTTGCTGCCAGCGCTCGCGCAGTTGATCCACCGCGGCCAGATAAAAAGACAATGCATCCTGGCCCGGGGCCACTGCCCTGGCGGCAGCCACGGCTGCCGAATCCCAGCAAGCGTGGACCACACGCAGATCCTCTCTTTCCAGGGCAAGGGGCAAGGTCGCGAGAAATCCGTGCAAGGCATGCTTGTCTGCCGCGCCGATACGCGCGGCCGGATGCTCCATGGGCTTATCAGGAGAGACCCACCAGGAATTACCGTGTTTCTCCACATCCCGCAGCAGATTCAGTTCATGGTTCCCTAACAGGCACTGCGCCCGACCAGCGGCAACCAGGCCCTGCACCCGGCGAAGCACGGCCGGACTATCGGGCCCGCGATCCACCAGGTCACCCACGAAGACCAGTCGGCGTTGCCGGGGATGACTGCCATCAGGCGCATAACCCAGAACCCGGAGGAGCGACTCGAGGGCCTCAATTTCCCCATGGACATCGCCGATAATATCCAGCGGCCCCGGTGCCAGCTTGCCGATCAGCCCATCAGGCACTGCCGATACGCCAATCCGATGCCAGTGCAGCGCTGAGCAGGGGGGCCGGATCATCTGTAACGCCGGCATGACTAAGCCAGCCGGCGGCGAAGTCGAAAAACTCGCTACCCGCCGCAGGATCCGCGTCGGTCTGGGTCGCCTCGCGCCACATGTGCGCAAAGCCCCGCAGGTAGCCGCGGATCAGAAACGCCCGATACGCTGCAGTGCCGTCGGGCCCGAGCCATTCCTGCACTGCGTCAGCACCCTGACCGAGCCGGCGCAGGCGGCCCTGCCAGTCACTGCCATGCCCGGGCAAGGCCGCCGTGGCCGCCTTACCCGGCATAAAGCCCAGTTCTGCAGACATGAGACCGGCGGCCAGTTCCTCGGGCAGGGATGCAAGAGCTGCCTGCAAGGCTGCTGCCTGCGTGCTGATTTGCGCCAGCTTTGCGCCCGGGCCCATTGGCCGGCCATCCAGCCGGTCGAGCTGCTGGCCCAGGCGCTCTGCCCGATCACGGGCCCGTTTTGCTAACTGCTTATCAACATTCATGGCGGCTCATGCTAGCAAACGCGGTCAGCCCGGATTAAACTGACTGACCAGTCAGTCAGTACTCAAGGTCATGTCTGCAGCTCCCGCTCAGCGCCGCGTCCGCCGCGAAGTCTCCCCTGAACAGGTCATCTCCAGTGCCCTGGGGCTTTTCCTTGAGCGGGGCTTTGCCGCCACGCGCATGGAGGATGTCGCCACCCGCGCCGGCGTCAGCAAAGGGGCCATTTATCTGCACTTTCCCAACAAGGAAGCCTTGTTTCACGAGGTGGTCCGCTCAGGCGTCCTGTCACGCCTGGAGCAGGCGGAAGCCACCGTTGCGGCTCACCAGGGCAGCGCCCGCGAACTTCTGGACGCCCTGATGCACGGCGTGCTGCTGGAGTTCTGGGGCAGCGCATCCAGCGGCATTCCCAAGCTGATCATTGCCGAAGCACAGGCCTTTCCCGAACTGGCCCGTGACTATTTTCATGAGGTCAGCCTGCGCACACGCGGCTTGCTCGAGAACATTCTTGCCGGCGGTGTCGAGACCGGTGAATTCCGTCGAATGGATGTTTCTTATACGGCCAGGGCGATTCTGTCGGCCCTGGAACATCAGCCGATATTGCATCACTCCCTGGGCGTGCACGACCCCGAACCCCTGGAACCGGTGCGCTTTGTCGATGCCATGCTCGACTTGGTCAGCACCGGCCTGCTTAAGAGCCCCAGCGGAGGTGCCGTGCAATGACCAAGCGTCTGTTCCTCATGGTGCTTTTGCTGTCGGTATTTTTCGGCGGCCTGTTTGGTTGGAAAGCTTTCGTCGGCGGCAAGATCCGCGAGGCCATCGCCGCCCAGGGCCCGCCGGTGGCAACCGTATCCACGGCCACCGTCGGCGCCCAGAGCTGGGTGCCAAGCCTGCAAACCGTGGCCACCCTGCGCGCTGCCCAGTCCGTTAATGTTACGGCTCAGGTGGACGGCCAGGTCATTGGTCTGCACTTCGACAGCGGAGATACCGTCAAGCCGGGCACGCTGCTGGTCGAGCAGTATGTGGCTGACGATCAGGCCGAGCTGAAAGCCCTGCAGGCTGATCTGCGCCTGGCGGAGATTGATGTCACGCGCATCAAGCAGCTAGTCAAAGAGAGACTGCTGCCGGACAGGGACCTGGACCGCGCCACCAGCAGGCTGGATCGGGTCCGGGCCGAGGTGGAAAGCCTGAACGTCGCGATCGGCAAGAAATCTATTCGTGCCCCCTTCGCCGGTCGGCTTGGTATTCGCCAGGTTAATCTTGGCCAGTTCATCGAGCCGGGCGATCCCATCGTGCGCCTGGAATCCCTCGATCGACTGTTCGCCGATTTCAAGTTGCCGCAACAGACGCTGCCGCGGGTGGCCCCGGGCCAAAGCGTGCTGGTTGCTGTGGATGCCTGGCCTGGGGAACAGTTCCGCGGAGAAATTGCGGCAATTGAGCCAAGCGTTGATGCGGCGACGCGCAATATTTCTTTGCGGGCAGCTATCAGCAATGCCGATGGTCGCCTCCGACCCGGCATGTTTGCCGAGATCGGCGTCACCTTGCCCGAAAGGCGCGACGTCGTCCTGGTGCCCCAGTCAGCGATCAGTTTCAGCCCCTTCGGTAATTCCGTCTACGTGGTCGAAGCAGCCGAAGCGGGCCAGATCGTGCGCAATATTTACGTCAGCATCGGCGAAACCCGGGGCGACCTGGTAGAGGTCATGGACGGCCTGACGGCCGGGCAGCAGGTAGTGACCTCAGGACAACTGAAACTGCGCGACGGCGCGCCGGTGAACATTAATAACCAGGTTCCCGTCAGCGCCAGCACAGCGCCGGCGCCGCCCGAATCCTGAGCCCGGGCCGTGCGCTTCACCGACATTTTCATCGAGCGCCCGGTGCTGGCTACCGTAGTCAGCTTGCTGATCCTGCTGGGCGGCCTGCGTGCCCTGCAGGTACTGACCGTGAGCCAGTACCCTGAAAGCAAGAGCGCCGTCGTGACGGTGCAGACGGTCTACGCGGGGGCTGACTCGGACCTGGTACAGGGTTTTATTACTACGCCACTGGAACGGGAGATTGCGGCCGCCGACGGCATTGATTACCTGGAGTCCAGCAGCTTGCAGGGCATCAGTGTTATCACCGCGCACCTGCAACTGGACTACGACCCCTGGGATGCCCTGACGCAGATTACCTCCAAGGTGAACCGCGTCCGCGATCAACTGCCCGAGGGCAGTGAAGACCCGACCATTGATATCGCCATTGGCGAGACTGTGGCGGACATGTATCTGAGCTTCGACAGTGAAACCCTGCCGCAAAACCAGATCACCGACTATCTCGTGCGGGTGGTACAACCCCGCGTAGAAGCCGTGGAGGGTGTGCAGGCAGCGGAGATTATCGGTGGCCGCTTTTTTGCCATGCGCGTGTGGCTGGATCCGGTGCGCATGACGGCACTTGGGGTTACGCCCAGCGACGTGCGTAACGCCCTGGCAAGCAATAACTATCAGGCCGCAGTTGGCCAGACCAAGGGTCAGGCCATGTCTGTCAACCTGAAGGTGGCGACGGACCTTAATAATGTCGAGCAATTTCGCAACCTGGTGATTCGCGAAGAAACCGGCGCCATCGTTCGCTTGCAAGATGTGGCCAATGTGGTCCTGGGCGCAGAGGACTATGACTTGTCTTTCGCTTATAACGGTGATGTTGCCGTGTCCATCGGCATCTATTCACTCCCTGATGCCAATGCCCTGACCGTGGTTCGGGAGATACGCTCGCTGTTTCCGGACATTGTGGCGCAGCTACCGCCGGGGGTTACCGGCCGAATCCCGTATGACCGCACCCTCTATATCGAGGATGCCATCCGGGAAGTCGTCAAGACCCTGGTGGAAGCGGCGGTGATTGTTTCCGTCGTCATCTTCCTGTTTCTTGGCAGCCTGCGATCGGTAGTCATGCCCATTATTGCCATCCCGGTCTCGCTGATCGGCGTTGGCGCCCTGATGCTGGTCCTGGGTTACTCCATCAATCTGCTGACTCTGCTGGCCCTGGTGATTGCCATTGGTCTGGTCGTGGACGACGCCATCATTGTGGTGGAAAACATCCAGCGCCACATAGAAAACGGCATGCAGCCGATGGCAGCGGCCATACGCGGTGCGCGTGAGTTATTCACTCCCGTCATTGCCATGACCATCACCCTGGTAGCCGTTTACGCCCCCATCGGATTTTCGGCTGGTCTCACGGGCAGTTTATTCAGTGAGTTTGCGTTTACCCTGGCCGGAGCGGTGCTGATATCAGGCATTGTTGCCCTGACCCTCTCCCCTTCCATGTGCGCCCGCCTGCTGCATAAAGATATCGGCAGTAGTCGGCTCGAGCAGTTTCTGAACCGCTTTTTCAATAGCCTGCGCAATCGCTACGGTCGTCAGTTGCATAACACCCTGAACTACGTACCGGTCACCCTGGTGTTTTCCTTTGCGGTACTGATCAGCATCTACTTTATGTTTGTCAGTGCGCCCCAGGAACTGGCCCCGCAGGAAGATCAGGGTATTGTCCTGATTGCCTCAACCGCCACGGCGAATACCTCGACTGACCAGCTGCGCCAGTACACAGATGCCCTGGTGAGGGATCTGGGCGAAATCCCCGAGGTCTATGGGACTTTTCTGTTCAATGGCAGTCCGGGCCGCGGACCCGCGGCCAACAATGTCGCCTTGTCAGGGCTGGTATTGAAAACCTGGAATGAACGCGAACGCATCATCGATGAGCTGATCCCCGAGGTCCAGGCCCGGGCCAACACCGTTGCCGGTCTGCAGTCCGCCGCATTTGCCCTGCCGACTCTGCCCGGCGCCGGCGGCGGCCCGCCGGTGCAGGTTGTGATCGGGTCCGCAGACCCGCCCGCCGCTGTTTACCAGGTCGCCCAGGAGCTAATGGGACGGGCCTGGCAAAGCGGTCTGTTTGCCTTCGTGGATGTGGACATGAAATACGATCGTGCCCAGGGCGAAATCAGCATTGATCGTGACAAGGCGGCCTCACTGGGCATCGATATGGAGCAGCTGGGTGTCGATCTGGGCACCATGCTGGGTGGCAACTACGTCAACCGCTTCAGCCTGGAAGGCCGAAGCTACAAAGTCATTCCCCAGGTGCAGCGACAGTTCCGCCTGAACCCGGAACAACTCAGCGAGTTCCGGGTTGCGACCCGCAGCGGCGAACTCATCCCCCTTGCGGCCATCGTCTCCGTCTCCGAAAGTGTCCAGCCGCAGAAACTGCAGCGCTTCGAGCAACAGAACTCGGCCACATTATCGGCCGTGCCGGTGCCGGGAATCCCCCTGGGCGATGCCCTGGCCTTTCTTGAAGATCAAGCCCGGGAGCTGTTCCCGCGTGGCTACAGCCTCGATTATGCCGGCGCCTCACGACAGTATGTTCAGGAACGCGGCACCCTGGTGCTGACCTTCTTTTTCTCGCTGCTAATTATCTACCTGGTGCTGGCAGCGCAGTTCGAATCTTTCCGGGACCCCATCATCATGCTGGTGAGTGTGCCCATGTCCATAGCCGGTGCCATCATCTTTCTGACCCTCGGTATAGCCACGATCAATATCTATACGCAGGTGGGCCTGATTACCCTGATTGGATTGATCAGCAAGCACGGCATACTCATTGTGCAGTTTGCGAATCAGCTGCAGGCCGAAGACGGACTAAGCAAACGGGAAGCGGTAGTGAAAGCGGCCTCTATCCGCTTGCGCCCCATTCTGATGACCACGGCCGCGACTGCCCTGGGCGTGGTGCCTTTGCTGCTCGCATCAGGGGCCGGCGCGGCTGCACGCTTCGATATCGGCCTGGTCATATTCACCGGTATGAGCTTCGGCACGCTGTTCACGATCTATGTGGTACCGGCCATGTATATGCTCGTTGCCCGGGACCTGTCTCCCAGCAAAGCACCAGTCGCCGCAGCACCGCCTGGCGAGTTACCGACCGGCTCCGCACGCGGCGCGTGACAAGCGCAATGCCCAGGCTGGTCAGGGAAGAACAGCCAGACCTTAGAGGTCGAACTCCTGACGCTCAGGACGAGGCGTTGCCGTCACGCCTTCCCGGTGCCGCGGAAAGGCATCAGCATCGATCGTATGCAAGTAGCCGTGCCAGGTGGCGTAACCCAATAGCGGGATGATGACAACCAGACCGAGGAAGCCTGTCGCCGCGGACAGCAACAGCAAACCGATGATCAGCAGCACCCAGACCAGCATGGCGAGCTTATTGCGCAACACCGCGTTAATGCTGGTTACAACGCCCGTTACGGCATCAACGTCACGATGCATGATCATAGGCAAGGAAAATGCACTGGCTGCGAAGGTAATGGCCGCGAAAATCGAACCAACGCCGGTTCCCACACCCAGGTAAGTCGCCAGATCTGCCAGGTCCGGATTGGACTCCATGGGAAAGAACACGTGCACCATGGAACCGGCGCGCGCCCAGACCATGAAGATCACGAGCAGAATAAGGGCGAAAACCATTTCCACGCCCAGGCGGCGAATGCCCGCTTCGCGAAAACTGGTTCGCTGCCTGGGTGCCTTGCCCCGCTCCAGCTGCGCGCTGATGGCGTAAAGACCCAGGCAAAGGACCGGGGCAATGAAAACGAAGCCGGAAAGCGCCGCAAGCAATAACCAGTAGCTGCCCCACTGGAAGGCCACGAAACTGGCAAGCCAGCTCAGCAAGACGGTGAAAATACCGTAGGCCAGACTCAGGCCCGGGGCGGCGCGAAAATCCGCCCAGCCCTCCTTGAGCCAGACGAGCGGGGCCCCCGGCCCCAGCTGGCGGCACGGAGCAACGAATGGCATGGCCTGACGGCCGTCCCCGGGTGAATTTACCAGCTCCCCCATAGGCCCCTCCTGTCGTCTTGGCCTGATCATAACCCCATCCGTCTGACCGGGCATGGCAGGGTCGGGACCACGGCCGGGACGGCTCGCGGGCGGGTCGGGCAGAAGTTAGCAACAGAAACCATGATTATGTCGGATTGCGGCCTTCTGACGAGCGCGTAAACGTATTCTGGTTCGCGGAGGATCTGCTAATGAAAAACAACAATATGACTCCTTCCGCCAGCGCCCAGCAAAGCAATCAGCTGCGCAGCATTGCCGGCGATCTGATGGAGGTCCACGGGCTTTTGAGCCTGTTGTGTAATGAACTGGGCGGCGGCGGTATCGTGCAGGCCCGGCACCTGGAACCCATGCTGGCCAGGGCGGTGCCCAAGCTGCGTGATGCCGTGCAGGCCATGAACGAAATCAGCAGCCCCCAGGGTGATGATTCCCGGCAGCCGAACCCCTTGCTGATGTAGTTGCCCGGTCGCCCGCAGGGCGCGGGATCAACTGGCCGCTTTAACGACCGGGTCCTCAAGCTCAGCTGCGCCGAACTGCAGTTCGGCCAGCCGCGCGTACAAAGGATTGCGCTTGACCAGTTCATCGTGCCGCCCGGCCGCTACGATCCGGCCCTGGTCCATGACCAGGATACGGTCGGCTTCCAGCACGGTCGCCAGGCGGTGGGCGATCACCAGGGTGGTGCGATCTTTTTCCAGGAACTCGAGGGCTTCCTGCACCAGCCGCTCGCTCTGGGCATCCAGGGAACTCGTGGCCTCATCCAGCAACAGGATGGGCGGATCTTTGAGAATGGCCCGGGCAATGGCAATGCGCTGCTTCTGACCACCGGACAGCCGCGCGCCGCGCTCGCCCAGGTGCGTGTCATAACCGTCGGGCAAGGCCTGAATGAATTCGTGGGCGGCAGCGGCCTTGGCGGCTGCCTCCAGCTCCGCGTCGCTGGCGTCCGGGCGGCCAAAACGTATGTTCTCCCGGGCCGTGGCCCCGAAGACCACGGTTTCCTGGGGCACGATGCCAATGCGCCGGCGCACGGCCTCCGGGTCTGCCTGGGAAACATCCACACCATCTACCCGGACGATGCCCGAATGGGGATCGTAAAAACGCATCAAGAGCTGGAAAGCCGTGCTCTTGCCGGCGCCCGACGGGCCCACTAGGGCAATTTTTTCGCCCGGCGCTACCTTGATGGAAACATCATCCAGGGCCTGCATATCCGGACGAGACGGATAACTGAAGCTCACGTGGTCAAATTCAACCCGGCCCTGTTCTGCGACGGGCAAGGCGACAGGATTGGCCGGCGCCTTAATCTCCGGCTCGGCATCCAGCAACTCCAGCAAGCGCTCCATGGCACCGGCCGCGCGCTGTAACTCACCCCAGACCTCACTGAGCATGGCTGCCGACATCGCCACGAATACCGCATACAACACGAACTGACCGAGCTCGCCCCCGCTCATTTCACCGGACAGGACCGAGCGGGCGCCTACCCAAAGCACTACGATCAAAGCACCGAACAAAGAAGTCGTAGAGACGCTGGAAAAGAAAGCCCGGGCCTTAGCTCGTTGAATGGCCGTTTTGAAACTCAGTTCAACACTTTCGCCGAAACGATCGCTTTCCATCTCCTCGGCCGTGAATGCCTGGATGGTATGGACGGCATTCAGACTCTCATCCGCCATGCCACTGGCATCAGCAATGCGATCCTGGGAATCGCGCGACAGTCGTCGCACCCAGCGACCGATCGCAATAATGGGCACCAGCACAGCCGGCACCAGCACGATAATCAGGCCCATCAGCTGCAGGTTCGTTACCGCCAGGAGCACCAGGGCGCCGATAAACTGCAGGGAGGAACGCAGGATGATGGACAGACCCACGCCTGAGATGGACTGGATCAGTGTGGTGTCCGCCGTCAGGCGGGACAGGATTTCCCCGGTCTTGGTGACCTCGAAAAAGGTCGAGTCCATACGAATGACGTGCCGGTAAACCTGGTCGCGGATATCAGCAACCACGCGCTCGCCGAGCCAGTTCACCAGATAGGCCCGGGCGGCAGCGAACAGGCCGAGCAGCAGGGCCACCCCGAAGAAATACACGAAGTAACGGTCCACGGCGGCGGCATCGGCCGCCGTGAAGCCATAGTCAATCACATAGCGCACCGCCACCGGCACGGCCAGAAAGGCCCCGGAAGCAATGAGCAAGGCGCCCATGGCGAGCAGCAGAATCCCGCTGTAGGGCCGGATAAACGGCCACAGGGATCGCAGGGGGGTAAGGGACCGGCCTTTGGGCCGGTCGATGTCAGGGTTTTGCGGAGGCATAGGCTTGGATGATCACATATTCGCCACAGGACGGCCCATTGGTTCATGGATCGGGCCATTCTCGCCAAATAGTGTTGACACTATGAAGAACATTTTCACTTTATGGAACAGTTTTGGTATATTTATGAAAACATTTAATCGAGCTCACTCCAAATGACAGCGATGAATCTACTTAGCCCAAAGCTTGAAGGCTGGACCCCAAGCGCCGAGGCACAGCAAGTCATTCTCTGGCGGATCCTGCAATTGTTTCTGTCCCGTTACGGCAGTATCCCCCTGGGGCAACTCCTGGTGTCCATGACCACGGTGGTGCTCAATGAGCTGGGCCGTGCACCCACGGTCACCGAGTTGTGCGAGGCCACCGGCCTGCCCAAATCCTCTATTTCCCGCTATATATCCACCGCCATGGAACAGGACATGGTGACCGAGACCATCGATACGGAAGATCGCCGGCGCCGCATGCTGGGCCAGACGGAAGCCGGTAAGAACGAGCGCCGCTGGCAGGTCCGGCAAATCCGCAAGATTCTCGAGGAAGCCGCGGACTGGGATCGCCAGCGCGAGGCGGCAGGCGGGGTCCTGGATCCGGAGGCCGAACTGGAAGCCATGAAACAGGTCTCCGCTAAGCCCCCCGAATCACATGCGCCCGCGCGCAAAGGACGCGCTAAAGACGCCGCCTGAAGCAGGCCTGACCGGGCATATAACCACCCGGCATGAATAATTAAGCAATCCGTGTTTCAGGGCGGCCGCCCGGACCGTAACCTTGCGTGCCCCCGGGGGTCCAATACTCCGGATCTGCCCTTTTATGACAATGCTTAGCCCCATGACCCAAGCCCTGACTGCCAATCGGCTCAGCGACGGCCGTGTCGTCTTTCTTACCAGCACCGGTGACTGGTCCGCGGATCTGGGTGCGGCGCGGATTGCCGAGGACGCCATCGGCCAGGCTGAACTGAACGCTATTGGCGAGCAGGCCGAAGCTGACTGCGTGATTGTGGGCCCCTACCTCATTGAGGTCCGCGAAGCCGCCGGCACCCTCCAGGCAGTGGAAATTCGCGAGTCCATCCGGGCCTTGGGCCCGACCGTGCAAGCCGGACAATTCTGAGACGCCTATGTATCGCTACGACGAATTCGATCATCAACTGGTTGCCGAGCGCGTGGCCCAGTTTCGCCACCAGGTGAAACGCCGCCTGGACGGCCAGCTCACGGAGGATCAGTTCAAGCCCCTGCGCCTGATGAACGGCCTTTACCTGCAACTGCACGCCTATATGCTGCGCGTTAACGTGCCCTACGGTGTGCTGTCAGCGCATCAGCTGCGCAAACTCGCCCATATAGCGCGCCGCTATGACCGTGACTACGGACACTTCACGACCCGCCAGAACATCCAGTACAACTGGATCAGCCTGGAAGACACCGCCGATATCCTGGCCGAGCTGGCTGAGGTGGAAATGAATGCCATGCAGTCGTCCGGCAACTGCGTGCGCAACATTACTGCCGACCCATTAGCCGGCCGGGCGCGGGACGAAATCGAAGATCCGCGTCCCTGGTGCGAGCTGATCCGCCAGTATTCGATTCTGAACCCAGAATTTTCCTACCTGCCGCGCAAGTTCAAGATCGCCGTCACCGGCGCGCCGAAAGACCGTGCGGCCGTGGCGGTGCACGATATCGGCCTGCGCATGCATCACGACGCGCACGGCAAGCCCGGCTTTGAGGTCATTGTCGGGGGTGGTCAGGGGCGAACTCCGGTCATTGGCAAGACTATTCGCGACTGGATAGAGCCTGAAGAAATCCTCGCGTATATCGAAGCCATACTCCGCGTCTATAACCTCTATGGCCGCCGGGACAACCTGTACAAGGCGCGCATTAAAATCCTGGTGAACGCTCTGGGGCTGGACGCTTTTCGCGAGCTGGTCGAGACTGAATACGAGGCCATGCGCGGCCAGGCCCTGGCCGTACCCGCCGCCGAACAGGAACGCATTGCCGCCTATTTCCAGCCGCCTGCCTGGGAATCAGGGTCCGATCTGGATGCGGAACTCGATACCCTGCGTGCCGCCGACCAAGACTTTGCCCGCTGGTTCGACAGCAATGTGTCAGCCCATAAGGCGCCGGGCTATGCCATTGTCACCCTGTCGCTGAAAGCCACCGGGCAGGAGCCGGGCGATCTATCCGCTGACCGCATGGATGCCGTGGCGGATCTGGCCGATCGCTATAGCCTGGGCGAGTTGCGGGTGACGCATCGACAGAATCTGGTGTTCACCGACGTAAAACAGTCGCAGCTGCAGGCTTTGCACCGCGAACTGCAGGCGCTGCAACTCGCGACGCCGAATATCGGTTTGCTCACGGACATGATCGCCTGCCCTGGCCTGGACTATTGCGCCCTGGCCAATGCGCGCTCAATTCCGGTTGCCCAGGACATCAGCCGACACTTTGCCGCCGCGGACAAATTGCTTGAGATCGGTGAATTGTCCATCAACATATCCGGTTGTATGAATGCCTGCGGGCATCATCACGTCGCCAACATCGGCATCCTGGGCGTGAACAAAAAGGGCAAGGAATTCTTTCAGATTACGCTGGGCGGAGCGGCCGACGAGTCAGCCGCTCTCGGCGATCGCCTCGGGCCCGGCTTGCCGCAAAATGAGCTGCCCGGCGCCATCGAGACCCTGGTCGACAAATACCTGGAGCTGCGCACCAGTGAAAGTGAAAGCTTCCTGGAAACTTATAGACGCGTCGGTATGACGCCTTTCAAGACGGCAGTCTACGGCGACGATGCTGCCCGGCGAGTAGCCTGATGGCCCTGATAAAAAACCACGAACTCACCCCGGATACCTATACCCGGATTGCCGGCGATGCCGAACTGCCCGACCAGGGCGGGGTACTTGTCGACCTGCAACGTTGGCAGGACGACTGGCAGTCGCTCGGCCGGCGGGGCAGTCCGGTGGGCGTGTGGCTCACCAGTGATCAACATCCGGAAATCATTGCCGATGACCTGGACCAGATCGATCTGGTGGCCCTGGAATTTCCGAGCTTCCGGGACGGCCGTGCCTATTCTTACGCGCGCCTGCTGCGCGACCGGTATGGCTTTAGTGGTGAACTGCGAGCCGTGGGCGATGTGCTGCCGGACCAGCTGCTCTACATGCACCGCGTAGGCTTCGATGCTTTCGAACTAGCAGGCCAGGATCCCCTGAGCGACTATCAAACGGCCCTGGAGGAATTCGATGTGTTCTACCAGCCGGCAGCCGATGCCCGCGCCACCGCCTTAAGGCTGCGCCACGCCCGCGGCTGAATCCACGCCCACCCCGCGGCCACGCCCCAGTGGCCTGAAAGTCATCAGCAACACGGGCAGCAAGGTCAGGTTTGCGACCATCGCAAACAGCATGGCAAAGGCCGTCAGCGCCCCAAAGTAAATCGTCGGCACAAAATTCGACAGGGCCAGGATCGAGAAGCCGGCCGCTATCACAATGGACGTGTAGTACATGGCCGCACCAATACTGCGATGGGAACGTTGCACGGCGGTCTGATAGTCCCCGTGCTCGCGGAATTCGACGATAAAGCGATGCAGATAGTGGATGGAATCATCAACGCCAATACCCACGGTAATCGCCGCGATGGTAATTGTCATGATATCCAGCGGTATGCCGGCAAGTCCCATGATGCCCAGCACGGTACCCGCCGCCAGTAAATTGGGTACCAGACCGATCAAGGCAATGCGCAGGGATCTGAACAACACGACAAACATGATCAGGATCGCCAGGAAGACGAAACCCAAAGTCAGAATCTGCGAACGGTAAAGACTCTGCAGCACGTTGTTGTAGAGCACCATCAGGCCCGACAGGCGCACCTGCTCCGGCGCGAAGCCCATTTCCTCAACCAGATGCGTCTCAATGCGATTCAGCAAGGCGTCCCGACGCAGATCCGGATCCGACTCCAGGATACGCGCGGACAGGCGCACCTGGTTTCCATCCGCTGACAGGTAAGGATCGAATAGCGTGCTTTTCACCAGGGGCGGCGCCCGCTTGTAGAGCACTGACAGGAAGAAGGTGTCCAGGGGCTCACCATCATTGCTGGCCGAAAAAACGTCCAGCGTTGTCGACATGGATAACACTTTGCCGGTCTCGGGAAGACTCTCAAGATAGTCATGCACCGCTTCCACCTGCTGCAGGCGGAAGGTGTTGTACCAGTAACTGGTGGAACCGAGATCAACACTGTCGTCGCCATCTTCTGAGGCCAGGTCGGTGTCGAAGTCATCCTCGAACTCATCCCCGAAGTCGTCGGTAAATTCATCATCAAATTCGTCATCGAAGTCATCGCCAAACTCATCATCGAGCTCATCCCCGAATTCTTCCCCCGATGCACTGACCGCCTCGCCTGCAGCCGGGAGCTGTTCAGGCGCATCCAGGATGATGTCCAGGGGCATGGTGCCGCCGAGTTCTCGATCAATAGCCATCAGGCCACGATAGATTTCCGTGTCGTCCTTGAAGTTATCGATGAAGCGATTCTCCACCTCAACGCGCGTCAGACCCAGGCCGGCGATGACGGCAATCAACCCATAGCCGGCCAGGGTAAGCCGGGGCCAGCTGCCAACCAGGCGAGCAAAAAAGCTGGTGATGCCGGCGGTAATGCGTCGCAGGGGCAAGGGCTTACCCGGTTGCAACTGCATCAGCAGAGCCGGAAACAGGGCAAAGGCAATGAGCATGATGACGCCCATCCCCAGCACCATCATCCAGCCGAAATCGATGACGGGCCGAATGCCGCTGACCGTAAGAGAAGCAAAAGCCACCATGGTGGTGAGGGCAGTAAACAAACAGGGGGTGAATTTGTCACGAAGTGTGTGCGACAAAAGCCAGCGCTGAGCGGCCGCCGGCTGTTCCCGGTGCAGTTCCTGGTAACGCACAATCAAATGCACCATCAGGGACAGGGAAAAAATCAGCAACATAGCCACATAGTTGGCCGATACCACCGTGACAGGCCAGTCGAGAATACCGAGCACGCCGGATACCACCACTGCCGAGAGCAGGCAGGTCAGTATGGCCACGAGCACCCAGCGCGGCCGGACGAAAATCGTCGCCAGCAGGAAAATCAGGAACAGCAGGATGCCGGTGCCGAAGACAATGATGTCACTGACAATGAAATCCAGCATGTCAGCAACAATCATGGGCACGCCACCCAGAACGATGCTGGCATCCGAGCGATAGCGCTGCAGAATGTCGCGAATGGCATCAATGCCTTCGCTCTGGCCCGCTACGACAGCATCACGCCGGATGCGAATGTCGCGCTCCAGGCGCGACAGCTGTGCTGCCTGGGACTTATCCAGCTCGGCAGTCAGGCCTTGTTCCCGCAGCTTATCGCGCGCCACCAGCAAGGCCTCATAGTCAGCATCGCGGCGCAGGCTGATCAGCAGCGCAGTGGTGCGGCCATCGCTACTGACCAGTAACTCACCGTACAGCGCACCTTGCGTCAGTTCCTCCCGGGCCAGCACGCGATCCGTTGTCGCGCTGAGCAGGGTCGGAACCTGCTCCTGCAGTTGCTTCAGGGAACGCGGCGGACTCGCCACCAGGGGTACATCCAGGATGGTCGTGACCGCTGCCACTGCCGCAACCTCGGACAGTTCGTCTCGCAATGCGCCCAGACGCTCCAGGGTCGGATCAGCGAACAGATCATCCGCCGGCGCATACGTCACCAGCAGATAGTCGTCGGAACCGTAGCGAGCCCGCATGCCCCGGTAGAAGCGAAGATCGGGGTCCTGCTGCAGCAGCAGGGAATCACCCGATGCATCCAGGCGAACCTGAGTGGCAAAGCCACCAATGCCCAGACATACCGTGAAGACCAGCACCAGCAACAGGCGTGGACGGTCCAGCGCGAAGCGCTCCAAGGCGTCAATCAGGGCATTCATGGCGGCATCCCGCGACGCCCCGGCGCCGCGCGCGCCTATTGTCTACTGTGGCGCCGGTGCCGCCAAACCCAATTTACACCGCCCGGATAACCGCCCTTAGCCCGGATATTGAGCAACCCCTGCCAGGCTGCGACAGGGTTTCGCCATACCGGTATCGATCTGCCCGACAATCCGACCGTCCGCCAGGTCCACGCGCGACATCACGCCGGTGAAGATATTCGTGACCAGAACATGTCGTTCATCGGGCGCAATAGTGATCATGGCGTAGCCATAGTCATCCAACTCGATCTGCCGTTCCACGCTGCCGTCGGCAGCCACAAAATCAATCAGGCTTCCTCGCAGCAGTAACAAAGTGCCGTCAGCCAGGTAATCCACACCAGTGGTCCAGCATCGCTCGGCTGCCGCTTCATCGGGCAGCTGCACCAGATCCTGTAATTGCTTGCCACTGCGGGTGTCATAGCGCATTACCCGCAAACCCAGGTCAGTCATATAGGCCAGCGTCGTGCCATCGGGATGCATGGCACAGTGGGTCACGCCATGAAAACCGGTGCGCGAGGGCGAAAGCTCATTTTCAAACTCGTCCAGCGGTGTGCCCTCGGCAGTAAAGCGGGCGATTCGGCCGTAGCCCACCACATCCGTTCCCTGCAGACAGCGCATATTGCCGCCCTGGTAGGGACGATCTCCGCACAGGTACTCACAGAGCACAAACTGGCCATCCCCGCAGAAAGCCACACTCCCCCATCCCCGGTCACCAAAAGCACCCGCGGGCAACTCAACCCCGTCGGGACCGACCCGGATTACGGCGTGGGCGAAAGGATCGAAGGCCCAGAGCATACCGTCAGGCCCAAAGCGGAGATTGACGACCAGGTGGGTGGTACTCGCCGTGTACAGGGTGCCCTTGGGGACCAGGTTACGGTCGAACTGCAGAATTCGTCCCTCGCCAGCATGATCATCCTGGGGATCGCAGAGATAGGTGCAGCCAAGGAATATATCCCCGGGGGCAAAGGGCTTCAGGGTGGAAGGCTTGGTCACAATGACTCCTGAGAGAATGGACTCAAGGACCATAGTCGCCATGCACCGCCGATCTCGCCATCGCGGATTACCGAAGGCCGGCCAGTCAGCCATTTTCCATAATCTGGACCCGGGACCGGGGAGACGACCCGGGTCCGTGACCTATTGCACATAGTCTTGGGGCCAGACTCGCTAGCATTGCTGACCGGACGTCTTGTTTGATATGTGCGGGTTCGCGACCCGTGAATTGATGCGGAAACTTCGAGTCCAGATTCAGGCCCTGGCCATCGTTTTGGTCGTGTTCACGGTATTCATTACCGTGGCGCCGGTCTTAGTGTGGGCATTTCAGGACGGCGATGCGCGCCTGCAGCGCTCCCTGGCAGCCCGCGGGACGGTCTTTGACAGCCTGATGCAGGCCCGCTCGCGGCAATTGCGCAATACCGTGAGACTGGCCAGCAAGCAACCCAAATTCGCCGCGGCTGCGGGCCTTGGCGATACAGCCGCTCTGCAGGAATTGCTGGCGGAGCGGGCCAAGGAAGCCGGTGCCGAGCTGGCCCTGTTTCTGGATCTGGACGGGCGACTACTGGCTGGCAACGAGCCCCTGACCCCGACCCGCGTGGCTTTTCCGGGCCTCATCAGCAGGGCCGCCGAACAAGGCCTGGCGCGCACCTCCCTGAATGCCAACGGCCATAGCTTCGAGATGGTCACGGTGCCGCTTCGCGACCCCTTACCCCTGGGCTGGCTTGCCATCGGCTATCGCATCGACGGCAAACTGGCCGACGTCTTCAAAAGCCTCACTGGTCTGGATGTCACCCTCTTCCGGACAGCGCAAGATGGGATCGGTGTGCTGGGTAGCAGCCTGGCCCCGGAAGATCTGACTAACCTCGCCGCCCAGCTGGCCGCAAATCAGAATGACGGTTCGGGCGTTGTGACCGTGACCCTGGGCAGCGAGCAGTACGCGTCAATCCGCCGCAATTTCTTCCCCGAATCCCCTGACGTCTCGGTGCTGCTCAAGGAATCTGTGGCCATGGCCAACGCACCCTACGCGGGCCTGCGGCTGCACATTCTTAGTGTGGCTTTTCTGGGGCTTGTCATAGCCCTGCTGGGTGCCGGCCTGTTTGCCAGGCGCATCGGTGAACCCATGCAGCAGTTAGTGACTGCGGCCCGACGAATTCGGGAGGGCGACTATGCAACTCCCGTCATAGTGCGCAGCCGCGATGAACTGGGCGAACTGGCCGTCAGCTTCAATGCCATGCAGGAAGGCATTGCCGAACGCGAAGAACGCATTACCTACCAGGCACAGTTCGATGAACTCACCGGCCTGCCGAATCGGCCCCTCGGCCTGGAGCGCCTGGCCGGAGCCATCAGCCGCGCGGATGAGGCCGGCAGCACAGTCAGTTTGCTGGTTATCGACCTGAACAGCTTCGCAGAAATCGGCTCCTCACTGGGTCACGAAATCGGCGATGCCCTGCTGGCACAGGCCGCCGAGCGTCTGCGGGCCAGCCTGGATGCGCGCTTCGTGCTGGCGCGGCTGGAGGTCGATGAATTCCTTGCCGTGCTGGAAGGCGCGGACCCGGCGGAAGCCAGAAGCACGGCCGAAGAACTCCTGCGACTTTTGGGTGCAGGTTTATCTGTGCATGACCTGAATGTCAGCCTCGACGCTTGCGTAGGCATCTGCAGTTTTCCTCAGCATGGCGCAGACCCGGACAAGCTACTGCTGCGAGCCACGGTAGCGAAGAACGATGCCAAGGCCGCCCAGGCTGATATCCGTGTTTATGAGGATGGCCGTGAAGACCTGCATGTTCGCCACGTCACAATTCTTGGCGACCTGCCACGCGCGGTTCGCCGGGATGAACTGAAATTATTCCTGCAGCCCAAGGTGAATCTGGCCGACGGGCGCATCTGCGGGGCTGAGGCCCTGGTACGCTGGGATCATCCCACCCTGGGATTCCTGACGCCCAACGAGTTCATCCCTTTGGCCGAGCAATCGGGCAACATCTCGCTCATCTCTCGCTGGGCCCTGATCTCCGCGATCCGCGAGTGCCGGCTCTGGCAAGAAGAAGGCCTTAAGCTGGATGTCTCGGTAAACCTCTCGGGCCGGGAC
Organism: uncultured Gammaproteobacteria bacterium; assembly: GCA_937921935.1. Lineage (GTDB taxonomy): Bacteria > Pseudomonadota > Gammaproteobacteria > Steroidobacterales > J054. The sequence goes on along the minus strand of CAKZWQ010000016.1, from coordinate 83,861 downwards.
CTGCAGAACCAGGATCTGCCTTGTTTTATCTCCGAAGTGCTGCGCGACCATGATCTGGATGCCCGCCAACTGGTCCTGGAAATCACGGAGCAGGCGCTGGTGCGGGACCTGGAAGACGCCCGTCGGGTGCTTGGCTGCCTGCGAGACCTGGGCGCACATATCGCCATCGATGATTTCGGCACGGGTTATTCATCCCTGGTGCAGATCAAGAATCTGCCGGTGGATGAGGTCAAGATCGACCGTTCCTTCGTGATGGAATTGCCGGGCAATCGCGCGGATGTCGCTATCGTGCGTGCGGCCATCGCACTGGCCCATAGTCTGGGCATGGATGTGCTGGCCGAAGGCGTCGAAAATCGCGCCACCCTGCGCTGGCTCGCCGCGCATGGTTGCGAGCGCGCCCAGGGCTTTTTGATCAGCAAGCCCATGCCGGCCGAGCAATTCGTCGGCTGGCTTGCGAACTACAACGAGGAACTGGCCGCCCGTGTAGAATCCGGCCATGCGCAAGTGGATCTGGGTTTTTCTGGCGGCCCTGATCGTCGGCTGCGGACCGCAGGCTGACCAACCCGCCGATACAATAGCAACGGGCCCGTGGCGCGGCGAGATTGACCATTTCGGCCGCACCCTGCCATTCAATATGGAACTCCGCCAGGGACCTGAAGGCCTGGAGGCGGTGTATCTGAACGGCAAAGAGCGGATGCCTGTGGAACAGGTGGCTATCGACGAGGCCGGCAACCTGGAGCTTAATTTTCCCTCCTATTCCTCCGGACTAAGTGCCCAGGTTAAGGCAGGAAGCATGACGGGCGAAATTGCCCTGACCCGACGCGCCAAAGTTTATCGGCTGCCCTTCACGGCAACCCAGGGTCTAAGCCATCGATTTTTTGATACGCCGGCCGGCGACTATGCCGATTTCAGCGGACGCTGGGCGGTAGAGATCTATGTCCCTGCCTTCGGCTTTCGCCAGCCCGCCATTGCCTTGTTCGAGCAGTCGGGTGCAGCGGTATCAGGCACCGTCCTGACGCAGGTGGGGGATTTTCGCTTCCTGTCCGGCGAAGCTCGTGGCCAGGATCTTTATCTGTCGGCTTTCGACGGTGGCGGCACCCAGCTATGGCTCGCCAGTCTGGATGAAAATGGCAGCTTGCGGGGCAACTTCGATTCGGTGACCTACCAGGCCGCGGAATGGACGGCAGTCCGGGATCCCGACGCACGGCTGGAAGACCCACTGAGCCTCACCTACCTCAAGCCGGGCTATGACCGGGTCAGCTTCAGTTTTCCGGATCTGAATGGCGAAACAGTCAGCCTGCCCAGCGAACGCTTCGACGGCAAAGTCGTGTTGATCGTGATCGGCGGCACATGGTGTCCCACCTGTCACGACGAAGCGCAGTTCATGGTCCCCTTCCAGGCATCCCGGGCAGACAAAGGCCTGGAAGTCATCGACCTGATGTTCGAATACTCGGATCGCTTTGAGGACGTCGCTGAGCAGATGCGCGCCTACCGCGATCGCTACGCTATCCAGCACCCGATTCTGTTTGCCGGCGATTCGGCCCGGGAGACCCGGGCAGAGAAATTACCCATGCTCAATGACATCGTGGCCTTCCCCACCACCATCTTCATTGATCGACAGGGCCAGGTGCGGCGTATCCATACCGCCTTCCCCGGACCCGCCTCAGGGGAAGAGCATGAGAACTACAAACGCGAGTTCACCGCCTTCGTCGACCTGCTGCTTGACGAACGCGCCTGACGACCTACTGACTGGCAGGCGGCTCCAAGTCTGCGGGCGTGGCTTCATCGACTTGCGCATAAAGCGCCTTCTCACGAGCTTCATCATCGGCCGAAATACCCGCCATGAACTCCCAATCGTCCGACTTGAACAGGCGCCCGGCCAGATCTGTTGTGGCACCGTGGTGGCCCATGTTCTGGACAATGAAATCGGTGAAATCTTTGGCGGCCGCTTCGAACTCCGCGATAGCCGCAGCGCCTTTGGTGCGCAATTCATCCCGCGCGCTTAGCATGCGTTGCAGTCGCTGCTGATTACCTTCCAGGCGCTCATCGAGTTCGGCCAAGGCCTTTTCAACAGATTCGTCTACCCGTTCAACCTTTTCGCGAATCATGTTGCCCATTTTCACGTCCTGCGCATGCAGGCGCTCCATGGCGGCTTCCATGTAATCCCCGACGGCGGTGTAGAACTGGGCGCGGTCATCTGCACCGGTTTTCTCCAGAGCTGCCGACAATCTCTGGCGGACTGATTTCAGGCGCCGACGTTCTCCGGCAATTCTTTCTTGTAAGGTAGTCATGACAACCTCCTTTCTTGTTGTTAGTCCAAGCCTACAGGACTTCAGACGAGGCCGGTGCAGGTGGCCGCAGGCCGAAGCTGCCACGTTCATCCACTGGAACTCGTCCCAGCCCGAAGCCAATAAAATCCAGGTACCCGCTCACCCGGTATTTCAGGGTGCCCTCGCTAGCCATCAGGGCCGACAGCAGGCGGGGCGCCTCCCCCATCAGATCGGTAACAACACGCAGCCGCGCAAGCCCTTCCTGCCCGGCGGCAATAGAAAAGCCTTCAACCAGCTCCGCCGTGCCCACGGACATATCCTGCAGATCCAGACGCACGCGCCCGGAGGAGACCTTGATGGCAGCCGGATTGGGATTGGTGAGCGCCAGGTCAAGCTGAAAGACCTGGCGATTCAGGCCGATACTTTCCGGCCGCACCGCGGCAATGCGGATGTCCGGCATCTCGCTCGGTTCCTGCGGCAGGCTGCAGCCGGCAGCAAGCAAGACCAGCAACAGCAGGCTGGTCCGGGACGCCTTACACATTCACGGCCTGCAGCATGCCGTCGGGATAGCGCTCGCCAAACACTTCGTCCTCCGGTAAGGACCGGGCGACGAAGTCCAGATCGCAGCTCGATAAATCCAGTTCCAGCGCACCAACGTTATCCATCAGATGGGCCAGGGTTTTCATGCCCGGTATCGGCAACACGCCCCGCCACTGAGCCATAACCCAGGCCAGGGCAAGCTGTGCCGGCGTGCAATCGAAGCGCGCCGCCAAGGCCGCGGCACGTTCAGCCAGGGGCTGGTTATGGGCCAGATTATCTTCGCCGAAGCGGGGGAAAAGACGCCGGGTATCGTCGGCCGGCAAATCATCAATGCTGCGAATGGCGCCCGTCAGAAACCCCCGACCCAGGGGGCTGTAAGCCACAAAGCCCACCCCCAGTTCCCGGCAGGCATCCAGGGCCGGGCGCGCGGTGGTGCGGGTCCACAGGGATAACTCGCTTTGCAGGGCCGCAACCGGATAAATGGCATGGGCCTTGCGCAGGGTCTCGGCACTGGCTTCCGACAGTCCGACGAAGCCAATCTTGCCGGCCGCCACCAAGTCAGCCAGGGTACCCATGGAATCCTCCAGGGGCACGCCAGGGTCGATGCGGTGCAGGTAAAACAGGTCGATGTGTTCTACGCCAAGCCGGACCAAGCTTGCATCGCAGGAGCTGCGGATGGTTTGCGGCCGGTTATCGGCGCCGACCTTGCCGTCGGCACCCCGATTCAAGCCACACTTGGTAGCCAGAAAGACCTCGTCGCGACGTTCGCGAATACAGTCACCGACAAAAGACTCGTTCTCGCCGTCCTGATAAACGGCCGCGGTATCCAGGTGGTTGATACCCAGGTCCAGGGCGCGATGCAATGTGGCCCGGGCCGCTTCATCATCGCGCTCGCCATACCAGCCGACCAGCCCCATGCAGCCGAAGCCCAGGGCAGAGACACGGATACCGGTGTTCCCCAGTTCTCTCTTTTCCATGCTTGGTCCCCCTTGCGAACCAGGGCCTAGAATAGCATCCGTCAACGGCTTACCACGGAATTCAGGCATGGCTACGCTAGCTCGCACCTTCATCGTTATTGGCTGTGTCCTGCTGACAGCCGCTGGCGCCCTGAGCGCCTACGGTTTCCACGGTCTGGCCGAGACTATCGGCCCGGACCAGCGGGAATCCTGGGGCTGGGCCGTGGACATGCAGTTCTATCACGCCCTGGGGCTGGTCTTTGTCGGCCTGCTCGCCGACCGCCTGGGGATGTCCTGGTGGCTCAAACTCGCCGGCCTGGCCATGCTGGGCGGGATACTGATTTTTTCTGGCCTCATCTATGCCCAGGTTCTGGGGGCGCCGGAGTCCGTGGGTGAAATCGTGCCCACCGGCGGGACCCTGTTCATGCTGTCCTGGCTACTGGTTGCCGGTGCCGCGCTGAGTGCCCGCCGCTGACAGACCTTGGTATCCTGACCGCCGCTCATCACTTGCTGGAGATAACCATGAAGCGCAGCCGCCGATTTCTGCCTGCCCTGATAGCCGGATTGTGCTGCACCGTCGCGTGGGCAGGCGCCCATCAATCGGCGGAGACCGTACTGGTCGTCGGTGCAACGGGACGGACGGGCAAACTGATCGTGCCGGAGCTGATTACTCAGGGCTACCAGGTGCGAGCCTTCGTGCGGGATGCTGAAAAGGCTCGTGAAGTGCTCGGCCCTGATGTCGCCCTGGTCACGGGTGATCTGACTGACCCGAGCACCATCCCGCCAGCCCTGGAGAACGTGCAGATGGTGATCTCCGCCGTGGGTGCGGGCGGCGGCAAGGCCAGCCCGGAGGCAGTGGATTACCAGGGCGTTAAGAACCTTGCCGAAGCATCGGCAGCAGCCGATGTGCAGCAGATTGTGCTGTTGTCCTCCATGGGCGTAACGCACGAAGACCATCCGCTGAATAAGATGTTCAGCAACGTACTGATCTGGAAAGCCAGGGGAGAACAGGCCGTACGCGACAGCGGCGTGCCTTACACCATAGTGCGCCCCGGTGGCCTGGTGAATGAACCGGCTGACGGCGGCAAGGTCGTCGGCATCCAGGGTGATCCGCGGCTGGATTCAGCCGTGATTCCGCGGGCAGATGTCGCCAAGGTTTGCGTGGCCGCCATTGCCGAACCGGCCGCGCGCAATAAGACCCTGGAGATCATCCGGGAAGACGGCGAGCCCGTTGCAGACTGGGGTGGATTCTTCGCCGCCCTGACTGCCGACAAAAACTAGCGCTAAACAGCCTCAGGGATTGACCAGTTCGGCGCCTGACCGGACCGGCTGGGTGCCGCCGCGCCCGTTGCTGAATTCGACGGGGACAGACTCGCTTTGCAGGCCGGCATTGCGCAGGACGGCGAAATGCAGGTGCGGCCCGGTACTAAACCCGGTATTGCCCGAAGCGGCAATTTTTTCCCCGCGCACAATCCGCTGTCCCGGCCGAACACGGATGGAATCCCAGGCCAGGTGGGCGTAGACCGCGAAAGTGCCGTCCTCGTGCAGAATCCGCACCTGGTTGGCCCGCCGCACAAAGCTTTCCCGATTCGTGCCGCCGACAAAATTGGCATAAGCCACAGCCACCACGACCCCGCCCCGCGCGGCGTAAACACCGGCCCCCTCAGGCATGCCAATATCCACAGCATGTCGACTGTCCGCTGTGTCATGCGTGACCCGGTCCGGAAATGCCTGGGTCACGGCGTAGGCGGAAGCCGGGGCGAAAGGCGGCAGATAGGGCTGCCGGGGTGCGTGCGCGGCATCCGGATCGCCGGCAATAAAACCGTGCTCGTAGACAAATGACCAGTCAGACCCGGTCTGCTCAGGGCGCAATTCAAGCACGGTCCGGGACTCGCCCGCGGCCAGCACCGCAGTTGCGCCGCTGGCATCGCTTCCCGTGGTGACGTTGTCGCCGGCTGTCAGCCACACCGCAACCTGCATGGGGCAACGACATTCGTTCTCGGCGACGATTCGCGCCATGCCTGGCGCATCTTCGCGGCGTACGACTACCCCGGGCATGGTGCGCCCGACGCGCGCGCGGGCTGATTGTTCGTAGTCCTGGCCGGCATCGGGCTTGCGGTCGGTGAAGACCCACTGCCCCGACTCATCCTGGTAACGATAAAGATCGGCCGCGAGACTCGCGACGGGTGCCAGGGCCAGACAGACGGCCAGGCTCCTCAGGGCACCGCGATACGATTCCATTCGCCGTCCTGATAGCGAATCTCGTAGGCCGGCCAATAAGTCTGATCGAGTTTCAGAGTTAATACGTCGACAGCCTCATTCCATGTCACCGTCGTCAGCCTGACAGCTTCGCGGTCCTGGCGCTGACCGACCAGTTCCAGAAAACCGTCCAGGTTCTGCACCGGCTCGCCATCCACTGCCACAATACGCCGACCGGCAAACAGCCCAAAGCGAGATGCCGGCGACCCGTAGGCAAAGTAGGCAACATAAACCCCATAAGGTTCCACACCTCGCTGGGCCGCCATATCCCGGTAGGGTGCCTGCAACAGCGCGCCGGCCCAGAGCACAGCCCGACGCACACCCAGACCATCGAGCAACTGGGTACGCACCGCCAGATTGGTCACGGTGCCGTTGCGCAATATTTCCAGCATGACCTCGGGCTTCTGCGCGGCCCGCTCTACCTCGACGAACCGGGTGATCGGCGTGCCGTCGATACTCAGCAAAATATCACCCGGTTCCAGCAGCTCATCCGCCGGTGCGCCGGCGACGGTGCGCACCACAGCCAGCGCCTGGCGACGCTGGGGATCGTGATCAGCAAGGCGTCGGATATTGACGTCACCCATACCGAATTTGCGGGCTGCCGACAGGGGCATCTGGCGCCATTCAACCTCGAGGGAATAAAGACCCCGCTCTGACCGCCCCAGTTCCAGCAACTCGGCCACCACTTCAGAAGGCACGCCCTTGTTTTCCTGGTTCAGCTCACCGCCGCCCTGGTAAGCGAAACTCGACCACAGGGAAACCACCCGACCCTTGCGGTCCACGATCACGCCATCCACATCCGTCGGACCATTGACCAGGGACAGGGTTTCCAGATTGGTTTCGCGAAAACGCATGGTGCGCGACAGGGGCAAAAGGATCGGATCAACAGATGCCACTTCCGTCGCCTGGTAAACCAGTTTGTTGTCGCCCCGCAGACCCACCACCCAGAGCTCTTCGCCCGGTGCAGGCAGCCGCGTATCCAGACGAACTGAAGCCACGGGCGTATCGCCCACCAGCGCCGGATCGTATTGCAGCAGACTCAGGTTGTGGGTGGGATGCACATAGGCGACACGCGCCGGGATTTCCAGTTCGCCGCCAAAAGTGAGAGACACATCACCCATGGCCTCGGGCACCGTATTGCGATCGACAACCACAAAGCCGCGTTCGGCATCCAGCACGACGCCGGTACCGTAATAGTGCCGCTCGGAGACACCCGATACGGTATAGGGCATATCAAAGTTCACCAGTACCAGGCTGCGTTCAACCGCACGCACCCGTGGGTCCTTGTTGCGGAAGAATCGCGCCGAGCCAACCGTCGCCGGCTGCGGCGGCGGACCCGCCTCCACCTCGTCGCAAGGCCAAAGGCCCGTGGCATCGTCGCGGTGGCATCGTTGCGCCGGAAACCAGCGCCGATCCATACGCATGACCCGCAACTTGCTGGCCGACGGATCTTCAAAGCTAAAAAACCGGACCGAGGCGCGCTCTCCGTCTGCCAGCTCCGCGAGCCCCGCCTGCAGATCATCAAGATTGCCGATGGGGGCGTCATCCAGGGCGACAATCACGCTCCCACGCGGCACGGCGGCTGCGCCGAATACATAGCCGGGGTTCGCGACGTAAACACCTTCGATAGGACGGTTGAGATTCCTGGCCTGCTGGTAGGACAGGTTATGGACCACGGCATCGCCGAACTGCAAAAACTCATCGGGTGTCACGGCATACAGGTCCGTTACCTGCAACATGGCACTAACGGGCTCGCCGGCGCGCTGCAGCTGAACGCTGACAATCTCGCCGACCCGCTGATCCAGGATTTCAGCCAAAGGCACGAAGTCTGTGACCAGCATGTCGTTCATGCGTACCAGGATGTCACCCACCTCAAGCTGACCTTCGGCAGAACTGCCCGCAATCACCTGGTCGACGACGAGCATGCCGGTCTGGCCGGGCGTCTTGCGCCGCACCTCGGCTTCCAGTGACTCGGTGAGCCCGAGCCGGCCCAGCTCGTCGAAGGCTTTGTGCACAAATACGGTAGTCAGGGTCCCGCGAGCCACAGGCTGTCCCTGCTGCAGCAACTCCAGGCTGCGCTGAACGCGTTGCAGGGGCAGAAAGAAGCTGGAGGCCGCCTTCGCCGCTCCGCCGGCATTCAGCGCCACGGCCCGGCCACGGATGTCGATAACGGGCGAACCCGAGGAACCGCCAGAGGTGCCCGACGCAGCCTGCAAATAGAAGGTATTGAAGTCGTTGTACTTGCCCGAACCATAGTCGGGAGCCTGACGCCGCAGCCGCGCAATGGTGCCGGAAAGAATGGCCAGCTGTTCGCCCGCATCGTTACCGACCACCCGGATCTCCCGACCGACCTGGGCACCTTTGGGATCCAGCTCCAGTTCGGCCGGCTCGATGTAACGCAGCTCGGCAGGGTCGTAGCGGAAAAACCCAAAGTCGTGCACCGGGTCCCGATAGACCGGTGTCAACTCCACTTCTTCCTGATTGTTGAACAGCGCTTCGGCGCGCACCGGCCCCGAGGTCACCACATGACGGTTCGTCAGGATAAGCCCACGCTCGGCATCCACGACGAAACCGGTAGCCTGCCCTGATTGGTTCCACTCGGTGTCAAAGGCCCGCGTGCTGTCTACCTTGATTGAAACAACGGCAGTGGAGATACGCTCCAGCGTATTTCGCCATTCACCGGCATCGGACTGAGCTGTGCCGGCCAGGGGCCAGCCACACAGCAGAAAACTGCAGCTCAGCGCGAGTCTACAGGTCAATGGCATAACCGAAGGCTTGCTCAAATTCCCGGGCAAGCGTTTTCCGGGTGAACTGATGATTCTGCGTCCCTTTGTGTTCAATCTTGCGTGCGCCCATCAGGGCTGCCAGCCTGCCGGTATCAGCCCAGGACCAGTCCTGGCCCAGACCAAACAGCAAGCCGGCGCGGTAAGCATCACCACAGCCCGTGGGATCACTCAGGCGCGCGGGTTCCACAGCCGGAATCTCCAGGCAATCTTCACCCGTATAAATAGCCGAGCCTTCCCCGCCCCGGGTCACAATGAGAGCGTCTACCTCGGCGGCCATTTGGGCAAAACTCAGCCCGGTGCGTTCCCGCAGCATCTGACCTTCATAGTCGTTAACTGCAATCCAGGTAGCCTGATCGACGAAGCGGCGCAGCTCGTCACCGTCGAACATAGGCAACCCCTGCCCGGGATCAAAAATAAACGGGATGCCGGCTGCCGCGAACTGGGCGGCATGATCGATCATGCCCTGACGCCCGTCCGGGGAAATCATGCCCAGCTGAATACCGGCATCCGCAGGCACCTGGTTCAGGTGCGAGTTATCCATGGCGCCGGGATGAAAAGCCGTGAGCTGGTTGTCGTCCAGATCCGTTGTGATATAGGCCTGGGCCGTCAGGCAATCATCGAATTGCTGCACGAAGCGACTCTGGACACTCTGTCGCTCCAGCCAGGCTCGATAGGCGTCAAAGTCTCGCCCTACCGTCGCCATGATCAGGGGCTCCTCGCCGAGCAGCTTGAGGTTGTAGGCAACATTGCCGGCGCAGCCACCGAACTCCTGGCGCACTTCCGGCACCAGGAAAGCGACATTCAGAATATGAATCTGATCCGGCAGGATCTGATCCTGAAAGCGGCCCTCAAAGACCATGATGTTGTCGTAGGCCATTGAGCCGCAGATAAGGACGGACATTCAGCTTTCCTCAGGCAGTGGGGCGCCAGGCCAGATCCAGTTGCTTGGCGGCACGCACGTCGTCCAGACGACGCACGGGCAGGGTCAGGGGCGCAGCCTTGAGGGCCTCGGGCTCATGCCGGGCCTGATTGCGCAGTTCGATCATGGCATCGGCGAAGGCATCCAGTTCCTCCCGCGCCTCGGTTTCCGTCGGTTCGATCAGCAAACACTCAGGCACCAGCAGGGGAAAGTACGTGGTCGGGGCATGGAAGCCCTTGTCCAGCAGAGCCTTGGCCACATCCATGGCGGTAATGCCCGTGTCGCGGCTCAGGTCCTTCAGGGACACGATGAACTCGTGGCTGGCCCTTCGCTCGGGATAAGCGACCCGGAAACCGGCCGCCGCCAGCCGACTCATCAGGTAGTTAGCGTTCAGCGTGGCGTAATCGGCAACTCGCCGCATGCCGCGGCCGCCGAGCATGCGCATGTAGACATAGGCCCGCAGCAGGATTCCGGCATTGCCCATGAAAGCCGACAAGCGGCCGATGCTCTGGGGACGATCCGTCTCGGTCAGCCAGCGATAACCCGCCTCGGTCTTTCCCACGACGGGCACAGGCAGAAACGGCGCCAGGCGCTCATTAACGCCCACCGCACCCGAACCGGGGCCACCGCCGCCGTGCGGGGTGGAGAAAGTCTTGTGCAGGTTGATGTGCATAACATCAAAACCCATGGCCGCCGGCAGGGCCCGACCCAGAATCGCATTCAGATTGGCACCGTCGTAATACAGCAAGCCGCCGGCACCATGCACGATGGCAGCAATCTCCGGAATCTTGCGTTCGAAAACGCCCAGGGTGGACGGGTTGGTCAGCATAATGCCGGCCGTGCGCGGGCCCACCGCAGCGCGCAGGGCATCCAGATCAACATCGCCATCGGCACCGGTGGGGATTTCCCGCACACTGCAACCGCACATGGTCGCCGTCGCCGGATTAGTGCCGTGGGCAGCATCCGGCACGATAATTTCGTTGCGCTGAGTATCCCCGCGCGAACGGTGATACGCCATGATCATCGCCACGCCGGCGAACTCGCCCTGGGCACCCGCCATGGGCGTCAGGGAAAATGCCGTCATCCCCGTTGCCGCCTGCAACATTTCCTGCAGTTCAAACATGCAGGCCAGAAAACCCTGGCCGTGCGACTCAGGCCCCAGGGGATGCCGCTCGGCAAAGCCCGGCAACAAAGCCAGTCGGTTACAGACTTTCGGGTTGTACTTCATGGTGCACGACCCGAGCGGATAAAAATGCGTGTCGATGGAGAAATTCTGTTGCGACAGGCGCGTGAAATGGCGAACCACCTGCAACTCTGTGACCGCCGGTAATGCGGGCGCAGCACTACGCAACAGATGGCCGGCCAGTTTTGGCGCCGGCGGGTTTGCCGGTGCATGACCGGGCGCGCCGCGGCCCGGCCGGGAATGTTCAAATATCAGTGCTTCGTACATTGGTGTTCAGGCTGCGCGACTGTTCGCCAGCGCAGCTCCCAGTTGCTGAATGTAGTGATCGATGTCGGCCGGCGTGCGGGTTTCCGTGGCGCAAACCAGCAGCGCATGGCCGAGTTCGGGATAGTCGGCACTCAAGTCATAACCGCCCAGAATGCCCTGCTCGGCCAGGGCATCCAGCACCGGAGCCACAGACCGGTCCAAACGCAGCACCGCTTCATGAAAAAATTCTTCGTAGACCAGCTCTACGCCGTCCAGCTGCGCCAGGCCCCGGGCGAGTGATCGCGTGTTGGCGTGAGCCTGGGCCGCCACCCGCTGCAGTCCTTCGCCACCGAGCAGACTCAGGTAGATAGTCGCCGCGGTAACCATCAAGCCCTGGTTGGTGCAGATATTGGAAGTCGCCTTGGAGCGCCTGATGTGCTGCTCGCGCGCCTGCAAGGTCAGGGTGAAACCCGGACGGCCGTCCAGATCCACCGTCCGGCCGACGATGCGCCCGGGCATCTGCCGCACCAGGGTCTGGCGACAAACCATGTAACCGAAGTACGGGCCGCCTGAGGACACGGGAATACCCAGGGGCTGGCCTTCTCCGCAGGCAATATCTGCGCCCGTCTCGCCCCATTGTCCCGGGGGACGCAGCAGAGCCAGGCTGGTGGGATTGCACACGGCGATCACCAGCATGCCCCGGGCATGCGCCAGATCAGTCAGCTGATCCACAGCCTCCAGGGTGCCAAGAAAGCCCGGTTGCTGAATAGCCAGGGCAGCAAATTCCTCGCCTTGCAGCTGCTCGAAGGCGGCCACGTCCGCGATACCCTCATCCAGTTGCGGCAACTCAACCAGTTCCAGGCCCTGCCCTTCGAGCAAGGCCGTGGCGACGCTGCGAAATGCCGGGCTCAGGCCGCGAGTGGTCAGAATCCGCCGCGACTGGCAGCGCCGATTGCCCCGCACTGCCATCAGGCAAGCCTCGGCAAAAGCTGTCGCACCGTCGTACAGCGATGCGTTAGACACGTCCATGCCGGTCAGTTCAGTCATCATGGACTGATATTCGTAGATGACCTGCAAAGTGCCCTGGCTGGCTTCGGCCTGGTACGGCGTGTAAGCACTGTAGAACTCGCCGCGACTGGCAATGTCCCAGACGGCCGCCGGAATATGGTGTTCGTAGGCGCCGGCACCGACAAAGTTCATCAACCCGCTGTCCAGTTCGGCGCGTTCGCGCATGAGGCGGACAATCTCCGCCTCGCCCAGGGCATCGGGAATGCCGCTCAGGCCATCGATACGCAGGGACTCGGGGATCTCATCAAACAACGCGTCCACGCTGTCCACGCCAATGGTCGCGAGCATCTCGCTAATGTCAGTTTCGGTATGCGGAATAAAGGGCATGGCCTATTTGCCTCAGTCTTCAGCTTCCGCCAGGAAGCGGGTATAAGCCTCAGCGTTGAGCAGGCTTTCCAGAGCGGATGAATCGGTGGGCTGCAGACGCACCAGCCAGCCTTCGCCATACGGATTGCCGTTCACGAGTTCCGGCTGCTCAGCCAGGCTTTCGTTAGTGGCCATCACCGTGCCAGGCAAGGGGCTATAAACATCCGAGGCCGCCTTTACTGACTCAACTACGGCACAGGTATCGCCGGCACCCAGGTCACTGCCTGACTCGGGTAACTCCACGTAAACCAGCTCACCGAGGGCCTCCTGCGCGTGATCGGTGATGCCGACAGTCACAGACCCGTCATCCTCCAGTCGCAGCCACTCATGATCACTGGTATATCGCAGGTTTTCAGGCACATCACTCATCAGGGTTACTCCAGTCTTGGCCGGTTTAGCTGTCCAGGTCCACCAGGACCTGGCCATTGCGAACGAAAGCAGGTTTCACCAGGGTCGCGCGCCGGTGCGCGTTGCGAATCTCGACCTCGCAATGGCCGGCAGCATCCGCGGGCACGCGGGCCAGGGCAATCGAGCGGCCCAGGGTCGGCGCAAAGCCACCGCTGGTAACCACGCCTTCGCCGGCGGCGGTAAAGACGCGCTGGCCGTGGCGCATGATGCCGCGGTCCTCCAGGAGCAAGCCGGCCAGCGTCAGGCGCGGTCCTGCTGATTGCTCTGACTGGATTGCGGCGCGACCGATAAAATTCCGCTCCGCCGGTTCCCAGGCAACAGTCCAGGTCAGACCACTGACCAGGGGACTGTGATCCTCATCCAGATCCTGGCCGTACAGGGACAGACCAGCCTCCAGACGCAAGGTGTCCCGGGCACCCAGGCCGCAAGGCTGGACGCCGGCTGCCAACAGAGCATCCCAGAAATCCAGCCCCGCCCGGGCGTCATCAATAATCAGCTCCCAGCCACTCTCGCCCGTATAGCCGGTGCGCGCGACAAACCAGCCGTCCTGCTCACAGCAAGCAAAATTCCTCAGCGCGGCGGCTGATTGCTCCAGTCCACTGGGTAATAGCGGCGCTGCCAGTTCCATAGCCTTGGGACCCTGCACCGCCAGCATGATTGCCTCGGCACGCTCGTCCACGGTCACATCCAGGGGCGCCGCATGACGTTCAATCCAGGCCAGATCCTTATCGCGAGTGGCTGCGTTGACAACCATGCGGTAAGCGCTCTGTCCGGTGCGGTAAACAATCAGATCGTCAATCACGCCGCCTTTGTAATTGAGCATGCAGCCATAAAGGCCACGCCCGGGCTGGCGCAGCTTGTCGACGTCATTCGCCAGCAGGCTGCGCAAGAAATCACGGGCGCCATCGCCGGCCAGATCCACAACGGTCATGTGCGACACATCGAAAACGCCAGCGTGCCGCCGCACGGCGTGATGCTCATCCATCTGGGAGCCATAGTGCAGGGGCATCTGCCAGCCGCCGAAATCGACCAGGCGTGCACCGGCTGACTCGTGCCTGGGATAGATGGGGGTGCGTTTACTCATATGTTTGTTTCAGTCACAACGGCAGGACAGGCAAATGCCTGGAGCCCCTCTGTCCTGAAACCTGAGAGATCGGGCACCGCCTGCGCAGCACCTCACCCCTTCGGTGGACTCCGAACGGAGTCGCTCTCCAGAGTCAATCCGGGGCCGCTGTCCGTTTGCCTGAGCGTTTCCGGGCGAGTTGCGCCTTCGGCGGCCGCCTTGCTGGCGACTCTCTCCCGCGGACCCGATTGATTGAGGCGGCAATACTAGCGGATCACCCCGCCCGGAGAAACTGTGATTCTGGTCAGCTCTCGCCGAACAATTGTCGGGCCAGGGCCAGACGCTCGGCAACACTCGCCCCGTCGGGCTCTGCTTCGATGCGGCGCAAACGCTCCGCCAGGCCAAGTCGATTGGCAATCTGAATTCCCAGTCCGGGGCGTGCGTTCAACTCGAGGATCAGGGGGCCATGTTGCCGATCAAGCACCAGATCCACGCCCTGGTAACCCAGACCCGTCAATTCATAGCAGCGGGCGGCGAGTTCGAGGAGGACATCCCAGTTAGGCAGATCAATGCCGGCGATCAATTCACCGGTGTCCGGGTGTTCGTCCGTGATGCCGTTATCGAGTACGCCAAACTGGGTCCGGCCCCGGACCAGGTCGATGCCGGCGCCCACAGCGCCCTGGTGCAGGTTCGCTTTGCCGTGGGACGCACGCGTCGGCAGCCGGACCATGGCAGCCACGGGATAGCCGCGAAATACCAGGACCCGCACGTCGGGTATGCCGCGATAGCTGACATGTTCAAACACCGGGTCGGTCTTTACGCAGTACTCGACCATGGCACAGTCGCGATGCCCGCCGAGGCTGTAGCGCCCGCTGATGATATTGGTGATGTGGAAGCGTATTTCTGCTTCCGTCATGAAGCTGCCGTCAATCAGGCGATACTGGCCGCGACGCCGGGCACTTTTGCCGGCGACGACGAGAATGCCGTCGCCCCCGGAACCATGGGCCGGCTTGATAACAAATTCATCGCGCTCGGCGACGATATCGGCAAAGCCGCCCGTCTCGCCCGGCGTGGACATAGTGCCGTACAACTCCGGCACGGCGATGCCGGCCGCCAGGGCCAGCTGCTTGGTTTCCAGCTTGTCATCGACCAGCGGATAAAGACGGCGGGGGTTATAGCGCTGAATAAAATCCGCGTTGCGCGCGTTCATGCCCAGCACACCCCGGCCACGCAACTGTCGGACGCTGGCGAGCACTACCTCGCCCCCGGGTTTTTGACCAGGTCACGGAAGCGGCGCAACTCAGTCAGGCGATAGCCTGTGTAGCGGCCCAAGAGCAAGGTGATGGCCAGCACGATGAGCAAGGTCTCCGGAAAAACAAACACCAGGTGCTGCACCAGGTTCCACTCCATCACCCCGAAACAGGCAGCAGCCACGACCAGTGAGCCCATCCCCTGCTGAATCGCCTCCCCGGCGCCGCGTTCCTCCCAGACCGTGGACATTCGTTCGACGGTCATGGCGAGAATGACCATGGGAAACAAAGCGACAGACAGCCCGTAATCCAGGCCCAGGCGATTGCTGACCACGCTAACGGCCACCATCAACAACACCACAATCGTCAGCACGGCACTCAGACGCGGAATGGCCAGCAATCGCAGTCGCTCAAGATAAAAGCGGAAAGCCAGACCCAGGGCTACAAGGGTCGTAAACAAGACGATTCCCCACAGCAATCGCGTCTCTCTAAAAGCCAGGGCGATCAGCACCGGCATGAAGGTACCGAAGGTCTGCATGCCGACAACATTGCGCAACAACACCACCACCAGGGCACCCAGGGGTACGAGCAGCAAGATGGAATAAACGGCCTGCGTCTGGATAGGCAAGGCAAACAGCGACAGCTGCGAAATCGGGCCTTCGCGCACCTCGGAACGCCGGCGGGCCAGGCTGATGGGATCCATCAGACCACCGCTGACAGATACCCGGACGTCCTGATCCCGGCCGCCATCGACCTGGGCAAAGGCATCCGTGCCCGTCCACCAAAACAGGAAATTGTCCGGCAGACCCTGATCGCCGGTCGCCGGATCGAAGTACAGCCAGCGGGTACCGTCATGGACCATCAGCCAGGGAACAACTTCGGAACGGCGCGTCTGATCCTGCAGGTAAATGCCACGCACCAGGCGTGAAGGAATCAGCGCGGCTGCAAGCAGGGTTGTGGCCGTCTTGGCCAGCGCGACGGGATCCGGATCACCGCCCAGGAGCAGATCCACATTCTGATCAGCCTCGGGATTAGCCAGGCGCTTTAATAGCTCCGCGGTAAAACTTCCGGGGTCAGCCGATTTGCTGCCGACGTCCTCAACGATCATCTCCGCCGCCGTACTGAAAGGCTCGGCCAGAATCGGAGACGGTGGAAAGGGCGGCGTCGTGTCGTCCTCGCTCAGGGCCGTGTCCTCATAAACCACCGCGCGGTAGTACAGAGTTTGCGGACCGCGAGCACGCCGGCGGGCCCATTGCACTTCACGGCCGCCGGTCACGTAGCGCGGGGTAGCACCAAAACCGCGCGAGACAAAATTCTCGTCAAGGATGGCAAAACCCGGCGTGAGGCCCGGGATGAACATGCGCGCCTTGATTGGGCCGCGACCGGCTTCAAAACTCAGGGTGGCTTCTATGGTCCACACCCGCGCCTGCGTGTCAGGCACGATGGGGAAACCCAGTACGCTACTTTTGTAGTAAACCAGCGAACCGCCGATCAACAGCAAGACCAGTGCCAGCAGCCAGACCTGCAACTCCCGGCGGGCAATCATGACCGGCTGCCGCCACCCACCGCATAAGTTGCTAAGGCTCGTTTAACGACAGGTAGCCGATCAACCAGGCCCAGACCACTGCCGGCCAGAGATGCCAGCTCAGGCTGGCCGCCGCTGAAGGCACGATGCAGTAGATCCATGGTAGTCAGAGTTGCCAGGTTATCGCCCTTTCTTGCCCGCTCGTAACGACGCAGTACCTTGCGGTCGCCAGGATCTGCCGCCGGCTGACGCAGGAAAGCTGCCAGTTCACCGGCCAGCACATCAGCATCTTTCAGCCCAAGGTTTGCACCCAGGCCGGCCAGAGGGTGCACCTGATGCGCAGCATCGCCGATCAGCACGACCCGCTCAGCGGCGTAAGTATGAGTGTGCGACGCCATCAAGGGAAAGCCGCGGGCGGACACCGTGGGATGCAGCTCACCCAGCACGCCACCACTGGCCCGGGTCAGCGCCGCGCCCAGTTCCGCCTGACTGCCGGCCAGCAGCTTTGTAGCGGCCTGGACAGGGCAGGACCACACCACAGACACGCGGCCATCGGCCAGGGGCAACAGCGCCAGAGGGCCGCCTGGCATGAAGCGTTGCCAGGCCGTCTGCTGATGTTCCTGGGCAGGCTGTGCATGGGTCACCAGACCTTGCTGATGGTAGGGCCATTCCCGGCGCGTCAGCCCAACGGCCTGCCGCGTCCAGGACGATTGCCCGTCGGCACCGATCAGCAGCGATGCCGTCAGCACGCGGCCGTCATCCAGTTCAAGCTCAACGCCCGAGTCATCTTGCTGCAGCTGCCGGGGCCCGGCTCCCACCTCAAAGCGTACCCCGGCCTGACTGGCCTGCTCCCATAACAAGGCGCGCAGCAAATCGTTTTCAACGATATGGCCCAGGGCCGGCAAGCCCTGCTCAGCGGCATCGAAATGAATACTGTCTCGCCCCTCGGGTCCGGATTCGCGCCACACCACCATCCGGCGATAAGCTCCCTGGCGCGAGGCCGGCACTTGTTGCCAGGCGCCTGCTTCATTCAGCAGCGCCGTCGATGCGGCCGACCAGGCGGATACCCGCAGGCCCACATCGCCGGTTACCGGCGCCGGCGCGGCGCGATCCACCACCACAATGCGTTCTGCCACGCCGGGCAGGCGGGCAGCCAGCAAGTTGGCAAAGGCCAGCCCCACCAGCCCGCCACCGAGGACCAGAAAATCCGCCGGTTGCTGAGTCATAAGGGCATGCCGCGGGCCAGGCGTGTCTGGCGACCGCCCAGACCCATGGTGGTTTGCGCCAGGATCGTCTTGGCACCGGGCAGCACATCAAAGGCGGCCAGCCCAAGACCGCGCAGGCTGCCGAGGACCTGCGCGGGTAATTCGAAGCCTCGCACCAGGCCGTCAGTGAAGGCCACCACATTGCGTTGGTCCTGCTCACGCCAGGCCGCGTATTCAGCCAGCAGGGTATCGCTGCCAGGATCTGGCTCACCGGAGCGAAGATTATCGGCAAGCAACTCCGCCAGCGTGGCTGCATCGCGCAAGCCCAGGTTATAGCCCTGCCCGGCAACAGGATGCAGCCCATGGGCGGCGTTGCCGACGATGGCAGCCCGGGTTGTCTTCAGTTGCTGCGCACACGTTAATGCCAGGGGGTAGGAACCACGCTGGCCCACGCGACCGATACGCCCCAGGCGAAAGCCGAAACGAGCCTGCAGCAAATCCCGGAAGGCGCCATCGTCCAGCGCCAGGGTTGCGGCCACGGCATCTTCGCCGGCGGTCAGCACGAAAACATAGCGGCCATCACCCGCCGGCAACATGGCCATGGGGCCTTGCGGCGTAAACCGCTCGAAGGCAGTCACTCCATCACCAGGATGAGCGACCTTTACGGTGCCGACAATGGCCGTCTGCTCATAGGACCGCGTCTGCGCAGGGACACCCAGGGCAGCACGCAGCCGCGAGCCTGCACCATCGGCAACCACCAGCAAGCGGGCCTGGGCTGCACCGGCGAAGGTCTCGCCGCCGAGGCTCGCCGTGATAGTTGCATCCGCCACGGTTGCGGTATCAATCGTCGCCGGACACAGCATGTCCACATTGTCTGTTGCCTCAAGACGCCCCCACATGGCTGCGCCGAGCACCCGGTTCTCCAGCACATAACCCAGGGCGGGGACGGCCTGTTGTTCGGCATCGATGACCGTGGTCCCGAAGCGGCCTTGCTCGGACACGTGAATGCGCCTTATGCAGGCTGCCCGCGAAGCCACCTCTGACCACAGGCCAAGGGAATCCAGAATGCGCTGACTGGTGCGCGACAGTGCCGTGGTACGCAGATCGAAGCTGGGCTGGGCACCGCTGCTCAAGGGCACCGGCTCCACCACGCCGATGCGCAAGGGAAGCTGCGCCAGGGCACAGGCCAGGCTCGCGCCGACCATGCCGCCGCCGGCAATCAGCACGTCATAGTTGCTGCTCGGCTCTGCTGACATGACTCAGCTGGCGCGGCTGCCGACCGCGGCCTCGACTTCATCGGCCGTGCGCGGCAAACCATCCGTCAGTAACTCATGGCCTTCGGTGGTCACCACCACATCGTCTTCGATGCGCACACCGATCCCCCACCAGCGCTTGGGCACCCCCCGCGTGCCCGGAGCGATGTAGATACCCGGTTCCACCGTCAGAGCCATGCCCCGCTCCAGCAGGCGCCAATGATCCGAGACCTTGTAGTCTCCAACGTCATGCACATCCATGCCCAGCCAGTGACCCGTGCGATGCATAAAGAACGGCCGATAGGCACCGGTGCGAATCAAGGTACGCAGATTCCCCTTGAGCAAGCCGATAGCCCGCAGTCCGAGGGTGATTACCCGCACCGCAGCAACGTGGGCGTCATTCCAATGATTACCCGGAGCGATCTGGTCAAAGGCGGCAGTCTGCGCTTCCAGGACAATGTCATAGATCGCCCGTTGCTCTGGCGTGAAGCGGCCATTCACCGGATAAGTACGGGTGACATCGGAGGCGTAGTAGCCAAATTCGCAACCGGCATCCACCAGCAGCAGATCACCGTCTTCCATGCGCCGGTCGTTGGCGTGGTAATGCAGCACGCAGCTATTGGGTCCTGAGCCGACAATGGGCAGATAGGACAGGCGCGCTCCCTGGCGGCGAAACTCATGAATGAATTCCGCTTCGATCTCGTATTCATGCAGGCCGGGGCGGCAGAGCGACATGGCCCGGTTATGAGCTGTGACGGCGATTTTTGCCGCCCGCCGCAGCTTGGTAATTTCCGGCCGGCTCTTGAACAAGCGCAGATCATGCAACAGATGATCCAGGCCAATAAATTCGTCAGGGGTGTGGGCACCGCCACGCTCGCGCAGAGCCGCGACCCAGCCAATCAGGCGCTGATCGAACTCCGTGTGCATGCCGATGTTGTAATACACCCGCTCACACTGCTCGATGATGCCCGGCAGGATGTCATCCATGTCAGTGATGGGGAAGGCGTCATCGGCGCCAAAGTCGGCCACCACTCCCTCGGGACCCGCCCGCGCACCATCCCAGGTCTCCCGCTCCAGATCGCGGTCACGGCAAAACATCAGGACTTCCCCCGCCGCTCTGCCGGGCGCCAGAACGAGGACCGCTTCGGGTTCCGCGAAACCCGTCAAGTAATAGAAATCACTGTCCTGGCGGTAGTAGTACTCCACGTCACGATTGCGCACTTTGGCGGGCGCAGCCGGCAGCAGCGCGACACTGCCCTTGCCAATCATGCGCATTATCTGGCGACGACGCCGGGAAAACTCACGGGGACTCATAGGGACCTCAGTGGCTGGTGCCACGGCTGCGCTCAGCGCGCAGTTCCTCATAAACCAGCTGAACGCTGACACGCACGAATTCCACCAGCTCAGCGTAAGCAGACTCCGCTTCGGCCAGGGTCTCTTCCTGGCTAAGCTCGGCGCGGCTGATTTCCACGAAATCGCCGATTATCTCGCCGCTAACCCCGGACTCGATAGTGGCCGGTGCTGCCGCGCCCTGGCTCAAGCCGTGCATGAACCCCTGGCACCAGAGACCCAGGGCTGCAGCGCGGCTGTCCAGGGGGTCCGCGTCCCCAGGCAGAGCCAGCTGCAGACTCATATCACCCGCCTCCAGGGCCTCCATGGTTTGAATAGCTGTGCCCCCTAGCTCTTGTATAAGGGCATCGCGCGTACCGGGACCAAGCGCGCAATCCGCAAGCAGCTCGGCCACCCAGGGTGGTTCCGCAGCCGGGCCCAGAGCGCAGGCCAGGCCACACAGGTGCCCGTGGGCCTCGGCGGGCTCGCCAAGGGCTCCGGCGCGGGTCAGCGCCTGGGTCAAAGCTTGAAAATCAGTGGCTGGCATGGTGGGCGGGCTATGCTAGCACCGCGGCCAAAAAGCCGATAATTTGACCGCAGCCACCCGCCACCCTATATTTTTTGGGTGAACGACAAAAATGAACAAAATTTCCTGAAGGAATTACAGCGGCTCGAGCGGCGTCTGGACGAGCTCGTTGTGATCACCAGCCAGCTCAAGGAAGAGAATCAGTCCCTGAAACAGCGGCAGGATAATCTGATTGGTGAGCGGGCTACCCTTTTACAGAAAAACGAACAGGTCAGGGCCCGGGTCGAGGCCATGATAGGGCGCCTGAAAGCCATGGAGCACAATTCATGACGGAAATGTACGCCCACGTGAGCGTCAAGATTCTTGAGAAGGAATACCAGATCTCCTGCCCTGCCGACGAGCGGAAGGCCCTGGTGGACTCCGCGGAAATGCTGAACGCCAAAATGCGCGAAATCCGGGATAGCGGCAAAGTCGTGGGCCTGGACCGCATAGCTGTCATGGCTGCGCTAAACATGGCCAATGAGCTGATCACCTTTAAAGACAAGGGCGACAACATCGAGACCAACGCCAAGGGCAAAGTTATTGCCATGCGCGAGCGGGTCGAATCTGCCCTGCAGTCCGGCCGCCAGCTGGAGCTTTAGCCCCTGCCGCCAACCCTGTGCGCCGGGTCTCATCCGTCGCTGCCCGCCAAACGATATAATCAGCCTCGGTTCCTCCTGCGGTGTTCGAGGTGGGTCTAAGACTTTCGACCCTAACTTTCAGACCGGGGTCGTCGTCTGTAGACAGTATTGTGCACGGCCGCCTTTGGCGGACAGCCTGATCTGTCGCGGCTGACCCCACCTATCGCCTTGGTTCGAGGGCGAAGGCTCGCCACGGCACAGGCGGGAGGAACCACTCTTTACTCCTGATGCGGGGCCTTCATGAACAGCGCGAAACTGCGCTCCAAGCTCGTCCGCCTGCGGCGTGCCCTGCCACCGCAACTTGCCCGCCAGGCCGGCTTTGCCGCGAGCGCGCATGCCTGGCAACTGCCAGTCATGCAGCGTGCCCGGCGCATTGCAGCTTACCTGGCCGTGAACAGCGAGATCGATTGCGACGGGCTGATCCAAACCGCCTGGGATCGCGGCCGCGAAGTTTACTTGCCCGTCCTGCAGGGCGAGGCGCTGTTTTTCCGCCGCTATAGCCGCAGCACCCTTTTAGCCCTCAATCGATTCGGGATTCCTGAACCGACCGACGAACCCTTGCTCCGGGCTACGGCCCTGGATGTCGTAATTGCGCCACTAGTCGCTTTTGACCATGTCGGTAATCGACTGGGCATGGGTGGCGGCTATTACGACCGTACCTTTAGCTTCCTGCGGTATAGAAAGAGTTGGCGACATCCACGCTTCGTTGGTTTCGCCTACGACATGCAGGGAGTGAACAGTCTCCCTGCGCAATCCTGGGACGTTCCCCTGGATGCAGTCGTTACGGAATCCTCTAAGTTCGAATTTTTACGAAAATGACTTGAACCCGCCCCGAATTCGTCTCCGCAACTGATAACGCCGTCACCCTTGATTTGCTGGCAATTTCAACAACTTTATATATACTCGGCGACGGTTATCCCCGACACGGAGACTGATAATGGCTAGTAGAAAGAAGACTACACGCAAAAAGGCTGCCAAGAAAAAGGTAGCTAAGCGTAAGGTCGCTAAGCGTAAGGTCGCTAAGCGTAAGACCGCTAAGCGTAAGACTGCTAAGCGTAAGACGAAGAAGAAAGCCAAGAAAAAGGCTAAGAAAAAGACTAAGCGCAAGACCAAGCGTAAGACCAAGAAAAAGGCTAAGAAGAAGGCCAAGCGCAAGACCAAGCGTAAGGTAGCTAAGCGCAAGACCAAACGGAAAGCGTCGAAGAAACGGTAGTTTCTCGGCTGACGGGACTCGGTTAACGAGGCCCGTTTCTTGCGAAAGTGCCCGCCTCGGCGGGCACTTTTCTTTTGGCCCTGCTTAACGGGCCAAAAGGCTCTAAGCCGTTATAATTCGAGCCTTCCGGGGGGAATGGGGCAATCAATGGACCAGGATAAGCAGAAGCGCGAGGCCGCACTGGCGGCCCTCGAATTCATAGCGCCGGGCACTCGTCTGGGCGTAGGCACCGGATCCACGGTCAACTTCCTGATTGATGCATTGCCGGATATTGCCGACAAAATCGATGTGGTTGTGGCCAGCTCCATAGCCACGGAAAGCCGCTTGCGGATGGCCGGATTTACCGTCTCCGAATTGTCAGAAGTCGGTGATCTGGATCTCTACATAGATGGCGCCGACGAGGTCAACAAGCAGCTGCACCTGATCAAAGGAGGCGGCGGTGCCCTGACCCGGGAAAAGATTCTGGCGGGAGCCGCCAGAAAATTCGTCTGCATCGTTGATGAGTCAAAGCGGGTTGGTGTCCTGGGCAGCTTCCCGCTGCCTGTGGAAATCATTCCCATGGCAGAGTCCCTGGTATCACGCCAGTTCGTTAAAGCGCGCGGGCAGCCCATCCTGCGGAAGGACTTCGTCACGGATAACGGCAACCTGATTCTGGATGTGCACGGCCTGCAAATCACCAATCCCCTGGAAATGGAGCAGCGCTTCAACCAGGTACCCGGTGTCGTAACCGTCGGCATTTTTGCGCAGCGACCTGCCGATGCCCTGCTGATCGCACGCGAGGGTGGAGTTGATCAGCTGGGTAGCTAGGACTGCCAGGTGCCACGCCAGTTCTAATTGACATGAAAAAACCCGCATAAAGCGGGTTTTTCTGTATGGGATAGCGGGATTATTCAGGGCTTCTCGCGGCTCAGCTCACTGGGGCCGCGCAGCGCACGGATCCTCGGGGTCGGGGCTTAGCAGCTGCGCTCGTTGCGGGTAGAACCCGGTTCTTTTAACTATGCGGCCTTGGGACCAGGATTATTCGCGGCTTGCAGCCGCTCACCCCTCGAGGGGGACGCGCTGGCCAAGGAAGGCCGAGTGCCGCGAAAGGCATGGATGCCTGGGAGCGGCCTCACGAGCTGCGCTCGCTGCGCGTTCTCTCCTCAGCAGATGGGTCGCTGCGCGACCCATCTGCTGGAACCGAGTCGAACTAAGGGTCTCATCCATGTGGGCCGCCCACTCAGACATAAAAAACCCCGCTTTGAGCGGGGCTTTTTATGTCTGGCTGGGGGACCAGGATTCGAACCTGGATTGACGGAGTCAGAGTCCGTAGTCCTACCATTAGACGATCCCCCAAGGGATCGATCTGGCGCGGCGGCGGGCTTGTGCCCGCTCTGCCGCGCGCGTGTGCAGCTACCGCTTGGAGTACTGGGTTGCGCGGCGGGCCTTGCGCAGGCCGACCTTCTTGCGCTCCACTTCGCGGGCATCGCGGGTCACGTACCCGGCCTTGCGCAGCGTGGGACGCAGGGCTTCGTCGTAAGCCATCAGCGCCCGTGTCAGGCCGTGCCGAATGGCGCCTGCCTGCCCGGTGGTGCCGCCGCCCTGCACGTTGACCAGCACGTCGAACTTGTCATGCATATCCGACACATCCAGCGGCTGGCGCACAATCATGCGAGCTGTCTTACGACCGAAGAAGCGGTCCAGCTCCAGCTTGTTGACGGTAATTTTGCCGGTTCCCGGACGGATCACAACGCGGGCCGTAGACGTCTTCCGGCGGCCGGTGCCGCGGTATTCCTGGGTACTCATTCGCTAGTCTCGCTTAAATCTCAAGGGGCTGGGGCTGCTGGGCTTCATGACGATGATCACCATCGGCATAAACCTTCAGCTTCTTCAGCATGGCGGCGCCGAGCTTGTTTTTCGGCAACATGCCCTTCACCGCAGTGATCAGGACTTCATCGGGCTTATGGGCCATCAAGGTGGCCAGATTGGTGCTCTTCAGGTTGCCGATATAGCCCGTGTGACGGTGATACATCTTGTCCTGGAGCTTGTTGCCGGTCACCCGCAGCTGGGCAGCATTGATCACAACAATGTAATCGCCGGTGTCCACATGGGGCGTGAACACGGGCTTATGCTTGCCACGCAGGCGAGCGGCGATCTCAGTGGCCAGTCGGCCGAGGGTCTTACCGGCGGCGTCCACGACGTACCAGTCGCGGCGGACCTCATGAGGTTTTGCCGAAAACGTTTTCATTGCTAAATCCGAGTTTTCAGGCCAGACAGGCCCACGAAGAAAGGGGCGCGATTCTACGGACCGGCCCTGCCTTTTTCAATCAATCGCTGCAGCCGCCCGGCTTCCCTGGCCAGGGCCTTTGCCAGCTTAAGCACCCGCCAGAGGCCGGGGCCGGGGCGCAAGTGCTCGCGCCCTGGGCACCGGACTCAGGCAAGGACGGGCACTTTCCCACAAGATAACGTCATTTTAATGATTATCGGCGCCTTTTCGATGCAGAAAGCAGAATCTGTCTATACTGCTTATATGTCCGAAAGACGCCAAAACTTGCTGGATAGCCTGCTCACAGAAATGGACCGGGCCCTCAGGGTTATGGGCGGAGTCGCCCAGGCCACGAATCCAAGCCCGGCCCAGGGGATGGAAGAACCTGAGCTGAGCCCCGCGCAGCGCGAATTGTCCGCCGCCCTGATGCGGGTGAATCATGCCGGGGAGGTTGCGGCCCAGGCACTTTATCGCGGCCAGGCCGCCGTGACCCGCGATCCTGATCTGGCTGAAGCCCTGCGACAGGCGGGCGACGAAGAACAGGATCACCTGGCCTGGTGTGGCACCCGGGTGGAACAACTGGGGGGGCGCACCAGCGCGTTGACCCCGGCCTGGTATGCCGGCTCCTTCCTGCTGGGCGCCGCGGCCGGCCTGGCCGGGGATCGGGCCAGCCTGGGCTTTCTGGCCGAAACGGAGGGGCAGGTTACCCGGCATCTGGACGAACACCTGCAGCAATTGCCGGCTGAAGACAGCCCCAGTCGATGCATCGTCGCGGAAATGCGCGAACACGAAATTGCCCATGGCGCAGAGGCCCGGGAACGCGGCGCCGCCGATATACCGGGCCCTGTGCAGGGCCTGATGCGCGCAGCAGCCTGGGTCATGACCACCGTCGCCCACCGTATTTAAGCCCAAAGCAGCCTCTAACTGAGACGAACGTCACAAAATTGGCGCGGCGCGTTGAATGTTATGTTGAACGCGGTTTAAATCAGGTCCGGGTTATTGGGGAGAAAATTGATGACCACAAATGGCAAGCCTTTAAGCGACATACCCGCCATTAATAAATTTCTGACTTACTGCCGTGTGCGCTCGGTGCCTGCAAAGACCGTAATGATTCATGCGGGAGATGCACCAGACAGCCTCTACTACATCATTGATGGTTCAGTAGAAGTCATGATCGAAGATGAGGACGGCAACGAAATGGTGCTGTCCTACCTGAACAAGGGTCAATTCTTCGGCGAGATGGGTTTGTTCCACGAACAACCCGCCCGCAGCGCCTGGGTCCGCACCCGGGTGGCTTCGGAGATAGCCGAAATGACTTACCCGAAATTCAAGCAGATCGCGCACGAAAGCCCGGGACTGACCTTCGAGTTAGCCACACAGCTGGCCATGCGCCTGGATCGCACCAATCGCAAGCTGGGTGATCTGGCTTTCGTGGACGTCACCGGCCGGGTTGCCCATGCCATCATGGATTTGTGCACCGAACCGGATGCAATGACGCACCCCGACGGCATGCAGATCAAGGTCAGTCGCCAGGAACTCAGCCGACTGGTTGGCTGTTCCCGGGAAATGGCCGGCAGGGTACTCAAGGTGCTGGAAGAGCAGGGCCTGGTATCAGCAAGCGGGAAGACCATAGTGGTCTACAACGCACGCCCCGAGCGCACTGTCAGCGCGACGGCGACGGTCGCCTGATCCGTATCGACTAGAGCACGGCGGCCCTGGTCGACGGGGTCACGGTCGCCAGCTCTTCTCGCATCTTCGCAATGGTGGCCGCGTAGTCATCGCTGCCGAAGATCGCGGATCCCGCTACAAAGGTATCGGCGCCGGCTGCCGCCACGGCGGCTATGTTGGCGGGCTTGATACCGCCATCAACCTGTAGACGGATATCGCGTCCGGACTGGGCGATCCGTTCACGCACGGCCTGCAGCTTGCTGAGGCTTTCCGGAATGAATGCCTGGCCGCCGAAGCCGGGATTCACCGACATAATCAGCACCAGGTCCAGCTTGTCCAGGGTGTGATCCAGACAACTCAAGGGTGTGGCCGGATTAAGTACCAGCCCCGGCCGGCAGCCAGCCTCACGAATCAGGCCAATGGTCCGGTCGACATGTTCGCTGGCCTCCGGGTGAAAGCTGATCCAGCTCGCACCGGCGGCCGCAAAATCCTGCACCAGCCGATCGACGGGCTTCACCATGAGATGCACATCGATGGGCGCCTGAATGCCGTGTTTGCGCAAGGCCTTGCAGACCAGCGGGCCAATGGTGAGATTCGGCACGTAGTGATTGTCCATCACATCGAAATGCACGATATCGGCACCGGCATCCAGCACCGCATTGACCTCGTCGCCGAGACGGGCGAAATCAGCGGAAAGAATCGAGGGTGCAATCAGGAAGTCGGCCACGGCTAAGTCCTCCGGGAGGAAAGAAATCCTAGCATGTCACTTTAACCCCCGACGGGTCTTAATGACCTCATAGGCCTTGCTGATCTCACTGGTGCGCTCCTTGGCCACCTCCAGCATTTCGTCAGGCAGGCCCCGTGCCACCAGCTTGTCCGGGTGATGCTGATTCATCAGGCGACGATAGGCGAGCTTGACGTCCCGATCAGACGCGGTGGCTTCGATGCTCAGTGCCCGGTACGCGGCTTTCAGCTCCGCGTCGGCGCCGCCCCGATTCACCCGCTGACCAAAGGTTCGCTGGGCACGGATAACCGCCTCAAGCTGCGCCAGTTCTACCCGGCTGACACCCAGGGCGCCGGCGATGCGCCACAGCAATTCTCGCTCCCGCGCCTGGATCGAGCCTTTGCTCAGGGCCAGGTCCATCTGAATCTCAAGGAAGGCCCGGACCAGGTCCGGCTGATGACCACAGGCCCGTCGCAGACTCCGCACCTGTTCGTCCATATTGAAATCAGGCTGTTTGCCACGGCTGAACAAGGCGATGGCTCGCCGTACATCCTCCGGACGCAGACGCATGCGATGCATGACAGACCGGGCCGCCTGAATTTCTTCCTCGGAAACCCGACCATCGGCCTTGGCCACATGGCCCATGACCAGAAAGGTGCTCTGGAAAAAAATACGCTGCCGGTCGTTGCCACTGAGCCCGGGATCTCCGGCCCCGGGCCCGCCGGCCAGGCCCCGGTCCAGCTGATGTCCCAGCAGCGCGCCGATCGCCGCACCGACATAACCACCGGTAACAAACCCCACCAGGCCGCCCCCCAGCTTGCCTATCCAGCCAGTCACCCGCTGAGCGCGCCTGCCTGGCAGCCTTCAGCAAGGCGCAGGTCCACTTCGCATGGGCGGCCTGCAAGGTCTAAGATGTCGGTTTTTTTCACGGGGTCAGGAGCAATCCAGCAATGGCGCAAGCACTATACGAATCGAGAGTGTCCGGGCTGTCACGCATCAGTCAAGGCAAAGTACGCGATATTTACGCGGTAGACGAAGGGCATTTGCTGATTGTCACCAGCGACAGGCTCTCGGCCTTTGACGTTGTCCTGCCCGACCCGATTCCGGGCAAAGGCGAGGTGCTGACCCGGTTGTCCAACTTCTGGTTCGAACGCACCGCTGACATCGTGCCCAATCATCTGGCCGAGTTACCCTTGGAAGAGGTGGTTCCAGATGCCGCCGAGCGCGCTGCCCTGGGAGCCCGCGCGACGGTTTGTCGCCGCCTGCAGCCGCTGCCCATCGAGGCCGTCGTGCGCGGTTATCTGATCGGTTCAGGCTGGAAGGACTACCAGGCGACCGGGCAGGTATGCGGCATTGCACTGCCCGCCGGGCTTGCCCAGGCCCAGCAGTTGCCCGAGCCAATCTTTACCCCGGCCACCAAAGCGGCTGTGGGCGATCATGACGAAAACATCAGCTATGCGCAGGCTGCCGAGCTGATCGGCGAAGACCTGGCGGCCCGCGTGCGAGATCTCTCGATCCGCATTTACCAGGAGGGTGCTGCTTACGCAGCCAAGCGCGACATCATCATCGCCGATACCAAGTTCGAATTCGGCCTGGACGAGGCCGGCGAGCTTTACCTGATCGATGAAGTCCTGACGCCCGACTCCTCGCGCTTCTGGCCGGCAGCCGAATACCGCACAGGCATCAGTCCGCCGAGCTTCGACAAACAATACGTGCGCGACTATCTGGAAACTCTCGCCTGGAATAAGGAACCACCCGGCCCCAGACTACCGGCCGACGTTATCCGGCACACCAGCGAGAAATATCACCAGGCCCTGGAACAGCTGACCGCACCGGCAGGTTAAGTCGGCCTGACAGGTTAGAATCACTCCCGGGGACTCAACAGGCCCTTGGGAGCGACTTCTCTATCGCAACACTTGTGGACAAACTGGAGGCTGCGCTGTGGTCCCCAGCCGTAGCCAGAGCGCCTGCCCTTCCAAGAGCGGGCATCAAGCTGCTTCGCTTTGTCTATGCCGTGCTGCGTGATGCCCTGGCCGGGGATTTACCCCTGCGGGCCATGGGACTGGTCTATGTGACCATTCTTTCCATCGTGCCCCTGATTGCCATCAGCTTTTCGGTGCTCAAGGGCTTCGGCTTTCACAAGCAGATGGAGCCCTTGCTCTATGAACTGCTGGCCCCCCTGGGCGACCGGGGCGTGGAGCTAACCGATCAGGTCATGGGCTTCGTGGACAATATCCAGGGCGATGTGCTGGCCTACGGCGGGCTGGCCCTGCTGTTTTTCACGACCATCTCCATGGCTCAGAAGGTGGAAGCCAGTCTGAACTTCGTCTGGCGCGTGGAACGCTCGCGCAATATCGCCCAGCGCCTGACCCAATACCTGAGCATCATCATGCTGGGGCCCGTTGTCATGGTGACAGCCATGAGCCTGATAGCAGCGGCAGAGGGTAATGCCGTAGTGCGAGAACTCACCGACATCCAGGCCATTGGCGAAAGCGTGACCCTGGCCCGGCAACTTTTGCCCTACGTGCTCGTGGTCGCCGGGTTCACCTTCGTCTACTCGTTCTTGCCCAATACGAAGGTCCGACTGGGCCCGGCCGCAGTGGGCGGTCTGACGGGCGGCGTACTCTGGGCTACCACCGGCGTTGTGTTCGCCGCCTTTGTGGCGACCTCCACCCGCACGCTCAACATCTACGCCACCTTTGCCATTGTCATCATCGCTCTGATCTGGCTGTATCTTTGCTGGCTGATCTTGCTGGTAGGCGCGCAAGTCGCGTTCTACGCGCAACACCCGGAACACATGCGACTGGGATTTCGCCCCGTGAGCCTGGGCAGTCGACAGCGCGAGGAGATCGCACTGAGTGTGATGGGCCTAGTCGCACAAGGCTTCAGAAACGGCCAGCCACACCCCCAACTCCGGGATGTCGCTGAGGAGCTTGGCCTGCCCAGCCTGGCGCTGAGCGCAACCGTGGAGCGTCTGGAAGCCACTGGACTGCTTTTACGCACCGACAAGGACGAGTTATTGCCCGGCCGGGATCCCGGTCAGATTCTTTTGCGTGATGTCCTGGCGGCTGTGAGAGAGCCTCAAAGCACCGATGTATTCCCGGAAGGTCATTGGTCGGACGGCGTAAAACGCATCGCGGCGGGCATCAGCGAGGCTATTGATAGCTCCGTTGCCGACCAGTCGATTTACGATCTGCTGGAATCGGCGCCGGCAACCGACGACTAGTCAGCCCCGCCCCGGTCTTTAGTTACCAGCCACTGTCATACCGTCCACCAAAACAGATCCGGTGCGAATCCCGCCGCGCCGATCTACATCGGTACCCACTGCGCGAATCTGTTGATACATGTCAGACAGATTGCCTGCCACGGTAATTTCACTGACGGGAAACTGGATCTCACCCTGCTCCACCCAGAAACCGGCAGCGCCCCGCGAGTAATCACCCGTCAGCGTGTTTACCCCTTGCCCCATCAGTTCCGTTACCAGCAAACCGCGATCCAGATCCACCAGTAGCTGATCGAAATCTTCACCCGTGTTGGAAACGACGAGATTGTGTATACCGCCTGCATTGGCCGTGCTTTCCAGGCCCAGCTTCCGAGCGTAATAACTGCCCAGCACGTAGCCACGCAGGTGGCCATCCTCAATCAGGGTCCGGTCGACGGTAGCGACACCTTCATCATCGAAGGGCGCACTGGACAAGGCCCTGGGGATATGGGGCTGCTCGATGATGCTGATGGTGTCGGCGAAAATTTTCTTGTCCATTGCGTCGGTCAAAAAACTTGCCTTGCGATACAGATTGCCACCGCTGATGGCGCCGATCAGGTGACCAAACAGGCTGCGCGCCAGGCGCGCCGGATAAAGCACCGGCACCGTCGCCGTATCCAGCTTCCGGGCACCCAGGCGACGCGTTGCGCGGCGGGCCGCTTCGGCACCGATTAGCTCAGGAGCCAGCAGGTCATCCGCATGCCTGGCCACCGAATATTCGAAATCTCTCTCCATGGGGCCATCAGCAGAGGCCAGTACAGCGCAGGACAGGCTGTGCTGACTGCTGGGATAACCGGCGAGAAAACCATGACTATTGCCGTAAACGCGCACGCCCTCGTGGGTGGACACGGTCGCCCCTTCAGAGTTGTTAATCCGCGGATCGAAATCCAGACCGGCTGCCTCACAGGCCAGCGCCAGCTCAATAGCCTGCGCCGGCTCCACATCCCAGGGATGGTAAAGATCGAGATCCGGCACCCCGGCAGCCAATCGCTCGGGCGCCGCCAGACCGGCAAAAGGATCCTTGGCGGCGTAACGGGCCAGCGCACAGGCTTTGGCCACGGACTCCTCTACGGCAGCAGCGTCCAGGTCCGAGGTGCTCGCGCTGCCCTTTTGCTGACCGAAATAGACCGTCACGGACATGCCCTGGTCACGGTGATACTCAAGGGTTTCCACATCACGCATGCGCGCGGTGACCGACAGCCCGGCGCCGCGGCTTGTGCTGACTTCCGCCTGCGTAGCGCCCAGCTTGCGCGCGACTTCAAGGGCGCTGCTCGCGGTGGCTTTCAGTGCGCTCAGGTCACGGCGGGCCATATCACTCATCGCTGTTGGTCCTTTCCTTAGGCAAGATATCTAGTCTAACCTGCGGTCTGCAAAACTGGCGCTTGGGCTACCACTTCAGACTCGGATAAGATCTCTACCATGAAAAAACTCGTCGGCATCCTGATGGGCTCCCAGAACGACTGGGAAACCATGATTCACACCTCCCAGACCCTGGACGCGCTCGGCATCGAGCATGAAGTCAGTGTCATATCGGCTCATCGAGCCCCGCACCGGCTCACGGAGTATTGCGAAACGGCCAGCGATCGCGGCTTGCAGGTTTTGATCTGCGGCGCGGGGCTGGCCGCGGCCCTGCCGGGCGCCGCCGCTGCCCTGACCCAACTGCCCGTGCTGGGGGTGCCCCTCTACTCGAAAGCGACGGGCGGCATGGACTCCCTGCTGGCCATGGCCCAGATGCCGGGCGGTGTGCCTGTAGGCACCCTGGCTATCGGCCGCGCAGGGGCGGTGAATGCCGCCGTACTGGCCGCTTCGATCCTCGCCCTGGGCCACACTGAAATTGCGTCAGCTCTGCAAAGCTTCCGCGCACAGCAAACACAAAAAGTGCTGGCCCTGCCGGATCCGCGCGAGGGCTAATACCTCTAATCCAGGTCCTCTATGCCGGGCGGCCTGCGATTCTGCCGAAAATCACGCCGCTTGAGCCACAGCACCAGGCCGGCAGTCACCAGCGCGATCCCGGCCAGCAGGCAGATCACCGGCCAGTACCAGTAATTGAGGTACATGGAAGCGCCCAGGGCAGCGAGACCTGCGGCCAGATAAAAATAGGGCAAAAGTTCGTAGATCGGTTTGGTCAACCAAATATGCATAGAGCTAACGCCTCTTGTCGTCGCTAGGCGTTGCCGGTGCCGCCGACGGTCAGGCTGTCGATTCGCAGGGTCGGCTGGCCAACTCCCACAGGCACTGACTGGCCATCTTTGCCACAGACACCGACACCCTCGTCGAGCTCCAGGTCGTTACCCACCATGGAAACTTTTTGCAGCACCGACGGGCCATCCCCGACCAGGGTCGCGTCGCGTATAGGCGCACCCAACTTTCCCTTGTCGATCAAGTAGGCCTCACTGGCCGAAAAAACAAATTTGCCCGAGGTAATGTCGACCTGTCCGCCCGCAAAATTGCAGGCGTAAATCCCCCGCTCCACGGAGGCAATGATCTCGTCCGGATCGTGGGGGCCAGGCAACATATAAGTATTGGTCATGCGCGGCATAGGCACATGGGCGAAAGACTGTCGCCGACCGTTGCCCGTCGCTGGCACGCCCATCAAGCGGGCATTCATAGAGTCCTGCATGTAGCCCACCAGTCGACCTTTCTCGATCAGGGTTGTGCACTGGCTGGGCGTCCCCTCATCGTCCATATTCAGAGAGCCACGTCGGCCCTGCAAAGTACCGTCGTCGACGACGGTGCATAAGTCGGTTGCGACCTGCTCGCCTATCCGGCCGGCGAATGCCGAGGTCCCCTTGCGATTGAAATCACCCTCCAGCCCATGGCCAATGGCCTCATGCAGCAGCACACCCGGCCAACCCGGTCCCAGCACCACGACCATCTCGCCAGCCGGTGCAGGGACGGCTTCCAGACTGACCAGGGCCTGACGCACCGCCTCCCGACCCAGGGCCAGGGCCCGGTCGCCGCTAAGAAAATGCTCGTAGGCAAAGCGACCCCCGGCGCCGGTGTAGGCTTGCTCGCGGCGACCACCGTCTTCGACGATGACCGCCACATTCATTCGCACCAGGGGCCGGACATCCGCCGCATAAACCCCGTCGCTGGAACAGACCAGAACGATTTCCTGAACACCGGTGATGCTCGCCATAACCTGCTGCACCCTGGAGTCGTGAGCGCGCGTCGCCTTATCCACCTGCTGCAGCAAGGCCACTTTATCTTCGTCCGCCAGGGACATGATGGGATCCAGGGCCGGATAGAGCCGCTGTTCGCCGGCCCTCGACCAGGCCTGTACCTGGCCCTGCTGCCCCAGCCTCGCGATAGCACCGGCCGCCTTGGAGGCCGACATCAAGGCCGGCACAACAATCTCATCGGAGTAGGCGAAACCGGTTTTCTCACCGGCGACGGCACGGACGCCAACGCCGCGCTCGATGCTATGCGTCCCTTCTTTTACGATCCCGTCTTCCAGGGACCATGATTCATGGCGAGCCACCTGAAAGTACAGTTCAGCCGTGTCGACACCGCCGCTAAGCATGTTGCCCAACGCATCACCCAGATGACTTTCCTGGAGCCCCGCCGGCTCCAGCAGGCGCTGTTCGGCCAACTGCAGGGGATTAGTATTCGTATCGGTCACTGTGATCCATTACTCCGCGGCCTTCAGCGCCGTCTGTAAACGTCGATGCTGCAACACCGGAAAACTTTTCCGGACCGATGCAACTTGCGTCATGTCCAAAGTCACCAGATACACGCCGGGCAGCTCGTCGGCATGACACAGCACCTCACCCCAGGGCCCGGCAACCAGTGAATGCCCCCAGGTTCTCCGGCCGCCCGGATGGGTGCCGGTCTGCCCGGCAGCGGCCACATAGGCCAGCGAATCCAGAGCCCGGGAACGCACCAGCAATTCCCAGTGAGCCCGGCCCGTGGGTCGGGTAAAAGCCGCGGGCACGGCGATCAGCTCGGCCCCGTCGGCAGCCAGCATCCCAAACAGTTCGGGGAAGCGAAGATCGTAGCACACGGCTACCCCCAGCCTTCCCCATGGGGTTGGCACCGTTAGGACCTGCTGACCGGGGGCAGTATTGGCTGACTCCCGATACTGCTCATCAGCATCCGGGACATCGACATCGAACAGATGAATTTTGTCGTAGCGACCACGGCGCTCACCAGCACTGTCATAAATACAGCAGGCAGCAACCGGGCGTGCATCGGCGTCACTGAGCAGCGGGATGGTGCCGCCCACCAGCCACATTCCATGGGCCCTGGCCAGGCGGCCCAGCGCGTCCTGGATAGGCCCTTGGCCATCGGTTTCCGCTATTTGCCGCCGAAAGTCATCAGCCGCGGCCATGCCGGCGAAGTTCTCCGGCAGGACCGCCAGCTTCGCGCCCTGGCCGGCAGCCTGCCCCAGGTAGTGATCGGCCTGGGCGAGATTAGCCTGGATGCTCTGCCCCGAATTCATCTGCACCAGCGCGACGGTCAGGGCAGTCGATTCACTCATGGGGACGCGGCATCCGCCTCGGCTGGCAAGGGATCAGCTTCAGCGCCCGGCAAGGGCACAAAAACCGGCTCCGGCACGACCTCGGGCAGCAGGGCTTCGCAGTCGCTAAAGCGGGTCGTGTCCACGTCAATACGCTGAATCTTGGCGATTTGCGGATCATCCCAGGCACCCTTTATCTGGTAATAGGACTCGCCGATCTGACTCAAGGGTTTGCGGAAAATTCTTGAGATCAGCAGCATGGCGCCCCCCACGGCGGGCCCGCCCACTACAGCACCGCCAAGAGCCAGCACGTTGGAAACGTGGGGCCGGACCACAGCCAGCTGATCGTAGTCCTGATCCCGCAGGCCCGAACGACCCACGATTCCCAGGTCAGCCACGGCACCCTGCAAGCCCAGGTTGCAGGTGTAGGCGTCGCCGTTCTCCAGGGTGAAGTCCCCTTCCAGGACATCAAAGCTCAAACCTTCATCAAACACGTCACGGAAATCCAGGGCCAGACGCCGCGGCAGCGAGGCAACACTCAGCATGCCCAGCACCCGACCACCACCCGGCTCCACTTCCAGCAAAGCGCCTTCCTTTATACGCACCCGAAGCTGCCCCGATACCTGCGACAAAAAATCTGCCGAGGGCGGGCCGGGCCATGTCAGCTCAGAGGTCACGCGCAAAGAGTCACCTTGCATGAGTGGCTGGTAACCCAGGCTCTTCAGGGTGGCTTTGATATCGGTGCTGCGCATTTCACCCTGCAGTCTGCTCAGCTGCTGTTCTACCTGCCCGTCGACCACCAGCCACTGCGCCTCACCGGTGATGGTGAAACTGCCCCCATCCATTTCGATGGAGCTGGCGGACGCTCCTTCACTGTCGGGCAATACCGCCGTGCTCAGGCTGCCAAATTCCAGGGAACCGATGCGGAAATCCCCGACCTCAATCTCCAGGGGCGGCAGGGTTCTCGGGTCGTAACTCTCCGCCGACCCGGGCTCAGTCTCCAGCAGCCAGAGCCGGTCCAGTTGCAGTTGCAATGGTCTGGCCGGCGTCGTCGAGTCTGGCAGCTGCAGAGTGCCAAGGGCCCATGGTGCATCGACTGCAATGCGCCAGCTGCCCGTCTGCCGCGTCGCCAGCAGTTCAGCATCGGGAAAACGCTGCCCGAGGACCACGAGTTCATCGACCGATAAAGCCGCCTCGCGATAAATGCTTTCCAGCCGCCGTTCGGCACCGGTATCGATCAGGGGTAGCCAATCGGCCACGCGCAGCACAGACAGGCGGCCGGAAGCCTCGATGCCCGGCAGCACGGGCAGCAGGGCGGGGCCTATACCGGCATGCACAGCCCCCCGCTCGACGCGCCAGCCGGGCTCCGTTGACTCCAGTCGGAATATAAAGGCCAGGTCGTCACGCAAGCGTCCGTCGACTTCCAGCACCCCGGCATCAGCCAGGCGCAGGGTCACATCAAGAGGCGCTTCTTCGTCCGCGGTCTTGCCCAAGGGTGGCGGCAGGCTGCTGGCGGTCCCCAGCAGCGTGGATGTCACCTGCACCTGAAACGGCCCGGAATTCTCCCCCGCCCGGGGAACCATCAGCCTGGCCTGCCATTGCGCAGGGCCTGACAGGGCTTCAGCCTGGGGCAGGCTTAGCGTTTCAAACCAGCGCCGGACCGGGGTGCTCCCGCTAAGGACTGCTTCGTGGCTATAAGGCGCGTCTGCAGCCACAACGGGTTGCAGGCTGGCAACAAAGGGCTCACCGAGCAATCGACCTTTAAGCGCCTCAGCTGATAGCTGCGTGTTCTGCAAACGCAGCTCGCCGTTGAGCTGTTCAAAGTCAAAAGCCAGCCCGGCAAAGCCCAGTTGAGCATCGCGAGTCGTGAAGCGGCCGTCCAGCCGGTAGTCGCGGGCTTTGAGTACCGGCAACAGCAGGTCTACGCGGGCATTTACCAGGCCGCTGCCAGAGGCGTTTTCGAGTACCGGGCCCAGGGTGTCGGCAACGGGTGTCGCCAGAAGCAACTCCCGTATAGCACCCAGCTGCGTTGCTTGCTCGATGGTGATATCGAGCTTACCCGTGCGCAGATCCTCAAAGCGCACGGCTTCATTTTCCAATTCGATGCCGGCGAGGCGGCCTTGGTTCTGCGGGGAGTAAAGGCTGACGCCGTCGAACACAAGATCAGCCGACAGAGCTTCGATGCGCGGCCAGCGATCAGCGTAATCCAGAACCGCATCGGCAATGGCCAGGTCAACCCGAAACAGTCCCTCGCCCCGTTCGTAGGGAAATGCGCGCAGGGGACCGCGCCAGCGAATACTGCTGTCCTCGATTCGGCCGCTGACGATGGCTCGCTTCAGCCAGGCATTCACCCCCGGTGGGAAACGACGCAAGGGCAAATAGCGCAAGATCCCCGGTGCGTTCGGTGAGCTTAGTTGCGCATCCAGATCGAGAAGGGCGCTACTGCCGTCGCCGGGCACACTGAGTTCAAAGCGCGAGGTGGCGGCAATGTCTTCCGCCGACAGGCGCACACTATCGCTAAGCACGCGCAGACCGTTCTCCGTGACACGCCAGACCAGTAAACCCGTCAACTCGTTTGTCTGAATCGGCCCGGGCAGCAACTCAGGCAAGGCCCAGTCAGTCACCCCACTGCTCAGCTCCAGGCGCCCGCCGGCCTGATCGGCAACCAGCTCTCCGGCCAGACCAGCCAGCGTAATGCCACCCAGACCATCCACCATGCCGAGGTCCTGGAAATCCAGGCTCAACTGGAACTGCGGCGCCGCACTCCCGGGAAGGCGCAGCGCCAGGCTGACATCCTTGAGTTCCCCGCGCAGATCCCGGGGCAGCAAATCAGCCCGCGCCTGCGGGGCAGCAAAACCGCGCGCGAGAGCATAAATATCATCCAGCCGGATAAAGCTGGCGCTGCCGTCGCAGACTTGCCCGTCGGCCACCGCGTCCAGCTCGCAGGTCAGGGTGAGTTCCGAGCGCGGCCACAGACGGCCCGCGCGCCCGATGCGCAGGTCAGTCCCACCCAGCAGCCACCCAGCCTCTCTGCTCTCCCATTCAAAACGCCCGGCCAGCAAATCGATTTTTTCCACCAGTTCGCCCTGATTACGGAATTCCAGCGCGCGCAAATCAAGTTCGCCGAGCAAGGCCAGTGGCTTGCCCGCGCTCAGGCGCGCGGCCAGGCTGATAGAACCTTCAGCCGCACTTAAGGGCGTTTCCATGCCCAGCGCCAGGACCACCAGCGGCGCGAGTTGCAGGTCGTCGCCCTCGATGCTGATACGCCAGTCCGCGGCCATCGGGTCTGCATCATCCCCAAGCAACGAACCCTGCCCGTTAATTGACAGGGAGATACGGCCCGACTGCCCCCCTTTTAAGACCAGCAAACCCTCGGCCTGGACGCCAGGGTCGGAATAGTCAAAATCCAGCCAGTCCAGGCGTCCCTGCAGTGACGTGGTCAGAGGGTTCGCATCGCTGTAAAGCAAATCGATTTTTTCCAGCCGCACGCGCAGATCGACCAGTTCGGGTGTCGGCGTTTCGCGAGGGGGTAACTGATAACTGGCCAGTGGCCGGCCCTGGAGATTGAGCTGCCCGTCAGGCTCCCGGTCAATGCGCAACTTCGAACCAATCACGCCCAGGGAATTGGGCACGAGCTGCCGCTCCATCAGCAGGCGGACCAGGTCAACACCAACGGAAACCTGCTCGGCGCTCGCCACGGGCTCAGCCGTTACCGGATCCAGAACCTGCACGCCGTATAGCACCAGTTCGGGGCCGCGCAGGGGCCAGCTGGCACTCAACTGCTGGAACTGGACATCGAAACCCGTCGCTGCCGCAGCGGCGGTCCGCACTTCCTGCTGATACTGCGGCAACAGCGGCAGCATCAAACGCACCAGGCCGATGAGCAGCGCCAGGAAGATAACGAGGGTGGCGGCTGAATAAACCAGCGCGCGAATCAATCTGCCCATCACCCGTGCCATGGTCAGACCGACTTACACCAGCACAACGTCGAAGCGATCCTGGGCATACAGTGACTCGCTCTGCAGTCGAATGGGCTTCCCGGTAAAGGTTTCCAGTTCGGCAAGACTGGCAGACTCTTCGTCCAGCAGGGTTTCCACCACATCCTGATTAGCCAGCACGATCAACTCCTTGAAGCTGAATTGCCGATGCTGACGCAGAATTTCCCGAAAAATTTCGTGGCAAACCGTCTCTGCGGTTTTGAAAAACCCGCTTCCGTGGCAAGTTTTGCAAGGCTCACAAAGAATATGTTCAAGGCTCTCCCGGGTCCGCTTGCGCGTCATCTCAACCAGCCCGAGGGGTGATACCTGGGCAATTTGCGTCCGGGCGTGATCGGCAACCATCGCGCTTTCCAGGGCCTCGAGAACCTGCGCCTGATGCCCAGGCTCAACCATATCAATAAAGTCGACAATGATGATTCCACCCAGGTTGCGCAAGCGTAATTGCCGCGCGATGGCAACCGCGGCTTCCAGGTTGGTCCTGAAGATCGTCTCCTCAAGATTACGGTGGCCGACATAAGCACCGGTATTCACATCCACCGTCGTCATGGCCTCCGTCTGGTCGAACACAATGTGCCCACCCGACTTCAGGGGCACTTCACGCTCCAGTGCGCGCTGGATTTCATCCTCGACCCCGTACAGATCCAGAATGGGACGGCGACCCGAGTAAAACTCAACGGCGGGTGCCAACTCGGGCATGAAGCTGTGCGCAAACTCGACAATTCGCTCGCAGGCCTCCTCGGAGTCGACACGTATGCGCTGGATTTCCGAATTAACCAAATCGCGCACCATGCGCAATTCCAGGGGCAGATCTTCATGGACCAGGCTGCCCGCCTTGGCGGCCTGGGCCCGCTGACGAATAGCCTCCCACAGGCGGTCCAGAAACTGCATGTCGGCCCGCAGGGCTTCCAAACTTGCCCCTTCGGCAGCCGTGCGCACGATATAACCTCGGGGCCGATCCGTCGGTATGAGCGTGCTGATGATTTCCCGCAGGCGCTCACGCTCGCCTTCGTCCTCGATTCGTGCAGAGACACCCACGCTGCTGCTACCCGGCACCAGCACCAGAAACCGGGAGGGAATCGTCAACTGGGTGGTCAAGCGGGCGCCCTTGCTGCCCAGGGGATCCTTGAGCACCTGGACCAGGAGTTCATCGCCCTCACGACACAGGTCGCGGATACCCGGCTCCTCGACATCAACGGCGTCCGCGTGAGCCGGCGGCCGAATATCCTTGGCATGCAAAAACCCGGTCCGCTCCAGGCCCATGTCGATAAAGGCCGCCTGCATCCCCGGCAACGCACGCGATACACGGCCCTTGTAGATATTTCCGGTCAGGCCTCGCCGCGATGCGCGCTCTATCAGTAATTCATACAACACACCCTGATCCACCACCGCGGCGCGGACTTCCCGCGGGGTTATGTTGATCAGAATTTCTTCGCCCATTGCGTTCATGTATTGCCGCCGAGCAAACGATACCCGAAAGCAGCCAGCAGCCGGGCCGTCTCGAACACGGGCAAACCCATGACCCCCGAGTAACTCCCTTCCAGGGATTCAACGAAGACGGCCCCCAGACCCTGAATGGCATAGGCTCCCGCCTTGTCAGCCGGTTCACCCGTCTCCCAGTAAGCCGCCGCCTCATCGGCACCCAGGGCACGAAAGGTCACGGCGGAGCAACTCAGAGCATGCTCGCAGCGCTGGCCGGCAACCACGGCAACTGCCGTATACACCTGATGTGTCGTGCCCGCGAGCTGGCCAAGCATCTGCAAAGCATGCGCGCGATCCCTTGGCTTGCCAAAGATCATGCCGTCGAGCACCACGGCTGTGTCGGCGGCCAGGACCGGATCCTGCGCCGGCGCGCGCGCGGCCGCCACGGCCCGGGCCTTGTCGATAGCCAGTCGCAGCACATAGTCAGCCGGCGCTTCATCATCCCGCGGCGTTTCATCCACAGTCGCAGGCTGCACCTGACAATGCACGCCCAGCTGAGCCAGAAGTTCGCGTCGGCGAGGCGACGCGGATGCCAGGTAAATGCTTGGTTGCATCAGGCGCGGTGATAAGGATGACCGGACAGGAGAGTCCAGGCACGATACAACTGCTCCGCCACGACAACTCTGACTAAGCCATGGGGCAGGGTCAGTGGCGACAGGGACCACAGGCGCGAGGCGCGGGTGCGACAATCATCCGCCAGCCCGTCTGCACCACCCACCGCCAGGGCAACGCGGGGAAACTCTGCTTGCCAGCGCTCCAGCTCCGCCGCCAGTTCCTTGGTCGTCCACTGCACGCCGTGTTCGTCCAGGGCGATGAGCAGATCAGCGTCGGCGGCACGCCGTAAAATACGTTCACCCTCCTGAGCACGGGCAGCGGCGATATTCGCGCGACCGCTGCGACCACCGGCAGGAATCTCTTCTAACTCAAGCTGAATGTGCCGCGGCAAACGCCGCTGATAGGTTTTGAAGCCCTCGCCCGTCCAGGCGGGCAAGCGAGTGCCCACGGCGAGCAGAGAAATACGCATAACCGGGTAAGGCCGCGCGAATCAGGCGCCGGCCCCGGCGCTGGAGCCGGGAGCATCCCCGCCCATGTTCCAGAGCTTCTCCAGATTGTAGAACTCCCGGATCTTGGGCTGCATCACGTGCACCACGATGTCCTGCAGATCCACCAGTACCCACTCGGCCCCTTCCGCACCCTCAACACCGACGGGCGAATAGCCCGCGGCTTTGGCGCGTTCGACCAGGCGATCGGCAATGGA
Source organism: uncultured Gammaproteobacteria bacterium (assembly GCA_937921935.1). Lineage (GTDB taxonomy): Bacteria > Pseudomonadota > Gammaproteobacteria > Steroidobacterales > J054. The sequence goes on along the minus strand of CAKZWQ010000016.1, from coordinate 41,723 downwards.
CTTCACATGGCGACCCGAGGTGCCGCTGGCAATGACCATGTAGTCGGTAATCGATGTCAGCCGGGACACATCCAGAATCGTCACATCACGTGCCTTCAGATCATCCAGGGAAGCCACTGCCAGTTCTACCAGTTCACTACTTTCTGTCACTCATCTCTCCTGTCTTGCTCAAGCTTGTCGCGTAGAAGGTTGTTCGTCAGCGTAACAATGGGTGCGCTGCAGAATCTGCCAGACGGAATCCGGCACCAGGAAACGGGGATCTCCCCCTGCTGCAATCAAACCCCGAATGCCCGAGGACGCAATGTCCAGCGCCGTCACCGCATGCAGCAGAACCCGACCGGAACCCGCGCGCAGATCCTCGGGTGACTGGGTTAAGCGGTCAGCCAGCCAGCCAATGTCCGCGGCTGCCGGCGGCTCCCAGCCCGGCCGATGCGCCACAACAAAATGAGCGTAGTCCAGTAACTCCCGGGACCGATGCCAGTCTCCCAGGCCCAGATAGGCATCCATGCCGAGGATGACGACAAGCGAGGCCAGAGGGTGTTCTGCCCGCAAAGAAACCAGGGTATCGATCGTATAAGACGGTCCGTTGCGCTCCAGCTCCCGGGCATCCACGGCAAAGCCATCCACATCGGCCACGGCGGCCTGGAGCATTAGCAGTCGCAAACTGGCTGGAGCGCGCGGCGACCGGCGATGGGGCGGCTGACCGGACGGCGTGAAGCGAACTTCATCAAGGCCAAGCAGCTGACTGACTTCCAGCGCCGTGCGCAAATGACCCAAATGCACCGGGTCGAAACTGCCGCCGTAGAGGCCGATGGACAGGGTTTCAGCTGAGCCTATATCGCTCACGCAGCCGCCGGCCTCGACGCACTGTTAGCAGCCAGTGCAAGGCTAAGGTCCATCAGCGCAGCCCAGGGCATACCGGGACGGGCGCCTTTGACAATGCGATCGGCGGCGGCGGCCTGGTCCAGCAAAGCGCGGGCCTGGGATGCACCCGTGCGCCGCGCGGCACGATTGAAAAGGGTCTCACGGGATCGCCAGACACCGGCACTGGCCATAGCCCGACCCATGGACTCACCGCTGCTCAGGGCATGGGTTAGCAAAGCCAGGGCAGACAATTCGCGCACCAGGCTCCAGAGCACAAGGGTAGGCGCTACGCCTTCTTGCTCCAGGTGCGTGAGAATTCTGGCGGCCCGCGCCTGATCTCCGCCCAGTGCCGCATCGGCCAGCTGAAAGACATCGTAGCGAGCCCCATCAGCCACAGCCGCGCGCACAGTCTGGATGGTCACCCGACCGTCTCCGGCCAGCAGCACCAGCTTGTCGATTTCCTGCTTGGCAGCCAGCAGGTTGCCTTCCAGTCGCGCTGCCAAAAGCTCCAGGGCGGCCGGATCCCATTGCAAACCGGCCGCGCGCAAACGCCCCTCAAGCCAGGCCGGCAATTCAGTCGCGTCGGGCGCCCGCAGAGCTAACCACACGCCAGCTTCAGTCAGGCTCTTGACCCATTTCGACTTGGCGGCATTGCCCGTCAGCCCCGGCGTGATAATGACCAGAATTTTTTCCGCCGGGGGACGCGCAGCCAGGGCTGTCAGTTGCCGGGCACCGGCGTCGCCGGGCTTGCCCGTGGGCAGACGTAATTCGATCAGTTGCCGGGCAGCAAACAGGGAGAGATTGTCCAGACCGCCACGAAAGCCGTCCCAGTCAAAGCCCCGCTCAGCCACATGGGATTCGCGTTCGTCGCAGCCCTGGGCCCTGGCAGCCGCCCGAATGGCATCCAGCGCTTCATCAACCAGCAAGGGCTCGTTGCCCGAAACAAGATAAATCGGTGCGAGACCGGAACTCAGGTGGGATTTCAGTTGGCGAGGATTCAGCCGCACGCGTTCAGCCGGCCACCTGGCTCCACTGGATACTTTCTTCCAGCAACAGCACCGGAATACCGTCGCGGACCGGATAGACAAGCCGCCCATCACGACTGATCAGGGCTTCTTCCAGGCCTTCGGCAACGGGGGCATCGGCGCTGTTTTGAATGGTGCCGCTGCTGATGGCTGCATTCAGGGCGTCAAGGCGGGCCGCATCCAGCATTTCCAGCGGCAGGCGAGTAACGGGACAGCAAATAATGTCTAGCAGGTTCTTATCCATAGGGTGGGCGGCAAAGCCTTAAGAGCAATATAGCACAGGGCCTTCAGGCCTCCGGGCCGGCTGGCTGCCGCGGCGCAGCGGGCACGGGATCGTAGCCCCCGGCGGCAAAGGGATGGCAACGAGCCAGCCGACAAACGGTCAGCCAGAGACCACGCAGCAGCCCGAAGCGCTCCAGGGCCTCGCGGGCATAAGCCGAGCAGCTGGGATGAAAGCGGCAGCGGGGACCAAACAGGGGCGAAATGTAGCGCTGATACAGGCCGATCAGACGACTCGCGAAATCAGCCGCGCGGCCCGCCGGTGCAGCCTGTTCTGCCCGCCTATCCAGAACTGGCCTCCGCAGCCGCTGCCTTGATGGCCTGAATCATGGCTGCCAGCCCATTGCTGCGTGTCGGGCTCAGATGGGCATCCAGCCCGATGTCGCTGATAAAACCCGGCGGCGTCGCGACCACCTCGGCTGCATCCCGATCGTTATAAACGCGCATGAGAATGGCGATCAGCCCGGAGACAATGGCCGAGTCACTGGTGGCCTGAAAACTGAGCCGACCGTCCTTGGCAGCGGTCCTGAGCCAGACCTGTGACTGACAGCCGTGCAGCAGATACTCATCCGTCCGGCAGGCATCAGGAAACTCGGGTAACTGCCGACCCATGTCGATAATGTATTGGTAGCGGTCCACCCAGTTATCAAAGAACTGGAACTCCGCTACCAGGGCCTGCTGTGCCTGGGCAATCTCACTCATCGGTCAATCATTCGTCGGGCGCCGCCCGTCGCCAGCTGGCGCCATCAGGACCGTCTTCGATCACAATGCCCCGCTGCGCCAAGCCGTCTCGAATACGATCAGCCGTCGCAAAATCCCGCTGCTGTTTCGCCGCCTGACGTTCCTGCAGCAAAATCTCGATCTCAGCCGCTTCGTCCGCATCGCCGGCGGCACCGCGATACCAGGCCTCGGGATCCTGTCCCAGCAAGCCCATGATTTCGCCGCTGGCGCGCAAGCGCGCTGCGATGGCGGCTCGCTCGGCTTCGTTTTCACTGCGATTCAGATCACGGACAAGGTCGAAAAGTGCGGCCAGCGCCCGCGGCGTATTCAGATCGTCTTCCAGGGCCTGGATAAAGGCTGGCTCAGGCGCCGTATCCTGCCAGCCGGCCTCCCAGCCACTGGTATCGCGCAGCGCCCGGTAAAGCCGGTCCAGCTTGCGCCGGGCTTCGGCCAGTACATCCCCGCTCCAGTCCAGGGGCTGCCGGTAGTGGGCGCTAAGCAGCGCCAGGCGGACGGCCTCGCCAGGCGCCTGATCAAGGAGGTCCCGGACCAGGATCACGTTGCCCAGGGACTTGGACATCTTGGTGTGATCCACATTCACAAAGCCGTTGTGCATCCAGTAGCGCGCGAACAGGGCGCCGCCGTGAGCACAGCTGCTCTGCGCGATCTCGTTTTCATGGTGCGGGAAAATCAGATCATTGCCACCACCATGAATATCGATGGTATGCCCCAGGTGCAGGGCCGCCATCACCGAACATTCAATATGCCAGCCAGGGCGGCCGCGACCCCAGGGTGATTCCCAGCCCGGCAAGTCGGCACTGGACGGCTTCCACAGAATGAAGTCGGCGGGCGCCTCTTTATAGGGTGCAACCTCGACGCGCGCGCCGGCCAGCAACTCACGCTGATCCCGGCGAGACAAGCGCCCGTAATCCGCAAAGGCACTCACCCGGAACAGCACATGCCCATCCGCGGCATAGGCGTGCCCGCTGTCGATGAGGGACTGGATCATCTCCCGGATGCCGTCAATATGGTCCGTGGCTCGCGGTTCCACATCCGGGGGCAGGACGCCCAGGGATGCCATGTCCTGGTGGTAGGCCTGGGTAAAGCGTGCCGAAATCACCTCGATGGGCACGTCTTCCGTCGCCGCCGAGGCATTTATCTTGTCATCAATATCGGTGATGTTGCGGGCGTAAGTCACGGCGAAATGCCGGCGCAAGACCCGCGCGAGCACATCAAAGACAACAGCGGGTCGCGCATTGCCGATATGCGGATAGCTGTAAACAGTAGGCCCGCAAACATACATAGTGACCCGGCCTGGCTCGACAGGCTCAAAGGTCTGTTTGCGGCGCGCTAGCGTGTTGTAGAGGGAAATGCTCATGGCGGCATGGACGGGAGGCAAGCCCGCTATAATAACAATCTTTGGATATCTTAGAGGGCCGGGCCCAGTTAGCCGGCCAGGAGCAGTAGCTTGGACCCCGCGAAAATCTTCGGTGCACGGACCAGCATCGAGCAAGTAGAAGAAGGCCGTGAACTGGCCCCGAAGTTCGACAGCGACGGGCTAATCCCGGCTGTGACCACCGACTACAGCTCCGGTGAGTTGCTCATGCACGGCTATATGAACGCCGAGGCCCTGGCGCGCAGCATCGAAACCGGCGAAGCGCACTACTTCAGCCGCAGCCGCCGGGTCTTATGGCACAAGGGCGCGACCAGTGGCCTGGTGCAGAATATTCGGGAACTGCTCATCGACGATGATCAGGACTGTGTCTGGTTGCGCGTGGATGTGGCCGGCAACGGCGCCAGCTGCCACGTGGGTTATCGCTCCTGTTTTTATCGGCGCGTGCCGGGCGAAGCCAAGCGGGCCGAGGGCCCCATCAAGCTGGTGTTCACCGAGACCGAGAAAGTCTTCGACCCCGAAGTCGTTTACCCGGGCGCCGAGAATCCCACCAAACTCTGAGACCCCGGCCAACACCGCCGCCTGCCTGCAGAACTTCTGCCGGACCAACCATTAGCAGCAGATGCAGGAATAGCCAAAGTCTGCAGGACTCCGCTAATAGGCACGAGTGACCCGCCGGCGGCGGGGCCGATCCATGCGCCGGGTCTGCGGCAGACGAGACCAGCCATGCAGAAATTCCAGGCTGCCGATCAGAATGACCAGGTAGGCGGCCAGCTCGCCCAGTTCTTCAAATACGCTGGCTGCGCTCGTAGCATCAGCAACATCAAGGGTTGCTGCCCACAAGTCGGGCCGGCCCAGCAGCTGCACAAAGAGCAGCAGCATGCAGCCGATCAGGACAATGGCCAGGCCGGCGGATGGCTGACTGCGCTGCCAGCCCGCGGCCAGACGCTCGTGATGACGATACTCGTAAACCCCGACCACCACAGTGACCAGGGCGGCCAGAACCTGCCAGAAATTGTCCGCCACCATGAGATCCAGAATCTCATGCAATTCACGGATCAGGGCCAGGCCCAGCAAGGCCAGGAAGGCCAGGGCCAGGGGGCGTCGCAGGCGATCACGCAGGGCGAGCCACCCGAAAATACCGGCGCAGTTCAGCAATAGCAGATACTGCAGCAACTCGACCCAGGAGCTGCGCGCCACCAACATGCGTGGATCGACACCGGGGCCAAGCTGCAGCCCGCCGGGCATCCGCAAGCCGACAAACAGCACCGTCAGGGAAACCAGGGCGACCAGGCCGGCATAGGCCACGAAGCGCAAGATGTCCGCTAGGGCGGTCATGTCGTCTGGCTCAGTTCAAGGCGTTCAGGCGGCGGGTAACCAGACCAGCCAGATCAGCCGCCAGGGCATTACGGATTTCATCTTCTTCCCGGGTTTTGCCCAGGACCTGGGTTGGCTCGTAGGTGTAATCACGATTCAGCGTCAGCGTCTGAGGCTCAAATACCACGGCGCCATCGACCAGGATGGCATAGCTCACGGTGTAAAAAACATCGTACTCGGCAGGCACGTTACGCGGGGACACTGACAACACACGCCGCCCGGTATCGTCGCGACTCACTCGTATGACTGCATCGGCGGCATCCGGATCCGCGGTCAGTGTGACACCATTGCGTCGGACCACTGTGGTCAGCTGACGATAGAAAGGTGAGTAGCGATCATTGGTGGCAATATGAATAGCCTGCACGGACTCGGGCAGACTGGCCTTGCCCCGGGGCTGAAAGCCGCAAGCCTGCAATAGCAGCAGGCAAGCCAGAACAAATACCCTGTTAGACCACCACATTGACCAACTTCCCTGGCACCAGAATCACTTTACGAATGCTTTGGTCCGCCACAAAGCGCTGTACATTCTCTTCTGCCAAAGCAGCCGCCTTGACCGCCTCTGCATCCATGGAAACCGGCAGCTCCAGACGCGCCCGCAAGCGGCCATTGACCTGCACGATGATCTGCATGGTATCTGCCGACAGGGCAGATTCATCCACCGCCGGCCAGCTTTCATCCACCACGGCTGTGGTATGCCCCAGGTCCTGCCACAACTGATGCGCAATATGAGGAACGATCGGCGACAGCATCAACACGGCGGCTTCCAGGGCTTCCTGCACGACGGCGCGATCGCCTTCACTGCGCGCCTGGAAACGCGTGATGTGGTTGAGTAATTCCATTACCGCGGCAATGGCGGTATTGAAGGTATAACGCCGACCAATGTCGTCGCTGACCTTGGCGATGGACTGGTGAACCTGCCGGCGCAATTCGCCCTGCTCGCCCGCAGCAGTCTCATTGGGCGCAACAGCTCCGCCGGCCGTGTGGGCCTGCACGGCCCGCCACAAGCGGCGTAAGAAACGGAACGCGCCCTTCACCCCTTCGTCAGACCACTCCAGGGCCTGCTCCGGGGGCGCGGCAAACATAATGAATAGCCGGACGGTATCGGCACCGTACTCATCAATCAGGGCCTGGGGGTCTACCGTATTGCCCTTGGACTTGGACATCTTGGCCCCGTCCTTGAGCACCATCCCCTGGGTCAGCAACTTGGTGAAAGGCTCGCCACAATCTACCAGGCCCTCGTCGCGCATGAGTTTGTGAAAGAAGCGCGCATAGAGCAGATGCAAAATTGCATGCTCGATACCACCGATATAAAGATCAACAGGTAACCAGTAGCCGGCTCGTTCATCCAGCATGGCATCCCTGGAATCGGGATTACAGAAGCGGGCGTAATACCAGGATGACTCCATAAAAGTGTCGAAAGTGTCTGTCTCACGCCGCGCAGCTTCGCCCGTGGCGGGATCCACCGTCTCATAGAACGACGGCATGCTTTTGATAGGCGATCCCGCCTCACCGAGCTCCACATCCTCGGGCAGGATGACCGGCAAATCATCGTCAGGCACGGGTGACTGGGTGCCCTGCGCGGTTTCAATCACGGGTATGGGCGCGCCCCAGTAACGCTGCCGGGAAATCAGCCAGTCCCGCAGCCGATAGTTCACGCGCCGCCGGCCGCGGCCGGCAGCCTCAAGCTCCTCGGCAATAGCAGCAAAGGCCTCGGCTGAACTCAGGCCGTCGAACTGGCTTGAATTAACCAGCCGACCGGGAGCGATAAAGGCGCCGGCCTCCATGTCGCAGGCCTGGTCAGCGCCGACAGGCTCGATCACCTGCTTGATGGGGAGCCCGTAACGACGCGCAAACTCCCAGTCCCGCTGATCATGTCCGGGCACCGCCATCACGGCGCCTGTGCCATAGGCCATCAGCACGAAATTGGCTACCCAGACGGGCACGAGCTCGCCGGAAACAGGATGCCGGACATCAATGCCCAGGGCCATGCCTTGCTTATCCAGTGCCTCGATAGCCGCTTCCGACACAGCGCTGCGCTTGCAGTCTTCCAGGAAGGCGGCCAGCTCGGGGTTGCTTTTGGCTGCCGCCAGGGCCAGGGGGTGTTCGGCCGCCACGGCCATGTAACTCACGCCCATCAGGGTGTCGGGTCGCGTGGTATAGATGCGCAGGGCGTCCTGACCATCGGCCAGGGGAAACTCCATTTCCACGCCTTCGGAGCGCCCTATCCAGTTACGCTGCATGGTCTTGACGGCTTCCGGCCAGTCCAGATCATCCAGTCCCTTGAGTAACTCGTCGGCATAGTCGGTAATACGCAGGAACCACTGGGGAATCTCGCGTCGTTCCACCGGGGCACCGGAGCGCCAGCCGCAGCCATCCACGACTTGCTCGTTGGCCAGCACGGTCTGGTCAACAGGATCCCAGTTGACCACGGCCTGCTTCTTGTAGGCGATGCCTTTGGCCAGCAGCCGCGTAAACAGCCACTGCTCCCAGCGGTAGTAATCAGGGTCGCAAGTGGCCAGCTCCCGGTCCCAGTCATAACCGAAACCCAGGCGTTGCAGCTGCCCACGCATGTAATCGATGTTTTCCCGGGTCCACTTCGCCGGGGCCATGCCGTGCTTGATGGCGGCACCTTCCGCCGGCAGGCCGAAGGCATCCCAACCCATAGGCTGCAGCACATTCTTGCCCTGCATGCGCTGATAACGCGCGATCACATCGCCAATGGTGTAATTGCGAACGTGCCCCATGTGCAAGCGGCCGCTGGGATAGGGAAACATGCACAGGCAATAGAACTTTTCGCGCGCCGAATCCTCCTCAGCACGGAAAGTGCGCGCCTGGACCCAGTGACTCTGGGCAGCAGTCTCAACAACGGCGGGCTCGTACGGACGTTCGCTCACTTCGCGGCTTCCTGACCTGGGGGGCTGGGAAGGATACAACAGCTACCCCGGCTCAAGTCTCCGGGCACCGGCATCAAGGCGCCATGCCACCAGCAGCAGCAGGGCGGCAATCAGGATCACCGGGGTATTGCCGGTGAGCACATAGGGGGTCGCGCCGCCATGGGGCTGAACCCGCCCGCGCAGAACCCCCGGTGTGAACTGGGGTAGCTCGGCTTGCACCACACCATCGGCGCCAATCAGCGCCGTGATGCCGGTATTCGTGGTCCGCAGCATGGCGCGTCCGGTCTCCAGGGCCCGCATCCGTGCGATCTCCAGGTGCTGGTGGGGCGCGATGGAGTCACCGAACCAGGCATCGTTGCTGACGTTAACCAGCAGGCCCGACTGCGGCAGAAAATCGAGCTGCTCGGCGCCGAAGGCATCTTCATAACAAATGCTTGGCGAGAGCAGTACCTCCCCAACGGCCAGGGGGGGCTGATCCGAAGCGCCGGCAGCCACATCCCGATAGGGCAGATTCATCAGGCGCATCCAGTTGCGCACGAAGTCGGGCACTGGAAAGAATTCGCCGAAGGGCACCAGGTGCCGCTTGTGATAAACCCCGCCGGCAGCACCGATGGAGATCAAGGAATTATGAAAACGATCACGCTCATAGTCATTGGTCAGGATGCCAAGGAGCAGTTGTGTCCCGCGCTCGTCGGCCAGGGCCTGCAATTCATCCAGGTAATCCGTCACGCCATCCGCCATGGCCGGGATCGCAACCTCCGGCCAGATCACCAGGTCTGCCAACGGACCGCGAAAACTCAGGTCGCGATACAAAGCCATGGTCGGCAGCTTTTGCTCAGGCAACCACTTGCGATCCTGAGGGACGGAACCCTGCACCAGGGCCACGGACAGAGCCGCGCCGTCTGGCTGGGTCCAGGCTCGCCCCAAGAGCAAAGTCGTCAGGCCGACCAAGCCCAGGGTCACGCTGACTGCGATGAGGCGTTGTTGACGGGCGCCGCGTAGCAGGCACAGGAGCAAGCCGCCGGTCAGGGCCGTGGCGAATGACACGGCGTACACGCCGCCCACGGGAGCCCAGGCGCGCAGCGGGCTGTCAATTTGTCCGTAACCGAGACTCAGCCAGGGAAAGCCTGTCAGCATCCAGCTGCGCAGCCATTCGGCCACCAGCCAGGCGGCGGGCCATGCCAGGCACCAGCGCAAAGCCGCCGAAACCCGACAGCGCCCCGCCAGCCAGCCGGCCAGGGCGACATGGGCCGCATTGGCGAGAATCAGCGCAGCGGAAAGGATCAAGGCCAGCCAAACGGGCGTGCCGCCAAAACCATGCACGCTGATGTAGGTCCAGTAGGTACCAAAACCAAAGGCGGTAATCCCAAAGCAAAAACCGCGTTCGGCCGCTGCCCGGGGCGACTGGCCCTCCCACAAGGCGAAGAGACCGGCAATCAGCAGGGGGGCCAGCCAGAATGCCCCAAATGGCGCGAAGCTCAGAGGCAGCAGTGCGCCGGCTGCAGCGGCCAGCCCGTTAGCACGGCTGAATGAAGGCACCAGGCGCACCAGGGTTGTTTCGCGCTCAGTCCGCGGCGGGGGCGCGGCTGACTTCAAGCATGTGTACACGGCGACGATCAGCCTGCAGAACCTTGAACCGCAGGCCCGCCAGGGCGATCGTTTCATCCCGTCTCGGCAAGCGACCGAGTTCATGAATGATCAACCCACCGACGGTGTCGTAATCCTCGTCGCTGAATTCACTACTGAAGAACTCGTTGAAGTCATCGATGCGAGCCAGGGCCTGGACATGAAAACAGCCGTTCGCCTGCGCCTGAATCGGGGCGCTCTCACGAGGATCATGTTCGTCGTCGATTTCGCCGACGATTTCTTCCAGCACATCTTCGATGGTCAGCAAGCCGGCGATGCCGCCATATTCATCGACCACAATAGCCATATGGTTCCGACTGACCCGGAATTCCTTAAGCAGGGTATTCAGACGTTTGCTCTCGGGAATAAACGTCGCCGGCCGCAGATACGGATGCACATCGAACTCCCCGTCCGGTTCGTCCATAAAATAACGCAGCAAGTCCTTGGCCAGCAGGATACCGACCACTTCATCGCGCTCTTCCCCGACCACCGGGAAGCGCGAATGACCGCATTCACGAATGATGCGCAACACTTCCTCTTTGGGTGCATTGCTCTCCAGCACGACCATCTGCGAACGGGGAACCATGACTTCCCGCACCTGTGTTTCCGACACCTCCAGAACATCCTGCAGCATCGCGCGTTCTTCAGGTTCCAGAACTCCTTCCCAGCGACGATCACGCAGGAATCGCAGCAACTCAGCGCGGGTGGAAGGCTCCCCCTGCAAGAGCTCCTTGAACCAGCTGTAAAGGCCGCTGCTGCGATCTTCGTCTTGTCGTTCGGCAGTCATTGCGCAGCCTCTTGGCGGTGCTCCGCGGAGCAATAAGGATCAGGGAAGCCCAGGTCCTGCAAAATCTCTGTCTCCAGCCCTTCCATGTGGCGCGCCTGTGCGTCGGTCTGGTGATCCAGCCCCAGCAAATGCAGAGTCCCATGGACAACCAGGTGGGCGAAATGCGCCAGCGGGGTTTTGCCCTGAGCCACGGCCTCCGCCTGCATGACCGGCACGCAGATCACGAGATCCCCGAGCATGGCACAGGCCTGGGCCGGCAAGCCGGGCAATTCCTCAGCCGGAAAGGCCAGCACGTTTGTGGGCATGTCACGGTGGCGAAATTGCTTATTCATGGACTGACTCTCGTCGGCATCTACCAGGCGCAGGCTGATTTCGCCCGGCTGATGAGCAGGCAAGCGCACAAAGGCGGCCGCAATCCATGCCGGGATGCTGGCACCTTCCGGTAATTCGATACCCGGGGCGCACTGCAATTCAATCAGCGGCTGCGCCTGGCCGCTCACGAATTATCCCTGCCCGCGGAGTCGTCGGACGGTTCCTCAGAGTCATAGGCCTCGACAATCCGCTGAACCAGCGCATGGCGGACAACATCACGGGGCGAGAAATAGCTAAAGCTCACATCACTGACACCATCCAGAATGCGCATCACGTGGCGCAATCCGGACGTCTGATTACGCGGCAGGTCGACCTGGGTGATATCACCGGTCACCACCACTTTGGAACCAAAGCCCATGCGCGTCAGGAACATCTTCATCTGTTCTATGGATGTGTTCTGCGCTTCATCAAGAAGAATAAAGCTCTCATTTAAAGACCGGCCCCGCATGAACGCCAGGGGCGCGACCTCGATGATATTGCGCTCAATCAGCTTGGCAACACGCTCGAAGCCAAGCATCTCGTAGAGGGCGTCATACATGGGCCGCAGATAGGGGTCCACTTTCTGCGACATGTCACCCGGCAGAAACCCAAGCCTTTCACCCGCCTCGACGGCCGGCCGCACCAGTACGATGCGCCGCACCAGATCCTCCTCAAGGGCCGCCACGGCGCTGGCCACGGCCAGATAGGTCTTGCCCGTGCCCGCCGGCCCAATCCCGAAACTCAGATCGTGACTGCGAATGCCGGCCAGGTAGTTACGCTGGTTACTGCCGCGGGGCCGGATGTGCAGGCGCCGGGTCCGCACAGTGATCTCATCCTGGGTTTGTGCGTCTGCAGGGACCGGGTCCTCTGTTGCAGAGGCGTCCTGCAGGCAGACATGCACGCGACTCGGATCCAGGGCCTCCGTCCCGGCCAGCCCATAAAGCTCCTCGAGAACCCGGACACCCGCCCGCGAGGACTCCTCGGTGCCGACGACGCGAAAATGATTGCCGCGATTGCTGATACGCACCCCGAGCCGATGTTCAATTTGCCGCAGGTGCTCGTCGAACTGACCGCAAAGATTGGCAAGCGCTTCATTATCTGCGGGCTGGAGGATGACCTCCTGGGTTATTGCTGGGGTATTCAAGCGGCTTCGGCGGAATCAGTCAGCCGCCCGCGCAGCGAATTAGGCAGGGCCTCGGTAATCACTACGTCGACGAAGCCGCCGATGAGCGCCTCATCACCATCAAAGTTGACCCAGCGGTTGTTCTCCGTGCGACCCGCCATTTGCGCCGGATCCTTTTTGGACGGCCGCTCAACCAGAATCCGCTGGCGCGTGCCAACCATGGCCTGGCTGATGCCGGCTGCCTGCTCGTTCAGTCGCGCTTGCAGCTGCGACAGGCGGGCAAGTTTCTCTTCCCGGGTCACGGGATCCTCAAGAGCGGCTGCAGGAGTCCCCGGGCGGGCGCTGTAAACGAAGCTGAATGACTGGTCGAAACCAAGCTCAGCAACCAGTTGCATGGTGGCCTGAAAATCTGTCTGGGTCTCGCCGGGAAAGCCGACAATGATATCCGTCGCAATACTCAGGTCAGGGCGCAACTCGCGCAGCCGCCGGATCTTGTCTTTGTACTCCAGCACCGTGTGACCACGTTTCATCGCTGCCAGAATGCGATCAGAGCCACATTGCACCGGCAGATGTAAATGATTCGCCAGCTTCTTGACCTCGCCATAGACCTCAATCAGGCGGTTGCTGAATTCCATCGGGTGCGAGGTAGTAAAGCGGATGCGCTCTACCTCGGGCACGGCGGCCACATAGCGAATGAGGGTCGCCAGATCTGCCAGCTGGCCGTCATGCGTCGGCCCGCGATAGGCGTTCACGTTCTGACCCAGCAAAGTGATCTCCACCACGCCCTGGCGGGTCAGGCGAATCACCTCTGCCATAACATCGTCCAGCGGCCGGCTGATCTCTTCGCCCCGCGTATAAGGCACAACACAGAAACTGCAGTACTTGCTGCAACCTTCCATGATGGAGACAAAGGCCGTGGGGCCATCAGCTCGCGGTGCCGGCAAGGCGTCAAACTTCTCGATTTCCGGGAAACTGACATCGACGACAGTGCCGCCGTGATTGCGCACGCGATCCAGCATGACGGGCAGGCGATGCAGGGTCTGGGGGCCAAAAACCATGTCGACGCAGGGCGAACGCTCTGCCAGCGCCGCACCTTCCTGGCTTGCGACGCAGCCGCCCACGCCGATGACTACGCCCGGACGTGCCTGCTTGAGCTCGCGCCAACGGCCGAGCAGAGAGAACACCTTCTCCTGCGCTTTCTCACGCACGGAACAGGTGTTCAACAGCAGCACATCCGCTTGCGCAGGATCCGCAGTCGATTCAAGACCATGGCTGTCACGCAGTACATCTGCCATTTTCGCGGCATCGTACTCGTTCATCTGGCAGCCGAAAGTCTGTACGTAGAGTTTTCCTGGCATGACCAGGTGGCCGAACGCCTCCTCCTGAAGCCTTTGCCTGACCAGCCCAAAAGCGACCAGGCAGGCGTTAATTACCCTAGCGTATGAACCCGAGGCTTTCCAGTTTCACGAAAATCCGGTGCGCTGCCAGATCCGGGTGCAAACCCACGGTATCGATGCGCAACTCCGGGTTCTCAGGCTCTTCGTAGGGATCCGAAATACCGGTAAATTCCTTGATGATGCCCGCCCGTGCCTTGGCGTACAGGCCCTTGCGGTCGCGCTGCTCGCAGACCTCGATGGGCGTTGCCACATGGACCTCAACAAAGCCGCCTTCGGCCTCGATCATGTCACGCACGATCCGGCGAGTGCGGGTGTAGGGGGCAATGGGGGCACAAATGGCAATTCCCCCGTTTTTCGTGATCTCCGATGCCACGTAGCCAATCCGCTGGATATTCAGATCCCGATGCTCTTTGGAGAAGCCGAGCTCACTGGACAGGTTCTGACGCACGACATCACCGTCAAGCAGGGTGACATTCCGGCCGCCGCTTTCCAGCAGCTTAACCAGCAAGGCATTGGCGATGGTCGATTTGCCGGAACCAGAAAGGCCCGTAAAGAAGACCGTAAAACCTTGCTGGTGACGCGGCGGATAAGAGCGACGCAGTTCGGCCACCACCTTCGGATAGGAAAACCATTCGGGGATATCCAGACCTTCCTGCAGGCGACGACGAAACTCCGTACCGGAGATGTTCAGCACCTTCTCTTCTTTCTTGGTTTCGTCGATGGGCACATACTCGGCGCGATCCTCGACATAGACCATTAACTGGAACGGCACCATGGTGATATCCAGTTCATCCTCGTACTCGCGGAACAGCTCCTGGGCGTCGTAAGGCCCGTAGAAAGGCTCGCCGCTGGCATCGTTACCGGGGCCGGCATGGTCGCGGCCCACAATGAAATGGGTACAGCCGTAATTCTTGCGAATGATCGCGTGCCAGACCGCTTCCCTCGGCCCGGCCATGCGCATGGCCAGGGGCAGCAGGCTCAGGGCCGTGGTCTGCTCGGGATACTGCTCCAGCACGTGCTCGTAGCAGCGGACCCGCGTGTAGTGATCCACATCGCCGGGCTTGGTCATACCCACCACGGGCTGGATCAGCAGATTGGCTTCTTGATCACGCGCGGCCCGGAACGTCAGCTCCTGATGCGCGCGATGCAAGGGATTGCGGGTCTGGAAAGCCACCACTTTGCGCCAGCCCAGCTTGCGGAAACGCCCACGCAACTCGGCCGGCGTGTCCCGCAGCAACTTGAAGTCGTAGTGCATGGGTGGCTCAACACCGCGCAGCTTGCCGCCCAGATAAACGGGCCCGGCAATATTCATCAGGTAGTTCACTGCCGGGTGCAGCTGATCTTCGCTGCCGAAGGCCAGGCGAGCTTCACGGGCCTTGTCGGGCTGCCACTTGTCACTGATCTCCAGGGTTGCGACCAGCACGCCTTCGCGATCCCGCAGAGCAATCGTCTGGCCCGTTTCGATGCCAGCTGCAAAGGCTTCGGACACATCCAGATTAACGGGCATGGGCCACAAGGTGCCGTCGGGGAGACGCATGTTGTCAAGCACGCCGTCGTACTCAGCCTCCGTCAGAAACCCTTCCAGGGGTGAAAAGGCACCGTTAAGAAGTAGCTCCAGATCGCAGATCTGACGCTCGGTCAGATCCCAGGACTGATAATCGATTGCCTTCTGCTTCTCTGCTTCCGCGGCGGCCTCGCCCAGATACAGTTCCTTTAGCGTGCCGCCGTGCGGCTCCTTAAATGCTCCCATCGTCTTTAACCTTTTTTTGCGATCTACTTATGTCGCGTATGAATCAGCCAATAAGCAACGGCGTACCCGGGGGCACGCCGATGCATGTCCTGCGGCCCTGCGGCCCGGGTGAAAATTAGAAGGGGATGTCGTCTTCGAACTCGGCGGCCGGCTGCGCCTGCGCCGCAGAACGACTGGACCCACCCCGCTCTGCCGGCGGAGCCATGCCGCCGCCACTGCGGCCGCCCAGCATCTGCATGTTGTCCACGCGGATTTCAGTGGTGTAGCGGTCGTTGCCGTCCCGGTCCTGCCATTTGCGGGTCTGGAGCCTGCCCTCGATATAGACTTGGGAGCCCTTGCGCAGGTACTCACCGGCCACTTCAGCCGTGCGCTTGAACATGACCAGGTTGTGCCACTCGGTCTTCTCCACCTGATCGCCGGAGGTCCTGTCCTTCCAGGACTCCGTGGTGGCCAGACTCACGTTGCAGACAGCATCCCCGGAGGGCATATATTTGATTTCGGGATCCTTGCCCAGGTTCCCAATCAGTATGACCTTGTTAACACCGCGGGCCATTAGCGACACCCCTGACTTAAGTCTTTGATTATATTAAAAATTACCCGCTTTGGCTGGTCGCCTTATTAGCGGGGGGACGTATTGTATGCGCCACCCAGCCAAAAAACACGCCCAAAAGGAGCATAAGCATATGAAAACGGGTCAGCCTGCGTTTGGGGCGAGGATCCCAAAGCCCGTATAGTCGACGGTTTTCCTCGCTCAGCGACCCGGCATGCAGCAAATCAGCATTCGCGGCGCCCGCACCCACAATCTGGACAATATCGACCTGGATCTGCCGCGGGACCGGCTGATCGTGATCACCGGCCTGTCAGGGTCCGGCAAGTCGTCCCTGGCCTTCGATACCATTTATGCCGAAGGCCAGCGGCGCTACGTGGAATCCCTGTCAGCCTATGCCCGGCAGTTTCTGTCCATCATGGAGAAGCCGGACGTCGACCACATTGAGGGCCTGTCTCCGGCCATCTCCATCGAGCAGAAGTCCACCTCGCATAATCCCCGCTCCACCGTAGGCACGGTGACTGAAATCTACGACTACCTGCGCCTGCTCTACGCCCGGGCCGGCCGCCCACGCTGCCCCGAACATGACCAGGATCTGGAAGCCCAGACCGTCAGCCAGATGGTGGACCAGGTGCTGGCCCTGGGTGAAGACACCCGGCTGATGCTGCTGGCGCCGGTGGTGCAGACCCGCAAGGGCGAACACCAGCAATTGCTGACGGATTTGCGAACCCAGGGCTTTGTTCGCGCCCGTATCGACGGCGAAGTCTGTGAACTGGATGATCCGCCCAAGCTCGACCTGCGCCGCAAACACAGCATTGATGTGGTTGTGGACCGCTTTCGCGTCCGCGAGGACCAGGGCCTGCGCTTGGCCGAATCCTTTGAAACGGCCCTGAAGCTGGCTGATGGCATTGCCCGCGTGGCCTGGATGGATGAGCCGGACCGAGCAGAACTGCTGTTTTCCGATCGCTTCGCCTGCCCCGTTTGCAACTACAGCATCGTCGAACTCGAACCCCGACTGTTCTCGTTTAATAACCCGGTGGGCGCATGCCCGAGTTGCGATGGCCTCGGTGTCCGGCAGTTCTTCGACGCCCAGCGGGTGGTCCGCAATCAGGAACTCAGCCTGGCCGGCGGTGCTATCCGCGGCTGGGACCGCCGCAACGCCTGGTACTTCCAGATGATCCAGTGCCTGGCCGGGCACTATGACTTCGATGTGGAAGTGCCCTTTGCAGCCCTGGATGAAAAGGTCCAGGACACGCTACTCCGAGGCAGCGGCGATGAAGAAATTCAGTTTGAGTATCTGACGGGGCGCGGCGCTACCGTCAAACGACAACACAGCTTTGAAGGCATTCTGCCCAACCTGGAACGTCGCTATCGCGAAACCGAATCCGCCACGGTGCGGGAAGAATTATCCAAATACCTGAGCGTGCAGCCCTGTCCGGAATGTGGCGGTACACGGCTTAATACAGCGGCTCGCCATGTATTCGTGCAGGAAAGATCCATTCCGGAAATCACCAGCATGGCAGTCGGGGATGCCCTGGCATTCTTTGGCAGCCTGGAACTGGAAGGCTGGCGCGGCGAGATCGCCACCAAAATCGTCAAGGAAATTGGCGACCGGCTGCGTTTTCTCGCCGACGTGGGTCTGGAATACCTGAGTCTGGACCGCAGCGCTGAGACCCTGTCCGGTGGCGAGGCCCAGCGTATCCGCCTGGCCAGCCAGATTGGCTCTGGCCTGGTCGGCGTGATGTACGTTCTGGATGAACCCTCCATTGGCCTGCATCAGCGAGACAACAAAAGACTACTCAATACCCTGGAGCACCTGCGCAATCTCGGTAACACGGTGATCGTGGTAGAACATGACGAAGAAGCCATTCTCTCCAGTGACTATGTGGTCGACCTGGGGCCGGGTGCGGGGGTGCATGGCGGCAAGATCGTGGCCCAGGGCACGCCCGCGGAGATTCTTGCCAGCACCGATTCTCTGACCGGTGCTTATCTGTCCGGACGGCAGCGTATTGAACTACCCACCGCCCGCGCAGCCGTGGATCCGGAGCGCCAGCTGCTGTTGAGCGGAGCGCGGGGTAACAATCTGAAAGGGGTGGAAGTCGCCATTCCCCTGGGCGTGATGACCTGCGTCACCGGGGTCTCAGGCTCCGGCAAATCCACCTTGATCAACGACACCCTGTACCGGGCGGCAGCAGGCTTCCTCAACAAACGCAATTACGACCCGGCGGCCCACGACCAGCTGACGGGGCTGGACCAGATTGATCGCATCATCGATATCAGTCAAAGCCCCATAGGCCGCACGCCCCGGTCCAATCCGGCCACCTATACCGGTCTGTTCACCACTATCCGTGATCTTTATGCAGGCACCCAAGAAGCGCGCTCACGCGGATACAAGCCCGGGCGTTTCAGCTTCAACGTCAAAGGCGGTCGCTGCGAGGCCTGTCAGGGCGATGGCGTGATCCGGGTAGAAATGCATTTCCTCCCCGATGTCTATGTGCCCTGTGATGTTTGCCAGGGACAGCGCTATAACCGCGAAACCCTGGAGATCCGGTACAAGGGGCGCAATATTCACGAAGCCCTGGACATGACGGTGGAAGATGCCCTGGATTTCTTCGCCAACGTGCCGATCATTGCCCGCAAGCTGCAGACCCTGATGGATGTCGGCCTGTCCTACCTGCGCCTGGGCCAGAATGCGACCACCCTGTCCGGCGGTGAAGCCCAGCGCGTCAAGCTGGCCAAGGAGCTCTCCAAGCGAGCGACCGGCCGCACGCTTTACATCCTGGACGAGCCCACCACGGGCCTGCACTTTCATGACATAGACCACCTGCTCGGTGTCCTGCACCAGCTGCGGGACCAGGGCAATACCGTGGTAGTCATCGAGCACAACCTCGATGTCATCAAAACTGCTGACTGGGTTATCGACCTGGGTCCGGAGGGGGGCGACGGCGGTGGCACTGTGGTCGCCACGGGCACACCAGAAGATATTGCTGCCCATAGCGAGTCCTACACGGGCCAGTACCTTGGGCCTCTGCTGCATCACGGGGACCAGCGGCGTCCGGCCCGCAGCGCCTGAGCGAGGCGAGAACAATTGCAGCGACGAAGCTTCCTCCGCCACACCGTCACTGCAGGGGCCGCTGCCCTGCTCCCGGCAGCCAGCCTGTGGCCGCAATTCTCGCCAGCCAAAAACAGACAGACGGAATTACCCGCGCTGCACGGCAACGGGCAGGCATTCAGTTTGCAGGCGGCGGAAGTCCGGGAACTGGCGAGCGCCCTTAGCGGTCCGTTACTGACAGCGCAGGATGCCGCCTACGGTGAGGTCAGACGAGTGTGGAACGGCATGATTGATCGCCGTCCGGCCCTCATCGCACGTTGCACCAATATCGCGGACATTCAGACTGCCGTGCAGTTCGCGTCCAGTCATGAACTGCTGGTCGCGGTGCGCGGCGGGGGCCACAGTATTTCAGGCAAGGCGGTTTGCGATGCCGGCCTGATGATTGACCTGTCTCTCATGCGCGGCGTTGCGGTGGATACCGCCAGTCGAACGGCGACTGCCGGGCCCGGAATCCTGCTCGGAGAACTGGATGCCGCCACCCAGGCTGTTGGCCTGGTGACCACCGCCGGGACCGTGTCCCACACCGGCGCAGCCGGACTGACCCTGGGCGGGGGCTTCGGTCGCACCTGCCGCAAGTTCGGGCTGACCTGCGACAATCTGACTCGCGCCCGGCTCGTGACAGCTACCGGCGACCTGATACAGGCCGGTGAAGAAGAGAACCCGGATCTGCTCTGGGGCCTGCGCGGCGGGGGCGGTAACTTCGGTGTGGTGGGCTCCTTTGACTATCAGCTGCATGCCATGGACCCGATGATCCTCGGGGGAACCGTCAGCTTTCCCTTTGAACAGGCCGCCGAGGTGCTGCGCAACTATGCGGATTTTTGCACCGGCGCACCCGATGAGCTCAACACCGACTGGACGATTGTTGCCCCCCGGGGTCAGCGCGCCCTGGTCTCCGTGGAAGCCTGCTATATCGGCGATGAAGCCCGGGGTGAAAAACTGATCGCCCAGCTGCAAAGCTTCGGCAAACCCCTGGTCAGCCGTATCCGGCGGATGGAGTACCTGAAGCTGCAGCGACGCATCGACAGCAGTACCCCTCACGGCGGCCGGTATTACATGAAGTCGGGCTTCATGCCGGATATCGATAGTGGCCTGATGAACTCTTTGCTGGAGCAGTACAGACTGACGCCCGGCATGACCCTGGTAGTTACCTTTCAGCAACTCGGCGGTGCCGTAGGCCGCGTCCCCCTGGACGCCACTGCTTTTTCCCATCGCGATGCCGCCTACTCCCTGCTGGTGATGGCCGGCTGGGAAGAGCCTGCTGCGGATGCCAGCAATATCGCCGAGGTCAGGCGCTACTGGCGGGCGCTGGAACCTCACACCCAGGGCTTCTATGTGAACAGCATTTCGCCGGAGGATGAACCCCGGGTGCAGGCCAATTACCGCGGCAATTACGCTCGCCTGGCCCAACTCAAGTCTCGTTACGACCCGGCTAACCTGTTCCGCCTGAACGCCAACGTCAAACCGGTAGCCGGCTGATCAACCCAGGGGCCTGATTCCCACAGCATCGCGAACATCAGCGATCATCGGTCGCGCGATGTCACGGGCCTTGTCTGCACCCGCCTGTAACATCTCTTCCAGATAAGCCGGTCGAGCTATCAGGCGTTCGTACTCCTCGCGCGGCTCCTGCAATAAAGCATCCAGATACTCGAATAAGGCCTGCTTGGCGTCGCCCCAGCCTATGCCGGCTGCATACTGCTCGCGCAGGCTGGCCGTTTCTTGCGGCGTGGCAAAGGCACGATAAATATCAAACAAAGTGGAGTCAGCGGGGTCTTTGGGCTCACCCGGCTCCAGGGAATTGGTTTTTATTTTCATGATGAGCTTGCGCAAGCGCTTGGCCGGCGCGAACAACGGAATGGTGTTGTTGTAGCTCTTGCTCATTTTGCGGCCGTCCAGCCCCGACAGCACCGCCGTGTTGTCATCGATCACCGCATCGGGCAACACGAATATTTCCCGGTACACATGGTTAAAACGCTGGGCGATGTCGCGGGCCATTTCCACGTGCTGTTTCTGATCGCGACCCACGGGCACTTTGTGGGCATTAAAAATCAGAATGTCGGCGGCCATCAGCACGGGATAGGAAAATAAAGCCATGGTGACGCCTTTGTCCGGGTCCTTATTACCCCCCTCTTCGTTGGCCTGCACGGCCGCCTTATAGGCATGGGCCCGATTCATCAGCCCCTTGGCGGTCACGGAATTCAGGATCCAGGTCAGCTCCGGGATCTCGGGGACATCGGACTGCCGATAAAAAACCACGCGCTCAGGATCCAGGCCCATGGCCAGCCAGGTGGCGGCAATCTCCAGGGTCGACTGGTGCACCGCCGCCGGATCCTGATTTTTCACCAGCGCGTGATAATCAGCGAGGAAATAAAAAGAATGGGCATCGTCGCGACGACTGGCCTGGATAGCCGGCCGGATGGCGCCGGCGTAGTTCCCCAGGTGCGGCGTACCCGTAGTAGTAATGCCGGTGAGGACCGTTTGTTTCGTCATGCTGTCTCTGCCGGGCTATTGTCGCTGAACAATGGCTAATGATGCCGCATGCCCGGGGCCGGTGGTACCGCCGACAAAGACGCTAAGATGCCGCTATGACTCAAGCGTCACTGATCAATCACTACCCGGCCCACCTGGCCACCGTGCAGGAGCGCTACGACGCAGCCCTGGCGGCAACCGGGTATGACGCAGTCTTAATCGGCGCAGGTATTGCCCGCCTGCAGTTCATGGACGATCAACAGGCGCCCTTCCGGGCCAATCCCCAGCTGTTGCAGTGGCTGCCGCTGACAGCCCACCCCGACGCCTGCCTGCTCTACCAGCCCGGCCGACAGCCCCTGGCGGTCGTGGTCCGGCCCGCGACGTACTGGGAGGAACCGCCCGCAGCACCGGGCGCGCCGTGGGCGGATGGAATCGAACTGCGCATCGTGGCGCAGAGCAAGGCGGTACCCGCTGCCCTGGGCACCCTGCCGCAGCGACTGGCTGTGCTGGCACCCGAGCCACATCTGCAGGACCTGGCGCCGGCGGAACACCGCAATCCCCGGGCTCTGATTGAGCACCTGAATTATCAACGGGCCTGGAAAACCGACTATGAAGTGAGCTGTCAGCGCGAAGCGACCACCCAAGCTGTCAAAGGCCATCGGGCTGCCGCTCTGGCGCACGCCGAAGGCGCCAGTGAGTTTGAAATTCTGCTCGCCTTTCAGCAGGCCAGCGGTCAGGCGGCAGCTGACATGCCCTACCCGCCCATCATCGGCGCCGGCCGACATGCCGCCACCCTGCATTACCAGCACTACCGGCAAACCAGCCCATCGGCAGGCAGTCTGTTGATCGACGCCGGCTGCGGCTGCCAGGGCTACGCATCCGATATCACCCGCACCCACGTGCGAGAGGAGCACCCCGCATTCGCCGAACTGCGTGATGATCTTGACCAGAGCCAGCAACAACTGTGCGCCCGGGTTCGTCCCGGCGTGCCCTTCGCCGAATTGCACCACGCCGCCCATGGTGAAATTGCCGCGCTGCTGGTTGCCCACAAGCTCGTTGAAGGCACAGCCGAGTCCGCCCTGGAGCGCGGCCTGAGCCGGTTTTTTTTCCCCCATGGACTGGGGCATCTGCTGGGACTGCAGGTGCATGACGTGGGCGGGCGACAAGCCGATCCTGACGGCAGCGACCTTCCAGCGCCGACCAGGTATCCGCATCTGCGCCTGCTCCGGACACTGGAAGCGGGCTTTAGCCTGACCATCGAACCCGGGCTGTATTTTATTGAGTCACTGCTGCAGGAATTGCGTGCAGACCCGGCGGGCGCCGAGGTTAACTGGGACCGGGTCGAGGCCCTGCTGCCCCTGGGCGGCATCCGTATTGAGGACAATTTGCTGGTTACCGCCGACGGCGCCGAGAACCTGACGCGCGACGCCTTCGCCACTGTGCCGCACTAGTCGGATTGGCCGTCCGCCGCCAGTTGCAGCTGCGCGCCGAAAAGCTGCGCGGGGTCCAGATCACGGACCTGCCAGTCATCGGCACCGGCACGCGCAGGGCCGACAAAAGCACCATCGCCCAGGCGCTCGACCTCCGCAGCCAGGTCATCCACGCCGATGGCCAGGAGAAAAAAGCCCTCGCCATGCTCAGCCAGGTAGCGAGCGGGCACCGTCCCCTCTCGCACGGGCTGCACCAGGGCCAGCCAGGCATGGCCAAGATGAAAGCGGGCGATGTTGACGCCGCGGACTTGAAGCTGGTCCCGTGTCGTCACCGGCATGCCCAGAACCCGCTCCCAGGCGGGCACCGCCGCGTCCAGATCCCGGACAATGAAATTGATGTGGTGAATGCGATCCTTCATCTGAGCGCTCCTCAGCCCGGTCATCGTGACAATTGCACAGGTCAACGTGGCAGCCTTTTGCTAGATTAACCGGCTCCCCGCCTTGCGGAAGGAATTTCTTGATTAAGTTTAATCTCAGCCGGGCCCGGACCCTGATGGCCTCGGTCGCCGTATTGCTGCTTTGCGGCTGCGAGGCACCGGAAACGGGGGCCAAGGGGCCGGGCGGACCCGGCATGGGTGGCCGGGGCGGGGGCCGACCTGTCGCGGTGATGGTCACCCGCGTGGAGCCCAGCACCTTCGTGGAGCGCTTTACCGGCCTGGGAACGGCCCGGGCCAATGAGTCCATTGAAGTCACTTCGCGTATTGCCAGCGTGGTTACCCGCATCGGTTTCGAGGAAGGCGAAGAGGTCAAGGTCGGACAACTGCTGGTGGAACTGGATCACGCCGAACTGGAGGCCGAGCGGGCCATGGCCGCGGCCTCCCTGCAGAAAGCCCGCAGCCAGTTCGAACGTCGTCGGGGACTGGGCGCCACCAAGGTCATCTCCGAGCTGGAGCTCGAAGAGCTTGAATCAGAGGTGCTCATCGCAGAAGCAGAACTCCGCGCCGCCAAGGCGCGCCTGGACAATGCTTTTATCCGGGCGCCATTTGCAGGCACGGTGGGTCTGCGGCGAATCAGCCTGGGCGATCTTGTGGGACCGGAAACCATCATTTCCACCCTGGATGACACCGCAACCATCAAGCTGGAATTCACGGTGCCGGAAACCTTTCTGGCAACGGTCGATGCAGGCACGCGCATTGTGGCCCGCAGCGAAGTCTACCCGGCGACCACCTTCACGGGCGAAGTGGCCGTCGTCGACCCGAGAGTGGACCAGGCAACTCGCAGTGTCACCATCATCGCGCGCGTCCCCAATGATGCAAGCCTGATCAAGCCGGGCATGTTCCTGACGGTTGAGCTGCAGCGGGAACGCGAAGGCGTCCTGCTGGTGCCTGAGCAGGCGCTGGCCCCCAGGCAGGGACGCCAGTATCTGTTCACCGTAGAAGACGGCACGGCCGTGGAGAAAGAGGTGCGCCTGGGTGCCCGGGCGCCGGGCCTGGCCGAAGTCCGGACCGGACTGCTGCCGGGCGCAGTGATCATCACGGAGGGCACTCAGAAGGTTCGTAACGGAGCCCCCGTCCAGGTGAACCAGGGGAGCTAAGTCATGCTGCTTTCCGAGATCTCTGTTCGCCGACCGGTTTTCGCCGCGGTGATTAGCCTGGTGCTGGTTATCCTCGGGCTGCTGGCCCTGAACCGCCTGGCCGTTCGCGAGTACCCGAGCGTTGATCCCCCGGTCATCTCAGTACAAACCGACTATCGGGGTGCATCCGCGGAAGTGGTCGAACGTCGCATTACCCAGGTGATCGAGAACGAGATTGCCGGCATTTCAGGTGTGCAGAAACTGACCTCAAGCAGTAAGGACGAGTTGTCTTCCATCGTGGTGGAGTTTGGCCTGAATCGTGCGGCTGATGATGCAGCCAACGACGTGCGTGAGCGCATTTCACGCATCACCGGCATGCTGCCTGACGAGTCCGATGCGCCGAGAATTACCAAGCAGGATACGGGCATGGACGCCACCATGTACGTAGATGTGTCCAGTGAAACACGCTCCCTGATGGATATCACCGACTATGCAGACCGGAATCTCGTGGATCGCTTGTCAGTGATTGACGGCGTTGCGGTTGTGCGGCTCAGCGGTTTGCGCACACCAGCCATGCGGATCTGGCTCGACCGGGAAGCCCTGGCCGCCAGGGAACTGACGGTTGCGGATGTGGAAGACCGGCTGCGGGCAGAAAACGTCGAAGTGCCGGCGGGGCGCATTGAATCGACGGACCGGGAATTTACCCTGCGCACCGAGACGGGACTGCATACGCCGGAAGACTTTCAGAACCTTATTCTTAAGCGCAACGAAGCCTTTGTCGTTCGCCTGGGTGACGTAGCCGACGTGCGGCTGGAGCCGGAAAGTACCCGCCGTATCGCCCGGTCCAATGGCCGCCCGGGCCTGAGCCTGGGCGTCGTACCCCAAGCCCAGGCTAATGTGCTGGCCGTCAATCAGGCCGTGCTGGCCGAGCTGGAACGGCTGGCTGACACCATCCCCGCCGACATAAATATGGACGTCAATGTGGACTTTTCGGTCTTCATTCGTGAGTCCATGAAAGAAGTTCTCAAAGCCTTGTCGATGGCCCTTTTCATGGTCCTGGCGGTTATTTACGCTTTTATCGGCTCCCTGCGGGCCACCCTGATCCCGGCCGTCACCATACCCGTGGCCATCATTTCCGCCTTCATCGTCATGGCGACCATGGGATATTCCGTGAATACCCTGACCTTGCTTGGGCTGGTTCTGGCCATCGGGCTGGTGGTGGACGATGCCATCGTGGTGCTGGAAAACATTGTCCGGCGTATGGAACAGAAACAACCACCGCTGCTGGCCGCCATCGACGGCAGTCGCGAAATCGGCTTTGCGGTCATTGCGACCACCGTGGTCCTGGTAGCCGTCTTCGTGCCCATCTCCTTCATGCCGGGCAAGCTGGGTCGCCTGTTCGGCGAATTTGGCATATCTCTGGCGGCGGCCGTGGGCTTCTCCAGCCTCATCGCGCTGACCCTGGTGCCTATGCTGGCCTCAAAGCTGTTCGCCCAATCAGGCCCACGCCGGCGGGCCGGCGCGGCGTCTGTTGACCGCGCGTTCGTAAAAATCACCGCCACTTACCGACGTCTGCTAACCAGGCTGATTCACTACCCCTGGGTGGCACTGGCAGTCATTGTTGGCCTGGGTGGCGGCAGTTATGGCCTGTTTAGCACCCTGCCCTCGGAATACGCGCCGGTCGAGGACCGGGGCATGATGTTTGTCTGGATGCGCGGCCCGGAGGGCGCCTCACCGGACTATATGGACCGCCAAGTGACCGAACTTGAACGCCTGGCCATGCCCCTGGTCGATGAGGGCTACGCCAAGCGGGTGCTGGTACGCTCTGGTATGGGCAGCGGTGGTGGCGACGTCAACACGAGCTTCTCTTATATCCCTCTGATGCCCTGGGGCGAACGGGATCGTCGCGCCCAGGAACTGGCGGCGGAACTCAATCAGAGGGTGGCCGGCATTCCGGGGATCATTGGTATGGTCATGCTCCCGCCCAGCCTCAATATTCGTGGTTCCGGCCAGCCCCTGACCCTGGTCCTGGGCGGCACGGACTATGAGGAAATAGCCGGCTGGACAAACAAGGTAATCGAGCGCGCCCGGGAGAACCCGAACATCATGGGGCTGCGCTCCGACTATTTCGAACGCAAACCAAAAATTCAGGTAGAGGTAGACCGGAATCGAGCAGCCGATCTCGGCGTCTCTCTATCGACCGTTGGCCGCACCCTGGAATCCATGCTGGGGTCACGCGTGGTCACAACATTCGAGAGCGGGGGTGAGGAGTACAACGTGCTGCTCCAGGCGAAACCTGAAGATCGCGCCACGCCCTCTGACCTCCAGAATATTTACGTGCGCTCGGAAAGTGGCGGCCTGATACCCCTGGCCAGCCTGGTACAACTGACGGAAACGGCCGGCCCCCTGGAACTCAAGCGTTTCGATCGGCTGCGCTCCATCAGCATGACGGGATCCCTGGCGCCGGGTTATTCCCTCGGGGAAGCCCTGGATTACATGGAAAAAATCATTCGTGAAGAAGTGCCTGAGGGGGCGCGGATTAATTACGACGGCGAGTCGCGGGAGTTTCGTCAGTCGGGGAGCTCCATCTATTTCACCTTCGCCCTGGCACTCTTGCTTTCATTTCTCGTTCTGGCTGCCCAGTTTGAAAGCTTCCGACATCCTTTCATCATCATGCTGACAGTGCCCATGGCTCTGTTCGGTGGACTCCTTGGCCTGCACTTGTTTGACTCCAGCATTAACGTCTATAGCCAGATTGGCGCCATCATGCTGATTGGTCTGGCCGCCAAGAACGGCATCCTGATTGTGGAGTTTGCCAATCAACTCAGGGATCGGGGCATCGCCTTTAGCGAAGCGATCCTGGAAGCGGCAGCCGTGCGCCTGCGGCCCGTCATCATGACCAGCCTGTGTACGGCGGGTGGCGCCATTCCCCTCATGTTAGCTGCCGGCGCCGGCGCTGAATCCCGACGGACTATCGGTGCCGTGGTGTTCTTTGGAGTGACGGTGTCAGTCTTCCTTACCCTGTTCCTGATCCCGGCTGTCTATGCCCTCATGGCCCGGCGCACAGAGTCGCCTGAGCATGTCAGCAGGATGGTGGAAAAGCTCCGGGAATCCGGAGCCTCCTAAAAACTCATACGCGGAGCGGGCAGCTAGTCCTGCTCGGCAGGCGCTTCTGGCTGATCCATCAACTGAACGATGGCCATGGGGGCGGAGTCGCCCGGCCGATAGCCGATTTTCAGAATCCGCAGGTAGCCACCAGGGCGATCCTTGAAACGCGGGCCCAGCTCATTGAACAGCTTGCCCACTGAAGCCTTGTCACGCAGGCGGCTGAATGCCAGCCGACGACGGGCGACACCGTCGAGCTTCGCCATGGTGATCAGCGGCTCAACCACACGCCGCAGTTCCTTGGCCTTGGGCAAGGTTGTCCGGATGGTTTCATGCTGAATCAGCGACACTGCCATGTTCTTGTACATGGCCTTGCGGTGGCTGCTATTCCGGCCCAGTGTCCGGCCTGCTTTCTGGTGACGCATCTGTCTATTTCCTGGCGACCACCCTGCCCATTCGGACACGGTGACCGCGGTTCATTGGATTCAGGCGGCCTGATCGCCGCCCTGGATCAGCCCCGGCGGTGGCCAATTCTCGACGCGCATGCCGAGGGCCAGACCATGACTTTCCAGGACTTCCTTGATTTCCGTCAGTGATTTCTTGCCCAGGTTCGGCGTCCGCAGCAACTCCACCTCGGTACGCTGAATCAGATCACCGATGTAGTTGATGTTTTCTGCCTTGAGGCAATTAGCCGAGCGAACCGTAAGTTCCAGTTCGTCCACCGGCCGCAGCAACAGCGGATCAACCTGAGTCTCGCCAGCGGCAGCACCTTGCTGGGCTTCACCCTGCAGATCCATGAAGACGCTGAGCTGGTCTTTCAGGATGCTACCGGCACGACGAATGGCTTCTTCCGAATCAATGGTGCCGTTGGTTTCCACATCCAGGATCAGCTTGTCCAGATCAGTGCGCTGCTCAACGCGAGCCGCTTCCACCGTGTAGGTGACCCGACGAATCGGGCTGAAGGAAGCATCCAGACGCAGCCTGCCAATCGTGGTGTCCTGCTCATCAGCTTCCTGCGGCTGGGTCGCGGGCCGATATCCCCGACCCCGCTCAACCGTCAGCACCATCTTCAACTCGCCCGCGCTGGTCAAATTGGCGATCACAAGCTCGGGGTTAACCACCTCGACGTCATGATCACGAGCAATATCACCGGCCGTGACGGGGCCAGGCCCCTTCTTGGACAGGGAGAGTTGAGCGCGATCCCGGGCATGCATGCGGATGGCAACGTCTTTGAGATTCAGCAGAATCTCGACCACGTCTTCCTGCACACCCTCGATGCTGGTGTATTCATGGAGCACACCCTCGATTTCGGCTTCGACAATAGCCGCACCGGGCATGCTGGACAGCAAGACCCTGCGCAGAGCATTACCCAGGGTGTGGCCAAAGCCACGCTCGAAAGGCTCGATCACAACGCGGGCGCGCGTTGCACTATCAGGCTTGACGCTCACACTACGCGGCTTCAAGAACTCAACAGCTGATTCCTGCATTTTGGGAGTCCCTTTTCTGGTTACTTGGAGTAGAGCTCAACGACAAGGTTTTCGTTGATATCGGGCAGAATATCTTCGCGCTCAGGCAGTGCCTTGAGCACGCCAGCCATACTCTGCTCATCAACGTCGACCCAGTCGGGCAGGCCCACCTGGGCCGCAATGCTCATGGCATTCTTGATACGCAGCTGGCTCCTGGCCTTCTCACGTACCTCAATCTTGTCACCCGCCGACACCTGGTAAGACGGGATATTCACTACGATGTCGTTCACAGTGATGGATTTATGGGAGACCAGCTGCCGTGCTTCGGCACGCGTGGATGCGAAGCCCATACGATAGACCGTGTTATCCAGCCGGCCTTCCAGCAAGCGCAGAAGATTCTGTCCGGTGGAGCCCTTCTGGCCTGCCGCGGCTTTGTAGTAGTTGCGGAACTGACGCTCCAGCACTCCATACATACGCCGCAGCTTCTGCTTCTCGCGCAGCTGCAAACCGTAGTCGGACAGGCGAGGACGCCGTCCTCCCTGGGTCTGTCCGGGTGGT
This sequence comes from uncultured Gammaproteobacteria bacterium, assembly GCA_937921935.1. Lineage (GTDB taxonomy): Bacteria > Pseudomonadota > Gammaproteobacteria > Steroidobacterales > J054. The sequence continues at coordinate 11,880 of CAKZWQ010000016.1, read as the reverse complement.
ACGTCAAGTTTGCACTTGGCGTCCAGTGGCTTGACACCACTTTTCAGGAACAGGTCAGTACCCTCGCGGCGCGAGAGCTTACATTTTGGTCCGAGATACCTGGCCATCTGTTTTCCTCAAACCCGACGCTTTTTGGGCGGGCGGCAGCCATTGTGCGGAATGGGTGTAACGTCTTCGATATTGGTAATGCGGAACCCACAGGCATTCAGCGACCGCACCGCCGATTCCCGCCCCGGTCCCGGCCCGCGCACGCGGACTTCGAGATTTTTCATACCGGCTTCCTGCGCTGCGCGCCCGGCTTTCTCAGCAGCGATCTGTGCGGCAAAGGGTGTGCTCTTGCGCGAACCCCGGAAACCACAGCCGCCGGCTGTCGCCCAGGACACAGCATTACCCTGCCGATCAGTGATCGTGATAATCGTGTTGTTAAAAGAAGCATGAATATGAGCAATCCCTTCGGGGATCTGCTTTTTAATCTTCTTGCGAGTCTTAGCTTGCGCCATATCTAGTCACCAGGCCTAACGGCGAATGGGTCGCCGTGGGCCCTTACGGGTCCGGGCGTTGGTGCGCGTGCGTTGCCCGCGCATCGGTAAACCGCGGCGATGGCGGATTCCACGGTAACAACCGAGGTCCATCAACCGCTTGATATTCATGGAAATCTCACGGCGCAGATCACCTTCAACGGTGAACCGGGCCACGACGTTACGCAGCTTCTCCACATCAGGCTCACTCAGGTCCTTGACCTTAGTGTCCGGGGCAACGCCCGCTTCTGTGCAGATCAGCCGCGCAGACGTATTGCCGATGCCATAGACACTCGTCAGGGCAATAACAATATGCTTCTGCAGCGGGATATTTATTCCAGCAATACGCGCCATCTAACCGTACTCCGTTTAAGTTCCGCCCTAGCCTTGACGCTGCTTGTGGCGGGGGTCCGTGCAAATAACGCGAATCACACGCTTACGCCGAATGATCTTGCAGTTTCTGCAAATGCGCTTAACTGATGCCCTGACCTTCATAGTCTTTCTCCTGGTGAACCGCGAATCCTCAGCGGACCTGCCCGGCTCTCCCGTATCCTTTTAGATTGGCCTTCTTCAACAGGCCGTCATACTGATGCGACATCATGTGCGCCTGTAACTGGGACATGAAGTCCATGGTTACGACGACGATGATGAGAAGCGACGTGCCACCGAAGTAGAAAGGCACACGCAGCCAAAGAATCATGAATTCCGGCAGCAAACACACGGCCGTGATGTACATGGCACCCCAGAAGGTCAGACGCGTCAGCACCTTGTCGATGTACTCGGCCGTCTGGGCACCCGGACGGATACCGGGAATGAAGGCGCCGGAGCGCTTCAGATTGTCAGCTGTGTCGCGGGAATTAAAGACCAGGGCCGTGTAAAAGAAGCAGAAGAACACGATCATGGACGCGTAAAAAAGGATGTAGACCGGCTCGCCGGGCTGCAGTCGGGCAGCCAGAGTCTGCAGCCAGCCAGCGCCTTCCATGGTGCCGAACCAACCCGCAATCGTGGCGGGGAACAGGATGATGCTGGACGCAAAAATCGGCGGAATGACACCGGCCATGTTGAGCTTGAACGGCAAGTGACTCTGCTGGCCGGCATACATGCGGCGACCCTGCTGGCGTTTCGCATAGTGCACCGTAATCCGGCGCTGCGCTCGCTCGATAAACACCACCCCGTAGGTCACGGCGACGATCAGACCGATCAGCACCAGGGCCAGCGCGGCTGAAATTTCGCCCGTTTCGACCAGCTGCAAGGTGCCGCCAATGGCGGACGGCAAGCCGGAAATAATGCTGGCCAGAATAATCATGGAAATGCCGTTACCGATGCCCCGCTCGGTAATCTGCTCACCCAGCCACATCAGGAATACGGTCCCGGTAATCAGCGTCACCATGGCAGTGAACACAAAGTTAAAGCCCGGGTTGATTACCACGCCCTGATTCTGCAGAGCGACTGAGGCGCCCATGGACTGGAAAGCCGCCAGGACGACCGTACCGTAACGCGTGTAGGCAGTAATCTTGCGCCGACCCGCTTCGCCTTCTTTCTTGATCTCGGCCAGCTTCGGCACCACCACACTGGCCATCTGCATAATGATGGAAGCCGAGATGTACGGCATGATGCCCAAGGCAAAGATGCTCAGCCGCTCCAGCGCACCGCCGGAGAACATGTTGAACATGCTCAGGATTGTCCCTTCCTGCTCGGCAAAGAACTGTTCGAGCTGGACGGGGTCGATGCCGGGCACCGGGATAAATGTGCCAATACGATAAACAATCAGGGCGCCGATCAGGAAAAACAGGCGCTGACGCAGATCAGAGAAGCGCGAGGCTTCTCCGAGGGCTGCAGCCGGATTGACTATGTTGGACTTAGCCATGCCTGTTTACCGTTCCCATCGGAACTAATTAATCCTCGATACTGCCGCCGGCAGCCTCAATGGCTTTCCGGGCGCCGGGCGTCACCGCCAGGCCTTTGATCTGCACTGCCTGCTCGAGCTTGCCTGAGTCGATCACTTTGACCCGCTTGGTCTGCATGGGCACCAGGCCCGCCACTTTCAGGGCATCCATATCAACGATCTCAACCCCGGCCAGCGCCAGCTCATGCAGGCGTAGTTCAGCGTTCTCGTCAGCCATTCGCGAGGTGAAGCCCACCTTGGGCAGGCGCCGCTGGATCGGCATCTGGCCGCCCTCGAAACCCACTTTATGGAAGCCGCCGGAACGCGAATGCTGGCCCTTCTGGCCACGACCGCATGTCTTGCCCTGCCCCGCCGAATGGCCGCGGCCCAGGCGCTTGGGCTTCTTCCGGCTGCCCGGTTTCAGAGTATTGAGTTTCACCTAAGCATCCTCCACACGGAGCAGGTAGGAGACTTTGTTAATCATCCCGCGGTTCTCTGGTGTATTCACCACTTCGACGGTCTGGTGCATGCGACGCAAACCCAGACCCGCGACGCAGGCACGATGCGCTTTCAAACGGCCGTGCTTGCTACGAACCAGGGTCACCTTCAATTTTGCCGGTTCTGCCATCTTTACTTACCCGCTGATCTCGGCAACGGACTTGCCGCGACGAGCCGCAATGCGTTGGGGCGACTGAGCCTCATACAACGCAGCAATCGTGGCCCGCACCACATTGATGGGGTTACGGGACCCATAGCTCTTGGCCAGCACGTTACGAACGCCTGCACATTCAAAGACGGCGCGCATGGCGCCACCTGCAATAATGCCGGTACCTTCCGAGGCCGGTTGAATGTAAACCTTGGTAGCGCCGTGACGACCAGTCATTGCGTAGTGCAAGGTGTCGTCACGCAGAGAAACCTCACGCAGGTTTTTGCGAGCAACCTGCATGGCTTTCTGAATGGCGATAGGCACTTCACGCGCCTTGCCATAACCGAAGCCAACGCGGCCAGCGCCGTCACCGACGACTGTCAGCGCAGTGAAGCCGAACTGACGGCCGCCCTTCACCACTTTCGCCACTCGATTAACCGTAACCAGCTTTTCCAACAGGTCATCGGCGTTCTGGTTGTGTTCAACCCTTGCCATGCATCAATACTCCGCCTAAAACTCCAGGCCACCTTCGCGAGCCGCATCGGCCACCGCCTGAACGCGGCCGTGATAGCGAAAACCAGAACGATCGAAGGCCACCCGGGTTACCCCGGCAGCCTTTGCTTTTTCAGCAATTGCCTGACCAACCCGAGTCGCTGCAGCAATATTGCCAGTCGACCCTTCGCGCAGATCCTTCTGCACCGTCGAGGCAACGGCCATCACTGTCGCGCCGTCCGGTGCAATAACCTGTGCATACATATGCCTAGGCGTACGATGCACCGTCAGTCGGGGAAGCCCCTGCGTGCGGATACGGGACCGGGCCTTTTTTGCCCGCCGTAATCTTTTGTCCTTCGCGTTCATCTTTTGTAAACCCTGCTAGCAGCGCAACGGCTACTTCTTCTTCGCTTCCTTCATCACCACGCGCTCATCGGCGTAGCGCACGCCCTTGCCCTTATAAGGCTCGGGGGGACGGTACCCGCGGATCTCTGCCGCGACCTGCCCGACTTTCTGCTTGTCGATTCCCTTGACGATAATCTCGGTCTGGCTGGGCGTCTCAATGGTGATGCCCTCCGGAACCGGGTAATCAACCGGGTGGGAAAAACCCAGAGTCAGGTTGAGGGTCTTGCCCTTGGACTGCGCGCGATAACCAACGCCTCGCAGCTCAAGCTTCCGCTCAAATCCATCAGTGACACCGGTGACCATATTGAACAGCAGCGCCCGCGTCGTGCCGGACATGGCATGAGCGAATCGCGAACCCGACCGTGAAGCAACACTGGCTGCACCGTCTTCAATACTGATCTCGACCTCCTGATTCAGAGGCATGCTCAACTCGCCCTTGGGACCCTTGACCAGCAGAGTATTCCCACTGGGCTTGACGTCCACGCCCTTGGGCACCGTCACTGGCTTGCTTGCAACTCTGGACATGTTCCTGTTACCGCTTTCCCGCCTGGTGCCCGACTAGGACACCACGCAAATAACTTCGCCGCCAACGCCTTTGGTCCGCGCAGCGCGCTCCGTCATCACTCCCTCGGAAGTAGAGACGATTGCCACACCCAAACCACCCAGGACATTGGGAAGCTCATCCTTGTTCTTGAATATCCGCAGGCCCGGACGGCTGATGCGGCGCAATACTTCAATCACCGGGCGCCCCTCGAAGTAGCGCAGCCAGACGGTCAGCTCACGCTTATTGCCCGGCAGGTCGGCGACCTCGAAACGATCGACGTAACCTTCCTCGACCAATACTTTCGCAATGGCCTCTTTCACGCGCGAAGACGGCATCCGCACGGACTCATGACCGACAGTCTGGCCGTTACGAATTCGCGTCAACATATCGGCGATGGGATCTGACATGCTCATGTCTGTACCTCTATACCTGCCGGTTTACCAGCTGGCCTTGGAAAGGCCAGGGATGTTGCCGTGCATGGTCTCCTCACGGAGTTTGTTACGACCGAGACCGAACTTACGGTAGTAGCCGTTGGGGCGCCCCGTTATGGAGCACCGGTTTCGTATCCGTGACGGACTCGCGTTGCGCGGCAATTTCTGCAACGCAAGCAGTGCCGCCTGACGCTCTTCGTCAGTGCTCTGGGAACTAGCGATAACACGCTTGATTTCGGCGCGCTTGGCAGCAAAGCGCTGCACCGTCCGTTCGCGTTTACGCTCACGCGCAATCATGGATTTTTTTGCCATTCGTCTTTGACCCGTCTCTATTTCTTGAACGGAAAGTTAAAAGCATCAAGCAAAGCCCGGCCTTGCTCGTCGTTCGCGGCGGACGTCGTAATGGTGATATCCATGCCGCGAATGGAGTCGATGCTGTCGTAATCGATCTCCGGGAAAATAATTTGTTCCTGCACGCCCAGGCTGTAGTTGCCGCGGCCATCAAATGACTTGGGATTCAGACCGCGGAAGTCACGTACCCGGGGAATTGCGATGGCAATCAGGCGATCGAGAAATTCGTACATGCGCTCGCGCCGCAAAGTGACCTTGCAACCGATAGCCATGCCATCACGAAGCTTGAAGGAGGCGACCGATTTACGAGACTTACAGGTCAGCGGCTTCTGGCCGGCGATGCGCTGCATGTCGGAAACCGCCTTTTCAACAATTTTTCGATCTGCCACAGCTTCCCCAACGCCCATGTTCAGCGTGATCTTCTTGATCCGGGGAACTTCCATAGCATTCTTGATCCCCAGTTGCTCGACGAGCTTGGGGACCACCGTTTCTGCGTAGTATTCCTGCAACCTGGCCATTTTTTAGCTCCCGTCCGACTCGCGTCAGACGTCGACCACCTCTTTATTAGACTTGAAGAAGCGCACCTTGCGGCCGTCCTCCAGAGTTTTGAAACCAACCCGATCGCCCTTGCCTGTAGCCGGGTTAACCAGCATCACATTTGAGGCATCCAGCGGCATTTCCTTCTCGATAATGCCACCGGGAACCCCGGCATTCGGGTTGGGCTTCTGATGTTTCTTGACGACATTGATGCCTTCGACCAGCACCTGGCCGTCGTCGTGCACGTTCAGCACGGACCCCTGCCGGCCCTTATCGCGGCCGGAGATTACGATCACATCGTCGCCTTTACGTAGTCTCTGCATTGCTATTGCCTTCCTGCTTCCCGGTGCCTAGAGCACTTCCGGCGCAAGGGAGATAATTTTCATGAACTTCCCGGTCCGCAGCTCGCGGGTCACGGGGCCGAAAATACGCGTACCGATCGGCTCCAGACGGGCATTGAGCAGCACGGCGGCATTCCCGTCGAATCGAATCAGCGAGCCGTCAGACCGGCGCACGCCCTTGCGGGTACGAACCACAACCGCGTTGTAAATCTCGCCTTTCTTCACTCGGCCACGCGGGATCGCATCCTTGACGCTCACTTTAATAATGTCGCCAACGCCCGCATACCGACGCTTGGAGCCACCAAGCACCTTGATGCACATCAAGCGCCGAGCTCCGCTGTTGTCGGCTGCCGAGAGTGTTGTCTGCATCTGGATCATGTTCGTTTTCCGTCAATCATCCCGCCTGTCAGCGAGAATCTGCACGCTCCAGCACTTCTACGAGGCGCCATGACTTGTTCTTCGACAGGGGCCGGCACTCCGTGATGCTGACCTTGTCACCCTCGGCACAGGCATTGGCTTCATCGTGAGCCATCACCTTGCTGGTACGTTTGATGTACTTGCCGTATACGGGATGCTTCACGACCCGCTCAATAGCAACCGAGATGGTCTTATCCATCTTGCTGCTGATGACCCGGCCCGTTGCAGTGCGCAACTTCTTTTCACCGGCGTCAGTTTTGTTTAGCTCTTCACTCATGACCTGTTGCCCTATGCCTTCTCAGCGCGCTCGGTAAGCACGGTCTTGATACGCGCGATGTCCTTGCGCACCTTGCCGTACTGATCGGACCGGACCAGCTGGCCAGTTGCCTGCTGCATGCGCAGATTGAACTGCTCCCGGCGCAGACCTACCAGCTGCTCTGCCAGTTCGTCGTCCGTCTTGCCACGAAATTCCTGTGCTTTCATCAGACCACCTGCCTGGATACGAAGGTTGTCGCCATCGGCAACTTCGCCGCTGCCAGACGAAAGGCTTCACGCGCCACGTCCTCAGCAACACCTTCCATTTCGTACAGAATGCGTCCGGGCTGGATCTGGGCAACCCAGTACTCAACATTGCCTTTACCCTTACCCTGACGAACTTCCAGGGGCTTCTTGGTAATGGGCTTGTCGGGGAATACGCGAATCCAGATCTTGCCGCCACGTTTCACATAGCGGGTCATCGCACGCCGCGCGGCCTCGATTTGCCTGGCCGTCAAGCGCCCGCGACCCGTGGCTTTAAGGGCGTATTCTCCAAAGGAAACCGTGCTGCCACGCTGGGCAAGGCCGCGATTGCGGCCTTTATGCTGCTTCCTGAACTTTGTCCGTTTGGGCTGTAGCATGACTGCTCTCTCTTACCTGGCTGCCTTCTCGGCACCCTCAGAAGCCGATTCTTCGTTATCGAAGACTTCGCCTTTGAAGATCCATACCTTGACGCCGATCACCCCATAGGTAGTGCTCGCCTCGGCAAAGCCGTAATCAATGTCTGCACGGAAGGTATGCAAAGGCACGCGACCCTCCCGATACCACTCGCTGCGGGCAATTTCAGCACCATTCAGGCGGCCACCGACCTTAACCTTGATGCCCTGCGCGCCCAGACGCATGGTGTTGGTTACCGCCCGCTTCATAGCGCGACGAAACATCACCCGGCGCTCCAGCTGCTGGGCAATGCCCTCGGCAACCAGCTGCGCATCCAGCTCAGGCTTGCGAACTTCAGCGATGTTCAGGCGTACGTCATGCACCGGCAATTCAAGCAAACCTGCTGCCTGAACCCGCAGCCGCTCGATGTCTTCACCCTTCTTGCCGATCACAATGCCGGGTCGGGCCGTGTGAATCGTAATCTGGGCCTTGCGAGCGGGGCGCTCAATCTGGATCCGGCTGACAGACGCGTCCTTCAGCTTTTTCTTAAGGAAGCCACGCACTTTGAAATCCGAGGCCACCAGGCCAGGATAATCCTTGGTATCGGCGTACCAGCGCGACGACCAATCCCGGGTAATACCGAGACGGATGCCAATGGGGTTTACTTTCTGTCCCATAGTCCGTTCCTACTCGTCCGCAACTTGCACGGTGATATGACTGTTTCGTTTAATGATCTGCGCGCCGCGGCCTTTGGCCCGCGCCCGATAGCGCTTGAACCTCGGCGCTTCGTCGACGCAAATTGCTGACACTTTCAATTCATCGACATCCGCACCGTGATTGTGCTCGGCGTTGGCAACGGCCGACTCCAGCAATTTTTTCACAATGGCGGCGCCCTTCTTGGGCATAAAGCCGAGAATCTGCAGGGCATTCGCTACAGGTTTGCCGCGCACCTGGTCAGCAACCAGTCGGCATTTTTGCGGCGAAATCCGCGCATACTTCAATTTGGCTGATACCTGCATCGTCGGCCCCTACTTGCTCTTCCGGTCGCCCGAGTGGCCCTTGAAGGTCCGCGTTACGGCGAACTCCCCAAGCTTGTGACCCACCATGTTTTCGGAGATCAGCACGGGCACATGGTCACGACCGTTATGGACAGCGATGGTCAAACCCACCATGTCCGGCAAAATCATCGAACGACGCGACCAGGTCTTGATTGGCCGACGGCTGTTCGTGCGAGCTGCCTCCGCAACCTTGGTTGCGAGATGCGCATCAACAAATGGCCCTTTCTTAACGGAACGTGGCACTGTGGTCCCTCGCCTCCCTTACTTACGATTACGCCGACGAACGATCATGCCGTCGGTGCGCTTGTTACTACGGGTCTTGTAACCCTTGGTCGGCACGCCCCAGGGCGTCACCGGATGGCGGCCGCCCGAGGTGCGACCTTCGCCACCACCATGTGGGTGATCCACCGGATTCATGGCAACACCGCGGACCGTAGGTCTGCGGCCGCGCCAGCGCGACGCGCCAGCCTTGCCCAGCTTGCGAAGGTTGTGCTCCCCGTGACCGACTTCACCGACAGTGGCGCGACAGTTCACGTGCACTTTGCGCATCTCACCGGAGCGCATGCGCAAGGTCGCGTAGGCGCCCTCGCGGGCAACCAGCTGGGCGCTGCCACCCGCGGCACGGACCATCTGGGCGCCCTTGCGAGGCTTAAGCTCTACGCAGTGCACCAGGGTACCGAGGGGGATATTCCGCAACGGCAGTGAATTACCAACCTTGATGGGGGCTTCCCGGCCTGACATCACCTGATCACCGGCCGCGAGCTTCTTGGCCGCCAGGATGTAACGACGTTCGCCATCAGCATAAAGAACCAGGGCCAGGTGGGCACTGCGGTTGGGATCGTATTCGATCCGCTCGACGCGGCCGGGGATGCCGTCCTTGTCACGCTTGAAATCGACGATGCGATAGTGGTGTTTATGACCACCACCACGATGACGGGTCGTAATGCGACCCCGGTTGTTACGCCCACCCGTGCTGGATTGTTTTTCCAGCAGCGGCGCATGGGGCTCACCCTTGTGCAGCTCGGGCGAGCGAACCTTTACCGTAAAGCGTCGGCCGGGCGAGGTGGGCTTGAGTTTTTGCAGTGCCATCTTATCGACCTCTTAACCTAGTCCGCGCCCAGGAAATCAATATCGTTGCCCTCAGCGAGGGTTACGTAGGCTTTTTTCCAGTCCTGCCGGCGGCCGGTGGTCTGGCCAAAGCGCTTCACCTTGCCGCGACAGTTCACCATCCGCACCTTCTCAACCTGGACTTCGAAAAGCAGCTCAACGGCCCGGCGCACTTCCTGCTTGGTCGAGTCGGTCCGCACACGAAATACAACCTGATTCGCGATCTCACCGACACGCGTGCTCTTCTCCGACAAATGCGGCCCGAGCAACACGCCCATCAAGCGTTCCTGATTAGCGATGGCGCTCATGCGAAGCGCTCCTCAAGACCCTTCACAGCCGCCGCGGTAGCGATGACAGTGGGGTAGCGAATCAGGCTGACGGGATCAACTTCACGCAGATCCAGAATATCGACGTCAGGCACATTGCGCGCGGCCAGGCAGGTCTTGGTGTGGTACTCGTCCACAACAATCAGCGCAGTGCTGATGCCCAGGGATTCGAGCTTGGCGGCAAATTCACGTGTTTTGGCGTTCTCGCACTCGAAACTATCCACTACCACCAGGCGCTCCTGGCGCAGTAGTTCGGACAGGATGGAACGCATGCCGGCGCGGTACATCTTGCGATTGACCTTCTGCTCGTAGTCCCGCGGCCGGGCGGCAAAGGCGCGGCCACCACCAACCCAGATCGGGCTGCGGATAGTGCCGGCGCGGGCGCGGCCAGTACCCTTCTGGCGCCATGGCTTGGTGCCGCCGCCACGGGCGTCGGAACGCGTCTTTTGGGCCTTGCTGCCACGGCGAGCCTGGGCACGATGGGCAGTCACGATCTGGTGGACAAGCGCCTCGTTGAAGGCTGCGCCAAAGGTGCTGTCTGCGACCTCCAGGCTGCTCTTCCCACCATGAATTTCAATCTTCATCACCTGACTCCGCAGCTTCAGCTTCGCGCCTTGATGGCTGGCTGGATTACGAGGCGACCGCCGCGGTGTCCCGGCACTGCGCCCTTTACGAGGATCAGGTTACGTTCCGGATCCACTTTTACGACTTCGAGGTTCTGCGCGGTGCGGCGAACATTGCCAAGGTGGCCGGACATTTTCTTGCCCTTGAACACGCGCCCGGGCGTCTGGTTCTGACCGATGGAACCCGGTGCCCGGTGAGCCAGGGAGTTGCCATGGGTCGCGTCCTGCGTCCGGAAATGATGGCGCTTGACGGCACCGGCGTAGCCCTTACCAATGCTGGTGCCCACCACATCAACAATCTGGCCGGGCTCGAAGCGCTCCACTGTCAGTTCAGCACCCGTGGTCACATCTTCGCCTTCGCCTGTGCCAAGGCGGAACTCCCACAGGCCCTCACCCGGTTCGGCAGAGGCTGCCGCGTACTGGCCGGCCAGGGGCTTGGACAGGCGCGAGGCCTTCCGGCTGCCTGTGGTGACCTGCAGAGCCGAGTAGCCGTCGGACTCAGCGGTCTTTACCCGCGTGACGCGATTAGGCAGGGCCTCGATGACCGTGACGGGCACAGATTCGCCTGCCTCAGTGAAGACGCGAGTCATGCCGCATTTTTTGCCGATTAGCCCGATGGCCATGCCGGATCCTCTGCTGCCCCGAATCCTCCATGGAAACGGAACAATTTAATAAATGAAACAAATACCACGGCCAGGCTACTGGTTTTATCTATGCCTGTGCCGCCGTCTGCCCGCCTGACCACTGACGCCTGAGATCGCGCCTTGCGGAGTCTTCCCCCCGTAGGATCAGCCGGTGCTGCTGCTGTCAGCCCATCTCTTGCGCAACTAAGCCCGGTGCGGGAAAACCCGCGCCGGGCCGTAGCGAGCCGAAAATTATAGCACTAATTCAGATCAGTTCAATTTGATTTGCACGTCCACCCCGGCCGGCAGCTCAAGCTTCATCAGGGCGTCCACCGTCTTGTCCGTGGGCTCCACGATATCCATCATCCGCTTGTGGGTCCGCAGCTCGTACTGGTCCCTGGCGTCCTTATTGACGTGGGGCGAGATCAGGACGGTAAACCGCTCTTTCTTCGTGGGCAGGGGCACCGGCCCGCGGACCTGGGCCCCCGTGCGCTTGGCCGTCTCCACGATTTCCCGGGCCGAAGTGTCGATCAACCGGTGATCGAAGGCCTTGAGCCGGATTCTGATGTTCTGATTTGCTGCCATATCCTTGTCCTGCTTTAAGCGCTTTGCATCGTCGGCGGGCCCATCCCGGATCGGAAATCAAGCGCAGCGCAGCGAGCCA
>CAKZWQ010000015.1 GCA_937921935.1 uncultured Gammaproteobacteria bacterium | reverse complement strand
CATAATGTGAGCCCTGCACGGCCGGGCCGGCCTGCGCCTGCGTAGACTCGCGGTTGATCAATGGACCGCGAACCATGGCCGAAGCCCAGTCACTGGAAGACCTGCTTGCCTGCCCGCGCTGCGACGCTGCCCTGGCGACCGTGGCCGATGACGACTTCCACTGCCCGGCCTGCCAGGTCAGTTTTCCGCAGCTCAACGGCCTGCCCTTCCTGTTTGCCGAGCCCGACGCTGCCTGGGGTGAATGGCAGGCCCGCGTCAATTACGAACTCCGCCGCCTGGAAAGCCGCGCCCGCCGGCTCGACCAGAGCCTGTCGGCTGATGAACTTCATCCGGCCACCCAGGCACGCCTCGTGCAGGTCCGTGATGCCTGCCACGATCAACACTCTCGTCTGAAACGCCTGCTGGCCGAACTCCTGGCCACTGGCCAGCCCGCTGCGCAGGAAACCTACCTGGCCCTGCGCACACGCCTGCCATCGGATCAGGGACTGAACACTTACTATCAGAATCTGCATCGCGACTGGTGCTGGGGTGACGACGAGAATGCCGCCAGCTGGCACATCATCCGCGCACTATTGCCCGGGACGCCGGGGCGAGTGCTGGTGCTGGGTGCCGGTGGCGGCCGACTGAGCTATGACCTGCATCAGCACAGCACAGCCAGCCTGACCGTCGCACTGGATTTCAATCCCCTGCTATTGAGTGCTGCCAGCCGGATCAGCCAGGGTGATGGCCTGGAGCTGTGGGAATTCCCCATCGCACCGCGCACCAGCCAGGATCATGCCGTGCTCCGGCAGTTGCAGGCTGACCCGGTCAGGCCCGGGCTTCACTACGTGCTCGGCGATGTGTTGCGGGCACCTTTCGCGGCGGGCAGTTTCGACACGGTCGTCACGCCGTGGCTCATTGATATTCTGCCCGTTGAACTGCAAGACCTGGCCGGCCGAATCAATGGCCTGCTGGCACCGGGCGGACAGTGGCTAAACTTCGGTTCCCTGGCTTTCAGCCATCCTGAAGAAGCCAGCAACTACAGCCTGGAAGAAAGCCTGGCCGTGATTGCCGACAGCCGCTTCGAAACCCTGGTCCATCGCGAAGACCAGATCCCCTACATGTGCTCGCCGGCCAGCCGCCATGGCCGGCAGGAGTGGGTAACGAGTTTCGCCGCTCGCAAGATCAGCGAAGTCGCTACGCCAGGCCGATACCGAGCCCTGCCTGAATGGCTGGTAACCGGTCGCGACGCGGTGCCGGCCCTTGAGTCATTCCAGATGCAGGCGGCATCCACCCGCATCTTTGCCTTCGTCATGGGCCTGATCGACGGCAAACGCTCCATCAAGGACATGGCAAAACTGATGCAAGCCCAGCGCCTGATGGAAAAGCAGGAAGCCGAAGGCGTCATTCGCGACTTCCTGATTCGTATGTATGAGGACAGTCGGCGGACTGATTAACGCGGCCGCCAGTCAAATTTTCGACCATGCCGACGCGTGGCATGCAATCGGGCGCCCAGTTCGCGTTGCGACGCTACGATAGGCGTAGTAACTCACTGACTTAACCAAGAGGGCTAGAGTTGAGACCAGCGTGTTCCGGCTGCAAGTCTGACACTAGAATTTTTTCGGTGATTCCCAGGGCGACAATTACTCGGCGATAAAGCCACCAAGCACCCCGAGGAACACCGCTTAAAGTAACAGCCGTCTACGCGTGAGCATCGCAAGCTCGCCTTATGCAAATAACCAAGGAACCGTCCCGGCACAGGTTCACCCGAAATATCCGGCAGGTCTCACTAATTCCCTGAGCCCAGCACCCGGCTATCCGGTTCGCACTCACTGCTTTCTCCCCGCAACTTACACAAACTGACCGGCAACACATCGGCTACAAAATCCTGCACGTTTGCTGCAGTCAACGGCGACTTTTTCGGTTTAAAAGCATCCACCCGCATGGCCTTCTGAATCAGATAGATGTCATTGCGGCCCTGAATCGCCAGCACATACGCGACTTCACCCTGACCACGCCTGGCTCCCGAAGGCTGATCGTCAGTGAACTTGCCACAACCGTGCAGAGCTTCGATAGCTTCGAAGCCCTGGATATCGATGGTGCCCAGGCGCTCGTGAATCACCGTCTTGGGGCAAATGCGCTGCAGCGTCTCGCGCATGGAATCAAGGATCGTGTCAGGCGTGGCAGACCAGGAAGCCATTTTCACGCCCTGGAGTGTCAACATCTGACTCCAGGACTCGATGGCCTCGCCCTCGGGGATATATTCAAGGACATAAAGGTTGCCGCGGACTTGCCGAAATGCCGAAACCCAGCCTTCCGGGACCCCATAGCGCAAACTCTGGCTGAACACCGGCGATACGGTATATGCAGACTGCTCTGTTGATGCCAAGGCGGGCTGGCAGCGCTCATCATTAATGCCTTCACCGCACAGGTAGACCTCGTCTTTCAGATAGAGGCCTGAGGCGACCTGTCCCGCGCCGAAATCCGTGGCGGCTTCCTCGGAATCGAACCGCAGCTGTCCGGCCACCTCTGTGGGCGGGTGGCGTGACTGCCGTGACACCACGAACACATCGGTCCCTTTGACAAGCACCACATAGTGAGTGATCGCGCCAAAGTTGCCCTCCTTGACCTGGGCACACATCAGGTTACCCGTCGCGCGCGTATAGCCGGCGACGGGCTCGGGCTTGCCGAAGTTGAAGCGAGCGTGAGTGCACAGCTCGGCGGAAGCCGCGAACAGGGCCTCCATAAACGCCCTGGCGTCGGGAGAAGGGTCAACGGCGAAATGCATCTCCACCAGGCCTTCCGGCGAGGTGGCCGGCGTCATCCCCGCCAGCACCCAGCGCTTGTTCCATTGCTCGCCATCCGCCTGGTCCACGGCCAGTTGCCACTGAATATCGCCGGGGAACCGGGTTTCCCACGGGGTGCGCGCCAGGCGCGGCTCGTGGTCACCTGCCCAGGCTGGCGCTGCCAGCCCCATACTGAGCAAAGCCAGCAGCAGGCTGAAAATCAGATACGGCAAATCCCTGCCTCCGGACTTCATCAAAGCAGCACACTATAGGTCAGCTGCAGGGCAGCAGGAGGCAGGTTTCCGTGCCTTAGGACGGTAATCTGACCAACTGCTTAATAAGGGTTACACAACGGGCTGATTTAAGTTAAATTAGCGCCCAGTTGCGCGGTTCGCCGCGCGGTGTCGCCTGAAAGGCCTCGTCAAGAAGGACCACGGGTAAGCAATTGCTTGAGGTGCTGACATGACGAAACTGATTCCTGCGCTGCTGGCTGCAGTGCTCATTCTGACTTCCCTGAACGCGACGGCCGCGACGAAGTACGAGCGCCGGATTGGTGCCGCCTCGGATGTGGTGGAAGACCTGGCCCGGATTCCGGAACAGGGCATTCCCCCGAGCATGCTCAGGGATGCCTATGCGATCGCCGTGCTGCCCAATGTCTTCAAGATTGGCGTGGGTGTGGGCGGCCGATTCGGCAATGGCGTTCTGATTCAGCGCCAGCCTGACGGGCGCTGGAGCAACCCGGCCTTTGTCAACCTGGGCGGCGGCAGCATTGGCCTGCAGCTCGGAGCCCAGTCCAGCGACATCGTGCTGGTATTCAAGAACAAGCGCAGCCTGGATAAGCTTTACACGGGCCGAATGACCCTCGGCGCCGACGTGGCGGTTGCTGCAGGCCCGGTGGGCCGGCTGAGCTCCGCGACAACGGACGTCACCCTGCGAACCGCGGCATTTTCCTATTCGCGCAACCGGGGGCTGTTTGCCGGTATTTCTCTGGAAGGGGCTGTGATCGGCATCGACCGGAATGCCAATCGTGAGTTCTACGGCGATGCTGATGGCGACGCTCAGGGCATCCTGACGAATGACACCATTCCGACCCCGGCCGCCGCCCGGCGCCTGCAGGAGACCCTGACCGCAGCGGCAGCGCCTCTGCAGTGGTCGCCTGAAAGCGGCGCCCAGGCCAGTGTGGCGCCCGTCGCACCAACCCCGGCTGCGGCTGAAGAACCGGCTGCCCAGACCTATGGTCTGGACGATGCCCCGGCCTCCGGCGGCGAAGTCGTATTCTGAGCCCCTGACCGGATAATCTGAGAAAGCCCGGGTTCAAACGAACCTGGGCTTTTTTTTGCCTGCGGCCCGGAATGCTGAATAATCGGGCCTCCTCTTCAAGAGCATCGGCCTATGGACTTTGCAGCCATCATGGATTTCCTGGAGCACGGCTTTGTCGTCCTGCGCCCCTATCCATATCTTCAGGCCGCGATAGTCATCACGGCCTTCCTGATACTGGCCAAGGTTTTCGACCTGTTTCTGTGTCGGGTGGTTCGTCGGCTGGTAAGCCGATCCAATACGAATTTTGATGATCAGCTGATCGACATCCTGCACCGCCCCGTGTTCATGACCATTGCCCTGTTCGGCCTGGCCATGGCGACCTTCCGCTTCGACATGGACCCGGATATTCAGGACAACACCCTGGATGTCCTGCGGACGATCATCATTCTGTTGTGGGTCCTTTTCGGCCTGCGCTTCTCGCGCCTGTTGTTCGTGGCCATGGGACTGCGCAAGCAAAAGCCCGGGCTCATTCAGCCTGCCACGCGGCCATTGTTCACCAATGCCCTGTCGGTACTGGTGGTCCTGGCAGGTGCCTACGCCATTCTCGAGGCCTGGGAGATCAACGTCACCGGCCTGGTGGCTTCCGCCGGCATCATCGGCCTGGCCATCAGTTTCGCCGCCCAGGATACGCTGGCCAACCTGGTGGCCGGCGTCGCCATTATTGTCGATAAGCCCTAC
Organism: uncultured Gammaproteobacteria bacterium; assembly: GCA_937921935.1. Lineage (GTDB taxonomy): Bacteria > Pseudomonadota > Gammaproteobacteria > Steroidobacterales > J054. Next base: position 63,002 of record CAKZWQ010000015.1, on the reverse strand, counting down.
CAGCTGGGTGACTACATCATCCTGGACAGTGGCGAACGCGGCCAGGTGATGCACATCGGCCTGCGCAGCACCCGCCTGCTGACCCGCGATGATGTGGAAGTCACCATTCCCAACGGGGTTATGGGCCAGGCCAAGATCGTCAATGAAGCCGGCGGCCCGCGCGATCGCTATCGTATCCGCACGCCGATAGGCGTCGCCTATGGTTCGGACATTGACCTGGTGATGGCCACGCTGCTTGCGGTTGCGCACGATCATCCGAAGATCAGCAAAAGCCCGGAGGCCCGGGTTCGATTTCGCAATTTCGGCGATTCGAGTCTGGATTTTGAAATGCTGTCCTGGATCCGGAGCCCGGCTGATCGCGGCCTGGTCACCCATGAACTGAACTGCGCAATCTATAAGGCCTTTAACAAGAACGACATTCAGATTCCCTTTCCCCAGCGTGACCTGCATATCAAACAAATGCCAGGCACCGCGGACTGACGGAACGCGCTGTTAGTGGAGGAAAATCTTTACGGGATCCTGCGCGCAGGTTTCGCTGACTGCCTGGATGAACCCTGCCTGTGTCCGCCAGGGCAAGCAGCGCGCAGCTATCGGGAGCTGGATGAACTCAGCGCCCGCTATGCAGGCCTGCTTGGGGAACTGGGTCTGCAAGCCGGTGATCGTGCCGTGGCCCAGGTGGAGAAATCAACAGAAGCGGTTGCCCTCTATATGGCGTGTCTGCGCACCGGGGTGATTTATGTCCCGCTAAACACGGCCTACACGCCCGCTGAATTGGAGCACTTCCTGGGCGATGCCCAACCGCGTCTGTTCGTTGCTACACCGGCAGCGGCGGTCGAACCAGCTGCGCAACAAGCGGATGTGCCCCACCTGCTCAGCCTGGATAGTCAGGGCGGGGGCAGCCTGGCACAACGGGCCAGGTCAGTTGTCCCCCGCGAGACCCTCGAGCCGCGCGCCGCGAGTGACATCGCCGCCATTGTGTATACCTCGGGCACAACGGGCCGATCCAAGGGTGCAATGCTAAGCATTGGGAACCTCGCCTCCAACGCCCGAACCCTCTACAGCCTCTGGGGCTGGCGGGCCGATGATGTGCTGTTGCATGCCCTGCCCGTGTTTCACGTGCACGGACTTTTTGTGGCCCTGCATTGCGCCCTGCTCGGCGGACATCGGGTGCTGTTTCATACCCGCTTTGATGCACCCGTCGTGCGCGGGGCTCTGGCTGAAGCCACGGTCATGATGGGCGTACCGACCTTCTATACGCGACTGCTCGAAGAGCCGGGCTTCAGTAAGGCGGACTGCGCGCGTATGCGGCTGTTTATTTCCGGCTCAGCCCCGCTGCTCGCCGCCAGCATGGAAGCTTTCGCCCAGCGCACGGGCCATCGCATTCTGGAACGCTATGGCATGACAGAAGCGGGCATGATTACCTCCAACCCCCTGGATGGTGAACGCATCGCGGGCAGCGTCGGTTATCCGCTGCCGGGGGTGACGGTGCGGGTCAGGAGCGACGCGGGCCAGGATTGCCCGGTGAATGAAGTCGGCCAGGTGGAGATTCGCGGGCCTAACGTATTCGCCGGCTACTGGCGGCAGCCGGAAAAGACGCGCGCGGAATTCACGGCCGACGGATTTTTCCGTACCGGTGACCTGGGCAGTCTGTCGGCAGATCAGCGCCTGACCCTGGTGGGCCGGTCGCGGGACCTGATTATCAGCGGCGGCTACAACATTTATCCCAAGGAAATCGAGAGCGCCCTGGATGCGCTGGCGGGTGTGGCTGAATCCGCTGTTATCGGCGTACCCCACGCCGACCTGGGTGAGGGCGTGGTTGCTATTATTGTGGCTGCCGGCGAGCCACCCGAAGAAGCGGCCCTGCATGATGCCCTCACAGGCCGGCTGGCGAAATTCAAGCACCCGCGACGGTACGTCGTGCTGAACAGCTTGCCGCGCAATGCGATGGGTAAAGTGGAAAAACAGCGCCTTCGCGAACGTTACACCGAATTGTTGAGCCAGGACCCGAGCTTCATCTGACCACAGCGTTGGTCTCGCCGGACTCCCCGACCTTAAGCTGTAAAGCTGACTCAATGCGAAGCTGCAGCTGCTCCAGGGATTCTTCCGGCAAGGGGCCGAGAGGCTCACCCAGCCTGATCTCTTCGGCAACCGGGCGGGAAGTCTGCGCGCCAAACAAAAGCTGCAGAACACCGGGTTGCTGCATCAGGCTGTCATCAGGTGTCGCATTCAATAGGCGTGTTTCGGCCGGGCTGATTTCTTCCGGCAAGACGGCGAAACGCTGGAGCCGCGGGCCTGCCTGGGCGAACAGGAAGCGACCGTCCGGGTTAAACCAGAGACGGTCGACGGCAGCGGCCACCCGCACGACACTGGTTTGTTGCCCCGTTTGTGTATCCCACAACTGGATACGCCGACGCGCATTGGCCGTCGCGACCCAGCGACCACGGGGATCCAGCGCAATTCGCTGCATATCCGCGCCAGCCCCGATCACTGGGTCCGCCAGCTGTTCACGCCAGCGCCAGCGGGTCAGACCGCCGCGATCACCAGCGATCCAGATGTCCTCGCCGGTGGGGCCGACAGCCAGGCGCGGGTTGGCACTCTGAATGCCCACGCGAGTCAGGGTTTCGCCACTCTGCGCATCGGTGACTAATACAGAACGCCGGCTGGCGGAGACCAGGAAACGACCGTCAGGGGTGAAACCAAGGTCGAGTACGGCGCCATCAGCCTGGTTCACAAAGAAACTGCGTGGCGCGCCGGAAGCCACATCCCAGACCCGCAAGCTCCCATCCAGGGCGCCACTGCCCAACAACTCACCACTGGCGGCAAAGCGCAAGGCGCTGACGGGCTCAAGGTGACCGATGAATGCGGGACGCTGTTCTGGCGTCAGGACCAGCGCCTGACCCGACGGAAACATACGCACGTCGCCTTGCCCAGTCGCCACAGCTATGCGACCACCGGCCGGCGCCAGCGTGGCGATGTTGGCGGCCACACCGGCGCCTCCACCCACAGATAATTCAGGTGCCGGCGGCAGGGCCCAGGCTTTAACAGCTGCTTCGCCGTCCCAGGTGATGGCGACGCCGAGGGCGGCCGCCACACGCCCACCGGAAGCCAGACCGTCGCGCACCAGGCCAGGCAAACCATGCTGGAAGCTGGGGCCGCGTCGGACCAGGTCAGTCAGGCGCAGAGTTTCAAAGCCTGCATCCAGAGAACCCAGCAGCAACCAATCGCCGTCGAAACTGACCGAGCGGGCCGCGGAACCGGTCCGCACCAGCAGAGGGTTGCCGCCCGACTCCAGATTCCACAAGCGCAGCGTATGGGCCTGATCCTGGGTCGCCAGCCACTGCCCATCAGAACTGAAGACAATGCTCGCCGGGGCAGCACCATGGACAAATTCGCCCACCAGGCGATTGCCGGATACCGACCACAGCCGCACCAGGCGATCGCTGTCGCCCACGGCAAGAAACTGGCCGGCTGCATCAGTCGCAGCCAGCCCCGCCAGGGCGCCGGTCACCAGGCGACTCACTTCTTTCCCCTGCTCCAGGTCCCAGACTGCCAGGGCGTTTTCACCCGGATCATCGAGAACGGAATCCACCACGAGGAATCGCCCCCCCGGAGAAAGCACCGGAACCAGGGACGGATCATAGGCGACGGTCAAGCGCGGCTCGGTGCCACCAATATCCCAGACATCGATACTCCGCCCACCGATGACCAGCACTGCCGAGTTGCCCAGGGCAAAGCGGGCGTCCTGAAAATTCGGTGGTCGCGGGAGACGGCCAATGACCTCGCCGCTGCCGATATCCCACTGCAGAATATCGCCGCGCACTGCCTGGCCGGTCGGCCAGATAAGCGCGCGCTGGCCGCTTGGGTCCAGACGGCTGACAGCCTGCCGCGCGGGCGCAGGTTCAGGAATAATTTGCGGACCGGGCTCGATCATGGGCGCCGAAGCAACCTGCTGATCAATGCGCAACTCCCAGCGCTCCAGGCGTCCCCGGGTACCGGCCTGGGCATCGGTAAAGTATGCCGTCCATGTCCCGGCCGGACTTTCTGCCAGCAAGCTACGCAAGGCCTTGTCCCGCCGGGAATCCAGCTGGTAGCCGCCCTCAGCGCTACGCTCATCCGGGCGCAGCGTGACGCTCGCGACCCGCCCTGACGGGGCCCGCAACTCCACCTGAATATCCTGCGGCCGGGGGTGATCAGTGAAGACCACTGACTGTAAACGCTGCCCTTGGGTCTTAGCCTCAATCAGCAAACTAAGCTGTAAGGGAATGATTTCTTCAGCAGCCAGATTGCGTTTGAGCACTCGCTGGGGTGTGCGGTCACCCAACTGCCAGACAGCAACGCCGTGCTCTTCATCCAGCAGGCTCAACAAGCCGGTGTCGACATCCAGTGCGAGACCGGCGAGCAGGCCTTTATGGCGAATCGTGCCCAGCAGCCGATCAAAATCGTCGCTGAGCAACTCACCCACCTGCAGTTGCCGTCGCTGAGTGGGGCGCTCCATGGCTTGCAGGGAAAACAGCAGGGCATCGTCTCGCCGCCCCTGCCGCAGGGCACGTTGCACGCTCCGGTCCCAGTACTCGGCCCGCATCTCTACCCGCAATTCGTCACGACCCGGATAGTCAGGCAAACGTTCGGACAAGCGGCGTACTTCCGGGAGACTCGTGGACTGTCGGCTTTCCCGCACCACGTAATTGGTGAACAGTTGTTTGGCCGTCAGCTTGAAACCCGGGAACAGTCGCAAGCGCTGAAAGGCATCCACCGCGCTGACAAAATCCACGCCAGGGGTACTGAGGGTGCGCACATAGGGACGCGGCAGATACTCCGTGTACCAAACCGGGATCACCAGCATAATGGCAAGCACCGCCGCAGCGACACCCAGACCTCGCCAGCTCAAGGGCAGACTCTGGTTCACCCAGTGCGGCGTAAATACCTGGGCATAAATACGGTTGCGCGGCACCAGCGTGCCGTCTGCATCGACGCTGACCACGCCACTGCGTAATAGCTCACGATGGGGCCGCAGCATTGGATCGGCGATAACCTTGCCGCCCTTGCGAACCTTGCCGTAAAGACTCAGGCGCGCAACCTGCGTTTTGGTTTCATAAAGCAACTGCTCGGCAACCATGGCCAGGTGTGGCTCTTCACGGACGGAATTCCGCGGCAGGAACAAAGCTGCTGCCACGGCATCTACCGCCGCTGGATCCGGCGGCGTATCCCGGCGCGCCAGGCCACGGAATATTTTCTGGCTAAGGTAAGGATGACCTGAGGTCCAGTGCCAGACACGAGCGGCAATGGCCCGACTGGCGATGGCATCGCCGCCGATGCCCGCCGTGAGTTGCTCCAGTTCGTCGAGCCGAAAATCGGTAACGGGAACAAGCGTGCTGACACTGAAGGGCGAATTACCCCCTTGTGGTATCCGATGGCCAACGGACTCCGCCCCCATCAGCGCAAAAGTCAGCCGACGGTACTCAGGTTCCGTTGCGCGCCCATCGTGGCACGCGCGAATGGCGCCGAACAGCTCAAGAGAAACCTTGCGATCCAGCACGGCGTCGATGCGGTCGACAAACACCACCACAGGCTGAGTGGTATCAGCCAGGACCACATCGAGAAAAAACTCCCGCAAGCGCTGCAAATTGGTTAAGCCGGCACGGTCCTGCCACCAGGACTGCATGTTTGAGCGAATTCGCAGTTCGCGCATCACCCGATAGGCAAAGCTGTAATACCAGCGACCCACATCCTCGGACAAATCCCGGTTACTGATCTGGGCCAGATCAACCGTGGCCACAGCCACGCCTGCATCGCGCAGGCGCTCGGCCGTATGCGCCATCAGGCTGGTCTTGCCCGTATCCGGCGGTGCCAGTACCTGGCAGTACTCCCCCTGGGCCAGACGGGAAAAGAGAATCTCGTCACTCTTACGCGTGACATAACAGGCTCGGTCCGGCTGGACCGGGCCGCCGACTGAGTAGTAGCGGGAATCCTGTTTTAGCGAACTCATGCTGATAACCCGCGATGCTGTCCGCGGGCAACCCCCCCGGTAGGCTCATTTTCGCCGAAAGCTTGCGGCGCCGCCAGCATGGCGGGAATCCGGTTTGCGCGCGGGCCACGGCTGTTTCTATTATCCTTGCAGCCACAGCAACCGGATAAGCTCCACACCCATGCCCGTCAGCCAAGCACACAACCAGCCCAGCCAACTCCCGGCAGCGCAATGCCGCTTTGGGGTGCGAGTCAGCCTGCCGCCGGGGGACACTTTCCGGATGGTACTTGGCGAAGACTGGGAGACCTGCCATTGGTTCCCGGATGCGGCAAGCCGCGATGCGGCCATGGCCGAAATGGCCAAGCGACATTGCTATTCGCGCATCGGCGATGATCCAAGCATTACGCTGCAGGCTATCGAGCGCTAGCCCGCTCAGTCTGACGTTCATGAGCAAATTGACTTCCCGCTGCGGGCTGGCCCTGCTTTCGCTGATGCCCTTGATGAGCGCCGCTATCAACGCGGCAGAAGGCCGCGAAGATATTGTCGTTACGGCAGCGCGCGAAGCGCGGCCGGCGCTGGAAACCTTCGGTAACACAACGCGCATTACGGATGACCGTATCGACCTGCTATCGGCCCAGCACGTGCATGAACTGGGCACGCAAGCAGCAGGCACCTGGATTACCCGGGGCAGTGGCCAGGAAAATCTCACCGCCATGCGCTCACCGGTATTCACCGGCCCGGGTGCCTGCGGCGCCTTCCTGATGATGGAAGAAGGCATCCCGTTGCGGCCCACGGGCTTTTGCAATGTGAACCAGCTATTCGAAACACCCAGCGAGCTCGCCGCCAGCACGGAGATTCTGCGTGGGCCGGCCAACGCCCTGTATGGCTCCAACGGCCTTCACGGCACGCTCAACGTGCTGATGCCCGAACCCGGCGAGCGCCCTGGCTGGGCCGGCAGCCTGGAGAACGGCCCGGATGAATACTTCCGGGGCAGGCTTGCCTGGGATGGCCAGACAGGGGGCTTTGAGACATCCATGGGCGGACTGGTCGATCACTACGACGGCTGGCGCAAGAGTTCCGGCTACGATCAGCAAAAAGGCTTCCTGCGCATGCAGCGCGATGACCTGCGACTGGGCTTCACCGCAACCAACCTCAATCAGGACACGGCGCCGCTGATTCGGGGAGAAGATGCCTATAAGGACAACCAGGCACGCAAAAGCAACTTAAGTCCCGACGCTTTTCGTGACGCCGACAGCCAGCGTTTCTTCGCGGCCTGGGATATCGCTCCCGGGCAGGAACTGAAAACCTATTTCCGGCGCTCGGACATGAAGTTTCTGCAGCACTTTCTGCCCGGTGAGCCCACGGAAAAAAACAATCAATTCAGCGGCGGCTTTTTGTGGACGACCTGGCGCGACCTGCTGGGAGGCACACTGACAGCAGGACTGGACGCAGAACTGGCCAGCGGTGAACTCGAGGAAAAACAGGACCAGGACCTCGGCCCGGATTCGAACCGGCCGACGGGCACCCATTACGACTATGACGTATGGAGCGCGATGGCCGCACCCTACGCGCAGCTGGAGATACCTCTGTCAGATCGCTGGACAGCGCAGGCGGGTGTGCGCCTGGAGTACCTGCGTTACGACTACGACAATCAGTCTCTGGACGGCAATACCCGCGACGATGGGACGACCTGCGTAGATGGCTGTCTTTTCTTCCGGCCGTCCGATCGCACCGACGATTTTTTGGAGGCGGCCCCAAACCTTGGGCTACTGTTCCGCATCGACGAGTTCTCCTCCGCGTGGGCCACCCTCACCCGCGGTTTCAGGGCACCGCAGGCGACAGAGTTATATCGATTGCAGAACGGCCAGTCGGTGGATGATCTGGACCCGGAAACCATCGACAGCCTGGAAATCGGCTGGCGACGCAGCCAGGGCCCGGGGGCGCTGGAAATCAGCGGCTTCGCCATGCAGAAGGAAAACTACATTTTCCGTGATGCTGATGGCCTGAATGTCAGCGACGGCAAGACAGAACACCTGGGTGTGGAGGTACAGGCAAGCATTAACCTGGATTCAGGCTGGTACGCGGGGCTGGCCGGTACCTGGGCAAAACACACTTATGATTTCGACCGCCCACTCGCCGCCGGAGAATCCATTCGCTCAGGCGATGATGTGGATACCGCGCCGCGCACCCTGGCAACCACCCGGCTTGGCTTTCAACGTGGACCGGGCCTGGCCGAATTCGAATGGGTGCACCAGGGCGATTACTACCTGAATCCGTCCAACACAGCCGACTATGACGGCCATGACATTTATAACTTCCGCTCTCGCTGGCGGCTGACGGACGACTGGGCTCTGGCCTTCCGGGTGCGCAACCTGATCAACAAACGTTACGCCGATCGGGCCGACTTCGCCTTTGGCAGCTACCGCTACCGGCCGGCGCGGGGCCGGGAGTTCTTCTTTGAGGTGGCCTACCGGCTGCTTTAGACCGGGCGAATCTGGCCCGTGCCGCGCACGATGTACTTGTAACTGGTCAGCTGCTCGGCGCCGACGGGTCCGCGGGCGTGAATACGCCCGGTCGCGATACCGATTTCCGCTCCCATACCGAACTCGCCGCCATCGGCGAATTGGGTGGATGCATTGTGCAAAAGAATGGCGCTGTCCAGATCGTGCAGGAACTGATCTACCACAGCAGCGTCCTCAGCCACGATGCACTCCGTATGACCGGAACCGTAACGCTCGATATGCGCAACCGCTTCGGTAACATCGGCTACTACCCGCACCGACAGAATTGCATCCAGATATTCCGTCGACCAGTCGGCTTCGTCGGCAGGCTTAATCCTGTCATCCAGGGCGCAGACTTCGGCATCGCCGCGCAGCTCGCAGCCGGCTTCAATCAGGGCATCGGCCACCAGCTGCCAGTGGGTCGACAAGGCAGCCCGATCGATCAGCAGACACTCGGCCGCCCCGCAAATACCAGTGCGCCGCATCTTGGCATTCACGGTGACATCACGCGCCATTTCCGGCGCTGCCGACTGATGCACGTAGACATGACACAGGCCTTCCAGGTGGCCGATCACCGGGACCCGCGCATCGGCCTGCACCCGCGCAATCAGGTTCTTGCCACCGCGCGGAACGATGACATCCACGCACCCGTCCAGGCCACCCAGCAACAGCCCCACAGCATCGCGACTGCGGGTCGGAATCAGTTGCACACAGGTCTCCGGCAGACCGGCCGCGCGCAGGCCGCTGACCAGGCAGGCATGGATCGCACTGCTGGAATGAAAGCTTTCGGAGCCGCCGCGAAGAATGACCGCATTGCCGGACTTCAGGCATAAGGCGCCGGCGTCGGCCGTCACATTGGGCCGGCTTTCATAAATGATGCCGATAACGCCCAGGGGCACCCGGACCCGCTCAATGTGCAGGCCGTTGGGGCGGTCCCAGGCCGCCATGACTTCACCCACCGGATCCGGCAAGGCATCAATGGCTTCCAGGCCCCGGGCCATGGACTCGACCCGCTCGGCATTGAGCAGCAGACGATCGAGCATCGCACCGGACAAGCCCTTGTCGGCAGCTGCCGCCATATCGCGGGCATTGGCCTGCAGAATTTCTGCCTGGCTGGCGCGTAAAGCCTGGGCGGCTGCCTGTAGCGCCTTGCTCTTGGCGGCACTGTCAGCGCGCGCCAGGGCCTGCGCCGCGGTGCGGGCTGCCTCGCCCAGCCCCTGCATCAAGGCGACGATGTCACCCGCGACTTCCTTGCTCTGTGCATTCATGTCCTTCAGTCCAACAGCACCAGGTTATCGCGGTGTATCACTTCATCGCGGCCGCGATAGCCCAATAGTTCCTCGATTTCATCACTGCGACGCCCGCAGAGCTTGCCCACCTCATCCACCGCGTAGGTTGCCAGGCCGCGGGCCAGATCCTGGCCGGCGGCATTGCGAACCGTCACGGCATCGCCGCGCTGAAAGGTCCCGTCGACTGCCGTCACACCAACGGGCAGCAAACTGCGGCCGGCCCGCAAAGCCTGCTCTGCGCCTGCGTCAATCACCAGCACGCCGCGGGGCACCAGGGAACCGGCAATCCATTGCTTGCGCGCGGCCAGGGGCGTCCCCCGGGGCGCAAACCAGGTACACGGCCCGCCGGACTCAATCTGCGCCAGAGGCTTGAGACCACGACCGTTGGCAATCAGCGTGGCGCAGCCGGCTCCGACGCAGATGCGCGCCGCCATCAGCTTGGTGGCCATGCCACCGGTACCGTATTCCGTCGCGGCGGTGCCGGCCATAGCCTCGATCTCGGGCGTGATTTCGGTCACAGCCGGTATTAATCTGGCCCCCGCGTTCGCGGTGGGGTCCGCGTCGTAGAGCCCGTCCACATCGGACAACAGGACCAGGCAATCGGCACTGGTCATTTCGGCCACCCGGGCCGCGAGGCGATCGTTATCCCCGTAACGAATCTCATGCGTCGCGACGGTGTCGTTCTCATTGACCACGGGTACGACGCCAAGTTTCAGCAAACGTTGCAAAGTGCTGCGCGCATTGAGGTAGCGGCGGCGGTTTTCCGTGTCATCCAGGGTGAGAAGCACCTGGGCCACGCGCAGGCCACGCTTGCCCAGAATGTCCTGATAAGCATGGGCCAGGAGCACCTGGCCGGCGGCGGCAGCAGCCTGCAACTCTTCCAGTCGCCGCTGCTCAGGGGTGAGACCGAGGTAAGGTCGGCCGAGGGCGATGGCCCCGGACGAGACCACCAGAATCTCCTGGTCCCGGGCCCGGCAGCGCTCCAGTTCGTCGGCCAGAGCCTCCAGCCAGGCACGATTGAGTTGGCCGCTGGCGGCATCTACCAGCAGCGACGAGCCGATTTTGATAACCAGCCGGCGTGCGCCGGTCAGCGTAGCCGCCGCCCGTGCTTCGGAAGTCATGGTCATGGCAGGGTTCAGACGCCGGCGCTGCTCAGCACCTGCTGACCGCGGGCGATTGCCAGGGGTCCGCTGCGGACCACGGCCAGGATCTCGGCGGCGCCGACCAGACGGTCGATGAATTCATCGACAATCGTGGCAGCCCCGGTGAGTTCGAGGGTGAAGTTATCCGGGGAGTCATCCATGATCCGGGCGCCCCGCTGGAAAGCCAGCTCCCGGATGGCAGCCGCATTCTCATCGTTAAGGCGCAGCTTCACCAGGGCAAGTTCCCGCTCGATATGGTCGCCCAGGGTCATGTCGGCAAAATTGACGACATCGACCATCTTCATCAGCTGCTTGTTGATCTGGCTGATCACCTGATCCGAGCCAATAGTCACCAGCGTCAGCCGGGATACCTCCGGGTCTTCCGTCGGCGCGACACTGAGAGACTCAATGTTGTAACCCCGGGTGGAAAACAGGGAGGCGACCCGTGCCAGGGCACCGGCTTCGTTCTGCATCAATATGGAGATGATGTGGCGCATCGGGACACGGTCAGGGCTGAAAAACCCTTTAACAATCAGTAGATCGGCAATGCTCGCTCACAACGTCCCCTATTGCAATGGACCGATGATTGTTCGACACTCGCCAGCTAATACCGCCACCCTGAACCGCGCGCCTACCGGCGCCAGCACGCTGCAATTATGACAACCGCGTCCGAGGCCCTAGCCGCCCACCCTCACCCCCTCGCAGGCAAGCGCATGACTGGCGCCGAGACCGTTGTGCAGGTCCTGGCGGATGAGGGTGTGGACGTCATCTTTGGCTATAGCGGCGGCGCCATTCTGCCGACCTATGACGCAGTGTTTCGCTTCAACGAAGAAAATCAGGACGAGAACGGCGCCCATGCCATGCCGCTGGTCGTGCCGGCCAACGAGCAAGGTGCCGGTTTCATGGCGGCCGGCTATGCACGCGCGACGGGCCAGGTCGGCGTCTGCATGGTGACTTCCGGCCCCGGGGCCACCAACACCGTGACACCCGTCCGGGATTGCATGGCCGATTCGGTGCCAATTATCGTGATCTGCGGGCAGGTTCCCACACATGTGATCGGCACTGACGCCTTTCAGGAAGCACCGGTGTCCGCCATCATGGGTTCCGTGGCCAAGCACGTGTTTTTGGTCACCGATCCGACGCGCCTTGAGGCCACCATGCGCACGGCCTTCGAAATCGCCCGTTCCGGACGACCGGGCCCCGTGGTCATCGATATCCCCAAGGACGTGCAGAATGCCATTGGCGAATTCAGCGGCAGCGGTCTTCTGCCCTTGAAAAGCTATCGGCAGCGCGTCCAGGCCGTGGCCGAAAATGCCCTGGGGGCAAGTGAAGCCAAAGCTTTTTTCCAGATGCTGGGTGAGGCGCAGCGCCCGCTGCTTTATGTCGGTGGCGGCGTAATCAACGCTGATGCGGCACCGGCGCTGCGACGCTTTGCCGAGCGCTTCCAGATTCCCGTTGCAACCACTTTGATGGGAATCGGCGCGATCGATACCACGACCCCTCTGTCCCTGCACATGCTGGGGATGCACGGCACGGCGTTCGCGAATTACGCGGTGGAGGACTGCGATCTGCTGATTGCTGTCGGCGCACGCTTTGATGACCGGGTGGCAACAGACCCCGACAGCTTCGCGCCCAAGGCAAAACGTATCGCCCACCTGGACATCGATGCCTCCGAGGTCGGCAAGGTTCGCAGCGCCGACTGGTATCACGTGGGCCTGCTGGACCGGGATCTCGACGCACTAAGCAGTTATGGCGAGCGACACAAGTTCAAGATCGACACACGCACCTGGCTGGCCGAACTGGCCGCCAATAAGAAAAAGTACGCACTTAACTATGATCGCGACGGCGAGCAGATTCAGCCTAACTACGTCATTGAGGAAATCAATCGACATGCCGGCGGCCAGGCCATCATCACCACGGGCGTCGGCCAGCACCAGATGTGGGCGGCCCAGTACATGGACTTCCAGGAACCGCGCCTGTGGCTGACTTCGGGCAGCATGGGCACCATGGGCTTCGGTCTGCCAGCCGCGATTGGCGCACAGTTTGCCCATCCGGACCGGCTGGTCATCGATATCGACGGTGACGCCAGTGTGCGCATGAATCTTGGTGAACTGGAAACCGTGACGACTTATCAGCTGCCCGTTAAGGTCGTGGTGCTGAATAATTTTGGTGACGGCATGGTCAGACAGTGGCAGAGACTCTTCTACAAGGGCCGCCTGTCAGGCACCGACAAGTCGCTGCATCGAAAGGACTTCATCAAGGCCGCCCAGGCTGACGGTTTTGGCTATGCGGTGCGGCTGGATCGAAAGGCCGACGTGCCGCGCGTTATTGAAGAGTTCATCAACTTTGACGGCCCGGCATTCCTGGAAGTCTTTATTGATGTCGAGGCCAGCGTTTACCCCATGGTCGGACCGGGTCTTTCTTACGACCAGATGATCACCGGCGATCACATTCCGAATCGCTACGAGAGCAAAGAAGATGATCCGTCACCTGACGGCTCATCCATGTTCTAAGCAGCCGCGTGCCGTTCGTCCAGTGAATCCATGCCGCGCGCTTCCCCGCGCCGGATAAGCAGTGCCTTGCGCTTGAGATAACGCGTCAGTCCGGACGGTCCCATGCGACTGACGCCCATACCCGAGTAGCCGAAGGCATCATGGGTAGCATCGTGCACCTCCGTGGTCATGGCGCCGTCATTAATACTCACCGCCCCGGCATTCAAACGGCGCGCCACCTGATCGGCTGCAGCCTCATCACCCAGCACACCGGCAGACAGACCGTAGACCGAATCATTGGCCAGGCGGACCGCTTCGTCTATATGGTCATAGGCCATGACAGGGATAACCGGCCCAAAGGTCTCATCCCGCATAAGCTGCATGGAATGGTCGACATCAACGACCACCGTGGGTCGCACCCACAGGCCGCCGCCGTGGGTCTCTATCTCGCCGCCGCACAATACCCGCGCGCCTTTCTGCCGCGCGTCTTCAAGGTGCTCAGAGATAATGTCGGCCTGGCGGGCAAAGATCAGCGGCCCGATATGGCCGGCATGCACGTCGGGGAAATTAAGTTCTAGAGCTTGAGCCTGTTCCATGAGGGAGGCGATGAAATCCTGGTACAGGCTACGGTGCACGTATACCCGCTCCAGGGACTGGCAAGCCTGTCCCGTTGCCTGGACGGAAGCCCGCAAGACGATCCGGGCGGCTTCCGCCGCATCGGCGGACTCCAGCACGATGCAAGGGTCCTTACCCCCGAGTTCGAGGAAGGCGGGAATAAAACGCCGCGCGCAGGCTTCTGCCACCAGTCGTCCGGTCTTGACGCTACCGGTGAACGCAATCGCATCGACATTCTCAATCAGCGCGGCACCGGTGCCACCATCACCGGTAACAAAGCGAAACACGGCCGCCAGCTCGGGAAATTTGGCAATGCTTGCCATCAGGGGCTCGGCAAAACGCGGAGTTACCTCACTGGGCTTCACCAGCACCGCGCAGCCTGCCGCCAGGGCGGGAATCGCATCGATCATGGACAGCAACAGGGGGAAGTTCCACGGACTGATGACTCCAACCAGACCGAATGGCACCCAACTGTCACGCACGCCCACACCGGGTGTTGCCGAGTCTCGTTCAGCGCTCTCGTCCAGCAACGCCGGCGCTGCCGCCTGCCAGCGCTCGACCATACCGGGCACGCTGAACAGCTCTGAGGTGGCGATCAGATGCCTGCCGGTATCTGCCCCCAGCGCAGCCAGGACCGGCCCGGGCTCGGCGGCCAATTCTGACGCCCATCGCGCCAGAACCTCGCCGCGGCCGACGGCGCCCAGCGCCTGCCAGGCCGGCTGGGCCGCCCGCATTGCGCTGGCGGTTTCGGCCAGTTCGGCGTCCTCGGGCGCGTTGATCACATAGTCGACTTTACCCGTGCGGGGATTTCGAACTTCAATCTCACGTGTCATATTGCTTTGACCTACTGAGCGTCCAGTACTTTCTTGAAGAAAGTCCAGCTGGTTTCATTGCGCCGCTCGTCATTAAGGGGTGGAGGACGGGCATAGTCGGGATAATTTTTGGTAATTTCCTGTCGCATGCGTTCGGAAAGATCATCGTAGCTGTCCAGCTTGCGACCGGCCGTGTGGAAGTACAGCATCCCGGCCCGATCCCCCATCTCCATCCATGGCAGCCAGCCCGATAACCTTACCCAACCAACCCGCGCCGGCACGGAGACCACGTCTGGATCCTGCAGCTTTGTCACGTTACCAAAGAAATTAAACATCTCCGTGGCGTGATAGGTGCCACCGATGTATTCCTGGTACTCGCCGCCCAGGGGATTCTGATAAAACAGCGGCACGGTGCTGGTGAACCACCACTGGTTACCCTGAACAATAAAAGGCACTGAAAATTCCTGACCACCGCGCCCGACCCGGGAAAACCGCTGATTGACCGGATCATTGGTCACGTGAATTACCTTGACTGACTTGTCCGTCCAGGGGTTCTGCCATTCAGACAGAACCTCCCCCGTCTTGGGATCCAGATAAAGCAGAATCTCCCGCGTCACCATCTTGAATCCCGGCCCGCTCTCTTCACCGGCCAGCGGACCACACTGGCGAATATTCATCCCCTCGACTTTAAACAGGAGTCGATCGCGTTCACCCGGTACCCGGCTGAATACATTGCCCTCCCAGCCAAAGGTCCTGATATCGCCGTCCGTCGTAGAGCACTGAATCTTGCGCATGGCCGTCAAGGCGCCTGCCGGCGTGTTGAGGTCCAGGTGGTTGGCCGCCATACCCATGCTGCTGATGCCTGCCAGCAACAAGCTCGCCAGGGTGAGTTGAATGATCCTGCTCTTCGCCATCAGATTAATCCTCAATTAAAAGCGCTCCCTTGCAGACCGAAGCTTCCGCGCAACAGCCCAGCGAACCCACGACAGGCATGTGCTATGCTGATAAACGTATAACTACCTGTGCCCGGAGTCGTGTTCTGGCAACATGGTTACACAAAACTTGTTCGCATTGCATGAGCCGGTCCGGCCCTGTCAGGGGTTGGGCGCGGCTCTTTTCGTATCCGGGTTTTGAGGACAGTTCCATGACAGGCAATCTCCCCCGCTGCATCCGCCACCTTACTCTGTTGCTTGCCCTGATTTTCGCCCTCCCGGCCCAGGCTCAGCGGGTGGTGGAGGAAATCGTCGTCACGGCCACCAAGCGTGAGGTCTCGGTACAGGACGTCCCTATTGCCGTGTCAGCCTTCAGCGCCGAGCAATTGCAGCGGGCCGGGGTGCAGGATATTCGCGATCTGCAGCAGTTGTCGCCCAGCCTGGTCCTGACCAGTACCCAGTCGGAAACCGCCGGCACCACGGCGCGCCTGCGCGGCGTCGGCACCACGGGTGACAATCTGGGCCTGGAGTCTTCCGTGGCGGTCTTCGTCGACGGCGTGTACCGCAACCGGAACAGCGTGGCCCTGACGGACCTGGGCCCCGTGGAACGGGTGGAAGTATTGCGTGGTCCCCAGGGCACCCTGTTCGGTAAAAATGCCTCGGCCGGCCTGATCCAGATCATTACCAAGCAACCTGACCTTGAGGAATTCGGCGGCATGGTGGAAGCAGGCGTGGGCTCAGACGATGAGTACCGGGTCTCCGGATCGTTCACCGGACCTATCGTCGAAGGCAAGACGGGCTTTCGCCTGGATGGCACCTGGACCGAACGCGATGGCTTTATCGATGCGAACGATACAACAGGACCCGGGGGCAACAGGGAATTCAACGACCGTGACCGCTGGCTTGTGCGCGGACAGCTATTCAGCGAGATTGGCGACGCACTTGATCTGCGCCTGATTGGCGACTACTCCACCCGCGACGAAACCTGCTGCGCCGCAGTCACCAGCCAGGCTGGCCCCACGGCGGCAATTATTAATGGCCTGACTCCCCTGATACCGCCACCGGGCATCGGCACCGTGAAACTGCCCCCTGATCCCTTCGATCGGGACATGACCGCGAACGCAGATCGCGGTTACGACTCCGAGGTCGATGAATGGGGCCTTTCCCTGGAAGCCAACTGGGACGTTGGCCCAGGCACGGTGACCTCCATCTCGGCCTATCGCGACTGGGACAGTGATCGCTCCCAGGACATCGACTACACGGATGCGGACATCCTGTACCGCGAGAACGGCAATTACAGCAACAAGTTCAAGACCCTGACCCAGGAGTTGCGCTACGCCTGGAGCATGGGCGATTTTGACCTGCTGGTCGGCGGCTACTATGTGGACGAAGACCTGGACGTGCTGGACGGCATCCGCGTCGGCGCGGACTACGAGACCTACGCCAATGCCGTCATCGCTGGCGCCGGCGAAACAGTCCTTCTTCCACCCGGTTCCCTGGCCGAGGGTCAGGGCGCCATTACGGATGATTTTTCCCAGAACACAGAAAGCTGGGCACTGTTTACCCACAATAAATGGCAGGCAAGCAACGAAATAGCCTTCACGCTTGGGCTGCGCTACACGAATGAAGAGAAAGACCTGAATGCCACCTTGATCGCTGACAATCCCGCCTGTGAAGCCCTGATACCTGAACTGCTGGCCGGGAACATCAATCCCGTCGCCAATGGCACGCTGCTGCGTTTCGGCTGTCTGACGGTGATCAGTCCCCTGGTCGACTCGCCCAATAACCCCTTTGCCGGACCCGTACCCCCCTACAAAGGCGACCGCAGCGACAGTGAGTGGACCGGAACTTTCATTGCGGAGTACCAGTTCAATGACGACTGGATGGGCTATGCGTCTTATGCCCGCGGCTACAAAGCCGGCGGCTACAACCTGGATCGCGCCGGCCTGTCGGTGACTTTACTCCCCGGTCCGCCATTCTTCACCCTGCCCACGGTCAAGCAACTGGAATTTGATCCGGAGACGGTAGATTCATGGGAGGCTGGCGTGAAGGGCTCCTTCCTGAATGAACAGGTCCGGCTGGACCTGGCCGTGTTTAGTGCTGACTATGACGACTTCCAGCTGAATACCTTTAACGGCACAAACTTCACCGTGTCCAATATCGGCGAGGTTAACTCCATAGGCTTCGAAGCCGAAGGCGCTGCGGTAGTCACCGACCAGTTGACCCTGACGGGCGGCATTGCCTACACCGATGCAAAGTATGCTTCTGACCTTTTCGACCCGACTGACCCCACGGTGGCTCAAATAGCAGGCGAGCAGCTGACCAATGCGCCGGAATGGATCCTGACCACCGCCGCCGACTTCGAACAACCAATTACCAGTTCACTGCTGCTATCTATCCACCTGGACATGCGTTTTGTCGACGACCACAACACCGGCTCTGACCTGGACCCGGCCAAGAAACAGAATTCCTATTACCTGTGGAACGGCAATGTCGGCATCGGGGCTGATGACGGATTCTGGGAAGTGGAACTGTGGGCCAAGAACCTGTTCAACAAGGATTACAAACAGGTGGTTATTGATGCGCCACTGCAGGGCACGGACCCCAGCAACCAGACCTACGCGGCCTTCCTTGGTGATCCGAGAACCTGGGGCGTCCGCGCCCGCGTTAACTTCTGACGGTATGAATAACCGACTGGCTCAGTCGAAGAGCCGGTCGACCTTGGCCGCACAAATGAAGTCGTTTTCCGATAGACCACCAATGGCATGGGTGTTCCAAAGGCAGCGCACCTTGCCATAATTGACCACCAGATCCGGGTGATGGCCTTCAGACTCGGCGATCCAGGCCACGGCATTCACAAAACCCATGGTCCGGTGATAACCACCGAACTCGAAATCACGCACGATGGCCTTGCCATCGTCGGTTCTGGACCAGTCTTCATGCAGGGCTTTCATCAGCTCATCGGCAGCATCGGTCGTCAGAGGCGGGACACCCCCTTCACAAGGCTCGCAGCGTTTCTGGATCAATTGTTCTTTGGTTGCCATATCAGTCTCTCCAGCCGGAACAGGTAGATCAGTTCGGCAGTGTATCGCCAGTGGATTCGTCCACGGCCAGGAAGCGGCCAGTGCCTATTTCAAAGCGTACGCCGCCGGAACTGAGGCTCGTCAGGGCCACGAAGGTGCCGCCGTTGCGCTCGCACAAGGTGCGCATCAGATTCGCAAACTGGGTTGCATTCCTGATTCGCCCCCCGGCGAGCTGGGTCGGAAAGCCAACGCCGTGAATTCTTACCAGGCGGTTACCAAAGCGGTCCGAGCGATTGACCCGCTCGATATAGCGAGCAACACTTTCCACAGAGCCTCTTGGGAAATCATCGCCAAAGACATAAATACTCATTTTTTTACCCGGCTCATAGAAAGTATTAATCGCCTCAGTGATGCCCTCTACCGGACTGGAATCACTATAGGGATTCCAGTTGGCCAAGCGATTGATGATTCGACGCCGGGTCGATGGTGAATCCGGAATCCAGCGCCCGGCAAAGGTGCCAAACATGTACTTGCCTTCATCATTCAGCACCTGGATACCCTTCACGCGCGGATAAACCTTCAGGGCTTCTTCAACTTTTTCCAGCACCAGCCGCCAGGGACCCTGAAACATACTTCCGGAGGTATCAATCACGAAAATAATGTACTCGCTGTCTACTGGTACGCCACCCACCGTCGTATCGTCCTCAGGTGGCCGGTAATCTGCGAGTAATCGCTGCATCTCTTCCGTCAGCTTCTGGCGCGCCTCGGACAGCTCCCCGACTTCATCATTATCAAAGAGGGCATCATCCTGGGTCGCGGAAAACTGACCGCGAAGTTTTGATAGTTCGCCGCGCAGACTGGCCAGTACGCTGTCCGAACCTTCGCTATCCGAACTGACAGTCTTCATTTCACGATTCAGAATTGCCGTCTCGCCGCGAATCTCGAACAATTCCTCCTGCAACTTGGCCAGCAGGGAATCAAGATCCCGGGCACTGCGCTCGATAGTCTGGGGCTCGTAGATTTTCACCAGCACCAGCAGCAGAATCACCGCACCGAAACCACAGGTAATGGCATCCAGGAAGGACAGACTGAAAGTTTCTGTCTCGCGATGCTTCTTCATGGCCAGTCCCTGGCGGGCGTCAGCATGGAACCCTTCGTTTTCAGGGCCAGCCCCCAGAACAGCCCCGCGGCTGAAGGATCCCCATCCATCGGAAACAGCATGACATTGACGGGCGCCCGCGATGGCAGTTGACGGATCGCCGCTTCGAAGAATTTTTCCCGGTCCCGGACCGATATACGCCGGGCCTGGGGCGGCGGCACCCGGCTCTGGGTAGGCAGACCGTCGGTCAGTAAATAAATATTGTCCGGCGGCGGATTCAGCTGGCTGGCTGACTCAAAGGCCTTGTAAAGACTGGTGCCCTTACCGGGGACCAGCTTGCGCAAGGCGTCGACGGCCTCGGTCAACTCAGCACCGTCAGTCACCTCCAGCCACTGACCCGTGGTTTCCGGCAGCACACTACCGGACTGTTCATTGAATGCATAAATCTGAAACCGGGTGCCGGGCACAATCTGGGTCGTAATCCAGTCCACTACGTTGACGGTCTGCCGCCACTTGGGTGCCCGTCGCTTGTTGTCATCGGGCGTATTACGAAACCGCAAGACATTGATCAGGGTACGACCGAGCATGCTGGCCGAACTATCCACCAGAATCAGGACCCGGCGACCGCCCATACGCATACCGGTCAGGTACTGGCGATTACCGTCGCCCACAAAACTGCGAATCCGCTGGCCTGACTCCTTGGTGGTATCAGCGGAGCGGGCTGCCAGGCGCTGCTTGGCAGCCTCCAGCCGCTCGATATCCGCCATCAGGTCTTCCTTGCTCTCGACATTGGCCAGGGAGCGGTTTTCGGCCTCGGCCAGCTGTTCTTTCAGCAGTTGAATGGCCTCCGCCAACCTGGCTGCTTCGGCATCGGTTGCAATGCGGCGTTCTTTCTCTTCTTCGAGGCTGGTGCGCAGGCGGACCAGGTTCTTGCGGCCGTCCAGTACTTCATCTTCCATGCGGGTGGTTTCACCTTCCAGGTCTGCATTGGCCCGTTCCGAGCGAACCGTGACCTGGGCATTAATGACCATGAAGAACAAGACCACCGCGCCCAGGCCACAAGACATCACATCCAGGAAAGCGAGATTGAAAACGTTGAGACGTTTACGTGCCATCAGGCCCCATCTCGATCACGACGCGGATCTCTACCGAGGGCTCACCCAGCCCAATGACATCACCGGCCTGCAGAATTGCTGACGCGCCGATGGGATGCCCATTCAAGCGCGTGCCGTAACGACTGTGATCCGTCAGCGTAAGCCGCCCCTGCTCCACCTGCACGCTGCAGTGCCGCCTGGAAATACCGGCGGTGCCGCTATCCAGAGCCACGCCATATTCCCCGGGGGCCAGCTCGGTGCCAATACTGAAACTGCGGGCATCGACCCGGTAAGCACGGCTACCCACCAGGACATGGGTTGGCGCCGCCGGGGGCTGACTCGACGTAGCCGGTGCGTCCGGGGCTGGTGGCTGGTCCCAGGGAAGTCTGGTCAGCAAACGAATTTGTTCCCCACCGGGCCGGCTCAGGGCCCGCGAGGCACCGCGCGCGGCTGCGCCCAGGTCAAGGGCATAGACTGCCACGTCGGGCAGGGCCGCCAGGACATTCAAAGTGCCGGGAAAGGCAGCCAGTCGCGCCCCGACCTGCAAGGCGGTCGCGCGCCCGGCCGGCAATACCGAACGCAGGCGCTGCAGCAAGGGCTGACAGGCATCGGTGATCCGGGCAGCCAGCGCGTCGCGCTCCAGGCGCACCTGGCCGACATCACTGCCCAGATCCAACTCGACCTGCGCCGTCGGCGCGCGCGTCAACTCCTGCAGCCAGTCCGGAACCCGGTCGTACAGTGCCTGTTCCGATGCAGCGTCATGCAAGGGATCAAATCGCGCCTGGGTCAGAAAACAGCTGGCAAAGTACTCGACCGTAATTCGTTCCAGTCGCTCTACACCCAGTCCTGGCAGAGGATGGGAGTCCGCCAGGGCAACTTGGCCGTCCTGCTGCATCCGGCTGAGGTCCGCCGCATGCAGGCGGGCCTCTACAGACAACAACTCACAACCGGGATACTCACGGCGCGTGGCCGCCACGGAGGACTCCACAAAACCTGCGACGGGAATGCCTTCTTCATGCGCAATCCCTAACAACAAACCCAGTTGCTGCTCGCTCCATGCTGACGGAACAGCGAACACCGCAGCCTCGCAGTCCTTGCCATGCTCGCGCCAAATAGTCGCCAGCTGACCATGAGCCAGATCAGCGGCGCATTGCGCATCCCCCAGCGCAATGCTCAAGGGATCTTCAGACAACTCTTCCCAGTAACGGTTCTGCATGCGGCGGGGGAAACGTCGGGCAAGGGCCTGAGCCTCGCGGCCGAACAGCATATGGCCATCGGGAAAGACGGCATAGCCCGGCTCTACGAAGGCCAGTTTGCCGTCGATAACCCCCGTCAGGGATGCATCATTGAATTCAATTCCCAGAGTACGCATAAGGCGCACCAAGCCCGCGCGTTCAGGCGGCCTGCAGGTGTCGAATCAGTCGCTGATCGACATAGCCTTCGGTTTCGAAAACCTGCCGTTCCTGAAGTAGTTGCAACTGATGGACCAGGAACATCAGCACGATGCTGATGACCAGCGCGATAAAGGTGGAGTTAAAGGCCACACCGAGACTCTCGGTGACACCGCTGATATCCCCCTCGACGGCACGATGGGCCAGACCCAGGGCAGCACCGATACCACGCACCGTGCCGATGAAGCCGATGGAGGGAATAGCCCACGCGATATAGCGAATCATCGACAATTCCGACTCAAGGCGCTCTGCCTCGGAGTTAATCAAGGTATGCGTTGCCGAGGACACATCCTGCACATTGCGGGTCGCACCAAAGCGCTGGAGCGCTGCCAGCATGGCACGCGGCAATAGCAAGCCCTGCTCTTCGCCCTGCAGCGCCTCCAGTTGCCGTGAATACTCGCGCGTATCCTCGGGCAAAATTCGCACGCCTTCGGCGATGGGTAGTAATTCTTCTTCCAGCAAGCCTCGTTCACGCAGGGCATGCCGGGCTTTATATCCCATGATTGAAAATGCCCAGAGCATCAGAATAAAACAGGCTTCTTGCTCGAAATCCTGCACGATCACGAACAGGGAACGCTCAGGGACATAGTCGGAATCTTCGGCAATCAGGACCCGCTGCTCCTGTTGAATTGCCGCGGCATTGGGGCGAATCACTGACACATAGATCGCATGTACCAGAATGGCCGCGATAATCAGCGAAAAGATCTGAAATACAAATTCAGTCGAGAAACTCTTGTTCATAATCCTTGGCAGTTCGCTCAGATATCAGAGGGCAGATCGATGGGAACATCTGCAACCAGTGGCTTGCTGGGCTCAAATTCTTTGGCGTCTTCAGCCTCATCACCGTCGATGGCCGCTTCGATACGTTCAAGCTCACGCTCCATTTCTTCTTCGCTGGGGCCTTCCAGTTTCACCTGGCTCATATCGCTTTGCGGTTCGCCCGTCGTCGTATCAGGCGTATCGGCACTCCCGGCTTCAGCGGTCGGAGCCTGCGCCTGAGCGAGAACCACGACCGGCGAGCTCTCGGCCGCCTGCCGCAAACTCGTCTCAGCGGCCCAGGTCACCCCAAAGGCCGCTGCCGCCAGCAATGTCAGCCGAAGCATCATCATCTGCTATTCCCCAGACTCCTGCAGGTCAGCCCACCGGGCCAGGCGAAAACCCACATCCAGCCGGCCCCGATCACCAAAATCCCGCCGGGCCAGTCGCAATTCGCTAATACTCGCATGGCGCCAGCTTGAGCCACGAATCACATGATACTGGGCTTCGGCTGGTCCGAGGGGGTCGACATCCACGCGACCGGAGGTGGGATAGACCGTATACAGATCGTTCATCCATTCCGCGGCGTTGCCGCCCAGGTCATGGATACCCACCACATTCGCCTTGAACTGTCCTATCGGGGATGACACCGGAAATCCATCGTTGTAATTGCGCAAAAACTTGGCCAGCACTCCCTCGGCAGAACGGTCGGCAAAATTGCCGGCGCCGACAGTAGGCGGCATCTTGTCGCCCCAAGGGTACTTCAAGCTACCGGCCCCGGCATTATGACGAGCCACCCAGGCCCACTCAGCCTCCGTGGGCAAGCGATAGCCCGTCGTGAGGGGCTCGGCCAGTGCCAGACCGCCACCCTTGGCGACATAGGCCGGCGTCAGCCCCTCCTGGTCACTCAACCAGTTGCAAAAGCTCGCAGCCTCCAGCCAGGAAATCATCATTGCGGGATGATCACCGACGCCCAACTCATTGAAGGTCTCGGCCCCCGAAGTGTGCTTGGGCTTGAAGGCCCTGAACTGGCGATTGGTGACTTCGTGTTTGGCCAGATAGAAGCGTCGCGTCAGGCGAATCTTGCGCTCGGTTTCGTTGGGCCGACGACCCTGCACCCGACGCGGGGCCCCCATGTTGAACTCCCCGGGTTCAATCAATAATAGCTCCGCGTCCTGGCTCGTTCGCACGGTCCTGGGTGTGCGTGCAAGCACCGCCTGGGCTTGTGTGAGCATGCGCACCTGCACAACCTGGGGCAGGCCGGGTTTCGGCGTCACGCTGGCCTTGAAGTCGGCGAAACCTGCCTGTCGCACGGTGACGTCGTGGGCACGCGCCGGCAACTGCAACTGCTGATCGCCCTCGCCGACAGATCGGCCGTCCAGCAGAACTGTCGCGCCGGCCGGGACACCCAGAACCTGTACCTCTCCGAGCACCGGCTCCAGTGAAACGCGCAGCGTCTTTGACTGACGATCAGGCAAACTGACCTGCCGGGTGATCGTGGCATAACCTGCTTTGGAAATGATGACCGCGTAACCGGCCCCCGGCTTAAGCTCGGCATCCACCGGTGTCGTGCCTCGATAACGCCCGTTAATACTGACTGCCGCCGCCGGCGGGTCACTGCGAACCTTCAGAATGCCGTCGGCGATCGTTAAAGCGATTTCCGGCAGGCTCAGTTGCTGGCCTGCCTCCACCGACACTTGCTGCCGGAAGGTCTTGTAGCCGTTCCGATCAATCACCAGTTCATGCGTCCCGGCCAGCAACTCCACCGTGCCGGGCGTCGAGCCCAGCAATTCTCCCTTGCTGCGAACTTCAGCCTCGGCGGGTACCGTGGTCACCGTCACGTCGGCCCAGGCAGGTGCAAGCTGGGCAATGAATTCCTGACGTTGCCCGAGGCCGATAACCTCAACCGTGTCCTGAAAGGGTAAATAGCGGTCAGCCTCCAGTCGCAAACTATGCGGTCCGGCTGCCAACTCCACTTCATCCGTAGGTGCTGCGCCAACGGGCTTGTCATCGATCCAGACCTGACCCTGAGCTCCGGTCTGCGTACTGACCACCAGTCGCCCCGGCAGCTTTTCAAGAATGAACGGGAACTCCTGGCTTGCGTCCCGGGTAACGACAATTTCCTCGCGTCCATCGCGGTAACCTTCGGCGGTCATGAGCACGCGATAGTTGTCGGGTAACAGCAGGAAGCGCTCACCCACCCGCAATTTAAGCAAGGCGCCGACAATATTGATCTCGGCATTGTCGGGCTCCACTTTAATCAGGACCGCTTTGGCGGTGAACAAAAACAGCGCGACGGAAAAAAGCACGGCCAGCGCAGTACCGGCCACGTAGCGCAGTTTGTGGGACTTTTTGGGCGGCGCACCGCTCCGCGCCATGGGCGCCGGCTTGCGCCGTCGCGAGACAGCCGCGATGACCGGCTCCTCCTCGGGCATTTTCGCTTCAAGCTCGGGCGGCAGGGTTTGATATTCATCCTGTGTATGGGTGACGCGCAATGCCCAGCGATCTTCACTGATGGCGCAATCAATCCTCGCCGTATCCGTGCTGATCAAGTCACCGTCTTTCAGCCAGTGGGCCGCGCTCAGGGGCCCGCCGTTCAGGGCAATGCGCGCTTGCGGTGCAGGCTGCAGCAGCGGCTGGCTATCGAGCACACTGATCTGGGCCACGGGTGGTGTACCCGCCACACCTGGCACCTGCAACGCACAATCCGCCGCTGGCCCGATAGACAGCGGCAGATCATCCAGCGAGAAGTGCCGACTCCCGGCGGGACTTTCTACGACGATGGTGACGGTCAAATGGGCTCCTCGCAACGCACAACGACGGGTGGCGTCGTGCCATCGGGCGCCACCAGGAAACTTCGCCGAGTGTCCCGAAATCCATCCCGGCTGCCAACCGCTACGTATTTACCAGGCCGCAAATCGAGCGTCATGGTCTGGAACAGGCCCAGACGGCCCACCTTGTAAATCACAACATCTGTCTGGCTGTCCGATTCAAATCGCACCGGGACAGGCACCGCGGCAACGGTCAAGGCGCGCTCCAGGGCCGCGATTTGCGCCGCCAGTTTCGCCCCCATGGGTTTGGCCTCGCGGGCCTGATTGGCCAGGCCACGGGCTGACTGCCATTTTGACTCGTCGTTCAGGACATCGGCATTGGCAATCGCTTTGTCCAATTCCGCGGCCAGGGCTGCGCGCTGCTGCGACCTTGCCAGACCCTGCTTCGCAGAACCCAGGGCGGCATCGGTTAGCAGCAAGGCCTCGTACTGACGAACCGCGCCGGCCCAGTCCTCAGCCGCTTCAAGTTCGCGGGCGCGGGCTTGTTGGGCAACTATTTTTTCCAGCCGTTGTTCGGCGGACACCTGCTGCAACGCAGATTTCGCAGCTGAATCACCCGGTCGGGTCTGCAAAGCCGCTTCGAAGCTGCGCCGGCTTGTGTCCCAGTCCCTTCGGGCCAGGGCTTCAAAACCAGCAGCCATTTGGGTTTCATAGGCTGTGCGAACCAGCACACCCTGGGTGCGCGTCAGACCATCCCTGGCCGGCGTCCATTCCGGATCAATTTCCAGTACCTGACGATAGTCTTTGGCTGCATCGCGCAACTGGCCGGCGGACTCTTTGGCCGTGGCCGAACTCATCAACTCCAGCACCGCACCCAGTCGGCCGGCCCGCTCCAGCCCGCGGGTGGCGGCAGCATTGTCAGGATCAACGGCCAGAGCAAGTTCATAGCGATCCAGGGCAGCACTGCGCTGGCCTGCCAGCAAAGCCGCATCCCCATCACTCAGGGCCTGCGCCAGCACCTCGGGAATGCGCATCTCAATCACTTTCAGCAAGGTCAGGGACCGGCGATAAGCGGTACCGGCCGCCGGGTAATCCCTGGCCCGGTAATGGCCGTCGCCCTCTTCAGCAAAACGCTCGGCTTCGGCCCAGTCCGCCCCGCCCCAGCGAACCACGCTCCGTTCGCCCAGGCGATCTTGCAGCACCAGCAATTCACCCAGGGCCTCATCGGCGAGCGAGCGCTCCTCCCCAGAGGAGTTCGCGTCAGACACCTCGGACTCCGCCGCAGGGGACACTTCAACCGGTGGCGGCGGTGCACTGACGACCGCAGGCTCTTTCACCATGGCTGGCAGCAGGAAAATCACGCCAAGAGCCACCAGCACGAGGGCCGCAAAACCACCTATTACCCAGCTGCCGGGCAAACTGCGCCGCGGCGCACCCGGCCGGGCTCGCCGGGTGACTGGACCCGAAGCTGGCGCTGAGTTTTCGCGGCGTCGCGGCCGAATGACTCCCGCACCCGGAGCGGGCGCCAGGTCTGCTGCGACCTCATCAAGCACCGCACGCACGGCAGCAATGCCGGCCGGCCGGCTGGCGGGATCCTTTTGCAGCATCGCCGACAACAGTGCCCTCAGGGGGGCAGGTATCTCTTCACCGGCTTCGTTTTTAACCGGGATCTGCGGCGTTTCATCGCGTACGCGCGCCGCAGTGGCGCCGGGGTGAAACAGCGGCTGCCCCGCTAGCAATTCGAAGAGCAGAGCGCCCAGACCATAGACATCGTCTGCAATGGCAGGTTCATCGCCGGCCAGCTGCTGGGGACTAATAACAGGCAGCGAGCCACCACCGCGAATCGGCAGCCCCTCACCGCCCAGTCCTGCCGCGATTCCGAAATCAGTCAGGTAACCGATACCACGCGGGTCTACCAGGACATTCGCGGGCTTCAGGTCCCGGTGAATGATGCCCCGGCGATGAGCAAACTCCAGCGCGTCGCAGACCATCCGACACACAGGCAGCCAGTCAGCCATGGCTGCACCCCGGCGCTGCGCCAGACTGCCGCCGGGGACGTACTGCATGGAGATAAAAAAGCGTCCGTCCAGCTCATGAAAATCGTAAACCCGAACAATATTCGGGTGCTGCAGGGTGCGCGCCTTGCGGCACTCGTCACGTAAAAGATCAATCTGCCCGGGTGTGCCTGCGAGGGCGGTAGCCAGAATTTTCAGGGCAACGTCTTCGCCAAGGTCGCTGTCATGGGCGAGCCAGACCTGCCCGGTCCCACCCGAACCCAGCGCGCTGCGTAGCTCGAAGCGACCCCCAAGGGATTGCCCGGTCTTGAGTTCTGTCATGAGTTAGCCCGGCAAGGCGGAGGTAACAGCAATGCCGCGTCGTCAGTTAGCAGACGCAGTATCGGCAGCTCCGGCGGCATCATTTAGCGAAGCCAGGCCCGTTTCCTCGGAATAGATTTCCCGCAGAATGCGGCGCCACTCTCGGTAGCGCTCCTCAGCGGTACCCGTCAGCCGACGAGTCTGCCCTTCGATCTCGATCAACAAAGGTTCCGCCTCTGCATCGAAAGATTGCCCCAGCTCCTTCAAGGAATCCCGATAGACATTGGCTTCCGCCGACTGATTCAAACCGCTCTCGAAAACTTTCATGCCACCCAGGATCGCCGTATTGGTGATAGCGCTGTTGCCACCGCCGCCGCCTTCATAGGCCACCGCACCGAGAATCGCAGCAAGACCCAGCAGCTGCCGCATCCGGGCCGAGCGCTTGAGCTCTTTATAGTTAATCGTTTCCTCGCGGGACATGCGCCGCCAATCCTCATAGGGCTTGGACAACTCGTAGTACAGGCCCGCGTAGTACTCGTTCATCGTATCGACCAAGGTGTACTCGCGCTCCCTGACGGACCGCATGCGCGCCATCATGGGGTCGTCATCAGCGGGCAAACGACGAACCTCGTAACGGCCCTTACTCTCCGTCAGATGATCCTCAAATGCCGCGGGCACAAGATCAGCTGCGAATCGCAACTCGGCGACCTGTCTAATGCGCACAAGTTCCTTGTCCGACATGCCCTGACGAATCTGCAAAAGATCGTTGGCGATGTCGTTGTAGAGAGACTGGTAGGGATCCTGCGTCTTATCACGGTAGTTCGAATAGGCTTTTTGGGGCACTTCGACCGTGTAGGCTTTGTTGAGCCATTCGCGGCCGGTAGCGTCCCAGGCGCCCACCCTGAGTTCAGCTTCCAAGCCATTGGACTCATCGATGCGGGCCCAGACCAGCAAGTCCACCGCATCAGTACGCTGGGGCAACACCCAGACGGAACCCCAGTATCCGCTATCCTCCAGGGTCGACTTCAAGTGGTAGGGCATATAACGAGCTTCGGCCCGGCGCACTTCGGGAAAAGTGAAACCGTCAGGCTCTTCCTGATCTTCAGCAACACCCGGGTCGAATAACAGAACCCCAACATCCAGCATCTGCTCGATGGGGACTTCAGTCTCTGCTCGTGCGATTTCGACGTTGTCATACTGCACGGTTCGTGAAGCGGCGCAGCCGCCAAGCACGGCAAGTAACAGTAGAGAAACGAGCAGACGCGGAAGCACGATAAGCCGGGGACCTGTGTTAGTTATCAAACGCATGTTGGTTTAGTTCTTTTTGATTCCTGTATGACGTCGGTACTCTTCCCAGAGAGCGTCCCGAATAACGGGATCTGTTTCGGCCATCGCCGCCTCGCGAATCTGTTCGGCTACCTGATCATCGCCCGTACCATCGGCGGGGATGTCTTCCGGGATGTCGGCCACCCGGCCGCCGTCACGTTCAGAGTCTTCAAAGTCGCCGCCTTCGTATTCCCCCTTCACGGCATCCTGGCCGTCGCCGCCGCCACCTGAATCGCCCTTGGCCGCATCATTCTGACTGGCGTCGCCGGTACTGGCATTGCCACCGGCGCCGCCTTGGCCACCCTGACCGCCCTGACCATTCATGCCGCCGCCCACGTCACCAAAACCACCCATGCCGCCGGTACCCGAGGTGCCGCCGCCAGCAGCATTGCCCACCTGCGATGCATCAGCCGATTCGCGTCCGGCTGCTGAACCACCCGAACCCTGGCCCGAAGAGGCCATACGTTCGCGTTCACCCTGCATTTGTTTGTCGAAGTCCCCCAGGGACTTGTCGAACACCGCGCCCGGATCTGATCCGCCAGCTTCCATAGCGCCGCCAGCACCCATCCCGGTCCCTGATCCGCCTGCCGAGCCACCGGCCGATCCGCCTGCCGAGCCACCGGCCGAGCCGCCTGCCGAGCCACCTGCCGATCCGCCTGCCGATCCGCCGGCTGATCCGCCGGCTGATCCGCTACTTGATCCGCTGCTTGATCCAGAGCTACTGCTGGAGCTTTCTTCGCCGCCCGGTGACTCAAGGGAAGATGAGCTGCACCCGGCCATGGCGAGGCACAGGAATATTACCGTTAATGGGATTGTTTTAGTCAAAGCAGGGGGATTCTCCAAGTCGATATAGTCATTATAAAGGGGTCCCGCCCCGCTATCACTTGGAGTCCGGCAAAGGCTCCGAGTTCACCCAGTTTCGTCCGCATAGGGGCAGCTTTCCAGTCTTCTGGCTGGCCCAGCGCCCTTTTAGAGCCTCGGGCACAGGCGCCCTGTTTCATTAACGTAATAACGGGCTGCGGGTTGACCGATCCCCGAAACATCAGGCTGCCCCGGCCCTTAGGCTAGACTCGCCCCTTGCCGCGGCTCGCCGCCTCATCCGTGCCACAGCCAACAGCGAATTGCTCCTGGTTGCCGATCGCGGCTATTAACACGGAGTCAGAATATGCAAAGCGCCGCAGAAACCGGGCAAAAGCTCGGTTACGTTCGTTTGCAACCCGGGGTGACCCGATCAAACGGACTATCACTGCTCTACTGCGGCCTGACCGGTATCCCGGTTCTCGCATTCATTAACTTCATCCAGCCGCTCATTCTTGAGGTAATCCTCAATATCCCACGCGGTGACCAGGGTGCGCTGACTGCCAACCTCGCTGTAGCACAGGAAATCATCCTGCTTTTGCTCGTTGGCCCCTTCGGAGCCTTATCGGACCGAATCGGCCGCAGGCGAATTGTCGCCCTGGGCTACATCATCGTCGGCATTGGTTTCTTCGCCTATCCGTGGGTCGAGTCGGCCATTCAGTTAACCCTGGTCAGATCTTTCTACGCAGTGGGCGCAGCCGCGATCGTGGCTTCTTATTCCGCACTGCTGGCCGACTATCCCGAGGAAAAATCGCGCGGCAAACTGGTTGCGCTGCTGGGGGTTCTGAACGGACTAGGTATCGTGTTCCTGGGTTTTGTGGGTGGTAACGTGCCGCGATGGCTGGAGGCGGCAGGTTTTGCCCCGATCAGCGCCAGCCGCATGGCTATGGCTGGCGTGTGCATCCTGTGCCTTGTCAGCGCGCTGGTTCTTTACCTGGGATTCCGAGGCGGACGACCCGGCACAGGGCAGCAACGCGAGCCACTGGCCAAATTATTGCGAACTGGCCTCGGTGAAGCGCGCAACCCGCGCATTGCCATCGCCTATGCCTCTGCCTTCGCTGCGCGGGGCGATGTGGTGGTGATAGGCACCTATCTGTCTCTCTGGATCACCCAGGCTGGTATTGAACAAGGGCTCACAGCGAGTGAGGCGCAGGGTCGCGCCGGGATCGAATTCGCGATCGTTTCTACAGCGGCGCTGCTTGCCGCGCCCCTGCTGGGGGTGCTGAATGACCGCATTAACAGGGTTGCGGCCCTGACAATCGGTATGTTGCTGGCAGGCATCGGCTACTTCGTCTTCGGCCTGCAATCTGATCCGCTGGCGGAGTTTGCCTACATCGCGGCCCTGCTTCTGGGTGTTGGTCAAATGAGCTCGATTCTGGCGGGCCAAACGCTGATCTCCCAGGAAGCGAAGCCGGAAATCGCCGGCTCCGTTATCGGCGTATTCAGTTTCTTCGGCGCTATTGGCACCCTGGTCGGCGGCTGGGTCGGCGGGCAGCTCTTTGGCCTGTGGCGGCCGGGTGCACCATTTCTGCTGATGGGCGTCTTTAACTTTCTGATCTGCCTCGGTGCACTGGTGGTCTGGTTGGGAGAAAGGCGCACAGCGGCCACCACTGAGGCAGATCTGCTAGCATCCCGGGCGGTTGCCAAAGAGGAAGCATAGGCATGAGTGATACCACCCAGCAGGCACTGCAGGAGCTGCAGTCGAAGACAGGTCAGGAGATTCATTGCAGCGACTGGCTTGAAGTCAGCCAGGATCTGGTCAACCGCTTTGCTGATGCGACAGGTGACTATCAATGGATTCATGTGGACCCGGCCCGGGCCGAATCTGAATCCCCTTACGGCGGCACCATCGCCCATGGTTATCTGACACTGTCCCTGTACCCGATGCTGCGCGGCCTGGTGGAAGCAGACAAACCCATCGTGCCCGGCGTCCGGAATGTCATTAACTATGGCCTGAACAAACTTCGTTTCCCGAACGCGGTGCGCGTTGGCAGTCGGATTCGCGGTCGCTGCACCCTGGTTAGCGTGGAAGAAATCAAGGGCAGCCTGCAAATCACCGAACAATACGCCGTGGAGATTGAAGGCGAGGAACGGCCCGCCTGCGTCGCCGAGTGCGTGATGCGACTATACTTCTAGAGTGGCAATGGGCGTGAGTGACAAGATGCTTCTGGTCGACCGGCAAGACGGTATCCTGACCCTGACCATAAACCGCCCTGAAAAGCGCAATGCACTTAGCCTTGTGCTCCTTGATGAACTGGCAGCCACCCTGGGCACGCACCAGGAAGATCCTGATCTTCGCTGCGTCATTGTCACAGCGGCCGGAGATCGATGTTTTGCTGCGGGTGGTGACCTGAAAGAACTGGATGCCGTGCGCACCGAAGCCGACGCAGCAGCCATGTCCCGCCGGGGGCGCCACGCCCTGGACACTATCCGTGAGTTTCCATTGCCCGTGATTGGCGGTCTGAACGGCCTCGCACTGGGCGGTGGCGCCGAACTGGCCATGGCCTGCGACCTGCGGGTTGCGAGCGCCAATACAGAAATTGGCTTTCTCCAGGCACAGCTTAATGTGACGACGGCCTGGGGTGGCGGGATCGACCTGATGATCGCCTTAGGGAATCACCGTGCCCTGGAACTATTGGCCACGGCCCGCCGCGTATCAGCCGTCGAGGCGCAGGCCCTGGGGCTCATCAATTATCTTTGCGGCCCGGAAGAAACTATCCACGCCGGGCTGGAAACCTATTTGCAGCCATGGCGGCAAAGAAGCCCAAGTGTCCTGCGTGGCTTCAAGGCCATGGCGATACAAAGTCGCATGAGCCTGCATCGGGAACTGGCTAAGGCAGAGGAAACGAATCTGGCCAAAACCTGGGCTCACCAGGACCATTGGGATGCTGTCGAAGCCGCAGCGCGAAAACGCGAGCAGAACCGTTCCAAGCCCTGATCTACCCGGCCTCCTGATTTTCGGACTCTTCCCTTAAAGCCCGACGCAGAATTTTGCCCACATTTGACTTGGGCAATTCATCACGAAATTCCACGAAACGCGGCACCTTGTAAGCAGCGAGGTTCAAGCGGCAGTACTCGCGCACAGCATCAGCCTTCATCTGCGCACCCGGTCGCAGCACGACGAAAGCCTTCACAGCTTCCACCGTCTGCTCGTCGGGAATACCGATTACCGCAGCCTCTACGACATCGTCATGCAGCGTAATAACATTCTCGACCTCATTGGGATAAACATTGAAAGCAGACACAAGAATCATGTCCTTCTTCCGGTCAACGATACGAAAATAGCCTGCTTCATCCATCACTGCGATATCGCCGGTCATCAAGAAACCGTCTTCGGTCATCGACTCCTGGGTAGCGGTCTCGTTTTTCCAGTAGCCCCGCATAACCTGGGGACCCCGAACGCAGACTTCCCCAGGCTCACCCTGGGGCACCTCACGACCTGAATCGTCGCGCAAACTGATCTCAGTGCCTGGCAGCGGCAGACCAATGCCACCACTAAAGGCCTCCAGGTCCGGCCGATTAGTCGTTACCACGGGGGAAGTCTCGGAAAGCCCATAACCTTCCAGAATCGAGGTACCGGTGATCTCGAACCAGGCGCGCGCCGTATAGTCCATGACGGCCATGCCACCGGCCGATGCAACTTTCAGCGCCGAGAAATCAACCTCGCGAAAATCTGCATAGTCGATCAAGCTTTGATACAGCGTATTGACCCCGGTAATCGCTGTGAATGGCCACTTCCGCAACTCAGCCACGAAAGCCTGCGTATCGCGTGGATCGGTAATCAGAATATTCTGGGCACCCACCTCTAAATAGGCCAGGCAATTACAAGTCAGCGCATAGACATGATAAAGGGGCAATGGTGTAACGACGATTTCATGGCCTAGATTCCACGTCCCGGAGAACCACGTGTTGATCTGCCGAACATTCGCCACCAGGTTGCCGTGTGTCAGCATTGCCCCCTTTGCCCTTCCGGTTGTCCCACCGGTGTACTGGAGGCAAGCAAGGTCGGCGGCGGCCAGCGACGGCGGGTTAAATTCGGCAGGGCCAGCTTTTAACAGATCCCGAAACTCTATGGCTCCGTCCAACTCATAGTCCGGCACCATTCGTTTTAGATGTCGGACTACGAAATTTACGATCTGGCTCTTTGGGAACCCCAGCAGATCGCCGATTCCCGTCACAATTACATGTTCGACTGGAGACCCTTTAACAACCTGCGCCAGAGTGGCCGCGCTGTTCTTGACCACCACAATTGCCTTGGCGCCAGAATCTACCAGCTGATGATGCAGCTCGCGGGGCGTGTAGAGCGGATTGATGTTCACCACGACCAACCCTGCCCGGAGGGCCCCGAATAGCGCGACGGGATACTGCAGCAGGTTGGGCATCATCAGTGCCAACCGGTCGCCCGGGACCAGGCCGAGATGATTTTGCAGGGCGCTCGCAAAGCTCGCGGTCATTGCATCGAGATCCGCATAGGTAAGCGTATGGCCAAAATTAGTGAAGGCCGGGCGCTGCGCGTACTGCTTACAAGCCGCCTCGAGCATATGGACGAGGGAGTGATCAGGGTCCAGCTGAATCTCCGGAGACACACCCTCCGGGTAGCTTTTTAGCCACAGTTTGTCCATTCGCGCCCCCAGAAAACCCGTTGGGGGCATTGTGGCATCCACCTGCGGGCATTGCATCCGCAGACCAAGGCGCGGCGAAGGCTCTGGCAAGCATGGCGGTCTGCCAGCATTCCTGCTACGTTTCGCCGCGAAGTCCGGCGCTTCATCGCCGGAGCCATTTGACCAAACCCACTTGGAGTCAGCCGTGGCGGGTTCCAGAATCCCAAATTTTTACCGGATGAGCGTGAGTGAGCGAGTCCAGGCCGTGCATGACCGTGGCCTGCTGACAGACGCCGACGTGGACAGTCTCATTTCCGGCGAGGCCACGCTGGATCTCAGTGCCGCCGACAAGATGATCGAGAACGTGATCGGCGTTCTCGGCATGCCGATCGGGCTGGCCCTGAACTTTCTGGTGAACAGCAAGGAATATATTGTCCCGCTGGCGGTGGAGGAACCCTCCATCGTCGCAGCCCTGAGCGCAGCTGCCAAACAGGCAAGGCCCAGCGGCGGCTTCACCACCACCTCCACGGCCCCTGTCCTGATCGGGCAAATCCAGGTCCTGGACGTGCCGGATATGCAGCAGGCACAAGCCACTATTCTGGCGCGCAAGCAGGAAGTCATCGACCTGGCGAACAGCTTTCACCCACGCATGGTCGCCCGGGGCGGCGGCGCTGTGGGGCTGGAGGTCAACAGTTTCCCCATGACCTCAGTCGACGGCGAGATGCTGGTGGTCAACCTGCTCGTCGATACTCGCGACGCCATGGGTGCGAACCTCGTCAACGGCATGTGCGAAGGTGTTGCCACCCTCATCGAAACGCTGACCGAGGGCAAAGTATTCCTGCGGATCCTTTCTAACCTGGCAGATCGGGCTCTGGCCTGCGCCGAGGTAACCCTGCCCATCGAAGAACTGGGCGGCAGAGGTTATGCCGGTGAGCAGGTTCGCGATGGTGTCATTATCGCGGCGGATTTTGCCCACGCTGATCCCTACCGGGCTGCAACTCATAACAAAGGCATCATGAACGGGGTCGATGCCGTGGCTTTGGCTACCGGTAACGACTGGCGGGCCATCGAGGCCGGCGCCCATGCTTATGCGGCACGGCACGGACGCTATGGCTCCCTGTCCCAGTGGTGGAAGGACGATGACGGTAACCTGCGTGGCCGACTTGAGATGCCGTTGAAAGTGGGCATTGTCGGCGGGCCGCTGGAATCCAACCCCGGCGTGGCCATGAACCTGCGACTGCTAAACGTCAGTGCGGCCACGGAACTGGCCGAGGTTATGGCGGCGGTGGGTCTGGCACAAAACTTCTCTGCCCTGCGTGCACTGGCGACAGAAGGCATACAGAGCGGGCACATGACCCTGCATGCGCGCAGCGTTGTGAAAGCGGCCGGTGCCTCGCCCGAATTATTCGACCGGGTGCTGGAAGAACTGCTGCGCGGCGGTGAAATCAAGGTATGGAAAGCGCGTGAAATTCTGGAAAACCTGGAAAAAAAATCCGGTTCTGCGACACGCAAGCAACGCACAGAGGCGGAAACCGGCAGGGGTTACGGCAAGGTAATCCTGCTCGGGGAGCATGCCGTGGTCTATGGACGACACGCCCTGGCCTGCCCCGTATCCCTGGCGGTGCGGGCGGTTGTGGAAGACTGCGATAAAGGTGTGCAATTGCTGATCCCCCGCTGGGGTATTGAATATCAGCTCTCCAAGCCCCCTGAGCAGCGACGTTCTTTCGAGCGGGCCGCCGGCGCCATCATGGATCAGCTGGGCCTGGGTGATCGGCCCATACGAATTGAAGTCTTTCCCGATGTGCCCCGCAGCATGGGCCTGGGCGGCTCGGCGGCGCTGGCCGTCGCCATTATTCGTGCACTTGATCTGCATTTCCGGCTGGGGTTGTCGGACAAGGAAGTCAACGAACTGGCCTTTGTATCCGAACAAATCGCCCATGGCGCACCAAGCGGCATCGACAACACGGTCGCGACCTACGGCAAGCCCGTGCTGTTCCGGACCGGGACACCGCCGCTGGTCGAGACTCTGCATTTGCCCGAGCCACTTAGCCTGGTAGTTGGCATGACCCATAAAGAGGGGCTCACAGCCAGCACAGTCGCTCGCGTCCGGGAAGCCCGGGATCGCAACCCGCGTCTGTACGAGAAAGTCTTTGACGATATCGATTCACTGGTACTGCAGGGCGTGGCTGCGCTGCGCGACCAGGATATCCCTGCCCTGGGCGAACTGATGAACGTTTGCCAGGGTCTGCTGAATGCTTTGCAGGTCTCCACACCGGAACTGGAGCAACTGATCGGTATCGCCCGGCGGGCCGGCGCTGCCGGCGCCAAACTGACGGGTGGTGGTGGCGGGGGCGCGATGGTGGCTCTTTGCGACGGTAACGCCGATGAGGTGAAAGCTGCAATCGAACGGCGCGGCTTCAGAACTCTGCGCTTCGACGTGGGGCCATCGACCTGAATACGGCTCCGGAAAAAGTTTCCAGTCCGGCCGAATCGCTGATACTTGTTGATGATCAGGATCAGGCTATCGGCTTTGCATCCAAGCACGATTGCCACACAGGCGAAGGTCAGCTTCACCGGGCATTCTCCGTCTTTCTGTTCAATGGCGACGGTGAACTGCTGCTCCAGCAGCGCAGTGAGCACAAGCCCCTCTGGCCGGGCTACTGGTCCAATAGCTGCTGCAGCCACCCCCGCCAGTCTGAAAACATGGAAGCGGCCGTGCAACGCCGCGTCCGCGAAGAACTGGGGCTAAGTTGTGAGCTGAGCTACCTGTACAAGTTCAAGTACCACGCCCCTTTCGGCGATGCCGGGTCCGAGCGGGAATTCTGCTCGGTCTACGCGGGGCATTACCAGGGCGAGATTCTTGCCCACCCCGAAGAAATAGCCGCGGTCCGCCATCTCAACCCGCAAGCCCTCACGGCAGAAATGGCCGCAGAGCCCGAGCGTTTTACGCCGTGGTTCAAAATGGAATGGAAAGTCATTTGTCGCGATCACCTGAGCAATATTCTTGCGCACCAGGGCGACAGGAGTTGATCTGAATGTCGAACGTCGTAATTACGGGCAGCACCAAGGGTATTGGCCGCGGCCTGGCCGAGAATTTTATCCAGCGCGGGCACAATGTCGTTGTCTCCAGCCGCAGCCAGGCCGACGCGCAGCGGGTTGCTGAGGAATTAACCGCCTTGGGGCCGGGCGAGGCCGCCGGCACTCTGTGTGACGTCAGTAACAAGTCGCAGGTGCAGGGACTGTGGGACTTCGCGACGGCAAGTTTCGGTCAGGTGGATATCTGGGTTAATAATGCCGGCTACGCAACCGCCCGATACCTGGTTCACGAATTACCCGAAGATCTGGTCCACACACTGATAGACAGCAATCTTAAGGGCGCTGTTTTTGGCTCACAGGTTGCCGTCGCCGGCATGCGGACCCAGGGCTCCGGCGCCATTTACAACATGCTCGGCGGCAGCTTCCAGGGAAATCGCCTGACGCCGAACATGGGCGTATACAGTTCGACCAAGTCAGGTATCTGGCGTCTGACCAAGTACCTGGAGGAAGAGAATAAGGATAACGGCATCCTGATTGGCTCTATCAGCCCTGGCATGCTGATTTCCGATAACTGGTTCTCGGAGCAAAAAGAATTGACGGATGAAGAATGGCTGAAGGTCAAACCCATCCTGAACACCCTCTGCGATCATGTCGAGACAGCAGCACCCTGGCTGGTTGAACAGGTCCTGGCGAACAAGGAACAGGGCAAACGTATCTCCTGGCTAACCGGCGGCAAAATCATGAAACGATTTTTCGATGCCAAAGTGCTGGGCAAAAAGCGCGATCTGTTCAGTCAGTATGGCCTGCCCTAGGGCCGGGACCACGCGGCGCAGTTATTCAGCCACATAAGTCACACGCCAGATCACATTAGCCCCGTCGTCAGAAACCAGCAGCGAGCCATCAGCTAACTGCGCCAGCCCCACCGCACGACCGCGCACTGTCCCTTTGCTATCGTCCTCTACAAAGCCGCCGAGGAAGACCTCAACTGCGCCCGTCGGCGAGCCGTCTGCGAAGGGAATAAACAGCACGTCCGGCCCGATAAAAGAAGCCCTCCCCACGCCGGCCCGGCGCGCCACGAAAGCTCCCGCCCGATACCGATCGGGAAAGTTACCGCCCCGATAGAACAACAAGCCGAGGGGCACCGAATGGCCGCCCAGGGCGAGATCTGGCACGCGGGCGCGCTCGGCTGCGGCCGCAACAGCCGCCGGATCCTTTACCGACCAGGTCGGGTCAGGATAAGTCCCGTAGTAAACGTAGGGCCAGCCATAGAAAGCACCATCTACCACCCGCGTGAGATAGTCAGGTGGTACGTCGGCACCGATACCGTCGCGCTCGTTTACGGTGGTCCACAAGTGCCCCGTCGCGGGATCAAACGCCAGGCCAACGGGGTTACGCAGTCCGGTCGCGAATATTCGCCTGGCTGACTTGTCCGGCTGTAATTCCCAGATAGCGGCCCGTTCAGGGTGCTCATTGCCATCCGCGTTCACATCAGTGCCGGCACCCACGGTGAGATACAGCGCCGATCCATCCGGTGCGGCAGCCAGGTTACGTGTCCAGTGATTGTTCCAGGGGTTGGCAGCCTCCCCCGCGGGCACATCGAAAACCTTCTCGGGCGCACCTTTGGCCTGAAGGTCGCCCCTTTCGTAGGCATAGCGCACGACTGAGTTCGTGTTGGCAACATAGAGATAGCCGTCGAACAAGGCCATGCCAAAGGGCTGCTGCAGCCCATCCGCGAATAGATGCCGGCTCGGCGGTGCGCCGGCAATGGGTCGCAGCAGAATAATATTGTCGGCGGATGGACCCAGCAGTCCCTGGGCAGTCAGGGCCTCAATGACCTCCGGCGCGAACCCGCCCATGGTTTCGGTGCGTGCCTGGGCAACCAGCACATCCCCGTTGGGGAGCACATACATCCAGCGACCGCTGTCCAGATCTGAAGCCCAGCGTTCAACCCGAAAACCCGTTGGCGCGGTCGGCTGCCGACCATCCTGCCAACCCACCACTACCGGCCTTTTGAAAGTACTGCCTCCGGGGCCCGGTAGTTCCGGCACCGGGGGGCCATCTGCTGACCGACCAGCTGCTGTGGTGGCCAGGACCAGGAAAATCATGCCTATGATCAGACGTATCATGGGCCAAGCATAGCCCAAGGCTCGCGGCTTACAAGAAAATGGGGGCCGCAGCCCCCATTTTCTGAACTCAAATACGGTGGCTTAGCCTACCTTAACCTCGATGGCCTTGGGTTGGACCAGCTCGGCTTTGGGCAATATCACCTTCAGCACACCATCCTTACTCTCAGCCTTAATGCCCGACTCATCCACGTCAGCAGGCAGACTGAAACTGCGTGAAAACTGACCGTAGAAAGATTCCACTCGATGCTGCTGTTCACTGTCATCGGTTTTTTCGTACCGGCGTTCACCGCGAATATTGATGATGCCGTCATGCACGGTCACTTCAACATCTTCCTTAGGCACCTCAGGCAATTCTGCCTTGATAACGTAAGCCGTATCCGTCTCAGCGATATCTGCGGTTGGCCGCCAGGCCTGCGTCCCGCCGTTACCGGCACCGGCCTCGCGACCACTGACGCGGCCATACCGATTCAAAACGTCTTCCAGCTCCCTGAAGGGGCTCCATGTCACGAGACTCATAAGTGTTGCCTCCACATAAAGTTAAAAACAGCCGCGCTCGCTGCGACCTTGTCAGCTATGTGGGGGTGGGGGGCATTTTTTCAAGCAGTTTGTGCCGGCCCAGGGGCTGCCCCGAGCCGGCTCCCTGCAATCATTCAGGCCAGGGCCCGCTTCAGCGCGTCGATCAGGTCGTCCGCATCCTCGAGACCGCAGGACAAGCGCACCAGACCGTCGGTGATACCGACGCGCCGGCGTTCTGCCTCGTCCACGTCTGCATGGGTCATGGTCACGGGGTGCGTGATCAGGGACTCCACGGAACCCAGATTCTCGGCCAGACTCCAAAGCTCAATGCGGTCCATCAATTCCTTGCCTGCCGCCACGCCGCCCTGAACCTCGAACCACAGCATGGCCCCGAAACCGCTGGCCTGGGAACGCGCCAAGTCGGCCTGGGGAAAGGAGTCCAGGCCCGGATAGCAAACCTTGGCCACCTTGGGGTGCCCTTCAAGGAAGCGAGCTACCTCCAGGGCATTCGCCGACTGCCGGTCCAGACGCACGGACAGAGTCTTGCAGCCCTGCAGCGTCAGGAAAGCGACCAGCGGGGACATAATTGTGCCCGTGGCGTTCTGGATAAATCGAACCTTCTCATCAAGTTCTGCAGTGGCGGCCACGACGGCCCCGCCGACCGTCGCGTTGTGCCCATCGAAATATTTGGTGGTGCTGTGCACGACCAGATCTGCACCCAGCTCCAGCGGCCGCTGGTAATAGGGAGTGAGGAAAGTATTGTCTACGGCGTGGGGAATACCCCGGGCACGCGCCAG
Organism: uncultured Gammaproteobacteria bacterium; assembly: GCA_937921935.1. Lineage (GTDB taxonomy): Bacteria > Pseudomonadota > Gammaproteobacteria > Steroidobacterales > J054. The sequence goes on along the minus strand of CAKZWQ010000015.1, from coordinate 21,485 downwards.
GTCAGAGATGGCCTGCAGGTCCGTCAGCTTTAGCGTCGGGTTGGCTGGCGTCTCTGTCAGAATCAAGCGGGTGTTGTCACGCAGGCTGGCAGCCACGGCGTTCGGATCGGAGGTATCAGCGAACGTAAAGTCGACTCCGAAACGGCGATAGATTTTCGTCGCCAGGCGATAGGTTCCGCCATAGGCAACATCAGAAATCACACAATGATCACCGGCATTCAGAAGCCCCATGAACACCGCATTGACGGCTGCCATGCCGGTGGCATAACAAGAACAATCCTCACCGCCTTCCAGGATCGCGAGCTTCTTTTCCAGGGCTCGCACGGTGGGGTTTGCCGACCGTGAATAGGAATAGCCCTTGGCCAGATATTCGTCGACGGAATCCTGGACGTAGGTGGTGGTCTGATAAATCGGCGTCAGAATCGCGCCGGTGACGGGATCCGGCTCAACGCCGCTGTGAATTTGTTTGGTGCTAAAGCCCATTAGCTTAATCTCCTGCCCATCCGGTCATAGCCGGGGGTCTTCGGGTCGCGCAGTTTAGCAGGCCCCCAAGCCTGGCGTCATAATGAGCCGAAACCACCCTTGCACCCTGCGCAGCCTTTGCGGATTATTAACCTCATTTAACTGGCTGCAGAATCATGACGGAAGACGCCTGGCAAGTTTTTCAGCTCGACGAACTCACCAAGAAAGTCGCCGGCTCGGAGCCCAGATTCCATGAGTTCCTGCGCGTGCCCAGCATCAGCGCTGCCGTGTACCGGCTGCCGGCGGGATCACGGGACATGCAGGCGCCGCATCTGGAAGATGAGGTCTACCTGGTCCTGGAAGGGCGCGCCCGGCTGCGCATCGGCGACCGGCAGCATGAGGTCAGCCGCGGCTCCATCCTGTTCGTCCGCGCCACCCAGGAACACTCTTTTTTCGATGTGGAAGAAGACCTGACCCTGGTCGCGTTCTTCGGCGCCTCCGCGCCACTCTGACGCCCCCGTCCCTCAGAGCTGATCTTCGGGTACGGCCATGATGGCCGCTGCGCCGCCGGTCACGGCCAGCGAATAAGCACTGGCCTGCGGCATAATTTGCTGAGCGTAAAAATTGGCGGTGGCGAGCTTCGCGGCATAGAAATCTGTATCGCCGTCTCCCTGGGCAACTCGTTCTGCAGCCACAGCGGCCGCCCTGGCAAGTTGCCAGCCGCCGGTTAGCACACCGGCAAGCATCAGGAAATTAAAGGCTGCACCACCCGCTTCGATGGCGTCGTCCGCGGCATGGGCCAGTACCCAGTCCACTGCTATTTGCATAGCCTCGGTGCCGGCGGACAAAGCGGCTGCAATGCCGGCCAGTTCAGGGCGCACTGCCAGTTCTTCCTGGGTGACCCGAATATCGGCCAGCAGCGCGGCGAAGGCCTGACCCTTGTCACGCAAAGTCTTGCGGCCCATCAGATCGTTGGCCTGAATACCCGTGGTGCCTTCGTAGATCGTGGTGATCCGGGCATCGCGAAAATGCTGAGCAACGCCTGTCTCTTCCACATAGCCCATGCCGCCGAATACCTGAATCGCGAGGGAGGTCAGGTACTGTGACGTTTCGGTGCACCAACCTTTCACGACCGGCGTGAGCAACTGGGCACGGGCCAGATGAGCAGCCCGGGCTGATTCGTCCGGGTTGCGCTCGCCGTGGTCCAGATGGCTACCGGTTACGCAGGCCAGCGCCCGCATGGCCTCGATGTGTGCCTTCATGGTCATCAACATCCGGCGCACATCCGGGTGATGCACGATGGCAGCCTTGCCCTCCCGGCCGGCGACCGGACCCTGGACGCGATCCCGGGCATAGGCCAGAGCCTGCTGGTAAGCACGCTCGGAAACGGCCACCCCTTCCAGGCCCACGCCAATACGGGCGTGGTTCATCATGGTGAACATGCAGGCCAGGCCCTGGTTTTCCGGGCCCACGAGATAACCCAGCGCCTTGTCGTAGGCCATCACACAGGTCGGGCTGCCGTGGATTCCAAGCTTGTGCTCAACGGACACCGGCCAGACGGCGTTGGCCTCGCCGCTTGTACCATCGTCCTGGATATAACGCTTCGGCACCACGAACAATGAAATGCCCCTTGTGCCGGCCGGCGCACCGGGCAAGCGGGCGAGGACCAGGTGCATGACGTTTTCCGTCATGTCGTGGTCACCCCAGGTGATATAAATTTTCTGGCCCGTGATGCGGTAAGCGTCGCCGTCCGGCTCCGCGGTCGAGCGCACCGTCGACAAATCAGAACCGGACTGAGGCTCCGTCAGATTCATGGTCCCGGTCCATTCACCGGCAATCATCTTTTCCAGCACGCGCCCTTTCAGGCCTTCATCACCATGCTCCTGGATAGCACGCACGGCGCCCTGGGTCAGCAAGGGACAAAGCGACCACGCCAGGCTAGCGGACTGCCACATTTCCTCCACCGCCAGGCCAACCACATAGGGCATGCCCTGCCCGCCGTGATCCGCGGACTGAGCCAGACCGCCCCAGCCATTGTCGACAAACTGCCGGTAGGCATCCTTAAACTCCGCCGGAACCCGCACCTGGCCTTCTTCGACCCGGGTGCCCTGGCTATCACCAATGGTGTTAATAGGTGCAATCACCCCGGCCGCGAACTGGGCGGCTTCTTCCAGAATGGCCTCGACCAGATCAGGCGTGGCCTCGCCATACTCTGGCAACTGGCTAATGGCCTCAAGGCCAGCCAGGTCCCGGAGGACGAAAAGCATGTCCTTGACCGGTGCGCGATAGTCCGACATCGGGGGCTGTCTCCCTCTAGAAATTACCGGGGCGGACCCATAATTCTATCAATCCAGCGCCCCCGGCAGATACTCCCGTCAGAGCCGCAGTCCCGGTCTGCTAAGATCCGGCCTCAGAGTCCCGCCAGCAGTAGTTCTATCAGCCATGACGGCCCCTGATAACACTTTTATCCTGACCGTGGATTGTCCGGACACCATCGGTATCGTTGCCGCGGTGGCCAGCTTCCTGCGCGACCAGGGTTTCTTTGTGGAAGAGTCCTCCCACTTCGGCGATCGTGATACGGGACGGTTTTTCATGCGCACCGTATTCACGCCTCAGCGCGCGGATTTCTCCCGGGGTCGCTTTGAACAGGGGCTTGAGCCCATCGCCCGGCAGTTCGATATGGACTGGCACGTCTACGACACCAAGGTCAGGCCGCGAGTCCTGATAATGGCTTCCCGCCACGAACACTGTGTTAACGATCTACTGCATCGCTACCGCACCGGCGCTCTGGCCGTGGAAATTCCAGCCATTATTTCCAATCACCCCGATCTGGCATCCCTGGCCGAATGGCATCGAATCCCTTTCTTCCATGTGCCGGTGACGCCGGAGTCCAAACCCCAGGCTGAAGCACGCATGCTGGAGATCATTAAAGATACCAAAGCGGAGCTGGTGGTCCTGGCCCGCTACATGCAGGTCTTATCCAGGGACATATGCGAAGGCCTGAGCGGCCGCATAATCAATATCCATCATTCGTTCCTGCCCGGATTCAAAGGTGCCCGTCCGTATCAGAAAGCTCATGCCCATGGCGTCAAATTGATCGGCGCCACGGCCCACTATGTAACGGCCGAGCTGGACGAAGGCCCCATCATCGAGCAGGGCGTGGAGCGGGTTGACCATACCCACTCACCCGCCGATCTGGCGGCCGTTGGCCGGGATGTGGAAAGCCTGACCCTGGCCAGGGCCGTGCAATTGCACATCGACAGACGCGTGTTACTGAACGGACGCAAGACGGTAATCTTGCGCTAATGGTTGCGCAGTGGTTCGTCAGGGCGCCTTCTAGCTCGCCTTTCTAGCTCGCACGACGGGCCGCAGCAATTGCGCGGCTTCGCGCAGACAGGCCTGCGTCGTCGGCCAGTCAATACAGGCATCGGTGACAGACACCCCATAGGCTAGATCCGCAAGATCAGCCGTCAGCTTCTGATTACCCGCTTCCAGATTGCTTTCCAACATGAAGCCGGCAATAGAGCGATTACCGTTCACGACCTGCTCGACACAATCCCGGGCAACCAGCGGCTGCAGCTCATGATCCTTGTTGGAATTACCGTGACTGCAGTCGACCACGATATGCGCCGGCAAACCGGCTTCCTTAAGGGCCTTCTCGGCCAGGGCAATACTGACAGAATCGTAATTGGGTCGACCGCCGCCGCCCCGCAAGACAATGTGCCCATACTGGTTACCCCGGGTCCGAAATACCGCGCTACGCCCCTCCTGGTTAATTCCCAGAAAAGAGTGTGCTTCGCGGGCCGACTCCAGGGCATTGATCGCAACCTGTAGCGAACCATCCGTACCATTTTTGAAACCCACCGGCGTCGACAAACCACTGGCCATCTCACGATGGGTCTGGGATTCAGTGGTGCGCGCACCGATCGCCGTCCAGGCAATCAGATCTCCGAAGTACTGGGGCATGATGGGATCAAGAGCTTCCGTCGCCGTACCCAGGCCCAGTTCACCCAGGTCCAGTAGTAACTTGCGCGCCTGGCGAATGCCTTTCTCGATGTGGAAGGAGTCATCCATATCCGGGTCGTTAACCAGACCCTTCCAGCCAACAGTGGTGCGAGGCTTCTCGAAATACACCCGCATGACCAGTGCCAGCACATCCTGCAATTCTTCGGCGAGGGGCTTCAGTCGCCGCGCATACTCCATAGCCGCATCCGGGTCATGGATAGAACAGGGCCCCACCACGACAAACAGGCGCGGATCGCGCCCGTCCATAATCTCGTGAAGCAGTCGGCGGCTGCTCAGGACGGTGGCCTCGGCCGCCGCCGACAGGGGCAGCTCAGCCTTTATCTCGGCTGGCGAAGGCAGCACCTGCTTGGATGCCACGTTGACGTTGTAGAGCTGGTTTTCCATAACTGACCCGAATCCAAAACGGCTAGGCGTCTGCCCGCCAGCCTTTTTTAAGGGGGCGCAAGGATACCAGCAGATTGTGAGAAACAGCACACTGGCATCGAACCCTGCCGTCATTCCCTGCCCTGCCTGCCAACTTTCCGGGCCCCGGACAGCGCTGCGGGCTACCGGCCAGGCATCTCCGGCGGGCGCGCCCGCTGCGATGCGGAAGGAGCGGAATGGCTCTAGAATAACGACTGCCGTCGGTTTCAGGATTTATACGGGTGTCGATAAGAAAAATGCCGCGGGCACGCCAGACCCTCGGCAAGTACCGGATCGAGGGGCGGATTGCCGTTGGCCCACGGGCAACGGTCCTGCGGGCCTATGACACCATTCATGGCGTGCGGGTCGCGCTGAAGATCGCCGATCCGGCGCTGGTGTCAGCGGAGTTTCTGGAGGATTTCCGGCGCGAAGCCCGGCTGTCCGTGAAGATGGAGCACCCGAATGTGCTGCCCATCCAGAATGCCAGTTTTATTGACGATCTATTCGTGATCGCCATGCCCCTGGGGGATGAAACCCTGGCCGAGCGCATGACCCGCCGTATGTCGACCCGCCTTGCTCTGGACTTCACCCGGCAGGCCCTGGCAGCTGTTGCCCACGCCCACAGTCGCAACATTATTCACTGCGATGTAAAGCCGGAGAATTTCATTATCTTCGGCGACAACCGGCTCAAGCTCACCGACTTCGGCTTCTCCAAGCTGTTTGTTCGCCAGGGGCAGAAAGGCTCCGGCTCGGGCACGGTAGGCTATCTGGCGCCCGAGCAGGCCCTCGGCCGGCCCATGTTCCAATCAGACGTTTTCGCGCTCTCCCTGGTCATTTATCAAATTTTCAGTGGCCAGCTGCCCGAGTGGCCCTACCAGTGGCCGCCGCCGGGCTATGCGCGCATTCGCGGCAAATTGCGACCGAAAATGCTCCGCTGGCTGCGCAAGGGCCTGGAGCTCAAGCCGCAGGCGAGGTATCGAAACGCAGTGGCCATGCAAAGGGCCTTCGACGAGATTCACGCCAAGCTGGTGCAGCGTGGCTAAGGCAGCCCGGAAACGCGACGGGGGCCCGGATGAACTTTCAGGCCCGCGGCTCTATGTGGGGAATAAAGATACCGAACAGGGCTTTTTCGCCGTCGCCGCGGGGGAAACTGCTGTTGCCAGCATCGCCGACTCTGAGAAAAACCGCCCAAACGAGGATTCCGCCGCGATCATCCCCGTCAATGACACCCACGTTGTCCTGGCCGTAGCTGATGGCGTCGGCGGCCTGGCCGGCGCCCGCAAGGCCTCAAATGCGACTGTCGAGTCCTTGCGCAAGTCCCTGCGGCAGGCGGCGAGGAATCCCGGCCAGAGCCTGCGGACGGCCATACTGGACGGCATTGAAGCAGCCAACCGAACCGTCATGGACTCGGGCACGGGCGGCGCCAGCACTCTGGCCCTGGCTGAAATTGGCCCTGGTTATATTCGCTCTTATCACGTCGGTGATTCCATCGTCCTGATATGCGGCCAGCGCGGCAAACTAAAACTGTTCACCACGCCGCACTCCCCAGTAGGCTTTGCCATGGAGGCCGGGCTGCTGAACGAGAAGGAAGCCCTTGAACACACGGAACTGAACCTGATCTTCAACGTAATCGGCTCGGCCGACATGCGGATTGAGGTGGGCTCAGAGCTACCATTGGCGCCGCGGGACACCATACTGCTGGCCAGTGACGGGCTGACGGATAATGTACTGCAAGAAGAAATGATCGACGCGGTACGCGTCGGCCCACTGGACAAGGCCATCGAGAGAGTCACGGAACTGGCGTTGCGGCGCATGCGCGGCGAACAGTCCGGAAAACCCTCCAAGCCTGATGATTTAACGACGCTGATCTACCGGCGTCACCCCTGAAGTAAATATGCTGGCCGCTGGCCCAGCCGGAGAACAATGATGACCCAGGAATCGACCATGAAGCCCTTCGCCGTCGGCGATATTTTTGCGGGCACAACCCTGCTGAATAACCCCGAAGATGATCATGCCGGGCCTGGCCGGATCATTCAGTACGACAGCGAATTGAATGAGAAAGGCGTGCTGTGGACCGAGGGCACGACCCACCTGGTGGGCGGACTGAAGTTTGGCCCCGATGGCAATTTGTGGGCCTTTGACAGCAACGCTCACTGCGTCCTGCGCATCAGCCCCGATGGCAATCAGCTACCGCAGATCAAGTTTGCCGACCGCTCTTTTTCCCATTGCAATTTCGCCCCCGACGGAACCGTTTTGATGGGCGAGCATTTGGTAGGTGACGGGAGTGGTTTCCCGAAATTCATGGGCGAGCTCGCCGACATGGGCACAACCCTGACCAAACTTAAGGGCGAAGACGTGTTCGGCTACGGTCATATCTTTCGCTTCACCCTGGATGGCGAACTGATTAAAGAGTATGAAAATGAAACACACGGTGGCATGACGAGCTTCCTGGGCTGCACCACGGCAAGCCTGGCAGCTGATGGCAAGACGCTGGTCTATAGCTCTGAAACAGGGCCGCGGGTCATGCAATACGACGTTGAAGCCGACAAGCAATTGCCTGACCTGGTAACCCTGACGCCCGAAAGCCGGCAGATGGTCCTGGTCGCCAAGCACCGCCCGGATGGCACCCTGCTGATGTTCAAAGCCGTATCTCGAACCGACTTTGTCCTGGTGCATATCACGGCAGAGGGTGAAGAACTGAGAACCTATGAAGTGCCGGGTCCGGGCTGGGCGATTCTCGAGCCTTCCCTGGATGATGGTGTCATTTTAATAGGCAACTTCTTCACCGGGACCCTTGCCAAGTTTGACCTTGAAAGCGGCCAGATCACGGCCCAGGCAGAAGTGGGCGTCGAACGCTCTCTCGCCGGCATCGCTCAGTATCCCGGCTAAGCCGTCATCAGGGCGCAGGCACCGGCCGGCTTCCGGCTGGTGCCTTGATCCCTGTCAGGGAATCACGTCCCCTGTGTAGTTTAGGAAAGTGCCGGAGGTACGAGGCTAAAGCCATCGAGACTAAAGAAAACGGCCGGCAAAAGCCGGCCGTTCCATTAGCAGGCGTCGGACGCCGGCTGCTCGCCGTTAACTGGCGGCCTTGAGTTTAGCCTTTGCCGATTCACCGCTGACAAGGGGAATCGCATCAAGCACCCAACCCTTCTGCTCATGCCGGGCAGGGCTCGGAATGGCATAGGCAACCTTGGCGCTGTTTTTCTCTACGGTATCCATATCGATACGCCAGCCCTTGGCATCCCATTCCTTGAGCTTGTCACGGTACATGAGGATGCACTTATCAGCCGGCAGCATGAATTCCTTGGTCGAAGTCTCCGGCGTCAGCACGGGTCGCAGATCCTCGATGACAACCTTGTCCTGATTGGCGACATATTGATTGCGCTCCATCATATAAGCGTCGTTCTTTTCTTCCAGGAAGCCGTTACGCATACACAACAGATATAGCTGAATGTTTTCTTCGTCTATCGGACGCTCGAACAGGTACTGGTGAAACCACATAGTTTCGCTGGCATGAATAAAGGTCCAAACCTGGTTAGGCCCATGATGACCGGTGCCGACCTCCAGATCGCCTGCATCTGGCCGACCTTCTTTCATCTGGCCTTCCGGCAGAGGCGGAGCATCGAAAGTGTGCCAGAAGCCATTCCCCCAGGAGGCCCAGCTTGGCTCTGACTCGATCCGCATTTCGCCGATCTTATATTCCTCTTCCTTCTCACCGCTGAAGCCGTGCGTGTCATGGACATACTCGTTATGCGCAGGATCAATGCCGTTCTCAATCGAACGCTCGTAGTTACCCACGATGGAATAGTCCTGCAGAGTCGGTCGCCAGCCCTCCTGACCATATTCCGGCACGTCCATGAGGGGCGGACGCTCGCCTTCTGCGAGATCACCAAGGAAAGCAAAGACCATTCCATATTTTTCCTCGACGGGATAAGCGTCGATGCGCGTGCGCGCCGGAATATTCGCTTTCGGGCCGAGGGAGGGGATGCGTTTCACATTGCCGTCGCAGTCAAACTGCCAGCCGTGATAGGGACACTGGACGCAGTCGCCGCGGATCTTGCCCCCGGACAGCGAGCCGCCGCGGTGGGTACAGGTATTGCTCAGACAAGCCGCCTTGCCCTCGGAATCCCGGAAAACAACGAAATCCTGCCCCAGGGCACGGACTTTCAATGGCTGGTCCGGCACCAGTTCTTCGCTGGTTGCCATTGGGTACCAGAAATTGATGTACATGGAGAACTCCCCTTCTAATCATGCGGCCCGGGAGGCCGCTGGCTGTCTAATGAAATTGAGTGTAAAACGGTTCGCCTTCGTGGCCAACATGGATTCCCGCTGACCCAATGAGACTGGGCCTCCCAGCAGAATAACAGTAATAAATGGCTTTCGCTGCGACGCAATATCGCGCGGTGGGCCGCAGGTTTCAGGCAGCGTTATCTGCCCGCTGCTGCCGCTCCCGAGCCCGCACGGAGGCCACCAGGAACAGGGCCGGAACCATCACCACAGCCGCCATGATCAAAGGACTATTGACACCCAGGGACCCGAACAGCAAACCGGCAATCGGCGGGCCGACGGAGCGGCCCATCCAGCTACCTGACTGATAAACGCCCATCACCAGGCCGCGCTCTTGCTCTCCGGCCTGGTGAGATACCAGGCTGGACATGGTGGTGATAAACAGAGCACCCCCGCCTGCGGTGAAGGTGATGCCCAGCATCATGACCAGCCAGGTGGGCGCAAAAACCATGATCAGCAAACCGATGGGATAGCACACAAGCCCGAAGCTGACCAAAGGCCCTTCACCGAACCGCGGCACCAACCGACCTACAAGAACACCCTGCACCGTGCCTACCAGCAAGCCCAGATAGGTGAAGATAAAACCGACTTCCCGGGGACCCCAGTCGAAGCGGGCGCCGGCCCAAAGAGGGAAAATCGTCTCGAACAGGGCCATGCCCACGTAAACGGTAAAGCCCACAATGACCATGCGGGCCAGCACGGGGCGGCGAAATACCCGGCGAGCCGCCTGCAGGCCACTTTCCTTTGGCCCTTCACCGGCATGGCTGCGCTTCTCGGGGGGCAAACTCTCGCGCAGAAAAATGAGTCCGGCCACGCCTGTGAGCAAAGAAACCGCGGTAGCAACGATGCCAGGCAGAAACAGGGTGGCAGACTCTGCATCAGCACCACCCAGAAGGCCGCCCAGGGCTGGCCCCACGATAAAGCCCAGACTGATCGCGCCGCCTACCAGGCCCATGCCCTGCGCGCGTTTCTCCATCGGCGTTACGTCGGTGACATAGGCCATGGCGACGGACAGATTGCCGGACATCAGGCCATTCAGAGATCGCGCGACGGCCATCATCCAGAGATTGTCGGCAAAGGCCAGCATCGCATAGCTCAGGGCCTGGCCGATGAGGCTGATCACGAGCACCGGCTTGCGGCCGAAGCGATCGCTCAGGCGCCCCCAGATGGGCGTGGCGAGGAATTGTCCGATGGCAAAGGTGCCGATGATGGTCGTCGCTACCAGCGGTGTGGCGCCGAGGTTTTCGGCGAAGAACAAAAAGCTGGGCAGTACCAGGCCGAAGCCAAGCCCCGACAGCAAAATGGTGGTCAGCAGAATCGGCATCTAAGGAGTCAGCCCGGTTGGCGCACCAAGCGGATGGCCGGCGCGGAGCGGCGTACTATCCGGCATCCCTGGCAGGCTGTAAAGGCATCCGGGACGCGGGCAGGGCCCAGATCCGCGGTTGCAGCCCGACCCGGACTGACTGGAAACTGGTAAAAATATCACCAGCCTGGAGCACGCGAGCATGCGTTACCGTCACGATCCTGAAGGCAGCCGCCTGCCGATTAAAGTCGATACGACCACAAACGGCGAATTTGCACCGCGGCCCCTGGAGAAGCCAAGCCGGGCTGCCAATGAACTGGCCATGGAACGCGCCCACGAGAACGCGAAGCGCAGCGGCCTAAGCCGACGGGGCTTCCTGACGTCCACCTGCGGGGCAGCCACCACACTGCTCGCTTTTAATGAAGCGCATGCCGCTTTCGGCAACACCGGGGGCTTTTTCCAGATTCCGGCCGCCGCCGCGATGGAACCGGCAGCAGCCGATTCGGCCCTGGCCGGTCGGGAGTTCGTCTTCGATATCCAGGGACACCATGTGAACCCGCTGGATCGCTGGAGGGCCCCCGACAAACTCACCGCCACCGGCTTGAAGTTCATGCCTCAGGCCAAGTGTGACTATATCGATCCGGACAGTCCCCTGGGGCACGTCAACTGCTTTACCGGGCAGGCGTTCGTCAAAGAAATGTTCCTGGACAGTGATACGGATATCGCCGTTCTGACCTTCACCCCGACTTCCTATGAGGATATGCCGCTGACGGATGATGAGGCTGCAGCCACAAGAGAAATCGTGGATGCCATGGATGGCAATCATCGGCTCCTCGTCCACGGTCGCGTCGTGCCGAATATCGACGGGGACATCAGCCGGATGCAGGAACTCAAAGAGAAGTGGGACGTTTCAGCCTGGAAAACCTACACCCAGGCCAGCGTGGATGGTTCCGAAGGCTGGCGCCTGGACGATGAGGAATATGGCGCGCCCCTGATTGCCATGGCTCGGGAAACCGGTGTCAAAGTCATCTGTATTCACAAGGGACTGCCCCTGCCGACCGCCTTCATGACCAAAGACAATCGTCTGTACGGCGGTTGCCGGGATGTCGGCAAGGCGGCCAACGACAACCCGGATATCGACTTCATCGTTTACCACTCGGGTTATGACATCAAAGACAAGGATGTCCCCTTTAAGCCGGGGGATCACCAGATCGGCGTCGATTCGCTGATCCAGTCCCTGATCGAAAATGACATATCTCCCAATAGCAATGTCTACGCCGAACTGGGCACAACCTGGCGCTACCTGATGCGCGACCCGGAGGAAGCCGCTCATGTCATGGGCAAACTGCTGAGGTATGTAGGCGAAGATCGAATCGTCTGGGGCACAGACTCGATCTGGTACGGCTCGCCCCAGGACCAGATCCAGGCATTCCGGACTTTCCAGATCGCGCCCGAGTTCCGGGAACGCTTTGGCTACCCCGAGATTACGCCGCAGATCCGCGCCAAGATCTTCGGCCTCAACGCAGCCAAGCCTTACAAGATCAGCGAAGCAGAGATACGCAAGCAACTGGGCGACGACACCGTGGCCCAGGCTCGCGCGAATTATCAGAACGCCCCTGATCCGACCTTTGTAACCTATGGGCCTCAAACCCGGCGGGAATTTCTGGACCTGCTACGTTTCAAGGGCGGCGCCTGAGGCAAAAAAAAGGAGGGCTTTCGCCCTCCTTTCTTCTGCAGCCAAAGGCCTGAAATCTAGCGCTTACTCGCGCCAGCTTTCTTCCTGGTAGCTTTCTTCTTGGCAGCCGGCTTCGTGCTGTTAGGCGTATTGCCATGCAGCTGGCGAACCTGGGCATCATCCTGATAGTCAGGATACTGAAAGTCCGGCGGACCATGAGGATGGTTATGGCCGTGGCCGGCAGTCCAGTCATAGAGCTGAGGCCGCTGACGATACAGATGGGCTGCTGCCCGTAACTTGTTCTCGTCGGGCGTGGCCCATGGGTTGTAGTGAAAGTAGTTATGCAGCTTTGAGTCGGTCCGACCGAAGGCAATACAACCCAGCTTGCACTTGAAGGCACCGTGGTCGATCCAGGGTGGGCGCCAGAAATAGCCGCCCGTGGGCAACTCACCGAATTGCATCATCCAGGAGTCCCCCCAGATGTGATAACTCTCTTCCGCACAATCGTGGTAAGAAATATTATTTTGCTGGAACTCAGGCGACATGTAATACAAAAAGCTGATGGCCTGGGTCAGCGGATCAAAATGCAGGACCTTGATGCCAACACCCGTAGCCACCGACGGCGACACCAGGTTACCCGGGCCCCACGGTGCATCGTTATAGGAATTGAAGGAAGAGAAGCCTGCCGTCAATGACAGCTGATGGTTCCGGTTCGATTCCACATAGCTGGGCTCGGAATCGTTATACATCACCAGGGCTTCAGCACCCCTCGGTACCTTCAGGGCACCCAGATGCATGCCGGCCGGCACGAATGCGTAGTGGCCCTCGCCCCAGACTTCCTTGCCAACCTTGATGCCACCCTTGAGCACGAAGACCTCCATATCGGAGTAACTCATGCCAGGCTTGCGACTGAAGCCACCGTCAAAGCGGACTTTCAGCGTGCAGGCACCTGTATCGGTATCCATCGATAGCACTTTGTAATGGCTACCCTTAAAGCCATTGAGATCGAACTTCTTGAAGGGCGAGTCGAGCTCTACATAGGGCTCAATATGTGGTCTTGCCACGTCTATTCTCCTTGAATATGGATCGCAAGCTGGTCAGAAGACCACCTTATGCTTTCGTTTAGGTTCCTTGGGGACATCCTTTTTTGGGATCTTCACTAGTATGTCGCCATCCATATTGAAGCCGCGCGTCTGCACAACCTTCAGGAACTCTGCATACCACTTCTTACGTTGCGGCCACAGATCTTCCATCTCCTTCACGATGGCGCGGTAGCGAACTTTCTGTTCCGCCACGTTGTCATCGATCCACGATTGCGCAGTCTTATTGCGCTTGGGTTTTTTGTCTTGCACTCGTTGTGCCATCTTTTCCCTCTCTTAGTTGGGGCAATAACCAAAGCCCAGCCTTACATATTGTTTTTACGGTACCAATCGTTCATCTCGTCACCCGTCGTCAGCCAGACGTCTTTATGGCTGGCGATATAGCGGAACGCCCGCGCCAGGTGCTTGAACTTATTCGGCTGCCCCACATGGAAGGTATGCAGACAAATGGGCATACAGCGCGCATTCGTTTCGCCTTCCTCATAGAGCACATCAAACTGATCAATGATCATATCGCCAAAGGCCTCCGAGGAGACTCCCAAGTTCAGGAACGCCGGAATATCATTGATCTCCACCGTATACGGCACAGAGATCAGATTATTCTTAGGTGTATTGAACCGGAAGGGATGATCATCGGCCGTATAGTCGCAGAGATACTCGACGCCGTACTCTTCCAGCAGCCGCGGCGTATTATCCGTGTGCGTCAGGAAGGGACTCAACCAGCCCTTGGTTTTTCGACCCAGGGTCTTCTTCATTTCGTCCAGCACCGATTCAAGAATCTGGCGCTCCCTGGCTTCCGGCAGTGCGTTGAGACTGCCGTCCGGATTGCGCGTATTGCCGATGAAGTTGGCCGGTGCGTTATTGATGCCATGGCCGATCCAGGCCCACTTGCGTTTCTCACCTTCCTCGATAATTCGCGGGTACTCACGAATAATCTCGCCGTTCAGGCAGACCGTGCCACGCATCCCGCACTCGTCCATCAGGTCCATCATGCGCCACAGGCCAACACGATTGCCGTAGTCACGCCAGCCGTAGTTCAGCGGATCGGGTGAAAATCCCGATGTACCGGGAATCAGCGATGTACCCGGAATATCCGCGGGGAAATGCTCGATATTGATATACGGCATAACCGCCACTCGAGCGCCCTTGGGCAGCTTGAACTTAGGCCGATCGATGATGGGCACATAGTCATAGTGCTGAGACTGGGTCAGCTTGCTGCGGCTCGCTGGCTTTTTGGCCACTGCCTTGTTGGGTGAAGCTTTCTTGGGTGAAGCTTTCTTGGGTGCGGCTTTCTTGGCTACCGCCTTCTTACGCGTAGTCTTTTTACGCGCTGTCGTCTTGCTCGCAGTCTTACGAGCGGCTTTCTTCTTGGCCTTCTTCTTGGCCGCCGGACGTTTGGTGGTTTTCTTTCTGGTCGCCATCAGTGCTACTCCCCTGAAACGTGTTAGTTATTGCCTTGGACAGGCGCGCCCATCCCCTGGCCTTAGAGGCCCTGCAGATACTCCATGACTTCAGCTTTGGAAATCACGTCGCCGTACTTGGCATTGATATCGAATAAGTTGGCTTCGTGCGGCCCGTCATGACGGTCGCCTATGCATTCGCGCACACAAATCGGCCGATAACCGTGCTGGACGGCATCAACTGCCGTCGCCCGGATGCAGCCCGAGGTCGTGCAACCGGTGATAATTAGCGTATCGACGCGCAGCGCATTGAGAGTTGCCACCAGGGATGTACCGAAGAAGGCGCTGGCGTATTGCTTGGTGATCAGCACCTCGCCCTCATGGGGCTCAACGCCCTCGCAGAACTCGGCGTAGGGATTGCCCTCCACCAGGTCTTTTAAAACCGGCGCTTTTTTAATCCAGACACCCCCATCCTCGTAGTTCGGCGTTGTATAGCGAACCTGTGTATGGATCAGTGGCACACCCTTCTCGCGAACCAGCGCCAGAAAATCAGGCATCTGTTTCACGCATTCAACGACGCCCGGCGCGTACAAGGCAGAACCTTCCGTCGTGTAGCCCTGGAGCAGGTCAATTGAGATGACCGCAGCTTTTTCGCCGAAGCCCAGACGTCCGTCCCAGACGCCCTCATAGTTCGTTTCCTGAGTGGCCATGCACTCTCCCCCAAAAACAATTTATCCGCTAAAAATAGGCCGCCGAACCCCAAACAAGGCTCAACTCCTGCCTTCGAACTGGTGACGGGCGCCGCCTGGCTGCCCGGCGCCTGCGTTCTTATGCTCTCAAGCGCCCGAGCGCTGATGTTCGCACCGAAGTTCCCGCCCTGCAACAGGCTCCGGATTTACTCGCCCGCGGCGTGGGCACGCCCCGGCTTGGGCATCGCCGGGCAGACCGGGACGGGATCCAGGATCCAGCCCTTGGCCTGGCGCCGCGCCGGCGACGGGATGGCATAGGCCACCCGCTTCTGGTGCCGTCGAATGGTCTCCCTATCGATCCGCCAGCCCATGGCCTCCCACTCCTTGAGTTTTTCCCGATAGCGCAGGATGGGCTCATCGGCCGGGACCATGAATTCCTTGGTATTGGTGGACGGGGTCAGGGGCGGCTCCAGGGCGCGGAGCACAGTGATGTCCTGCGAGGCGACATTCCAGTTCATCTGGTTCACCTTCTCGTCCATTTCCGCGTCCAGGAGAGTGCTGCGCAAGTTGACCAGGAAAACGCGGGTATGGTGCTCGTCGAGCGGACACTCATACATATATTGGTGCATGGCCTTGCCGGGGCCGAAGCGGATATAGGTCCAGATCTGATTGGCCCCGATGGCACCCGTGCCCGCTTCGCGAGTACTGCTCGCCTGCTTCATCTTGGCAAAATCCTTGTCCTTGGACTCGGGCGAATTGAACTGGGCAAAAAAGCCGGGGCCCCAATTGGGGTCACCCACCCAACGCGTGATGTTCACCTGGTAGTTGTCATTCTCCCCGGAAAAGCCATGGGTGGGATGGACGAATTCATTGTGGGCCGGGTCCAGGCCATTCTCGACAGATCGCTCGAAGTTGTAGTCGATGTCATATTCCATCCAGGTCGCCCGCCAGCCCTCGCTGTCGAATTCAGGAATCTCCATCAGGGGGGGGCGCTCAGCTTCGGGCAGATCCCCCAGAAAGGCGAATACGATCCCGTACTTCTCAATGACCGGATAGGCATCGGCTCTGGCGCGAGCAGGAATTTTTGCGTCCTTGCCCAGGGAGGGGATTTTCTGACACTTGCCTTCCCCATCGAATTGCCAGCCGTGATAGGGGCATTGGATACAATCACCCTTCACCTTGCCGCCAGACAGCGAGCCACCGCGATGCACACAGGTATTGGCAAGGCAGACCGCCTGGCCATGAGAGTCCCGGAACACCACGAACTCCTGTCCCAGCATGGTCAGCTTGAGGGGCTTGTCCTGGAGCTTTTCCGCCAGGACGGCCGGGTACCAGAAATTGATATACATGCGATGTCTCCTTCGGCTAATCCCTTCGCTACCCCCCGGGCAGCCTGTCTGTCCCGGCTCTGCGCCTGCGGCGACATGAGTCTCGCCACCAGACCCGCTTAAACGGTCTCAGAGCGTCATTTCGCGGCGGGAGGGGAAATGGATTTAGCGGATGCCCGTAGCGCGGTTGTGGCCGATCATTGTGCACTCCCAAGCTTGCCATCCACCCTCTAAATACTTGATATTAATATCATCTCCAGACAAACAATGAGGAAATTAGTCATGGCCAACTCACAAGCTGCGGTCCATGCTGCGGAAGTGCCGCCCCACACACCGAAGAAATCAAACGTCGTCGACAACTACAAAACCAATAGTGGTTTTGAAGGCATGGACGAAAAGCTGGGCAAGTCACTCAACGTGATGCTGAAGACCCTGTCCAACACGGCGGGTTATGCGCACGAGGTCAACGATGCCCTGGTAAAAATGCATCTGAATGCGATGCAGTTCGCCAAAGATCAGGGAAAGATCAAAGAATGGGTCGAACACGATGTGAAGACCATGAAGCCCATTAACGAGCGTATGGCGAATATCATTCGCAAGACAGGCCAGAAAGAAATCGCCATGGTGGGCCTTTTCGATCGCACGGCCTGCTTCTACCAACTGGCACTTGATAACACCCGCGAGGAAGGTATTTGTCGCTGGAAAGAGCCCTTCAACTATGTGCTGACTCAGGCCAAACGCATAGGCCAGTTTGATTTGACGCCAGAGGAAATACACGACAAGTTCTTCCGGCCCCGCTTCCTGGGTTACGCGAAAGACATGGGCGTAGAAATGGAAATCTCCGATATTGATGAAGATGGCTGGATTACCTGCAAACTTGTCGATAACGACTAACGACAAAGTCTCGCCTTCTCTGCTGAAAGCCCGGCCTGGTGCCGGGCTTTTCTTTGCCTGCTCTGCGCGGGTGCGGAGATTGTCGGCCATGAACACGACAGACAGCGCCCATCGACCGGGGCCTGCCCAGACGGTTGGCGGGCATCCGCCCTGCAATGCCCTGATCCTATTAACCTGCCCTTTTCACCATCCGTCTGGCCTATATCCTCAGCGTCCATAAGCCCTGTTTTCTGAGTAAAATCATGGGCTTTGATAGCGCCAACGAAGGCCGGGGCAGTTCCTGTATTAGCTCAGCCCGCAGCTCGGGGCGAATGAAATCATCAGCTGAAACTGACCATTTCATGCAATCCGGTGAACGCCACCATGCTTTGACGACACCTGGGCAGGCATCAGGCAAGAGACCTCTGGCCCCAAAGGGCGTTAGCAATAAAGCCCGGCTGGCCAATTAATCGTAGATCTAGAATAATCATCCTTGCAAGCGACGAAAATGGCCCCGGGGGGGGAAGTTGCTTATCACTTGGACGATTTAATGCCTTGGGGGCACTTTCAAATGCAGCAAAAGATTTGGGGCACATCAATTGTGCTTGCCATCATTACCTTCATCGCCGGCAACGCGGTGGCCATGGACGAGATCGTCGTCGAAGCAACCCGCCGCGCCCGCGACGTGCAGGAAGTCCCGGTGGCCGTCACGCCAATTTCCCGGGACCAGATCAGCAAACTGCAGATCGATACCACTCAGGATATCGGCGACGCAATTCCCAACCTGCAGACCTATACCGTGACAGCGGGTGCACAGGCACTGCAGCTGCACGCCCGAGGCGCGAGCGTTCAGAACCCTGGTTTCAATACCTCGGAGTCGCCCGTCGGCTTTTATGTCGACGATGTTTATCGAGGCCGCCTGGGATCAATCAACCTAAACCTAACTGATATAGAGCGCATCGAAGTCTTGCGAGGTCCCCAGGCGACCCTGTACGGCCGGA
Source organism: uncultured Gammaproteobacteria bacterium (assembly GCA_937921935.1). GTDB lineage: Bacteria > Pseudomonadota > Gammaproteobacteria > Steroidobacterales > J054. The sequence goes on along the minus strand of CAKZWQ010000015.1, from coordinate 2,939 downwards.
ACACCCTGGCAGGCGCGGTAAAAGTTTTCTCACGCACACCAGACGATGAGTTCTGGGCCGATGCCTCCGTGGGCTATGGCAACTATGAAACCTTCGAAGGCAAGGGCTCTATCGGTGGACCCCTCATCGAGGGCGCCCTGGCCGCGTCTTTTGCTTTCGGTTATGACAAGCGTGATGATGGCTGGGTTGATAACAACAACACCGGTGGCAACGTCGGTGAATACGAGAACAAGATCGGCCGTGCCAAACTGCATTACTACGGCATGGAAAATTTCGATGCGACCCTGACGATATTTGGCGTGGACGCAGAGAATGACGGCTACAACGGCATTCCCTATGTGCCTTTTGGCCAGTCGAAGCCGTCGTCACCCATTGGCGACTTTTACGATAACTTCTCGCCCGCCAACGCGAACTATGGCGACACCGACCAATCCGGTTTCACTCTCGACGCCAGCTATGAGTTTGGCTTTGCCACCTTGCGCAGCATCACGGCACTGACCGATATCGATGATGAGTTCGGCTTTGACCTGGCCGGCGGCGGCTTTGCCGGCTTCCCGGGCGTACCGGGCCTGTTGATTACCTCCGATTCCAATAATGATCAGTGGAGCCAGGAGTTTCAGCTGCTGGGCGCCAGCTTCAATGATCGTCTGGAATGGATTACCGGCTTCTTCTATATGAATGAAGACGGCGACCAGGCATACACCGGCTTTGCGGACGACCCGGGCACCCCGGCAATCATTGAAGTGGACTTCCAGGAAGACACGGACACGGAGACGGACAGCTACGCGGTTTTTGCCGAAGGCACCTGGTCATTCACCGATCGCCTGCGCGGCACGGTTGGTCTGCGCTGGTCCAAGGACGAGAAAGATTTCGAAATCATGTGCGGCGCTGGCCCTGGCGGCACCAGTAGCTGCGCCGACTCACCCATCGCGAACCCGCCCTTCACCGTCAAGCTGGATGAAGACTACGACGAATGGACACCTAAATTAGGCCTCGACTACCAGATCACAGACAATGTGCTGACCTACGCCACGGTCTCCAAAGGTTTTCAGGCCGGAGGATTCCAGACGCTATGTTTCGGCAACCTGGCTTGCGCGGACTCGGACTATGACCCCCAGAAAGTCTGGTCCTATGAACTGGGTTTCAAGGCCGATCTGCTGGACAACACCGTGCGCCTGAACACCGCCCTATTCTATGCAGCCTACGAAGATATCCAGCAAACAGTGATTACGCCTGCCCTGGATGCCGGCGGCAATCCCACGGTGGTCTTCCCCACGGATAACGTTGATGACGTAGATGTCTGGGGCATCGAAGTTGAGACCTACTGGACGCCGACCGACGGCCTGAATTTCTTTGGCAGCCTGGGATACATGGATGCGGATGAAGTCAGCTTCACGGACAACTTGGGTGGCAATGTTGAACGGGACCTGCCCTCGAATCCTGATGTCTCGGCACGCCTCGGCTTCGACTACACGCGGGAAATCACCAGCGCGGTGGAAGTCTTCTTTGGCGCCGACATGATCTATTCCGACAACTATTACAGCGAAGTCGGTAACGCACTGGAAATCGACGATTACACCCGCGGCAATGGCTTCCTTGGCCTGGGACGACCCGACGGCCGTTGGCAAGTTATTGGCACGGTTAAAAATATTACCGATGAAGATGACAATGTCTCGGGCATTTTCGCGCCCGGCTTCACCAATATCCGCACGCCCCTGCCGCCGCGCGAATACATGGTGACCCTGAAGGTCGCCTACTAAAACACCGGCCTGGCGGGCCAGGCAGACTGCCCTGACAGAACAGCAACGGGCGGTGACAAGCGGGTGCCAATAGCACCGAGAGAATAAAGGGGCAGCCGCCCCTTTTTCTTTGGCGGCTTGCTAACCTCCAGCTTTGGCAGACAACGCCGACACAGGTGAGCGGATGAAGAAACGCTGGTGGATCCTGCTGGCCCTGATTCTTGGGATGAACCTGCTCTACCTGCAGGATCCCTGGCTTTGGCGGCGTTTCGTCGGCACCTTCGCCCAGCTGGCAGGCGCGGCGCCGCGGCTGCTGACCCCGAATGAACTGATCGATGGCGGCGGCGAGCCGGCCCTGGTCGTCACCCCTGCGGATCAGCGCCAGATTGCGCCGGCAGCATTCGCCGAGGCGGTCGATTTCGCCGAGCGCTTCGACAGTTACGCCCTCGTCGTCCTGCACCGGGGCGCGCTGGAATACGAATGGTATGCAGACACCTGGGATGCGCAGAGCCTGACCCAATCCCAATCCATGCATAAATCCTTGCAGGCAATTCTGATCGGGGTTGCCCTTGAGGAAGGCTTGATTGACTCCGCAGACGATCCGGTCGGCAAATACCTGGACGAATGGGCCGACGATCCGCGCGGTCGCATCACCCTGGCCCAACTCATGATGATGTCCTCGGGGCTGGCCCAATATCGCTTCAGCCTGAATCCCTTTGCCGATGACTTTCGCTGGCTTTATTCGGGGGATACCCGCGGCCCGGTACTGCGCACACCCAAAGGAGACTGGGCGCCGGGGACAAAATTCGACTACAACAACATCAATTCCGAACTGCTGGGCATGGTCCTTGAACGCGTCACTGGCCAACGCTATGCGCAGTACCTGCAAGCGAAACTCTGGCAACCCATGGGTGGCGGCCAGGCCAGAGTCTGGCTGGATAGCGAAGCAGGCAAGGCGTTTACCTCCTGCTGCCTGATGGCCACGGCACGCGACTGGGCCAGGCTGGGACAAGTCATGCTTAACCGCGGCGAGTTTGCCGGCCGGCGCATCGTCGGCGGTAAGTGGATCGAGCGCATGATCAGCCAGGCACCCGTCTCAGACTGGTATGGCTGGCAAACCTGGCTCGCCTACTCGCCTGAGGTGAATCCCCGCGCAAATAAAGCCTCCGCCGCCGGAGCCTATGCGCGCAGCGAAGCCTT
>CAKZWQ010000014.1 GCA_937921935.1 uncultured Gammaproteobacteria bacterium | reverse complement strand
GCAGCCTGCACCGCATCGGCCCGATTCGGTGCAAAAATCGAGAAGTCGAAGGGCATGGACACGCTGATTACCAGGTAGCCGGCCTCTGCCATGGCGCGAGTGACCGGGGCGTAGCCGCGGACGTCGCAATTCGCGCCAGGGTAAACAATGACCCCGGTGGTGGGCGTCATGCCCGTTGGGCGCATGATCAGAAAGTTGCCGTCTTCTTTGATACTCAAGGTATCCGTTGACTCCAGGGCCGACAGGGCCAGGGCCGTCGGGCGGGCCAGATTCTTCTGGTTGGAGTAAGTGAGGTACCCCAGCATTAGCAGGGGGACGGTGACAATGATCAGGGCGGCGATTTTCAGGAATTTTTTCACGGCGGTTTGTCTTCTTGATCGCAATGGGGGCCGGGGCCGGCAGCGCGCATCTTAGCCCATTGCCCGCGGCGTGGCCCGTCTGGCCCGCAGCACCCGCCGGGGTTAGGGCCGGGAGGGGTTACTCGGTATGCTCGGTGCATGGCGATTCGACGGGTTTTACGCATGGGCCACCCGCTGCTACGGGAGGTAGCGAGGCCATTGGAGCCGGCGGAGCTGGACAGCCCGCAGCTGCAGGCCTTGCTGGCCGATATGGTGGACACCCTGCATGACTATGGTGGCATTGGCCTGGCGGCGCCCCAGATCGGCGAGCCCCTGCGGCTGGCCATTATTGAAATTGACGGAGGCCCGACCCGCTATGGTGAGCTGGCGCCGCTGCCCCTGACGGTGTTTATCAACCCCGTCATCGAGGTCCTCGATCCGGCCACGGCCGGCTACTGGGAAGGTTGCCTGTCGGTGCCCGGCCTGCGCGGTTTTGTTGAGCGGCCTCAGTCTGTGCGGATTCAATACACCAACCTGATCGGTGCCGAAGAAGCAATGGAACTCAAGGGTTTTCCGGCCACCGTGTTTCAACATGAATTTGATCACCTGGATGGCAAGTTATTTGTCGACCGCATTCAAGACACTCGACTGCTCGCCTTTGAACAGGAGTTCGAGCGTTACCACTTATAAAAAGGAGCCGCTGGCCGGCATTAAGGAAATCACCCATGTCTGACCAAGTGTTTGCCGAAGTTTTAAATCGCCGCGACCTGTTGCTGAGTGCCGGTCTGTTGGGCGTGCTGGGAATATCCCAGGCCAATGCCGGCGGTCATAGCGGTAACCGGGTGCTGCTGTCACCGGAGCAACAAAAGGAACTGGAACGCAGCAACGAAGAACTGGTGAACAACTTCATGCGTGACTACGCCACGCGGGACGTGGAAATACTCAGTCAGTACCTGGCCGACGATATCATCTACCAGGTTGCCGAAGGCCAGCCGGAAGTGGTGGGCCTGGAGGCCTACAGGAAACGCACGGCGAAAAACATGTCAGGCCTGGAGAAAGTGGACTGGCAGGTCCTGCGTTCCTTCGCCGTTGGCCAGTTGGTCATCAATGAGCGTATCGATGAGTTTTACCCGTTCCCGGGCAGTCGGGTTCCCCGCATGCGCTTCCACGTAGCCGGTTACTTCCTGGTCAAGGACAACAAGATTCAGATCTGGCGTGATTTTGGTTACCCGGGCGCCAAGCAACTCATTCAGCCGGCACCCAAAGCCTGAACCGCGAGGACAAGACGATGCTGATGCTCAATGCACGCCGCTGCTGCCTGTTTTTTTTATGCCTTAGCTGGACCCTCGTCAGCGCGGCCGAGGATACCGCCCCGCCGACGGTGCTGATTACCGGTTCCAATGCCAGTCATGGCCTGGCCTTCGTGGAGGAGTATGCGGCCCTGGGCTGGCGGGTGATCGCAAGCTGTCGTACCCCGGCCAAGGCAGACCGGCTGAATGCACTGGCTGCAAAGTACCCCGATGTCGTCGTCGAGGAGCTCGATATTGTCGATGACGTCGAGATTGCTGCCTTGCGCGCCAAGTACGAGGGCCAGCCCATCGACGTGCTGTTACTGAACGGTGCCATCAACAGCTTTCGTTTCGGGCCCATGAGTTTTCGCAAGATGGACTACGAATGGTTCGAAGAGATTTTGCGGGTCAATATCATCGGGCAGATGAAGGTCGCCGAGGCTTTCCAGCCGAATGTCGAGGCCAGTCAGCAGAAAAAAATTATCGCCATGACGTCTACCGGCGGATCTATTACCGAGACCGAGATTCCCATCGCGCCGGCCTACCGCGCCAGTAAAGCCGGCCTGAACATGCTGATGCGTGCCTATGCCCAGGCCATGGAACGTAAAGGCGTCATTGTCGGCATCGTGGCGCCGGGCACAGTGGACACCGAGGACTATATGAATGCCGAGGATCCGGACAGCGTGCCGTCCAATTACCGCAACATGATGCGCATGAACCGGCTCGCGCCGCGCACGGCTATCGACGACATGATCGCGTTGATTGATCGCATGACGCTGGAGGATTCCGGTGTTTTTTATGAGTGGACGGGGCGTGTCATCCCGTGGTGAAGCAACTGATTGGCAGCCTGTTGCTCATGCTGGCTGGCGCTGTATGGGCGGCCCAGCCGGTTATCGACATGCACGTGCATGCCTGGCCTTACGGCGCCGACGGGCCGCCGGACCATCCGAAAAATATCGCGGCCATGGAAAAGTCCCTGGCGTCGCTGGCCGAGCACAACGTGGTGCTGGCGGCAGCCAGCGGCCAGCAGGCCTTCCTGGAGTACTGGCACCAGGTTGCCCCCGATCGGCTATTGCTGGCGCCTGTGCTGCCCTGCGAAGGCGGGGTAAATCCCAACTGGTTCCAGTACCGGTGTTTCGAGGATGGGTCCGAACTGCCGGACCTGGACTGGCTGCGGGCCAAATACGAGAGTGGTGAATACCAGTTAATGGGTGAAATTTTTACCCAGTACGCGGGTATGCGCTATGACGATTCGCGCATGTTGCCCTATTACGCCCTGGCCGAAGAGCTGGGTATTCCGGTTGCTTTCCACACACACTCGGCGCCACCTTTAACCGCGAACCGTTGCTGCCCTAATTTTCGCATGAGCCTGGGTGACCCCATGCAACTGGAACCGGTGCTGGTGCAGTTTCCGAAACTCAAGGTGCTCATCATGCATGCTAATCCGCTGGTTTATCCCATGCTGATAGACATGCTGGCCCAGTATCCTCAGGTCTACGTTGAACTCAGTCCTTTTGACCGGATCCTGGTGCGCGAACGTTTCCACGAATTGCTGCGCCGTTTCCAGGAGGCAAAGATGATTCGTCGTGTGACCTTCGGGACCGACGGCGGTGACCATGGTCGTTCCCTGGCCGCGTACCGTTCGGCGGATTTTCTGTCTGCGCGGGAACTCGACGCAATTTTTTGCGGGAATGCCGGCCGGTTTTTGGGCCGGCCGGAGGCCTGTAAGGTAGAGACTGCGGCTCAGGAATAACGAGGGAGAAAAAGATGCTGCCGATGCGATCTGTACGCCTGCTATGCGCGATGCTGGGCCTGCTGGTTCAGCCTGTCGGCGCCCAGGAGCCTGACGCCACGGTCATTAGCCTGCCGAAGGGCTTTCAGGCGACCGTTTTTCACCCCGGACTTGGGCCGGCCAGACACATGGCCGTGCGAGACAACGGCGATTTGTATGTAGCCCGCAGTTTCAGGCTGAATGCGCCACAGTTCGGCATGCAGGCCGCCAACGGCGCCATTGTGGCCATGCGCGACAACAATGGTGATGGAGTCGCCGATGTCGTGGAACCCTTCGGTCCCATCGATATCACCACTGAAGTGCGGATCCACGATGGCTGGTTGTACTACTCCTCCGATGTTTCGGTCTGGCGCATCCCGCTGGACGATCAGCTGGTGCCCACGGGTCCTGCGCAGCCCATCGCCGGCGGGTTTCCCATGCAACGTTCCCACGGCACCAAGACCCTGGCTTTTGATCAGGCCGGCAACCTGTATGTGAACTCGGGCACCCCGTCCAATGCCTGTGCAGAACGGCGCATGACCCGCGCATCGCCGGGTATCGATCCCTGTCCACAGCTAGAGCGCGCGGGTGGCGTGTGGCGATTTGACGCCGACGGCGAATTGCAGGACCAGGTGCGTGACGGCGAGCGTTACATCACGGGCACGCGGAATATTGTTGCCATGGCATGGAACCCCTGGGCAGACAAGTTATTTTTCGTGATGCACGGGCGGGACAGTCTGGGGCTCCTCTGGCCCGATCTTTACAACCGTCAGGCCAACGCAGAATTGCCCGCGGAAGAATTTCACATGGCCGAGGCGGGTGATAACTTCGGCTGGCCTTATAGCTACTACGATCCGATCCGAGGCCGACGCATGCAGTCACCGGAGTACGGCGGTGACGGCAACACCGAGGCCAAAGGTGATTACAAGGAGCCATTGATCGGTTTTCCCGCACACTGGGCACCGAACGACCTGTTCTTCCATTCCGGCAAGAACGTACCCGCGAAGTACGCGCAGGGGGCCTTCATTATTTTCCACGGCTCGTGGAATCGTCTCGGCATGGAGCAGGGCGGCTTCAAGGTAGTGTTCGTGCCCATGCGCGATGGGAAGGTCACGGGTGACTGGCAGATATTTGCCGATGGTTTCAAAGGCCCGGGCCTGGTCAAGAATCCGATGCAGGCCACCTACCGGCCGACAGGCCTGGCAGAAGGTCCTGACGGCGAGATCTACATCAGTGAAGACAGGACCGGGCGCATCTGGCAGGTGCGCTGGAGTGAGTCGCCGGCAGCCACCGTCGCACCACCTGCCAAGGTATCAACTCCGGCGACGGCTATGGACGAAGACGTTTCAGAGGCAGCAGCAGCCGAGATGGATGACGATACGTCAGATGACGGCCGCTCCTTCCGCCGGCGCCGCAAGCCCTGACTTGCCAACAGTCGATGGCCGGTCAGTGCAACACCGGTGAGCAGGGTACGGCAATCAGCAGATCCCGCAATTCCGGAGCCGCTGCTTCGCTGTGTAGCCAGTCGGCTACCTCGGGTTTCCATGACTCGAGATTCAGCTGTATCAGTTTTTGATAGGCCTGCAGCATGGCTTCAGCCTGCGGATGTGCTTGCATAATTTGAGTCCTGAATCGGCGCACCCTGTCAGGTGCTTTAGCCCAGATGTGGGTGCCGGATCTTGGCATTTCAATAGGCGCACCGCAGCGATGCAGCGTCGGATGCGGTGCAGCAGGGGCGTCGGTTTGCCGACGATCAGGTATCGCCAAATGCGCTCATGAACCAGCCGGCCAGAAAGCGGACAGGCTCAAGCTGGTTTAAACAGTCGGCTCGACGTTGGCGTTCAGGTGGAACACGTTGGTCGGATCGTATTCGTTCTTGAGTTCGACCAGGCGATCGTAGTTGCCGCGAAATGCCCGTTGCGCCTTGGAAGTATCGCTGTCGACCATATGATTGCTGTACAGACCGATGGTGTAGGGCTCCATTTCGGCAAAGGAATCCTTCAGCCAGTTGATATTGGGCTCATCGTAGTCGCGGTTCTCCCAGGCCGACAGGATAACGCTGTCATAGCTGGCATCTCGATGCGCGTATGCCGTGCCATCCACCGGCACATCGCTCACCGCGCCGCCGAGATGCTGCACGATCACGTTGCTTGCCACCTCGGGATCTTCGCGCCCGGCCGCGGCTTCCTGCAGCCGCTTGAGAACGATGTTCAGGAAATCCGGTTCCAGGGTCTTCATCAGGCCCGACTTGTTGTAGTAGAGCTTGCCGCCCGGTGTGTTGGCATCCGCAGAGGTCTGCATCTTCGAGTACGGTTCCGGGCCAACGGTATCGATCTTTGGTGTCATGGCAGCGCGCAGCGGCTGCAACAACTTGTCGCCCTTGGCGTAGTCACCCAGATAGCAAAAGCTGAGGATCACGAAACCATTGCCTTTGGCCGGAGACAACGCAATGACATCCGCGGCCATTTCACGCGGCGCGCCGGCGGTAAATTCCGCAAAAGCTTCGAAGACATTCGGCGCCTGCTCGAAGGGATAGAAAAGCTGGCCGCCCAGTACTTCCGTCCCGATGGGGTGCAGGCGGTACTCAAAGGCCGTGGCCACTCCAAAGTTACCGCCGCCGCCGCGCAGGCCCCAGTAAAGTTCCGGGTTTTCCTCGGCGGTGGCGCGCAGGAAGCGGCCGTCAGCCGTGACGACCTCTACCGCGACGACGTTGTCGCAGGTCAATCCGTAACTGCGCGACAGGCGACCGTGGCCGCCGCCAAGGGTCAGCCCGCCGGCGCCCGTATGCGAAACGGTGCCCAGTGGCGTGGCCAGCCCGAAGCGCTGGGATTCGTGGTCCAGGTCGCCAAGCAGCGACCCCGCGCCCAGGCGGGCAATGCGTGTCTGGGGATTCACGGAGCAATAGCGGATAGGTGAGGTATCAATCACGATGCCACCCTCGCAGGTGGACTTGCCGGAGATGCTGTGGCCGCCGCCCCGCACGGCCACGAGCAGATCGTGTTCGCGGGAGAATTCGACGGCACGCATTACGTCGGCGGGCCCGGTGCATTGCGCGATTATCGCGGGGCGTTTGTCGATCATGCCGTTCCAGACTTTTCGCGCCGACTCGTAGTTGGCGCTGTCCGGAATCAGCAGACCGCCGCGCAGGCTCTTCTGCAACTGCTGCAAGGCTTTCTTGGGCAGCGTCACCACACCGCCCGTGCGTGTTACAGCATCCAGGTCGCCTTTGATCTTGGTGGCGGGGGTGGCCGCGTGCAGGGCGGCGGGTCCGAGTGCCGCTGTCCAGCCGGCCGCGAGTAGTGACTTGTTGAAGGTTCTTCTATCCACGCCGCGTTCCTCCCCGAAATAGCTACACGTGACGCTACACCTTTTTGCCGCCGATTATCTTGCTTTCCCTGTTGTCTGCTCGCCCAGCGGCAATGGACCGCCTGGCTTTCAGGGGAGCAGGCTTTCGTACACCTGCTGGTAGCGCGTGACCATGGTCTCAAGGCTATATTCGCTGACGGCGATGGCGCGGGCCCGGTCGGCATGCTGCGCGAGTAGTGCCGGATCGTTGGTGTAATTCTTGATCAGGTCGGCCAGCGCAAGCACATCACCGGGCGCAAACAGGGCGCCGGTCTGACCGTGCCGCACCAGTTCAGGATTGCCGCCCACCTGGCTCGCGAGCACCGGCAGCCCGGTGGCCATGGCTTCCAGAATGGTATTGGATATTCCTTCGGCCAGGGACGGCAGCACAAACACGTCCATGGCCTGGAGCAGTTCGGGGACGTCGTCCCGGGCGCCGGGCAGCCAGGTGCTGTTGGCCAGTTGTAGTTCATCGATCAGGGCCTGCAGTTGGGCGCGCATAGGGCCGTCACCGACCATCACCAGCCGCAATCGTTCGTGCAGCTGGGGCGAAGAAGCTCGTAGCGCGGCGAAAGCACGCACCAGGGTGGCCTGGTCCTTCACCGGTTGCAGCCGGCCGACGGTGCCGATGATCAATGCCTGCTCCGGCAAAAAGCCAGTCGGGAATAAATCCGGCGCACTGCTAGCTGGCTGAAAGTGATCGGTATCCACACCGTTGACAATGGGGGTAATACGCTCAGCCGCGACGCCTATGCGCTGCTGCAGGTAAGTTTTCAGATGTTCCGACACGGTGATGTAGTGGGAGACAAGCGGTGCATGCAGGCGCCGCAACAGGGCCGGCTTCCAGTGGTTGCCTTGCAGATCGTTTACGTCCCAGCCGTGTTCGCCGTGAATGCGAACCGGTACACCGGCCAGGCGCGCCGGCAGGATGGCGTCCAGTCCCGACATGTTGCGCGAATGCACGATTGCGGGCTGGCGGCTCTTGAACGTCTGGTACAACTTCCGCCGCAGCTGCATTACGCCGATTTTCGAGCGGTGTAGCGGAATAACTTCCACGTCCGGACGTTGCAGCCGATCGCGAAAATCCGAATCTTCTTCGATACAGACAATGGCGTGGCGAAACGCCTCGGCCGGTAGGCCATTGATCAGGTTCACCAGTCCATTCTCCATCCCGCCAATCACCAAATGGTGAATGACATGCACGATCAGGGGTGGCTGTTGCAACATGCTCAGGTCAGTCCCAGACACTCGAGCAGGAATGCCCGATCCGAGAACTCCCAATGAATCCCCCGGCGCTGGACGTTATACGGATCCACGCGATGAAGGTTGGTGCCCCCGTAGGCGGCCAGGCAGGCCGGGTAGCCGGCTGCCTTCACCAGCTCCAGACGCTGGGCATTCATCTGGTGGCGGCCCCCATAGGGGTAGGCAAAGACAGGATCGTGGATGCCGGCGCGCTCGGCCAGCTCCTGGCGCGACTGTGCCAGTTCCCGGCGCACCACATCCTCGGGTTCGGCGACGCAATCGATATGGTTGACCGTGTGGGAGCCGACGAAAAAACCAGACTCATGCATGGCCCTGACCTGTTCCCAATCCATCATGGGAATAGGCGGGTTCTCACGCCGCTGATCATGGGGGAACTGTCGGTTCGTAGCGACAATGCCGGTGGTCACGAAAAACGCGGCGGGAATTCGATGGCGCTGCAGGATGGGGGCGGCATTACTGAAGTTATCAAGATAACCGTCATCAAAGCTTACCGCGACCAGTGGTCGGCGTGACCTGGGAATCGCATCACCGGCCAGAACCTGGGTCAGTGACAACACTGTGCAATGGCGGCGAATCAGTCGCATCTGTCGTTCGAACTGAGCGATGCCGACGGTGAGATTGTCGCGGACATCATCCGTCACCCGATGGTATAGCAGCACGGTGATGCGTGGTGGGGCCAGGTAGGCGCCGCCGGCCCGCCAGGCCTTAAAAACAGCGGTTGCGACAGTATCCTTGAGTCGTTGCCGGGCAGCCGAGCCGGCAGCCGGTTCCACGGCTGCCAGCTTCTTTTGCAGGGCCGCTGTCTGGGGCAAAGTCGGTTTTCGGAAGGTGTTGCCGCCCGCGGCTTGGGCCTCAGGCTGGGCATTCCCGTCCAGTGTCGCCAGGGCCGCGTCCCGCATCAGTTCCACGCCCGTTTCGTCCAGCTGAAGTTGCAAGCCTCGCAGGGAAGAATAGCGTGATCGTGCGACGACGGTTTCGGCGACGATGTCGCCGGTGTCCAGACCCGCCGCAACGGCATGCACCGTGCAACCTACCTGTTGTTCGTCGTGCCAAAGCTCCCAGAATGCCGGCGGCATGCCACGGTAATCGGGCACTTTGCCTTTGTGCAGATTTAGGGTGCCGCAGCGGGGCAGGGAGAAGATCGGGTCCCGCAGAAAGGGCGCGGCCAGGGACAGGCCCAGGTCCGGCGCAAATTTTCGCAAGGCTTCTGCACCTGCGTCGCTGTTTATGTTTGGCAGGTAGCGCACTTCGAGGTCCAGGCGTCCTTGCAGTCCAGACAGGCTGAACGTGCCACCGGGGGCATCCGGGGCGGGCGCCGGCGCGCCCAGGGTCAGCAGTTGTTCGAGAATCTCGCCTAGCTGGTAGGGAATCCATCGCCAGCCATTGCGTTTGAGGTTGCGCCACTGGTTACGTAACAGGCGCCCCACGCGCCGGGGCGGGGCATGCACCAACACCAGCCACTGCGCACCTGGGCGCGCTGTCTCAATTGCCGCAATCCCCTTGCACACTGAATAGGACGGTGCGCCGGTGAAGACGGCAATACGATGCGCTTTGTCGGGGATATCCACAGCCATTAACCAGGGGCTCGGTGAGCGAATGCTGTAGCAAGATTAATGGAACGCAGCCCTCACCGCAGGGAGATTGACACAGTCCAGTACAGAACTGTGCTCCAGCTAGTGTCTGTCAGCCGGCATCCAGTTCCAGGCGCATGGCAACTTGCGGCTCATCGTCGTCGGACGCGGCTTCAACCTGGGTGGCCGGCTGCACCAGGATCCGGTCCGCCGGGAATTCGCCCCGGGCCGCGAGATAACCGGTAACC
>CAKZWQ010000013.1 GCA_937921935.1 uncultured Gammaproteobacteria bacterium | reverse complement strand
CAACCGTATCGTATTAGGCGCATCCTACATATTTTGAGCCCGAATCAAGAGCCGGTGGATCACCAACGTCCGCTTCTGGCCGAAAGCGGACGTTCAGCAGGATTATTTTTGACAAGCGCTTAAAATATTAGACAGTTGAATTTTGCGAGAATCGCTCTAACCTATTGCTCGTGAAAGCAGGCCCCGGTAGCTCAGCTGGATAGAGCGTCCGCCTCCTAAGCGGAAGGTCCCACGTTCGAATCGTGGTCGGGGCACCAATTGTCTTGGTTAAGTGACCCTGAGCGTTGCCGGTCACCCAGGCCTGATGTCCTGACCAACATGCCCCACAGGGGGCGTTACTGTTTCTCGTGCGCAGGATGGGCAGCCAAGACTGTCGGGGACAACGGACACGCTCTGGTCTCTTAAGGTAGTGGCTCTCGTCAGCCAGAGGCTTGGATCAATGTTAAATTCTTTGCCACGGTCGCCGTCAATTCATGTTGGCCTCTCCTCAGCCCCCTGCGTTATTGCTGGCCGCGTCCCTCGGCTCTTGCTCTTGGTTATTTTTTTGCTGACCGCCTCCTGCGGCGTCGCTGACGAGCGCATGCAGCGCTTGTCCCCCGATAAACAGGCAATCGCTCAGCAATACACAGATTTCGTCACGGCCATGGACGAGAAATATTTCGGCCGCGTGGGCGAGATGAATGCGGGCATCAGCGAAGAAACCCTGGAAATCAGTAACGAGTACTCCGACTACGAAATCCTTGTGACGCGCGGCCCGGTGGTGGAGAAATTCGGTCGCATGTTGTCGGAGGGTAAAAAGACCAGCCCCGGACGTGGCGATCGGGTACTGACCTGGGGGCGTTTCTATTCTCTTGACGCTCATCCCAGAACGCCCCTGGTCGGCATGTTGCATGCCACCATCGTGCTGCAGTTCTTCGAGAATGGCGACATCGGCACCGGCGGCTGGCTGGGTGTGATGCCCGGCACTCGTGTCGACGCTGATTTGCAGGCACTGAAGGCGCTTACCGACGCGCATTTCGCGCGTTACGACAAGAGCCCTGATCTCTACCGTGAGCTGATCTGCAAGGGGACTGAAGACACAATTGCCTACTGGCGTCGCAAACCGGCTTGCGTGGGGGTCAGCTTCTACGGGCCGCCGGTCTTCCGCGAGTCGGGTGAGAAGTCCTTCCAGTTTATCGCCGAACTCTACGATGATTTCGTCGGCCTGTATCTGGACCAGGTCGCTGCGCGGGACCAGGACGCTTACACGCCCGATGACCTGATGGCGCAGGAGACCATGCGTCGACAGTGGCTGCTGGATCAGCTGTTTTCCGATCCCTTTGCGAGCAAGATCGTACCGTTTGAAGCCTGGGGCACAGCCAATCTGCCGCCCGAGGTTAAATTCTGAGCAGCGCAGGGGCGCTCTGCAGGCGTCGCTGAGTCGAACACCAGACCGGGGGGAACGATGATCGAGAAACTCAAGCATTGGTGGACCTGGGATGCCGAGCACGAGCGCGCCAGTGCCGACAACCCCATCGCGCCCCTGTCTGAAGATCAACGGCGCGGTACCGGCCCGCTCCTGACCCTGGCCTTCGGCTGGGGATTCCTGGTGACCGGATTATTTACCGGTGGCATTCTCGGCGCCGGTCAGCCCTTCTGGCCCGACATTATCATCGCGACCTTTGCGGGCAACTTCGCCAACTTTGTGATTGGTGCCGTGGTCGGGTACATCGGTTATCGGACGGCCTGTAACAGCGGTCTTTTATACCGGCTGGTCTATGGTCGCATCGGTGCTTATATACCGGTAATGATTATTGCCCTGTTGCTGATTGGCTGGCAGGGCATCGTGGTGGGCGCCTTCGGCTCTGCCTGGGCCGGTAATACAGACAGCGCGACCTTCTACGCTGTTGCCATTTTCGCCGGCATCCTGTTTACCATCACGACTTACTTCGGTGTCAAAGGTATCGAGTACGTCAGTCTGCCCGCCGTAACCGTGCTGGTGCTGGTTGGTCTGTATGCCGCCTGGCTGAATATTGATCGAGCCGGGGGCTGGGGTGGTTTCCTGCAAATGTCAGCTGAGACGGCCGCGAATGCCGAGTCACCCCTGTCTACCTTGCGGGCCGTAAACCTGGTCATTGGTTCCTGGATCGTCGGCGCGATCGTGATGGCGGAGTACACACGCTTTGCCCGCAAGGCCTGGGTGGCTATCGCCATCCCCTTCATCGTGATGATTATTGCCCAGTGGTTTTTGCAGGTCGTCGGCGCCCTGGGTGGTGTGGTGTCCGGCACCTTCGATTTCACGACCTATCTGCGGGCTGAAGGCATGCTGCTCATGTACATCGGCATTATCGGCATGAGCCTGGCCCTTTGGACCACGGGGGATGCGAATCTGTACCTGCCGGTCATCCAGACCTCAGCCGTATTCAGGCGGCCGCAGCGGGTGATGACGGTGGTCTGCGGGCTGATCGGCACCCTCGTGGGCCTGGGTATTTACCAGCGCTTCGGGCAATGGATCGAGTTACTGGCCAGCCTTGTGCCGCCCCTGATCGGGCCGGTGATTGCCCACTACTACGTGGTCATGCGCATGCGCTTTAGCGAGGCGCAGCTGGAAAGAACACCCGTGTGGAACCCAGCCGCCGTGCTGGCTTATCTGGTGGGTGCTGTCGTGGCCGTCCTGAATGCGAACGGTGTCCTGATCAGTCCCGAGACTATGGTCCCAGCCCTGTCGGGGCTGTTCGCCTCAGTGGTGGCCTATATCGTGGCCTACTATCTGGGTCTGGCCGGGCGACAAGTGCCAGACCCGGCCAGTCCCTGAGCTTGCTTACCAGCGATCGCGACGTCCGCCGCCGCCGCCGCCACGACCGCCGCCGCCGCCGCGAGCTTCGCGGGGCCGTGCTTCGTTGACGGTCAGACGCCGGCCATCAAGATCCTGACCATTCAGTTTCTCGGTGGCGTTGCGTGCTTCTTCGTCGTTAGACATTTCAACAAAGCCGAAGCCGCGGCTTCGTCCTGTCTCCCGGTCGGTGACGATACTGGCAGTTTCTACACCACCAATTTCACCGAATACTTCGCGTAGTTTCTCTTCGTCTACGGAATAGGGCAGGTTGCCCACGAATAACCTAGTGCCCACAGGCCCTCCTAGCTATCAACTACTGCTTCAGAGGCTGCGGGCACGGCGCCCGAACTCTCACGTGCAGTTCACCGCCTTATCCTAGCGCAACCCACGGCTACTGTCTCGCGGGAGAATCGGCGCGGTTAAAGCGCTTCCGGCGGCTGCCGGGACTCTCGCGAGTCAGCGGACAACATGCGACACTGCCGCCACATGCCTGCGCTGATTCGACGTTTTCCCCTGCTGAGCTTCTATGGGCTGGCCTACGCCATCACCTGGACCCTGGCCATGCCTCTGTTGCTGGCCCGGCGGGGCTTTATCGAGGCCGATCCCAGCGAATTGCTGGAGCCCCTGGCGGCTTTCGGTCCATTTATCGCCGCGATGCTGGTTGCCCGCGTCCTCAATGGACGGGCCGGCCCCGGGCAGATACTGGTCAGCCTGAAGCACTGGCGGGTCGGCACGGGCTGGTTCCTGTTTGCCTGCCTCAGCCCGGTTGTCTTGCTTGGCCTGACCCTGTTGGTTAATGCGGCGGCAGGTGGGGGCGAGTCAGCGGATTCCCCTCGGATGACGGAGCTGCTCAGTGTGGCCGGGCTGCTGGATCTGATTCTGGTCGGAGGCATCCTGCAGTCCTGGGGCGAGGAACCCGGCTGGCGAGGCTTTGCCACGCCGACCCTGCGGGCGCGCCTGGGGCCCCTGGCAGCGACGCTGGCCCTGTGGCCGGTCTGGTTGTGCTGGCACCTGCCGTTTTTCCTGAGCCGCCCTGAATTTGGCTGGCCTCAGTGGATCGGCTTTTCCGTGGGCATCCTGTCCGCAGCCATCTGGCTGACGCTGATCTGGGATAAGACCCGCAGTGTGCTGATGTGCATTGGCTGGCATGCCGTGGTGAATATCTGCCGTGGCTTCGCGCTGGCGCTGTCCAGTCTTGCCTTTCTGGTCATCAGTAACCTGGTTCTGGCAGGTGCCCTGATCATCATTGCCTATTGGTTCTGGAGTGGGCGCCGGCGGCCCAAGGGCGACTAATTTTCGAGTTTGGCTTTACATAATAACTCTTAATTTTCAATAGCCTGCCACTCCTATAAGATCTACTTTCTAATCTGGTTTAGCGACTCCTAACCAGTGCCTATAAAAAGAACAGGGGCCTATGGCACACGCTAAAGACAAGGATGCAGAACAACAGCGCCGCGGTGCCGGGCTGGTCCTGGGCCAGCTGACGGGCCAGCAGGGTCCCGCGCCTGGCGTGACAGCCGAGCGAAGGGACGGCGAACGCCGCAGCCAAAGTTTGCCTTCGTTGCTGTACGGGGGGGTTCGTCCCCGGCGGCGGGCCGGTCGCCGGGAGGGCGACGAGCAGGTGATCTTCCTGGACTGGCACGAGCCCCGGGTGCTCTATCTGGCACTGGGTATTTTGCTCATGAGCTGTCTGGACGCTCTGTTTACCTTGAATATCCTCACGGCCGGCGGCCGTGAGCTCAATAGCTTGATGGATCAGCTGATCCAGGCGGACGAGAGCTGGTTTGTGACGAGCAAGATCGCCATTACCGGCACCAGCGTGGTGCTGCTGGTCATTGCCGTCAAACGGCATTTTCTGGGTGGGGTGCGGGTTATCCGGGTGTTGGAATGCTTCTGTGCCGGCTATGCCGCCCTGATTGCCTGGGAGCTTTACCTGCTGGCCGGCATGTTTCCCAATCTGACCGCGGGCCTGAGGGGGCTTTGGCTGACCTGGCCGGGCTAAGTGACCAGCATGTCGATAAAACTGCGGCTTGTGCATTCTATGGAACGTGCGCTTGGGCTAAACTATCGGCCTTCGCGGGAGGCCCCCCCGCTTTAATAACCGCGGGATTCCGCCCTCCGATAGTCCAGCCTGTCCGATGAGCCAGTCACTGCAGCAACGGTATGCATCGTCGCCCCTGTTCGGCGGCAATGCCGCCTACGTCGAAGATCTCTACGAAGCCTTCCTCGAAGACCCGGCCCGCGTGCCGGAGAATTGGCGGCGCCTGTTCGCTGATATGCAGCCGGGAGAAGGCGAGAAAATTTCCCATCGCGACTTGCAGGCGGCCCTGGCTGCCGGCCAGGGCCCCGCGGTAGTCGCCGGTCCGGCCTCGGCGCCTCGCGTCAGTGCGGCCAACGAGAAGCAGGCGGCGGTCTCCCGCTTGATCCAGGTTTATAGCCTGCGGGGCCACCAGATCGCCGAAATCGACCCGCTGGGCATGATGGATCGGCATATACCCGTGGTCCTGAGAATGGATTACCTCGGTCTGACCGAGGCCGACATGGATACGGAGTTTTTTACCGGTGGGCTGGCCGGGACCGGCCATGGCCGGCTGCCGCTGCGCGAGATCGTGGCCATCCTCAAGCGTATTTATTGCGGCAAGGTAGGCGCCGACTTTGCGCATTTGTCGCGCGGCCGTGAACGTCTGTGGATTCGCGAGCGCCTGGAGCGGGCCATGCTCACGGACAGCCTGGCCGACGAAGATCGCCGCACTATTCTCGATCAACTGACGGCTGCTGAAGGCATCGAGCGCTATCTTCATACCAAGTATGTGGGGCAGAAACGCTTCTCCCTGGAGGGCGGAGACAGTCTCATTCCCATGTTGCACGATCTTATTCAGCAGTCTGGTGCAACGGGTATCCAGGAGCTGGTCATTGGTATGGCCCATCGCGGGCGCATCAACGTCCTGGTGAATATCCTGGGCAAGGCGCCCCAGGAACTTTTCACGGAGTTTGAGGGCGGCCAGGATCTGAGCAATCTGACCGGTTCCGGTGACGTGAAATATCACCTGGGCTTCTCATCAGATATCCGCACACCCGGTGACAACATCCATCTGGTCCTGGCCTTTAATCCCTCTCACCTGGAGATTGTAAATCCAGTGGTGGAGGGCTCGGTGCGGGCGCGGCAGGATCGCCGGGGCGATACCAGCGGCAGCGAAATTCTGCCGGTGCTTATCCATGGTGATGCGGCCTTCGCCGGTCAGGGCGTGGTGCCGGAAACCTTCCAGCTCTCCCAGGCCCGCGGTTTTTCGACGGGCGGCACCGTACACGTAGTGGTTAATAACCAGGTTGGTTTTACCACCAGCGATATGCGCGATGCGCGCTCCACACCGTATTGCACGGATGTGGCCAAGATGATCGAGGCGCCGGTCTTTCACGTAAACGGCGATGATCCGGAAGCCTGTGTCCTGGTGACCCGACTGGCCCTGGCGTATCGGCAGACCTTTCACAAGGATGTCGTCATCGACCTGGTCTGCTATCGCCGCCACGGTCACAACGAGGCGGATGAGCCGGCGGCGACTCAGCCACGCATGTACCAGGTGATCAAGAAGCACCCGACGACGCGGCAGCTTTACAGCACGCGCCTGGTGGAGTCCGGCATCGTGGACGCCACGGAACCGGATCAGATGGTAGAGGCCTTTCGCGATCGCCTCGATGCCGGCCACCCGGTACCCGAAGCGGTGCTGGGCAATGTCGGCAACGAGTACACGGTGGACTGGACGCCTTATGAGCGGGCCGATCCGGAAGCCGAGATCGATACCCGGATCAATGCCCAGGAGCAGGACTTGTTGGGCCGGGCGATTACCCGGATTCCACGCGGCTTCACTTTGCACCCACGTGTGGCGCGGGTTATCACTGACCGCGAGCGGATGGCCGCCGGTGAATTGCCCATGGACTGGGGTTTCGCCGAAATGATGGCCTACGGCAGCCTGCTGCGGCAGGGTTTCAAAGTCCGGTTGACGGGGCAGGACAGCCGACGCGGCACCTTCTTCCATCGGCATGCGGCGCTGAATGATCAGGTCACCGGGCGATCCTATTTGCCCCTGGACGACGTGGATAATCGCCGCGGTTCGTTCATCGTGACGGACTCGCTGTTGTCCGAGGAAGCCGTCATGGGCTTTGAATATGGTTACTCCACCACGGACCCGGAAACCCTCGTGATCTGGGAGGCCCAATTTGGCGATTTTGCCAACGGGGCCCAGGTGGTGATTGATCAGTTCATTACCTCGGGGCAGGCCAAGTGGGGTCGTCTTTGTGGTCTGACCCTGCTCTTGCCCCATGGATATGAAGGGCAGGGGCCGGAACATTCTTCGGCCCGCCTGGAACGCTTCCTGCAGCTCTGTGCGGAATACAACATTCGGGTCTGCGTACCGTCCACCCCGGCGCAGATGTTTCACATGCTGCGTCGGCAGATGGTCAGTAGTCAGCGGGTACCGCTGGTGGTCATGACGCCGAAGAGTCTGTTGCGTCACCGTCTGGCCAGTTCGCCCCTGGAGCAGTTGACGCAGACCAGCTTTCAGAAAGTCATTGGCGAGATCGAAGATCTGGATCCGGCTGCTGTACGACGGGTGGTCTTCTGCAGTGGCAAGGTTTTTTACGATCTGCTGGAAGCCCGGCGCGCGGGCGCTATCAAAAACGTGGCGATTGTGCGTCTTGAGCAGCTCTATCCCTTCCCCGTGCAGGAATATGCGGATGTGCTGGCTGCCTATCCCGGCGCCAGGGAAGTGGTGTGGTGCCAGGAAGAGCCGCAGAACCAGGGCGCCTGGTATCAGATTCAGCATCGTTTGCGCCAGCCCCTTGAGAACGGGCGCGAACTTTATTACGCCGGTCGCCAGCCTGCGGCTGCACCGGCAGCGGGAATTTTTCAGCTGCACGTGCAGCGCCAGCAGGCATTGGTGGAAGCCGCCCTGCGCATTGACGATTAACCAAGGACGTTTGAGGCATGAGCATCGAAGTCAAGGTTCCGCAGTTGCCGGAATCTGTAACAGACGCAACTCTGGTGAACTGGCACAAGAGCCCCGGCGAAGCCGTCGCCCGGGATGAGAATCTGGTCGACCTGGAAACGGACAAGGTGGTGCTGGAAGTACCGGCCCCGGCTGCCGGCATACTCAAAGAAATTCGCATCGAAAGCGGTGCCACGGTGACCAGCGGTGAATTGCTGGCGGTGCTGGAACCGGCCGCTGCCGGTGCAGCCGCCCCCGCTCCGGCCGCAGCAGCAGCTGCGACCGCGGCGCCTGTTGCTGTGGCAGCGCCCGCGGGCGCCGCGGCGCCCGAATCGTCTGAGAATGCCGACAAATTGAGTCCGGCAGTGCGGCGTTTGCTGGAGGAGAACGATCTGGATCCTGCCCAGATTGCCGGCACCGGCAGAGGCGGGCGCATTCTCAAGTCCGACGTGCAGACTTATCTGGATCAGCGGGTCCACCCGGAGGGCGACACGGAAGACACGCCCCTGCCAAGCGTGCCGGAACCGGCGGCGGCCGGCGCCAGACGCGAGCATCGCGTGCCCATGAGCCGCCTGCGTGCGCGGATTGCCGAGCGGCTGGTCGATGCCCAGCAAACCACCGCCATGCTGACTACCTTCAATGAAGTGGATCTCACCGAGGTGATGGCATTGCGCGCGCGCTATAAGGATCGCTTCGAAAAAGAGCACGGCGTACGACTGGGTTTCATGTCGTTTTTCATGCGTGCCAGCATCGAAGCCCTGCGGCGCTTCCCGGCGGTGAATGCATCCATCGAAGGCCAGGACATCATTTATCACGAGTACTACGACGTTGGTATAGCTGTCTCCAGCGAGCGCGGGCTGCTGGTACCGGTCGTTCGCGATGCTGACCAGCTCAGCTTTGCCGGCATCGAGAAGACCATCAACGACTATGGCAAGAAAGCGCGCGACGGCACTATCTCGATGGATGAACTGACCGGCGGCACCTTCACGATTACCAATGGTGGTGTCTTTGGTTCGATGTTGTCGACGCCGATCCTTAATCCGCCACAAAGTGCAATTCTTGGCATGCACAAGATTCAGCAGCGGCCCATGGTGGTCGACGGCGAAATCGTCGCACGCCCCATCATGTATCTCGCCTTGAGTTACGACCACCGCATCATCGATGGCAAAGAGGCGGTGCAGTTCCTGGTGGCTACCAAGGATGCTCTGGAAGATCCCGGCCGCCTGCTGCTGCAGATATAAAGCCTAAAAATTAACGATGGTCGGCGCTACCCAAGTGCCGGCATGGAGTCATCCATGGACAAAAAATTTGACGTGGTAGTTATCGGCGGCGGTCCCGCTGGTTACGTTGCCGCAATTCGTGCCGCCCAGAACGGGCTGAATACCGCCTGCATCGATGCCTGGCTAAACCGGGACGGCAAAGCCGCCTTTGGTGGCACCTGTCTGAATGCAGGCTGCATTCCTTCCAAGGCCTTGCTGGAATCCTCCGAGCTCTACCATCGGGCCAAGGAAGAGTTTTCTGGTCACGGCATCGGTATCGAAAATCTCAGCCTTGACCTTGATGCCATGCAGGCCCGCAAGGCCGGTATTACCAGTCAGCTCTCCGGCGGTATTGAAGCCCTGTTCAAAGCCAACAAGGTGACGGGCCTGTTTGGTCAAGGCCACCTGCTGCCCGACAACAAAGTGCGTTACACGCCCCATGGTGGTGAGCCTGAGCTGCTGGAAGCCGAGCACGTGATTCTGGCGACGGGCTCCAGCCCCATCGAGTTGCCCATGGTGCCGTTTGCCGAGGGTCGGGTGGTTGATTCCTGGGGCGCCCTGGATTTCACGGCGGTACCGAAGCGGCTTGGTGTCATCGGTGCCGGCGTGATTGGCCTGGAACTGGGCAGTGTCTGGGGCCGGCTGGGTGCCGATGTCACGGTGCTGGAGGCCATGGATGATTTTCTGTACATGGCTGACACCCAGGTCGCCCGCGAAGCACTGCGGCAGTTTAAGAAACAGGGGCTGGACATCCGGCTCGGGGCAAAAGTGTCGGCCAGCGAAGTCACCGCTGACGGTGTGCAGCTAAGCTATGACGACCAGCAGGGCGGGCATGAAATTCAGGTGGACCAGGTCATCGTTGCCGTGGGTCGCCGGCCTTACACTGCCGAGTTGCTCGACCCCCTGGCCGGGGTTGATGTGGACGAGCGGGGCTTTATCGCCGTGGACGATGTCTGCCGCACCACCGCATTAAACGTCTGGGCCATTGGTGATTGCGTCCGCGGCCCCATGCTGGCCCACAAAGGCTCCGAGGAGGGCGTCGTGGTGGCTGATTTGATCGCCGGCAAAATCGCCGAAATGAATTACGACGTAATCCCCTCCGTGATCTACACGGCCCCCGAGATAGCCTGGGTAGGTCAGAACGAGCAGGAATTGCAGGCTGCCGGCGTGAATTACAAGTCAGGTGCCTTCAGCTTCGCTGCCAGCGGCCGGGCCAAGGCCATGGATCATGATGCCGGCATGGTGAAAATGCTGGCTGATGCCGACACGGACCGGGTGCTGGGTGTGCATATCGTCGGACCCCTGGCCGGTGAATTGATCGGTGAGGCCGTCGTGGCCATGGAGTTCCAGGCCAGTACCGAGGACCTGCAGCGCACCATTCACGCCCATCCCACCCTGACCGAGGCGGTGCATGAAGCTGCCCTGGCCGTGGATGGTCGGGCCGTGCACGCCATTAACCGCTAAACGAGAGGCTCCGCCTCGGGTATTATTCCGCCTGTTGTTGTTGAAGTAGCGGAGTACAGGGATGCGAGGACTCCTGATCCTTGGCGGTGCGCTGTTCGCCAGTGCCGGTGCCATAGCGGATGAGCTTAATCTGAGCCTGAATACGGATTCTGTGCGGGTCGAATATGCGCGACCCATTGCCAGCCGGCCCCTGCAGTGGGACGTGGGCTGGCTGCACCACACCGATAACGGCGATGCCATCCACGGCAGCGTACATGTGGTGGGTAAGTTGAAAGAGGGCACTGCGCCCATCAGCGGCGGGCTTGGCCTGCGGCTGGCCTATACCAATGGTGAACAGTCTAATCAGACCGGCGTGGCTCTGGCCCTGGGTGGTTTTGGGCGCTATGTGTTCCCGAACTACGATCGTCTGTCGGTGCGGGCGCATGCCTACTATGCGCCGTCAATTCTTTCGGGTAGCGACATGGACGAGTACCAGGACTACGCCGTGCAGTTTGCTTACAACGTGCTCAAGGAAGCGGATGCTTACATCGGGCTGCGGTATGTCAGCGCTGACTACGACGATGCGGGGTCGGCCAATTTCAGCACCTGGCTGCATGCCGGCGTTGCCTTTCGCTTCTGATAGCAGCTGGGCAGGCAGAAAAAGGACGTCGAGAAGTCATGGCAGGTCATAGTAAATGGGCGAACATCCAGCACCGCAAAGGCGCACAGGATAAAAAGCGCGGCAAACTTTTCTCCAAGCTCAATCGCGAAATCATGGTGGCGGCCAAAATGGGTGATGCGGACCCGGCTTCCAATCCGCGCCTGCGCCTTGCGGTTGACAAGGCTCGCGCTCAAAGCATGCCCAAGGACAACATCGAACGGGCGATCAAGAAAGGGGCAGGCCAGCTTGATAGTTCAAATTATGAGGAGACCACCTACGAGGGTTATGGCCCCGGTGGTGTGGCCGTCCTCGTGCGTTGCCTGACGGATAATCGCAATCGCACCGTGGCGGAAGTGCGCCATGCCTTTAGCAAGTTCGGCGGTAACCTGGGCGCCGATGGCTCGGTCAGCTACCTGTTCAACGAAGTTGGCCTGATCAGTTTTGCGGCCGGGGCGGACGAAGACCAGATCATGGAGGCGGCGCTGGAAGCGGGTGCGGAAGATGTGCTCAGTCATGATGACGGCTCCATCGATGTGCTGTGCGCGCCATCGGACTTTCCGCAAGTGCGGGACAGCCTGGCAGCAACGGGGCCTGAACCGGACGTGGCCGAAGTCACTTTGAGGGCCTCCCTGAATGCTGATCTGGGCGAGAAAGAGGCAGTCAGCATGATCAAGATGCTGGAAATGCTGGAAGACCTGGACGACGTCCAGAACGTTTACTCTAATGCTGAAATTTCCGAGGAAATCCTGGCAAATCTCTAAGCCTGTGTTGTGAACGCCACCATCCGCATTCTTGGCATCGACCCCGGTTCCCGGATCACGGGCTTTGGCATCGTGGACAGTGACGGTGTTCGGACCCGCCACGTGAGTAGCGGCTGTATCAAGGCGACGGGTGAAGAGTTTCCGGAACGCCTGGCCAGTATTTTTCGCGGTTTGCGTGACGTCGTGACGGAATATCAGCCCAGTCAGATCGCCGTGGAGCGAGTCTTTATGAGCCGTAATGCGGACAGCGCCCTGAAGCTCGGCCAGGCTCGCGGTGCAGCGATCTGCGCCACGCTGGAATCCGGTGCCGAGTTGTTCGAGTATGCGGCGCGAGCAGTCAAGCAATCGGTCGTGGGTCGCGGGGGGGCCGACAAGGGCCAGGTACAGCATATGGTGAAGGCCTTGCTCGCATTGCAGGTTTTGCCCAAAGAGGACGAGGCTGACGCCCTGGCAGTGGCCCTGTGTCACGCTCATCACTGGCCCCTGGCGCAGCGAATGCGCGCGGCGGGCGCAGCGGGACCATGATTGGTTATTTGCGCGGCCGCCTGGCACGCAAGCAGCCCCCGTCCTTACTGGTGGATGTGAATGGGGTCGGCTATGAAGTTGAGGCACCCATGTCCACCATTTTCGGGCTGCCTGAAATCGGTGCCGATGTGCAGTTGCATACGCACTTTGTCGTTCGCCAGGATCAGCAAACTCTCTATGGCTTTGCGACCGAAGCAGAACGTGCTCTGTTTCGAGAAGTGATCAAGGTCAGTGGTGTGGGAGCGAAAATGGGTCTGACCATTTTGTCCGGCATCAGCGTGGATGGCTTTGCCAGTTGTGTGCAGGCCGAGGACAAGGCAGCCCTGACCCGTTTGCCGGGGATCGGTCGCAAGACGGCAGAGCGTCTGATCGTTGAGATGCGCGACAGACTGGCCGGCGATACGGGCGTCTCCTTATCCGGCCTGACGCCAGCCGGTCCGGCTGGCGGCGCGCCCCGCAACGAAGCTTTTCACGCCCTGATTTCGCTGGGTTACAAGCCCGCGGAAGCCAATAAAATGCTGGATAATCTCAGCGACGATTCCGGCTCGACTGAAGAACTTCTGCGCCAGGTGCTGCGATCTGCGGCCTCCTGAATTTAGGCTAGGCTTATGAGCGACTCCGAACGACTGGTCAGTCTCGACTCCAAGCCGGAAGACGCGGCCGTGGAGCGGGCTATCCGCCCCCAGCGCCTGGCCGAGTACGTGGGGCAGGCCCCGGTTAAGCGGCAGATGGAGATTTTTATCACGGCCGCCGCCCGCCGTACCGAGGCTCTGGATCACGTGTTGATTTTTGGCCCCCCCGGGCTGGGCAAGACGACCTTGGCCAACATTGTTGCCCATGAGCTGGGGGTGAATCTGCGCCATACGGCCGGTCCGGTTCTGGAGCGTCCCGGCGACCTGGCTGCGATGCTGACGAATCTCGAACCGCGCGATGTGCTCTTCGTTGATGAGATTCATCGTCTTAGCCCCGTGGTGGAGGAAGTGCTTTATCCGGCCATGGAGGATTTTCAGCTCGATATCGTCATCGGCGAGGGGCCCAATGCCCGCTCTATCAAGCTCGATTTGCCGCCCTTCACCCTGGTTGGGGCGACCACCCGGGCTGGCCTGCTAACCTCGCCGCTGCGCGATCGCTTTGGCATCGTCCAACGCCTGGAGTTCTACAGCACTGAGGAGCTGCACGCCATTGTGCTGCGTGCGGCAGACATTCTGGACGTGCCCATCGATACGGAAGGTGCGGCGCAGATCGCCGCCAGGGCCCGGGGTACACCGCGGATTGCCAATCGGCTGTTGCGGCGGGTCCGGGACTACGCCCAGGTCGAGGCCGATGGGCATATCAATGGCTCGGTTGCCGTTGCAGCCATGGATCTTCTGGATGTGGATCCTCATGGCTTTGATGTGATGGATCGCCGTGTGCTGTTGACGATTATCGAGCGCTTTGATGGTGGCCCGGTAGGGATTGACTCGCTGGCGGCGGCGGTCAGTGAGGAGCGCGGCACTATCGAGGATGTGATTGAGCCCTTCCTGATCCAGCAGGGTTTTCTGCAGCGCTCCGCACGCGGGCGACTGGCGACGCGGCGGGCTTATGAACATTTCGGCTTGCCTCAACCCGCCGGTGGGCCGGCTCAGACGCCTTCCCTGTTTGACGAGGATTAGATTGCTCCAGGCCGAAGGCCCGGCCCGTTCAGGAGGCGCCGTATGTGGCTCTTGGCTTACATCAGTGGCAGGGCCGGCAATGACTGCAGCCGCTCGCCCGTATCCTCGATCTCCTCGAGGTTGAACTGACCCTGCGCCATGGCGACGCCGACGCCGCTGTTGCGGAAGGCTAAGCCCTGTTTCTTGAACTGGGACGGCGACATACTCATCAACTGCTTGAACATTCGACTGAAATACCCGACATCGTTAAAACCCACGGCCATGGCGGCGCTGGTGACTGAGCCCGCCGGATTTTCCAGCAGGCGACAGGCTTCCTGGATCCGAAAGCGCACCACATAATCCCGGAACGGAATGCCATAGACTTCCTTAAATTCCCGGCTAAAGCGAAACGGACTCATTGAACACAGGCTTGCTGCTTCATCACGACTGATCTTTTCCCGAAAATGCTGTGAAATGTAGTGCTCGGCAGGCGCCAGCGAACCTTTGCCGCCGATGTGCACGGGTGCGGCCTCAAGTGGCAGGCTGACGCGACCCAGGTTCTCGCGAGGCGAAAGCTGTCGCCGTTTTAAGTCCCGAATTTTTTCCACCCGGGCACAACAGCGCTCAAGATCCTCATAGGGAATTGGCTTGGCGAAGTAGTCCAGAGCGCCCGAGCGAAAAGCCCAGACTGCCAGCTCCTCGGAATGCTGTGTCGTCACTACCACGATTGGGATAGACGGGTACTTGGCCTTCAGATCCTGAAACAACCTTAACCCCGAGCGATCCGGGTAGTCGTATTCAAGACAAAGAACGTCAGGTTTGCCGTGCTTCAATTCCGCGGCGATTGACTGTGTATAGCCGCAATCCCCGAGCCTGAAAAATTCCTGTAATTGAGACTTCGCAGTCAGGGATTTCTGGTTCACCCTCAGGTCTATCCAGAGCATGTGTGTTGGAGTATTCACGGTAATTTGCCAATCGACCCTTTTGATTTGCAGAAAAGTTATCGAAATTTAACTTTGGTTTGCGTGAGGGGCTGCACGAAAATACAAATCCACGCTTTTTTGTGACGCACGTCACAGCGATTCTCCGTCCCCTGGACTGTTTCCTTCAAGCTTGTCGAGCCTGAGGGCTCCGCGACTATTGGTTTGTTTACCTAACGCACCGATGCTTTCACATTCGGGTACATAAAACTTCTACTAATAAGCAGGATTCTCAGAGAACTGAATCCTTGAGTTGCGTAAAACATGCACACGGTCCGGGGCTATGCCGGCGGACCTGCAGTGGTCGGATGCGCCGATTGCTGCGATCTACTCCTGGTACGCGAGGTATCAAAAGATGGAAGCCTTAGTAACGTTTCTAAAAGAAGAAGAAGGCCTGACGACGGTGGAATACGCCATCGCCGGTGGCCTGGTTGGTGCGGCAGTTGTTGCCGCCTTTGTGGATCTCGGCGATGCCGTGGAGGGTGTGATTACCTTCATCACGGGTGAGCTGAATACAGCAGGACCGTAATCATGAAAAACTTAATCGTTCGTTTCTTACGTGAAGAAGAAGGCCTGACGACGGTGGAATACGCCATTGCCGGTGGCCTGGTCGGTGCGGCAGTTGTTGCCGCCTTTGTGGATCTCGGCGACGCCGTTGAAGGCGTGATTGTCTTCATCACAGGCGAGCTGAATACCGCAGGGCCCTAATCGGGTGCCGGTCTTGACTGACGGCCGTAGCTGGGGCGCAGCAGTTACAGCTGCTACCCGCACGGTCGGCAGCTCAAGCCTTGCAGCCTATGGATGCTAAGGGGAATTAGGTAGAACATGGATTTGCAGCTTGGAACTCTGTCGCTATTACTGCTCCTGGCCCTGCTGGGCGGGGCGGTGGTCAGTGATTTTCGCTGGCATCGAATCCCGAACTGGATGTCCGGCACCCTGCTGGGTCTGGGTGTTCTGCTGCAGTTTGAGCTCCAGGCTTGGAACGGGCTTGCTGCCGCAATGGCGGGCCTGATGATCGGCCTGCTGGCGTTTCTGCCTTTCTACCTGCGTTCAGCCATGGGCGCTGGTGACGTGAAGCTCATGGCGGCGGCCGGCGCATGGCTCGGACCGCTTGGCGCCGTTCTCGCCTGTGGCCTGACCCTGGTGGCCGGTCTTGTCATGGTGTTGATGATTTTTGGCTGGCGTGCCCTCTGCATGCGTCAGCCAGCGCTGGCAATGGCAAGCAGCAAATTACCCCTGAGCCACCTGGGCTCCCTGCTGGTCGAGCGTAATGGGCGACTCAAGGTGCCTTACGCCCCGGCCATCGCGTTGGGTGTCTTCTTGAGTGGCTGGCATCTGAATCTCACTGGGTTTATCTGGAACTGATTGACGATGGGTATGGAATCAAACGCACAGGACTCCGCCGAGCTTCGCAGTTTGCCGCTGGCACAGCTGGAGCGGCTGGCGCCCCGGCCAATCAGCCTCCAAGAGACCGGGCTAAGCGATAACTTTCTGGCAGACCTGATAGCCAAGCACCTGCTGGAAGGTGGTGTGCTGAGCATGTCGGAGTTGGTCGAGCGATTGGCCCTGGCGGGGGCAATTCTCGAGAAGATTCTGTTCTTCATGCGCCAGGAAGGGCGCATCGAGGTCAAGGGTCCGGCCAACAAGGATAACCAGACCAACTTGCGCTACGCACTCACGGATCGGGGCCGGGCTGGCGCCCAGGATGCAATGCTGCGCAGTGGTTATGTGGGTCCGGCACCGGTGCCGCTGGAAGTCTACAAGCGGGTCGTCACGGCCCAGACTGTCCACGACAGTGCGGTCAGCCAAACGGATATGGAGCGCGCCTTCGAGGGCGTTATCCTGCGTCAGGAGCTGATGGACCAGCTTGGCCCGTCCATGAATTCCGGGCGTGCAGTCTTTATCTACGGGCCCGCCGGGACGGGCAAGACCTATATCACCCAGAAGCTGGTGAACCTGTTTCCCGACCTGACCCTCGTACCTTACGCCATCGCGATTAACGAGACGGTCATCGAGGTTTTCGATCCCACCTTACACCGCGTGGCCGAGCTGGATATCCCAAGTCCCAACCTGATGCTGGGAACCGGGCCCGATCCACGCTTTGCCTGCTGTCACCGTCCTGTCGTTATCAGTGGCGGTGAGCTGACTGCCGACATGCTCGAGGTGCATTTTGACGAGGCTCGACGCCAGTACATCGCGCCCCTGCAGCTGAAGGCCAACAACGGCGTGTTCATCATCGACGATATGGGGCGCCAACGCGTTGCGCCGGAAACGGTTTTCAATCGCTGGATCGTGCCCCTGGAAGAGAAAAAGGATTATCTCAGCCTCGGAGCCGGCAGGCACTTCAGCGTGCCCTTCGACGTGGTACTGATCTTCTCAACCAACCTGCACCCCCTGGATCTCGCCGACGAAGCCTTTCTGCGTCGTATCGGCTACAAGATTGAGTTTCCTCACCTGGAACAGGACGAGTACCGACTCATCTGGGAGCAATTCCGCGGTGCAAACGACATCGCAGTCCGGGAGAACAGCCTGGAGTTCCTCTTCAACGAACTCTATGGCCCTGATGGCCGCCCGATGCTGCCGTGTCATCCCCGTGACCTTCTTTCCATCGCTGTGGACCGTGCTGTCTACCAGAGCGGCAGCAGGGAAGTTGGGCCGGAGCAACTGCTCTGGGCCTGGAATAGCTATTTCGTATCAATGAATCCGGGTGGTGTTACCCGGGATAAGCCATCGAATGATGGAGGGTAGTAGATATGTTCCGTAAAAGAGGTTTAGTACTCGTAATGCTCTCTCTCGCCATGGGCGGGGGTGCGGCATGGGTCGCCAATAACTGGGTGCAGACCCGGTCCGAGGCGACAGCCTCTGACACCGGGCAGGCGGTCGTGCTGGCCGCGGCGCTGAATATTCCCTATGGGACAAAGGTTGAAGCGCGGCATATTCGGGAAATGCCCTTGCCTGAAGGATCTGTGCCTTCGGGCGCGATTCTCGACCGCGCCAACGTTGAAGGCTACGTAGCCACGGCGGAAATTCTCAACGGCGAAATCCTGTTTCAGAGCCGCTTCGTAGAGCACGGCACTGGCAGCACGCTGTCTGCCCTGGTGGGCCCGAACATGCGCGCTGTAACGGTGCGAGTGGATGATGTCATTGGCGTCGCTGGCTTTCTGTTGCCAGGCAACTATGTGGACGTGCTGGCTACGCGCCTTGAACGCCGCAGTAAGCGGGCGGAATCGGAAACCATTCTCCGTCACATCAAGGTTCTGGCGGTAGACCAGACCGCGCAGACGGATGAAAACGAGCCGGTGGTGGTGCGAGCCGTCACGCTGGAAATGACGCCGCCTCAGGCCGAGGTTCTCGTCAAGCGCAAGGAAGAGGGGACCATTCAGCTCACGTTGCGCAACCCACTGGACACCATGGTGGCAGAGAAGCCTAAGGCTGCTCCTGCGCCGAAGCCGGTGAAGCGTTCAGCGCCAAGGCGGAGTAACAGTACGACAGTCACGATTATTCGCGGCACGACTGTTGAGAAGAAGAAAGCGAAGACCTGAACGAATTGAGAAACATGCAAGGGAATTGCAAAAAGAGGAATGGATTCATGTGTCAAGTGGACAAGAAATTTATCAGATCAGCCTGTGTGCTGATCGCCACGGCCTTGCTGGCCCTGCCCTGGGCCGCGACGGCGCAGGATTCCACTTCGACGGTACAGCCCAAGCTACGTGCGGGTTCTAGTCAGAACCTTGAGGTGCCGTTGTTCAAATCCCGGGTTATCAAACTGGCAGAGCCAGCGGCACGGATCTCCGTTGGTAGTCCTGATATTGCGGATATCCTCATTTTGCGGGCAACTCAACTCTACGTGCTGGGCAAGGATCTTGGCACGACCAACGTGTTGCTTTGGGATCGTAACGACTTCCTGATCGGCACAGTCAGTGTTGAGGTGACCCACGATCTGGATTCCCTGAAAGAGAAGATTCATACGATCCTGCCCGATGAAAACATCAACGTGTACGCGACCCAGCGGAATATTGTGATGTCAGGTCGGGTATCCAGTGTCGGCGTCATGGACGCTGCCCTGCGCATGGCCGACGGTTACCTGGCCCAGGTTCAGACCTCGACCAAAGAGGGCGAGTTCGATCAAGGCAGTCGCTCACGCCGGGAAGATAAGGCCGTGGGTGAGGTCGTCAACCTCATGCAGGTGGGCGGCGGCCAGCAGGTCATGCTGTCCGTCAAGATCGCTGAGATTAACCGCGAAGAACTTCGCAGCCTGGACGTGCAGTGGAACGCCATCCTGAGTGGCGTTGGGGACTGGTCCTTCGGCGGCACGAACGGTGGCGCTGGCTTTCCAGGCGTTGGGCCGCTCTTCAACGATGGCCCGGGCGTGCCCCTTGGCCCTGCATTGACTGAATTCGTACCGGACCCGTTGAGTATCGGCGACAAGGGCTTCTTCACTTCCTATATCGGTGACGACTTCCTGTTCAACATGGCGTTGAATGCGGCCAAGAACGAGGGCCTGGCGAAAATTCTGGCCGAGCCGACCCTGACAACCCTTACCGGCCAGCAGGCTGAGTTCCTGTCCGGTGGTGAGTTCCCGATTCCGGTACCGCAGGACAACAATTCCGTCACCATTGAGTTCAAGCAGTTTGGTGTCGGCGTTCGCTTCCTGCCCGTCGTGCTGGGACCGGACCGAATTAATCTCAAGATCAATGTTGATGTCAGTGAAATCAATCAGTTCAACTCGGTGCTGATTGATGTGGAAGACACCAATACCAATTTCTTTGTGCCCTCGCTGACCAAGCGCAGCGCGGAATCGACCGTTGAACTGAAGGACGGCCAGACCATTGGTATTGCCGGTCTGATTAGCGAAAACCTGAAGGAGGCTGTCGATAAGTTTCCGGGTCTTGGCGAACTGCCAATCCTCGGCGCGCTGTTCCGCAGCCAGACCTTCCTCAAGGGCGAAACCGAGCTGATGATCATGGTGACCCCGACGCTTGCCAAGCCGATCGCGCCGCAGGATATCCGCCTGCCGACAGACAGTTTTGTGGAGCCGAGTGAGCGCGACTTCTATCTGTTCGGTCGTATGGAAGGCCGGCAGCCGGAGAGTGAGGATGAAGGTGAGGCCGAGGTCAGTGAGACCGCCGTATCCGACGGGGGTGCCGAAGGCACTTACGGCCAAGACGTGAACTGGGAATGAGGAATTTAGACATGCGTAATTTACTGACAATTTCGACAGCCCTGGTCACCAGCTTGCTGATCCTGGGCTGTGCGGGCACGAGCCCGAAGAATGTAGAACGGGATTTCGGGAACTCCGTGCGCCAGATGGTGCAGAGCCAGACCCTGGATCCGGTTACAGCGGCTAATCCGGATCCCGACGCGCCCGATAGTGGTGACGGCCAGCGCCTGAATAACGCACTGGATGCCTATCGCGGTGACGTGGGCAAGCGGGAGGAAGTTCAGCAGCCGCTCGTTATCAGTGTGGACCAGTAATCGTTGCGGGTAATTTCTGATGTTGTGCAGATCTGACAAGCGAATGATTCAGCCAACAAGCCTGCCGGTTCGTCAGCAGGGCATTGTGCTGGTGCTATATGCCATTGGCATGTTTGCCATGCTGATCGTCGGCGGGCTGGCATTGGATGGCGCTCATGCCATGCTGAACAAGAACCGGCTGCAGACCAC
>CAKZWQ010000012.1 GCA_937921935.1 uncultured Gammaproteobacteria bacterium | reverse complement strand
TATTTCGCCAAACATGCCGACCGTCACCGCTGGTTCTATTACCCGGAAATGACCCGCGACGAAGCCTTGCTGATCAAGCAATGGGACTCCAGCGGGCCGCTGGCGCAATCCGACGGCAGAGCGTCGGATGCGAGCGATCTGCGCGCGACCAGCACCTTCAGTTACCACAGCGCGTTCAAGGATCCGGGCACGCCAGCCGATGCGCCGGACCGGCAGAGTATTGAGGTGCGCTGTATCGTTGTTTACGACTAGATGGTGGCAGGGAAAAACCGGTTCAGGCTGGGCATGATTGTTGTGCGCGGAAGCTAAGGTGATTAAGCCGCCAGGCCGTTTCGATGCT
Source organism: uncultured Gammaproteobacteria bacterium (assembly GCA_937921935.1). Lineage (GTDB taxonomy): Bacteria > Pseudomonadota > Gammaproteobacteria > Steroidobacterales > J054. Next base: position 10,380 of record CAKZWQ010000012.1, on the reverse strand, counting down.
TCCTGGTTATTTCAACCAGCTTGTCAGTGAAGCCCGATTTCTTCGACCCCCTTGCACTCCCCTTAACCGCCGGACCGGCCTTTTCTTCGAACCCGGCTCTGCTGTTTGTAAGTCACTTGTAATACGCGTGTAAACCGCGTGTTTGCCCGCATCCGTTAGTTTGGATGGCGTGTTCCACGTCAAGCATTCTGATCGGGAGTCAACAGCGGTGGTCATCCAGCTGTTTACAGGCTGAAACAGTCATTTATTAGCGACTTGCTCAGCTTATATAAAGATGAGCATTGAGTTACAAATAGCCTGCTGGGTTTTTTGCGTTTAATGTTTTTTGAACAACGGCCTCCAGGATGACCAATAGCAATCCTTGCGTCTTCCGAAGGAAACAATAGGGGGAAGTATGAACTGGTATTTAGATGCACTTAAAAATTACGCAGTATTCAAGGGCCGATCACAGCGAAAAGCGTATTGGTTTTTTCAGCTAGTAAGCCTGACTATCGCCATCCTTCTTGCGGTCATTGATGCCGCCACTGGCAACGTTTATGGGCCCGGTCTCGGGCTATTAACCGGACTGTATACATTGGCCATCATAGTTCCCGCTATTTCGGTGACGGTAAGACGGCTTCATGATAGTGGGCGCAGTGGTTGGTGGTGCTTCATTGGATTGGTTCCGATCATTGGCGGATTTGTTCTGTTGATCTTTATGGTGCTGGACAGTGACCCGAATGCAAACGTATACGGGCCCAACCCGAAAAGCTCTGGATCGAACCCCGGATTCGAGAACGCTGAGAATCCTGACTCTCGGACTGTGCCTCTCTGGCGTTACTTCGTGGGTATTCCCGCTGGCTTAATTATATTTTCTCTCACAGCGTACGGGCTATTGGCAGGTATCGGCATATTTCCGTCAACGGAGGTCCTTGCTGGCGCGAAACTCCCCGACAGTCAACTGCAAACACTGGTGTCAGAAAATATTATCGATGAAGGTGAGACCGTTGAGTATTTCTACTCTCAGGGTCTACTGTCTATCCTGGAAGATGGCAATCTGCTGACTGATCGTCGAGTCATCTCATTTTTTGAGAACGATGAGAATGAGCTGGAGATATACGAACTCTATTTCCCGGAAATCTACAATGTCGAGCTGTTGCATCAAGGAAGTTCACTGGAAGATAGCGTGTACCAGGTGAACGCATACGAAGAAGACGTGTGGCTACAGGTATTTCTATCTACGGAGGCCCGGGGTGATGTTCGTTTTATCGAGGCCCTGGAAAACAAAATCGATAAAGCTCGACTAGAAGCTGTTTTTTCTGAATAGACAGAGAATCAAAGCGCCAACGAGTGAGGCAATCAACAGTCATCGAGGGATTAACCGACTGCAGGTAAATTGGCGTAGCCGGCAAAAAGCTGCGCGGGAATTAAGGCGAGCTGAAGGAGATATCGGCATGAAACAGTTACCTCAATTTGTGGCCTTGGCCCTGTTCGCTGTGGCTTCCCCGGCCCTTGGCCAGGTCACTGCAGCGCAGTGTCGCAATATAAATATCGCCGAAGCACTGCTCATGGATGGCTTTCGGCCATCACTCGGTGTCACTCATATCAAGTACGAGGCCGCCGATGAGTATATGGCTGACGGCACTTGCAAGTATGTTTCTGATTTGAGTGTCAGAGCTAACGCCGAAGGCTCAAGCTGCGACGATGCAAGACTCATGAACAAGGAAATCACCATGGCGGTATTAAATGCGGATGCTAACTACGTAACCACCCGCATGCTTGGCTGGGTCAATAGTGATAGGTTTGCCGGTGGCTGGGACATGCAGGTCGATATCACCGTTATGCAGTGCGACTTGTAGCAGGGTATTCAGAATGAAACTGGCGGAAAGCATGGCTGCGTTGTGCAGGTTGCTCGGCCAGGTCCACGACCTGCTGGGCTGGGTGAGACGCCCGGCTCGGTGCCGAATAAACAGGGTCAGAGTAAGAACCCCGTTAATTGATTAAAAAAATCGGCACCAGAAGTTACTGACGGAACCTGATTCTATTCTCTTTAGAATTTCACTTCCGGTGGCAGGCTATGCAGCGACCAGATTTCGTAGGGCACTACATCCCGCGTAAATGGATCCGAAAAAAAGCGGTCTTCAAACCAGTTGAGTCGCATTGCATCCTGGGCTGTGAGATCTTCGTCGGTGTACGGGTCACCCGCGCGTTTTTCCACCATCGTCAAATATGAATCAAGGAATGTTTCATAGGCGTCGGTCATGAAGTCGAAATTCTGTTCTGTCACCGTCAGCATTGGCTGCAGGTAGAAGCTACCACCAATACAAGCGACTTTTCGACGGTAGGTGCTAACGGTCGCGGCTGCGGCTTCATCGTCGCCCTTGCAGCTCAATGCCCGATGCGGCTCGGGATCAACCCCATGTCTTGCATAGACCGCATCCATGGCTTCTTTTATATAAAGCAGATCTTCCTCTGGCATTGCCCCCGGCAGAACATCGAGAAAACCCCCAATCGAACTGCCACCGTCCTCGTAAAACTGGATGACAAAAGCATTGTGAGGCATACCGACCAACGGGCTCTTCGCATGCATGTTGACGGAAAAGAATCGACTCCAGACGGTCGGCTTTTGAAAGCTTCGAGTGGGTTTTTTCGTAATGCTGTAGAGGCGCCCCCCTTTTTGAACGACTGACCCGCGCGCCGCCTTGGCATTGTAATCCGCGTACTCGGTGCTCCTCGCGCGGCTTTCTTTTTCGCTGCCACCGTTCATCTTGTCGATACGGCCGAAGTACATGTCGTTCATTCGTGATAAGAACTCGAGGGCGCGTGCGGCAAGTACTGTTTGCTCTGCATTCAGGCCGGCAAAATCGCTGGTAAAGAGTGCGTCGTCTTCGGCCAATGCAGCAGGCGTAGACGTAATCGCAAGCAGGATTGCAATCACCAGTGCGGCGCCGATTGCATTAATCCTGTTCAGCCATCCAGCAATATCCATGGTTGCCTCCAATTTATATGATGGAACTCGATTGGCGAGGCATTCGCCCCAGCACGAGCCTAGCATTCAATAAGGTCAAGCTCACCACACCCATCCCGCAACAGCTGCGCAAACGTCGACCCCTTTTCCTGCTAGCCGGTATTCTGCAGCGCCTGCGAGATGCCCCGGACGCTGGCGAACAAGGCCTCCAGCAGCGGCTGGTCGCTGCGGTCGGTGGCGCGCCAGCGCCGCAACAGATCTACCTGCAACAGGCTGATGGGGTCGGTGTAGGGGTTACGCAAGCGGATTGAGCGTTGCAGGGCCGGGTCATCGTCCAGCAGGCTCTCGGTGCCTTTAATCCGCAACACGATGTCCACGGTGCGTTCGAAGCTCGCGCTGAGCTGATCGAACACCGGTCTTGTCGCGTCGTCCGCCAGGTCGGCGTAATGGGAGGCGATGTTCATGTCGGCCTTGGCCATGACCATCTCGACATCGTCGATCAGGTTGGCAAAGAACGGCCATTGCTGTTGCAGGCTCTGCAAATGTTCCAAACCGAACTGTTTTTCGACCGCCTCCAGCCCCTGGCCAACGCCGTACCAGCCCGGCAGCACCAGGCGGTTCTGGGTCCAGGCAAACACCCACGGAATGGCGCGCAGGTTCTCAATGCCTTTGCCGGAACGGCGCGAAGCCGGCCGCGAGCCGATCTGCATTTTTTCGATGACATCGATGGGCGTGGCCTGGCGAAAGTAGTCCACCAGGGCCGGTGTCTCGTACACCAGGTCGCGGTAGGCACCGCGCGCGACACCGGCCAGCTGTTCCATCACCGCGTGGTATTGCAGGGATTTGGCCGGTTGTTTGGGATCCATGTAGGTGGCCAGCGCCGTGGCGCCGGCGGCCTGTTCCAGTATCCGCAAGGCAATGCCGCGCACCCCGAACTTGGCATTGATGATCTCGCCCTGTTCGGTCACCCGCAGCCGGCCGTTGACCGAGCCCTTCGGGGCCGCCAGCACAGCCTGGTGTACCTTGCCGCCGCCGCGGCTGATGGTGCCGCCGCGGCCATGAAACAGGGTCAGGCTCACCTTGGCGGCCTGCATGACTTGCACCAATGCTTTCTCGCCGTTGCGCAGGGCCCAGCGCGACGCGGCCAGGCCACCGTCTTTGTTGCTGTCGGAATAGCCGATCATGATGATCTGGCGCAAGCCCCGGCGTTCCAGGTGCGCCCGGTAACTGCTGTCGGTGAGCAAGGCCTGCATGATGGCCGGGCCGTTCTCCAGGTCCTCGACGGTTTCCAGCAAGGGCGCGACATCCAGCGGTATGCCGGCACTGCCGTCCCCCAGGCCGGCCCAGTGCGCCAGCACCAGCACTGACAGCACGTCGTCGGCCCCCTGGGTCATGCTGATAATGAATGGCCCGATGGCGTTGGGGCCGTAAAAGGCCTGGCTGTCACGGATGGCCTGAAACACGGCCAGCGTGTCACCGGTTTCGGTGTCCGCCTGGAACTCCGGCGCAGGTTCGGCCAAGGCCCGCACCAGGCGCTCGGCGCGCTGGGAAGCGTCCATTGCAAGCCATCCCGGTTCGCCGAGCACGTGGCCGATCACCCGCCGGTGCACCAGGGCATCCTGGCGCACGTCCAGGGTCGCCAGGTGAAAGCCGAAGGTTTCGACCCGCCGCAACAGGCGGCGCATGGCGAACAGGCCCGCGTGCTGGCCCTGGTTATCGCGCAGGCTGCGCGCAATCAGGCGCAGATCCCCGAAAAACTCATCGACCCCGGGATACCCCTGCGGGTCTTCGGCCAGCGTGGCCTGCAGGCGCGCACCAATCAGCCGCAACAACTGCCGGTAGTACATGTCACTCTGGCGGCCAGGGGTCGCCGCGGCGACGGCGGGGAACAGCCCGGCGTAGCGTTCCGTGCGGCCCATCACTTCCTGGTTGATGTCGGCCCGTTCCACGGACTGGCTGAGCTGGCGTGACAGCGCCGTGATGTCGGCCTGATAGCGGCGAATGATCAGTTGCCGCTGGTCGGCCAGGGACTCGCGGATGGTGGTGGCACCGACATTCGGGTTGCCGTCCATGTCGCCGCCGACCCAGCTGGCAAAACGAATCATCTGCGGCACGCGAATGGCTTGTGCCGCTTCGCCGTAGGTTTGCACCAGCGCGTCTTCCACGTCCTCGTAGAACACCGGGATGATCCGGTAAATCACGTCGGTGAGAAAAAACAGCACGTTCTCACGCTCATCCGCCACGGTCATGCGCTCGCTGGGGTGCTCCACCGTTTGCCAGGCACTGGTGATCTCGGCGCGGATGTGGGACAGCAGGGCCTGTTCTTCCTGGGGCGTGCGCGACGGATCCAGCCGGTCCACCAGGCGCCGTGCAATGACTTGCTGTTTCTCCAGCAGGGTGCGGCGGGTGGCTTCGGTGGGGTGAGCGGTAAACACCGGTTCGTAGAGAATGCTGCCCAGGTAAGCCTGCACATCATTAAGCTGCAGGCCGGCGGCAGCCAACCGGGCAATGGTGTCGTGCATACCCTGGGGCTGGGGCTGGTCATTGTCACGCAGGTAATCGCGGCGGCGGCGGATGCGGTGCACCAGCTCCGCCAGGTTCACCACCTGGAAATAGGCCGCAAAGCCGCGCACCAGGCTCAAGGCATCGGGGACCGCCAGGCCGCTGACCAGCGCGGCCAGATCGTCGGTGGCCGGCGTGCCTTCGCGCCGGGCGATGGCGGTGCGGCGAACCTGCTCCACCTGGCTGAACAGCCCCTCACCCCCCTGTTCGGCCAGCATTTGTCCGACCAGGGCGCCGAGCAGACTGACATCCTCGCGTAAGGGAAGGTCCTTTTCGGGGAAGTCGATTTCGCCGCTGCGCATGGTGATCTCGGATAAAAGGTCTGGCGGATCTGTATCCTTTGCAGTCTAACCCTGCCCGCACAGCAACGCAGGATTTCTGGCCTGCTCAAGGAAAGCGATAGAGCGAATGTGCAGTGTCTATTAGATCTCGGCTAATCGGGTTTGCGTTGATTGCTGGCGCGGTACTGCTCATCGCTTCTGCGGGCCAGCAACCCAGCCATGCAGCCCAGCATTCGGCCGTGCTGGCCGGCCGGGTCGTCGGTATCACTGACGGCGATACCCTCACCTTGCTGGATGCCAATAACCGTCAGCACACCATCCGGCTGGCAGAAATCGACACGCCGGAGCGCGGGCAGCCCTATGCGAATAAGGCCAGGCAGGCCTTGTCGGCGCTGGTCTTTCAGAAGCAGGTGTCCGTGCGGGTGGTGGATGTGGATAAATACGACCGTGAGGTTGGCCGCATCTACGTGGGTGACACGGATGTCAGTGCCGAGCTGATTCGGCAGGGAGCGGCGTGGGCGTATCGGGATTACCTGCGGGATGAATCACTGCTGGCCATTGAGGCCGAAGCCAAAGCGGCCAAGCGGGGTATCTGGGGGCTGTCTGAATCGCAGCAGGTGCCGCCCTGGGAATGGCGGCGGCTGAACCGCGATCAGGCAAAGAACGCGCCCAAGTCACCGAATGCGCCGAATCGAGCCTGTTCCATCAAGGGCAACATCAGCAAGAACGGCCGGATCTATCACGTGCCGGGCAGTACCTGGTATGAGCAGACGCGGATTAATACGTCGAAGGGTGAGCGCTGGTTCTGTTCTGAAGAGGAAGCCAGGGCGGCGGGTTGGCGCCCGCCCCACAATTAACAGAAGCGGCCGCTGTCAGTCCTCATCCCGTGACGTTCCCACCGGCGTCCCATCCGGTTCCGTATATCGCCACGTGTCATCGTCCGTGCGCTTGCGATAACCCAGCACCTTGCCGGAGTCATCCACCAGGGCCTGGCTGTCCTCGCCGCGATCGCGGAGATAAATACGCTCGCTGCCATCGGGACTGCGTATCACATCATCTTCGCCGCGCTTGTCCAGGTAGCTCACGACTTTCCCGGTGTCATCCACCAGCACCTGCTTGTTTTCGCCGCGGTCGCGGGCATATATGCGTTTGCTGCCATCGGTGCTGCGGAAAACTTCTTCGGCCAGAGCAGTGCTGCTGCCGAGAGTCAGCAGGGCGAGCACTAAAATAACGGGGTTAGGCATGGTGTCTGATCTCCGCAAGACTCAAGGTAAACGGCCTAGTTCGTCTTTAACTGCTGTAGTTCCTGCTCCAGTTTAGCCTGCAGGTACGAATTGTTACTGCCTGGTCTGAAGCTGCGCACGCGCGAGCAATAATCGATATGTGACTGAATGGTCTGGTTAGTGGCTGAACCGAAATGATGCAGCCGGGCGAATTCCTGGTCGCTGTAGCCATAGGCCCGGAGTTGTTTGAGCAGTTCGACGCTGCGTTTTGGATCACTGTAGTCGGTCATTCCCCATTGCTCCCCGTTGGTCGGCGTATCCGGACGGTTGGTCGGGATGAGCCGGTGAATAGAAATCAGGTCTGGTATTCACCCTAGCCCCCGGGAGGCTCGTATCGTGAGCCCGTCGTGTTGGGCCGTGCACGTGGGCTTTACGGGCCATCGTGATCCAATCCAAGTTGTTGCAGCCGGCGGTAGAGAGTCGCCCGGCTGATGCCCAGCAGGCGGGCTGCTTCGGAGCGATTGCCCTGGGTCTCGGCCAGCGCCGCTTTGATTGCCTGTCGGTGATCTGCCTGGGGGCGATGCGTCCGGGCGGCAGACGTCGGTCTGGCGGTGGCAATTTCCGGCGGCAGATCGCGGCGCCTGACGGTGCCGCGCATGCTGTGAAGAACCGCGAAACTGACCGCGCTGCGCAGTTCGCGCACGTTGCCCGGCCAGCTGTGATCCATGAGCATGGCAATGGTGTCGTTGGTAAACGTGGGTGGCTCCGCATCGACCAGCATCGCGTCGATGTGGGCAAAGTGCCGTAGCAGAAACGGAATGTCTTCCCGCCGCTCGCGCAGTGCAGGCAGCGGAATTTCCAGTCCGCGGAGGCGGTAATACAGGTCTTCGCGAAACTCACCTGCCGTAATCATCTCGCGCAGGTTGCGGTTACTGGCGCTGACCAGCCGGAAATCCACCGCGCGGGCCTTCGACTCGCCCAGCCGCACCACCTCTTTGTTTTCCAGCACCCGCAACAAGCTGGCTTGCAGGGCCATGGGCAGATCGCCGATCTCGTCGAGCAGGATCGTGCCGCCACCGGCCGACTCGAACAAGCCAACCTGGTCGTCAATGGCTCCGGTAAACGCGCCGCGTCGATGCCCGAACAGCTGACTGCCCAGTAAAGACTCACTGAGTGTCGCGCAGTTAACCGCGACAAAGGGTCCGTCCGCGCGCGGACTGTTGTGGTGGATTGCTTTTGCCACCAGTTCCTTGCCCGTACCCGTGACACCGCTGACCAGGACCGGAATATCCAAAGGCGCCACCCGTTCAACCTGGGTGATAACTTCCCGAATAGCGGGCGACTTGCCGACGATACCGTACTTAATCGTGTCCGCATCCAGAAGGGCACGCATCTGCTCCAGCCGGGTCACGTCGGAGACCAGCAAGGCGATGTCATCCGGGCTGTCCGGCACTTCTGACTTACGCACTTCCATGGTGGTATTCAGCCGTGCCACCCGCACACTGACCGGGCCGCGACGCGCACCGGCCAGCAGCTTCGCGATGGTGGAGGTGGCGTCCGGGTCCAGGTCGAGTACGGCTTCCCAGGCACCGCCCAGTGCCGTTGCCCGCGCGATACCAAAAACCTGCTCCGCCTTGTTGTCTACAAAGCTGATTTCGCCGGCACCATTAATGACCACCACACCATCACTCAGCGCGTTGAACAGGCGATCCATATTGTCGCGGGTGTCGCGCAGTTTGCGATTGGCCCGGCGCAACTGCATTTCCGTGATCACGCGATGGGCCAGGGCCTGCAGGATCAATTGTTGCTCGGTCGTGATGGTGCGGGGTTTGACGTCAATCATGCACAGCGTGCCCAGGTTGTGCCCTTCATCGCTGATCAGTGGCGCACCGGCATAAAAACGAATACGTGGGTTTTGGGTGACCAGGGCATTGTCGGCAAAGCGCTCATCCTCGCAGGCATCCTCGACCACCATGACATCGGACTCGAGAATGGCGTGGGCGCAAAAGGCCTGGTCGCGGTGCGTCTCGCTGGCCTTCAGGCCGACACGAGCCTTGAAGTACTGGCGCTCCTCGTCCACCAGCGATACCAGCGCGATGGGCATATCGAAAATGAGTGAGACGATCTTGGCGATCTCGTCGAAGGCCGCCTCCTCGGGCGTATCGAGAATCTCGAAGGACTGCAGGTCACGGAGGCGCGCTTGCTCATCGGGCGGTAAGGGGGCCTTGGGCATGGTTGTGATGGGCTCCGGTAGGACTTGGCTGCACGCACCTGTCAGCGCTGTTGCATCGGTCTTTCATCCAGTCGCTATGCCAGTTGTTCGCGCCCCTGAGGGGATCAGATCTGGCTGCTGCCCGTCAGGGCGTCGCGGGGCGCGGGCTGTTGCGGCCAGTTGTCTCAGTGTCTCAAAACAGTTGTCCGAGTGTATCAAAAAGAGACATACATGTGTGTCACGACTGTCTCGCCATTTTTTCTCAGACAGGGATTTATAGAGATAAATAATTGAAATAAAACGATAAAAGAGTGTCTCTGTAAAACTGGCACGTTACTTGCTTACATAAGGGAACGGGATCAAATATTAGAAAAAATGAGACAGCAATCTGGGGTGATTGATGTCTCAGCGCCGCCCCGACACAGCGCTCAAGCGCTGCGCGACGGGCAGCCAAACAGGAGGTAGCAGGCAATGGCCAATGGCTTGAGTATTAGCGTTGAGCAGACCGCGTCAGCCAAGGTGGCGCGTTCGAAGCCGAGCAAACGCTCGGACCGGGCCAGGGCGAAATCGCCCGAGCAAGCAGCACCGGCGGCAGAGCCGTCAATCCTGCAGCGGGTCGCCGGCGGCGACCAGGCGGCTGTCAACGAGTGCCTGGCTACCTATGACCGGCTCGTCTGGTCCCTGGCGCGGCGCTATCTGCGCAACCAGGCGGATGCCGAAGATGCGGTGCAGGATATTTTCATCGAGATCTGGAAGACCGCCGGACGCTTTGATCCGGCGCTGGCCAGTGAAGTGACCTTTATATCCATGATTACCCGCCGTCGGCTGATAGATCGAATCCGCAAGAACGCGCGTCGACCCGCGCTGGACTCCATCGATGAGCAGGTGGGCGCTGATCAACCCGCCGTGGCATCGACCCTGGACGGAGAGGCCGAGGTGGCCATTGTCTGGCAGGTGTTGCAGGAACTGGAGCCCCGACAGCAGAAGATTTTGTCCCTGTCACTTTACGAAGGCTACAGCCACAGCGAGATCGCCGGGATGCTGGACATGCCGCTGGGCACAGTCAAAACGCGGGTGCGGCGCGGGCTGATCTATGTCCGCGACAAACTGCAGCTGGTCCGCGAAGAGGCTGGCTAAAAGCGCTAAAAGGGGTCG
>CAKZWQ010000011.1 GCA_937921935.1 uncultured Gammaproteobacteria bacterium | reverse complement strand
TACTACCCTGAATAGCGAAATTGCCGCGGTCACGAGTTTTGTCAACGGCATCAGCGCTGGTGACATTACCGGCACGATAAGCACCAACAGCGGGGACATCGACAGCGATAAGGTGGTGACTCTGTCGGCCGGCCTGAATATTCTCGACTTCGATACCACCAGCGATATTACAGTCAAGGCCAACCTGATTTTTCAGGGTGGCGCAGATGCTTTCGCCATTGTGTTGGTGGATGATGCCCAGGCTTTCAAGACTTCCCAAGGCAACCTGGTCATAGGTGATCAAGGCATAGGCTTGAATAACGTGCTCATCGTTGCCACGGGCAGTAATCAGTTCGATATTTCCAACACCACGATCAACGGTGTGGCCTTGTGGGATTTGAGCAGCGATAACTTCAGTAATCTGTCAGTGGACAACATGTCCGGCTGCACGCAACTCGTCGGCAATGACGTGGACATTCAGAATGTCCGGCTCTCCACCTGTGGATTTGATGTGTCAGTTATCCCGATCCCGGGGGCAGTATGGCTGTTCGGCTCCGGTCTGGCACTGCTGGCCTGGATCCGGCGCAAGCCCGCCTGAACGAGAAAAATTTCGGAGGATTGATGAACCCGGCCTGGCGCCGGGTTTTTCTTGTCTCGCGAATGTCCGCTTCTGGCCGATAGTGGACACGCCGGCAACCCCGACCTCAAACGCATCGTCGCCACGTCGGGCCATGCGTTGTAGGTATATGTCGCAACCCGTTCATGTCTTTCGAGCGCTAGCATCAAAGAGAAATGTGCAACGTCGCATCGTGATCGGGGTACATCATGCTACCGAGCCAACAGCTATCTTTCGCCGCCTCTGGGCTCGCACTGCTGGTCAGCATTCAGACTTGGGCATTGCCGCCTCTGCCCAAGGAATCGGGGTTCAGGGGTGCCATCCGGGTGACCTTGAGCGCGACGGATGCCGAGACCAACCTGGCCCGGGTTCGACGCCAGCCTGCACCCATTGACGGCACGGGTCCGAACTAAGGATTCGAAGCCGCCAAACCAGGATCCGCAACGAATACACCGCCGCTGCCGGACAATGGATTAGTCAAGGCGTCCGTGCTTCAATGTTTGGACACAGAGACTGCATAGCACTGGGTTACAGCCTATGAGTTTGGATTTACGTTTGTTCTTACTGATCTGCACGGCGCTTTTTCTGGCGAATACCTCAGGCGCGACCGGGCATTCGCCGGGCACAGAAGCATCACCGCTGGCCGAGCACATGCGTTTGCACTTCACTGCGATTCGCGCGATCAAGAGCTTTGTGATTTCCGGGCAGTTGGACGGCGTCTATGATCCGGCGGACTGGCTGCAAAAACACGAGACGACGTCCGACCTCCCCGAAAACTGGTCACCCTATGTCGCCGAGATGCGCAGCTATGCAGAAGAGCTCAAGTCAGCCAGGCACCTCGTATTCGCAGCGGCCGCTCTCGGTCAGATGGCACGTGTCTGCGGTGATTGCCATGCCGCTAATGACGTGGCCGTGAAATTTCCCGACAGCGACCAGCGGCTGCCAACAGGGGATAGCGTGCGTGCGCAGATGCGCCGACACCTGTGGGCGACTGATCGCATGTGGGAGGGACTGATTGGTCCGTCGGCTGCTGCGTGGCAGGCAGGGTCAGAAGTCCTGGCCGGAATTCAGTTGCAAGCCTCTGCTCTGGGTGGACCGGTCGATCGGCAGCCGACGCTCGATTACCTGCTCAAGCGACTCCGGGAGATTGGCCAGGAGGGCCTGGAGGCGAACACCCCTGGAACACGCAGCGCGCTGTACGGTGATTTCCTGTCATTGTGCGGTGATTGCCACGCGCTTACCGGCCGTGGACCGGGGCCACCTCGCACCGTCAAAAAATAAGACCCTGAAAAAGCACCCCCGGCCTGGTTTAAGATCAAACTGGATGACTGGCCGTGGCCAAACGCCATCCTTTGTACGCTCCGCCCTGGTACGGATCAATTCACGCGGTGCAGCCAACAGCCGCTTTATAGTCAGATGATTGCCTATGCCCCACGCAATAATAACTGGCGCCAACCGCGGCATTGGCCTGGAATTCTGCCGGGCGCTTTCTGGTCGTGGCTACGCCGTGACGGCCCTGTGCAGGCACTCCAATGAAGCGCTGAACAAGCTGCCCGTCAATGTCCATGAGGGCTATGACGTAGTCGATGGCGATGCAATCGATGCCTTTGCCAGCACTGTCGCGCCCGACTCTGTCGATCTGCTGATTAACAATGCGGGCATATTGCACAGCGTATCGCTGGCTGATCTTGATCTGGAATCGGTGCGGCGCCAGTTTGAAGTTAATGCGCTCGGCCCCTTGCGGGTAACAGAATCTTTACTCCCAGCGCTTAAGAGCGGTGCAAAAATTGCTCTCATTACCAGTCGCATGGGCTCAATTGCCGATAATGAATCGGGCGGCAGCTACGGCTACCGAATGTCTAAAGCCGCCTTGAATGCTGCGGGGGTTTCATTGGCCAAAGACCTGCATTCCAGAGACATCTCGGTCGCCATTTTGCACCCGGGATACGTCAGGACGGACATGACCGGGCAATCGGGGATGATTAACGCTCAAGACTCGGTCACAGGCCTGCTCGAGCGTATCGACCAGCTGAACCTGGAGAACTCCGGCAGCTTCTGGCACACAAACGGCGAAGTATTACCCTGGTAAGGCAGCTCAGGCGGCAAGTCTGCCGTCGAACGAAAGCAACGGGCAATAAAAAAGGGTGTCCACGCCTAGCTCGCAAGGAGACTTTGATTGTCGTGGACACCCAAGGGGGAAACTGAATTCTGAATCAAGGCGTATTCGGGTGCGAGGAACCAGGTCACACCAGGGCATCACCCTGAGCTTGCCCTTGGCCAAAAGGCGTGTGTTCTGTCAGTCCTGGCCAGCTGAATAGCCCGTTTTCTCCTGAATAACTTAGGCCGGGAAGAAATCGATGGGCTTGGTCGTCGTCACCTTGGCCACATCCTTCTGCAGGAAACGGAACAGCTTTACGCGCTGCACCAGCTTGCGCTTGAGTTCGGGATCTTCCAGCTCGCTGGACACCACCTCGCAATTCGACACCAGGCCTGAAGGCTCGATGGTCAGGCGCAGCACCAGCTTGCCCTGCAGGGTGGGATCACGCCGCAGGGCGCGGTTGTAGAGCGAGTAGATGGCGCCCTTGTTCTGGTCGAAGACCATTTCGATCTCTTCACGACTGCGCGCCGGGCGATCGCTGTCGCCACTGCGCTCCACACCGGGGCCACTGCTCTGCAGCCCGGCTACCGTGCTCGATACGGCCGTGGTATCGCGACCGGCCAACCCGGCACCGCCGGTATCACGGCTCATGCTGGCGGTATTAATACCGCCACTCGCGCGACCAGCCTTGGAGGTAATCAGGGAACGTTCGGACCGCGTGGCCTCACCCGCAGCACCGGCGAGCTGGCGATTGTTCTTGACCGCCGCCACTGCCTTGTTGTCCCTCAGGTCGGCCAGGTCATCAGCGAAAGGCAATAGCCCGGCGACTTTCTTGCGGGCCTCAACCGTGCGATCGATCACCGGTTTTGGCTCCGGCGGCTTCTCGACGACTTTCTCGACTTTCTTTTCGACGGGCTCCGACTTCACCGGCTCCGGCTCGGTCTTGACGACCGGCGGTGGTGGCGGCGGCTTGGGCTTGTCCAGCAGCAGCTTGGCGAAGCGCGGCGGCACTTCCTGCACTTCATCATCGGCCATCTCAGGCAGCGGCAGAAAGCTGAAGATCACCGTCAGCACAACGGCCGCGATGGTGCTCTTCTTCAGAAACTCCCGCAGGCGCTGGTCTTCTTCGAGACCCAGGTCCCACGGCAAGGCATAAGTGCGGTAGTGGCTAATCACAACAGCGTCATCCCTGCGGTGTAGTCATGACAGCGGCCTGGCGGACCGGGGCCCGCTGCATCACTGCCAGGGAAATTTGTCCGTAGTCGGCGCTGGTGCAGGTCGCCATGACCTTTTTCAGCAAGCGATACGGAAGCTCTCTGTCACCCATGATGGTGACTTCGCGACTGGCGATGTCCTGCATGGCTTCGCGGCGTAACACCCGGTCTGACTGCTGACGCAGGGCGTCGGCCAGGGCGGGAATCAGCAGGCCCTTGCTGTTCACGACTTCACTGACAGTCGCTACCGGGCGGCCCTGGACCAGGATCTGCTCGCCCGTGACGGCAATGACCACATTCTCACGCGCCTTTTGCTCAGCGACGGATTCCGGCAGCTGAATATCTTTGGCATTGGGCAGCACTTCCACATCCGAAGAGTTCACCAGCAGGAAGAACACCAGAATGGTGAAAATATCCATCAGCGACACCAGATTCAGAGCAATCTGTTTCTTGCCCTTGGAATTGCGTTTTTGCATGCGCAAGGCGCGCTTGGACATCTTCATGAATCAGCTCCGCTTCAATGCCGGCGCATCGCCGATAGAGATCTCGGGAAAGAGCTCAGCCTGTACCGACTCACCGGCGTCATCAAAGCCATCGAAGACGCGCACGGCATCCATGACCTGGACCAGCACGTCATAGGGAATTTCCGGCTCCAGCAGGATGGTGGCATCCACTTTGTCAGGGAACGTGGCCTTCACCCGCTGCAGGTACTCGGTCAGGGCCGGATAGTCATAGTCTTCTTCGACCATGGGCACCCGGGTCATCAGGCCGGCATTACGTTCGCCGACCTCGATGCGATCGGCGCGCACCACCACTTCCAGCTGCATTCCCGGCGGTTCATCCGCGAGCGTCTCCCCGGAGGAGGGCAGGTTGAGCTCGAGAATAGCCAGCCGCGAGAACACAGCCGTGATCAACAGGAACGGCACCAGGATCACCATCAGGTTCATGAACGCTGTGATGTCCAGGTCCGCCGGATCGTTATGGCGGTGTTTTCGCCAGCTCGCCCTCATGCCGGCTGCTCAGCCTTGTTGCGGCGCTCGTCCACCGCATTCAGGAATTTCACAGCAACCATTTCCAGGCTGTCGACAATCTCTGTGGTCTTGCTCTGCAGCAGCGTGTGCACCAGCAGCAGCGGAATGGCCACCATCAGGCCGAAGGCCGTGGTGTTCATGGCCACGGAGATACTGGCAGACAGCATGTCGGCTTTCTCAGCCGGATTGGCTGCAGCCACCGCAGTAAAGGCGTTAATCAGACCGATAATGGTCCCGAGCAGGCCCAGCAGCGTCGCTACGTTGGCAAAGGTCGCCAGGTAGTGGGTGCGCTTTTCCAGCCGCGGCATGACTTCCATCAGGCTCTCTTCCATGGCCTTCTCGATGTCATCCCGACGCGCGGCGTTCTTGGTGCGATGCAGACCATAGGTCAGGATCGTGGCGATGGCCGTCTTGGACTTGGAGGTCACATTCACGGCTTCGCCGAACTTGCCGGCCTGAATATAGGGGGTAATTTTCGTCCACAGGCTCCGATTACCGAAGCTGGTGCGGCTCAGGAAAACCCACCGCTCTGCAGCGATGGCCAAACCCAGGGCCAGTACCACAACGATAGGGACCATGAAGACCCCGCCGTCCTGAAAGAAACTCACAACACTTGAATAAAAATTCATCTCTCCTCCTCCTTGATCAGATTGGTCACTCAGCCTCAACTAAGGCTGGCTGACAGGCGGTGTTCCCGCATCTCCATACAGTTGATCGAAATAGCTAATCTGTCTGCGGAATACTTCACGGTCTACCGGCGCCAGTGCCTCATCCACGAGACTATTTACCGGTTTGCCAACCAGGTCCCCCAGGGCGGGGTCCTTCCACGGGACGATATACATCACCTTGGGCAGCTCCTGGTTGCCCCGGATGGAACTGGCATCCAGCTCCAGCCGGTCCGCAGCAACCAAGGGGGCCGGGACATCCTTGTCCCCAGGCGCCGGTTCCGTGGCGCCGGCCGAAACCATGACTGCTGCCAGCAGCCAACTCACTGCTGTTATTCCAAAACCCCGTAACACTTACAGCTCCTCCGCCTGGGCCGCCTGTGCAGGCTGGCCGATTCGGCGCCGCAAATCTGTGATCCATTTGTCGACCGTGGCAGTGTCCTCACTGCGCAATGCGACATAACGTTCGTAGTGCTGTACCGCGAAGGCCGGCTGCTGCTGATACAGGTCGTAAAGCACCCCGAGGTTGTAGTGCGCCAGGGCATAGTCGGGATCCAGGTTCAGAGCCTGCTGATAGGATTTTTCAGCCTCGGCAAACTGTCCCTGACGACGCAGCAGAATCCCCAGCTGGTTCCAGGCGGGGGCACAGTTCGTGCAGATCACCACAGCGTTTTCGAGCAAGGTAATGCCATCGGCGGTATTGCCCGCACGTGACTCAATAATGGCCAGGTTGACCAGGGGGCCGGCGTAATCGGGATAGTCAGCGGCCAGGGCCCGGAAAGCGGCGGCCGCCTGGGCGTCGTCACCCGCATCCATATACCCAAGCGCACGCGCATAGCGATCCGAGGCATCCGCCGGGAAAACCTGCACGGCCTCTTCACCCTCGCCCAGAGTCACGGGCGGCGGCGCTGTGGCGCAGGCGTTTAATAGAACAGCCAGGGACAAGGCAAGCATGCCCCGGGTTGCAGCCGTCATCTGGCGCGGCAAATCCTTAATCGAGTTGTGCAACAAGAGACTCACTCCTCTCGGGTTTGGCGTAGCGCGCTGGCACCAGTTCAGCCAGTCGCTGATAACTACGCTGCACCCATTCATCAAATACCCCGGCTGTGGCGCGCGAGGCATTAGTGGTGTAAATATCGATGGCCTGCTCTTCGAAGGGGAAGGCCTGCTCCTCCAGCAAAATTTCGTACTGTTCCAGCTCCAGTTCATCCAGTCCGGGCGGACGATCGGAAGCCATGAGGTCCTGGCCGAGGCCGAAGTACAGCTCGGCAATCTCATAAGTCGCGGCGGTCACGACTTCATCGACGCCGTAGTCCGCCGCCTTGCCGAAAGCAGCAAGCGCCTGCTCCATACGTTGTTTCTTCACAGGCAGACTGTCTTTAAGGGGACTGGTCAGACGAGCAGCGTTGTAGGCATCGCGCGCCGGCAAGGCTCTCTCAAGGCTCGCCCGGGCGGCCAGGGTCATGGTGCGGGAACTGCGTTGCGCGCCGGCCTGAGCATCCGCCGCGATAATGTCATCGAGCCAGCGCCAGCGATCCTGCACATCGCCGGCCTCCCCGGCCAGATCGGCCAGTTGCAGGCGAGCTTCGATGGACTCACTCAACGGCGCCGGGAAACGGCTGACGATGCTGGCCAGTGCGCGGCGCTGATCTGCCGCGCGCTCAGCCACGCCATACAATTCAGCGGCCTCCCACAGGGCCTCGCGCTGCACCTCAGGCTCGACACTGGCCAAGCGGGCAACGCGCTCGTATTCCATGGCGGCCGGACCAGCCTGGCCTGCTGCCTGGCGTGTCACCGCGAGCTTCTGGGTCACGTCATCATCAAACTTGTGTTCGGGGAACTCGCTCTGGAAACGTTCCAGCACGGGCACGGCGGCTTCCCAGCGCTCGCTGCTGATCAACAGAGCTGCCGCGTCGTACATGGCTGTCGGCGCGATATCCGAGTCCGGCACGGTGTCCGCAACCCGCATGAACTGGGCCACGGCTTCTTCCACATTACCGGCATCGCGTGCCTGCTCACCCTGACGGTAGACAGAGGCGGCAATGCGAGCCTGAATCTCCTGACCCTCTTCAGGCTTTTCCAGGGGCAGCTGTTGCAAACGCCGATAAGCCTGTTCGGCTGCCGCGTAGCGACTCAGATCAAATTCAGAGTGGGCAATCACCCGCCATGCCGTGCGCTCCAGCTCCATGGCGGCCGGCGGTTGCATGGTGACCACCAGGCCGGCGACCTGAACCGCCTGCTCCAGTTCACCCGCCGCAAATAATTCTTCAGCCACCTTGGTCCGCACCGGCGCCGCTTCCGGATGGCCCGGGAAACTGTCCGCAAAGCGCAGGGATTCGGTCACGATCCGGTCTTGCCAGGCCGTAAGCAGAGCGCCGTCCAGCTGATCGGCGTGCAGGCGGGCGGCCAGCACGGCGGCATAGGCCGCTTCGGCTGCCTGCTCGTGAGGCCCATAGGCATAGGCCGCATCCAGGAACTGCACGGTGGCATCGCCGTAACGATCCAGCTCCTGGTAAATCTCAGCCAGCAGGAAACTGCGCTGCGCCGAGTCGGGATCTTCCGGGAAGTAGTCGAGGTAGCGCCGATACCAGCCGGCCGCCCGTTCATAGGCCTCTACGCTGCCGTCGGCCTGCGCCAGGGCGTGGTCATAACCGGCCAGGTCACTAAGATGATCCTTGAGCGCAGACACGACAACGGCGTAATCATCCCGCTGCCGGGCGACCCAGAACGGTGTATCAAAGCCATACAGACGCACGTAGTCTCGCTTGGCTTCCAGTACCAGGCTGGGAAACCGACCCAGGGTGTAAGCCTCGATAACCTGCTGTTGCAGCACCGGTGCATCGGTATCCGTGGGTTCGCGGGCCACAAAGGCCGCATAGCTCGCCGCCGCGTCCGAGAAGCGCTCCTTGTCGAGGTAAAGATTACCCAGACCGCTATAAAGAAGGCTCGTATACGAAGTTTCTCCGCGCTGATCGAGCATCGCGTCGAGAGTGTCGGGTCCGTCCATATAGGAAAAGCTGATACTCATCACCCGAAAGGTGTCATCCAGCAACTCGCGTTCCGGGCGCGACATGTTCTCCAGGGCGGCTGCCGGATCCGGTTCGTCGGCCAGGCGATGATCCAGCACGGCCATGAAAGACGGCAGACTCTCTTCGTGAATACCCTGCTTGAACAGGGCCCAGCCATGCTTGTAAAGGGCCTGCTGAAAATAGCGGGAGCTGTCGCCCGCGCGAATCACGGCTGCGTAGGCAAGCTCTGCCTCGCGATACTGTTTGGCCACAAACAGAATTTCACCGCGGCGGAACTCGCCTTCGTCGTAAAAGTTGCTGTCTGCTTCCGAACTGACCAGCACATCCAGCGCGGCCAGGGCTCCCGGAGTATCACCGGTCAGTTCACGCGCCCGCGCCAGCTGGTATAGCAAGGCATCACGTTCGGCCTTGGCCGTGGGATCTTCGAGAAGCTTTTCGTACAAGGCTATCGCCTCGTTCAGAAAAGCCGGATCAGCGATGCCCTCGGCATCGGCCTCTTCGGCTGCAGCTACGCTCAAATCAGCGAGGCGACGCATGGCCTCCAGCTGCAGCGCCGGATGGCCGTCCCCGGCATCCAGGAAAGAGCGATACTGCTGCCGGGCCAGGGAGGCACTGTCGGCCACGCTGGGCTGATCACGCAGCTCAAGCTTCTCACCTTTGAGGTCCGCGATAGTGTCATTGGGATCAGGCGCATCACCCTGATCACCGAAAGGCCAAAGCCCGCCGGTTAGCGCAACGCTTGTGACAAGAACAGCCAGCTTCACTGCGGGTCGCCTCGCTCGGCGACCTGGGCATCTGCCCGGTCATAGATGGTGGCCAGGGCAAAGCGCGCCTGCACACGATAGGTCAGCAAGCGTTCTTTCTGCGCTTCCAGTTCGTTCACCGCGTAGAGTTGCAAGCGCTCCTGCTGCCCACCGAGCACCGCCAGCACGGTGTCCTGCATGACATTCAGTCGCGGCTGCAAGGCGGCGATACGGGCGCGATAATCCGCCAGGAACTCCGGCACCTGATCGCGGGCGGCATAGACTTCCTGCATGCCCCGATCGGACTCCAGCAAGGCCTTATCCAGGGCGGCGAGTTCATGCCCCTGCTGCCAGGAGCGAAAGCGATAGTCGGCGTCGAGCTGCCAGCTCAACAAGCCTTTGAGTACGCGTTGTTTTTCCCGGGCCTCGGCAGCATCCGGATGAGACCAGGCCGGGCTGCGTTCCAGCTCGGTGAGTATTTCCCACTGCGCCTGCTCATCGGCGGTGGCCAGGCCCGCGACATCACGCGTGGCACGGATCGCTGTCAGCCGCTCGGCCACCGCGTCACGGCGGTCACTCAGGGTGGCCAGATTAACGCCCTGCATCCGCGCCGCCACGGGCGGCAATCGCTCTGCATAGGCCTCGGCGCGAGTCTCGACCATATCCTCGAAGGCGGCCAGCTTATCCTGCCACTCCTGCAGGTGATCATGCAGACCAAGAAGATCTCGATAATTTCGCAAGCCGTCCTGGAAGGCATGATCGGCAACCAGCTGGTAGAGATAACGACCATCTTCAGAATCCGGCATGTCTTCCAGCTGCCAGTACCAGCGACCTATCTCGGGATCATCTGTCCGCAACAAGGCGGGCACCAGTTCACCATCGCGCGCTCGGTTGATGGCCACATCCAGCCGGGCAATCTCATTGCCGAAAGCATCCAGCGCGGTCAGATAGTGATCCACGGCTGAACCATGGGCATCCAGTCTTCCAAAGGCGTAAGGCACCGCCAGCAAAGACTCCTGCACCGCGCCGTCCAGCAGGTCACGGTCGCGCAGCTCCAGCCAGGGCACCAGCGCACTGCGATAGTTATCTTGCAGGGCATCGGCCCAGCCGACACCCAGCAGGGCTTTGTTCGAGAAAGGACCTTGCAGGCGCACCCGTTGCAACACGGCGCGTGCCTGGTCGGCTTCACCGGCTTGCAAGCGGGCATAGCCCAGCGCGAGGTTGGCCTTATCACGCAGGCTGGCCAGTTCCGGAGTACGCGCAGACATCATGCCAACACGGTCCAGCATGCGCGCGCCGGCCTCGAGCTGCTCGTTGCGCACCTGGGCGACGCCGAGATTGAAGCGGGTATAGGCCGTCCAGTCCGCGGCGCCCTTCCAGCCATCAAGGACCGTCGTGGCTTCTGCAAACCGTGACTGGGCCATCAGGCTCTGGGCCAGCAGCAGGACGTGCTCCGCCTCCAGGCCCGGCGGCAGATTGCCCTGCACCTGGCGCAGGGCTGCCTCGGCTTCCCCGTAGCGGGCGCGCTGGAAGCGGACCTTGCCCAGGTAGAACCAGGCACGATCACGCACAACCGGATCGCTGACATCCGCCAGCAGACGATTAAAAATCTTGCCGGCATCACGATGCTGGCCATAGGCGAGAAACAGGCCACCGCGCAGCAGCTCGGCCTCAACATCATGATTGGCTACGCGACCGGAAGCCTGCGCAGCCATCAGGTGCGTCAGCGCGTCGAAGTCGTTCTGCTGATAGAAATAGAACAGGACTTCGCCGAAGTGCGGATCTTCCACCACCAGGCCAGCCGCATCGCGCGCCGCTGCCGGTCCTGCACCGAGCAGCAAGACCGTGGCCAGTGTGGCCACGGTCCGCGCCCGACGGTCACCCCCGCCCGGTCGCATTCCCTACTCCCACTCCCGGACGAAAAACTCGGGTTGCTGTTTGAGCTCGCGATCAGTGATCTGCAACTCAACGAACTTGGCACCAATTGCTTTGTTGAAGTTGACCGTGGCACCACGTTTGTAGTCGCGTCCATGAGGCCCTTCGCCAGTAAAGATAGCAACCAGCTCATGGTCCCCCGTCTTCACATTGCCCAGGAAAATCTTGTGGACGCCACCCCGGTGCAGGGCCGTCACTTCACGCTCGGTGTACAGATAGTTGCTGACATCCTTGCCATCGAGCTTGACCTGCACCGAATCCAGGGCAAAGAACTCACCGACATCCATGGAGACAAACACGGCGATCTGGGTATTAGCCGGAAACAGCAGCTCTTCCTCCAGCAGGAACAGCTCACGATTCAGATTCAGCACTTCGGCCTTAAGGTCCTGCACCTCTTCGTCGATGACCGGCGCCACCGTCTCGGAGCCAGCCGGCATGGCGAAACACAGGCTTGCCAGCAACAGACCGGCAAGGCGCGGCCACCAAAAATTTCTGCTTTGCTTCATGGTGCTCAACCTTCCTCTGCGATAGGCCCGAAATCGGCCAACAGTTGCTCTACCTCGGCCAGATAAACCGCGGTATCAGGTAATTCAAAGCCTTCGTGCACATGGCGAATGGTCCCGGCGGGATCGATCAGGACAGTCATGGGCATAAAGCGGGGGTCATACTGGCGCGCCACTGTTTGCCTGGCATCCAGCAGCACGGGGATCTGAAGTTGCAGATCCGTGGCCAGCTCGATGGCACGTTCCGTGCGGCTGTCCACGCTCACGGTGATAACGGCCACACCACGCTCGCGCAGCTCGCTATGCAGCGCGTTCAGATCATTCAGCTGTTCGCGACAGTCACCGCACCAGGACGCCCAGAGACTGAGCAACACCACGCCGCCGCGATACTCACTCAGGCGCAGGTTCTTGCCGTCCATGGATTTGAGGGTGAAATCAGGTGCCGGCTCGCCGGTCAGATCACCACCAGCACCGGCGGGCGGCGCGACCAGACACGCGAAAGCGAGGCACAGGTATGCCGTTGCGTGCACGATCCGTTTCTGCCACTGCCTGCCTGCGCCCATCAAAGGCCCCTGTCACCGGATGACGAACCGCCGTAGCGGCCTGGGGAACGGGCAATTGAGCGACGAAGACACAATACGCCTCCGGCACAACGCCGGTGAGCGCAGCAGCCCCGCTGTCATCAGTCGCCCGGGCGACTCTTAGACCGGTGGCTTTGCGTCCCCGCCTTTCGGTGGGTTTGCCCTTTCCAGATGAGAACCGATAACGGGGCCCACCTTCATGGGCAATGTTGGCAGGCTGAGGGGTGGATTCCTGTGACCCCAGTCACGGATCACCCCGTGTTTAAGTTAAGGTTCGGGCGCCCAAGGCCCCGGCAGAAGGGCTTTCTAGCGGGAATCCAGGCCCGCGGAGACCCGGACTCGCCGTTCGGTGTCGACGACGATGGCTTCGTAGCCGTCCAGCTTCTCAATCAGGTCGAGGCCGCCCGCCTGGCCCAGTACAAACACGCTGGTCGATAAGGCATCCGTCATGGTGGCATCGGGGCCAATAATGGTGACGCTGCGCACGCTGCCCGCCGAGCGACCGGTGCCGGGATCGAGTATGTGGTGATAACGCTCACCGTCTTCGACGAAAAATCGTTCGTAATCGCCGGAGGTCGACACGGCTTCGTCGACCAGGCCCAGGCGGGTAACCAGGCCGCTCTCGTCGTCTGGATCCCGGATACCCACAAGCCAGGGCTTGCCGCGCCGATCACCCAGCAAGCGGGTATCGCCCCCGGCCGTCGCCAGCGCATGACTGACGCCCGCCTCGCGCAACAGGGAAATAACAGATTCCACGGCATAACCTTTGGCAATGCCGCCCAGGTTGATACGCACGCCGGGCTCCAGGAAACGGATGGTCTGCGCCTTGGCGTCCAGCTCGACATACTCGTAATTGATTGATTCCAGGCGCGCGGCAATGGCCGCCGCATCGGGGCGCTGGCGTGCACGGAAGTCATAGAGCTGGCCGACACTGTCGTAGGTGATATCGAAAGCACCACCGGTGATTTCCGAAAGCTCCAGGGACAACATCACCAGGGTGAACAATTCCGTGGACATCCGAACGGGCGCGTTAGCCGCCTCCCGGTTTACCCGGGAAATCTCGGAACTGTCACGATAGGTACTCATGGCCGCTTCGATGCGGTCGAACTCGGCCATGGCAGCCTGCAGAAGTTCACCAGCGGTGTCCCCGTCCTCGTGCCACAACTGCACGTCGATGCGGGTGCCCATCTTGTCCTGGCTGTCGCTATACCAGTCGGCCCAGGCCGGCAGCGGGCATAAGGCCAGCAAGAGCAGCAGCAATCTTGGCGTCATAGTGCGTAGCCCGTCCCGGCTAATCGGGGTATCCTCGCAACGAATTGTCGCATGGCAAACGGAGATCCGCATGGGCATCGGTACGACTTTATTGGTCCTGATAGCAGTTGGCGCGGTGCTGGTCGTCTCGCTGTACAACAAGCTGGTGCAATTGCGTAACCGGGTGAGGAATGCCTTTGCGCAAATCGATGTGCAGCTGACTCGACGCTACGACCTGATTCCCAACCTGATCGAATCCGTCAAAGGCTACATGCAACACGAGCGCGAAACACTCGAAGCGGTTGTCCAGGCGAGAAACGCGGCTGTTACCGGGCTGCGCGCAGCGGCGGCCGACCCCGCCAACGGCGAAGCCATCAAGGCGCTGGCGGCAGCCGAAACCACCCTGGGCGGCACCCTGGGCCGACTGTTCGCCCTGGCGGAAAGCTACCCCGATCTGAAGGCTAACGAGAACATGCTGCGCTTTCAGGAAGAACTGTCAAGCACCGAAAACAAGGTCGCCTTCTCACGCCAGGCATTTAACGACGCCGTGCTGGGCTACAACAATGCCTGCGAAACATTCCCAAGCAATATTGTAGCCAACACCTTCAATTTCAGGCCGGGAGAATTTCTGGAAATGGACAGCCCACAGAAGCGGGACGCTCCGGTCGTTTCCTTCTAGTACTCCTGCGCTGTAGCCCGCTCTCCACGGATGGATTTTTTTCAGGCGCAGGCCGAATCACGACGTCACACGCGCCGGCTCGTGGCCCTGTACCTGCTGGCCACCCTGGCCGTTGCAGCGGCGGTTACAGCCATTCTCGGCACCGCGCTGTGGTGGGCTGACAGCAGCAGCCTGAATGGCGGGCCGGACTGGCTCGCCAGACGCGGTTCAACCCTGGTCGCCATCGCTACCGGCGTCATCGTCTTCATCGGCATCGCCAGTTTATTCCGGATCCTGGTACTGCGCGACGGCGGCAGCCGCGTCGCCCGGGAAATGGGCGCCACGCCGGTACCGCCCGACACTCAGGACCCGCTGCGCAGAAGGCTGAGAAACGTGGTGGAAGAGATGTCTATCGCCTCGGGCGTGCCGGTACCGGAAATTTTTGTGCTGGAGCGTGAACCGGGCATCAATGCCTTCGCCGCGGGCTATGGTCCGGAAGACGCAGCCGTGGCCGTGACGCGCGGCACCCTGGAACAACTGAACCGGGATGAACTACAAGGCGTCATCGCCCATGAATTCAGTCATATCCTCAACGGCGACATGCGTTTGAATATTCGTTTGATGGGGCCGCTGTTTGGCATCATGGTCGTTGGTCTGGTCGGTCGCAGCCTGATGCGCAACGTGCGTGTCAGCTCTCGTTCCCGATCACGCGGCGGCGGCATCGTGATTGTGGCCCTGGGCCTGGCCATCATCGGCTATGTGGGCGTTCTGTTTGCCCGCATGATCAAGGCTGGCGTATCGCGCCAGCGAGAATACCTGGCCGATGCCTGTGCGGTGCAATTCACGCGGCAGGCTGACGGCATCAGCGGTGCCCTGAAGAAAATCCTCGGCTTGTCTGAACGCTCCTATCTGCAGCGCGCTGAGTCAGAGGAAGTCAGTCACATGCTGTTTGCCAGGGGGGCCAGGCTGGCATCCTTGTTTGCCACGCACCCACCCCTGCCTCAGCGGATCAGGCGGCTGGACCCGGCCTGGGAAACGGAAACCGCGAGCCAGGGCGAAGCACCGGTGGCCACGGCAGGCAGTCTGCCAGACGACATCAGCGCCTTTGCCCTGGCCCCGGCAGAACCTGTCGCACTGGCCGGCAATCCGGGCCCGGAAGAACTGGCAACGGCTCACACCCTGCACCGCCACGTACCGCCACTACTGTATGACGCGGCCCACTCAAACCAGGGCGCCTTGCTGCTGGTTCCCGCCCTGGTGCTGCACCCGGATGCGATTCCGCGGCGCGAGCAACTCAACTACCTGCACAGTCAGCTGGGAAGTGCTCGCACGACCACCATCGAAGAATTGTTTGCCGGCGTGACCCGGGCCGGACCGGCTTACCGGCTGCCGCTGCTGGACCTGTCTTTCCCGGCGCTGCGCAACCGGCCTGATGCGCAACTGGACTATCTGCAAGAACTGGTGCACACCCTGGTGCACGCAGACGGCCGCGTTGAACTCTTCGAGTATGCGCTGGCTCGCTTGCTCGGCACCGCAATCACGCGGCTAAGGCAGCCCGCCAGTGTCGTGTCTCGGGCAAAATCTCTATCCATTGATAAACACGGTGAAGATCTGCGCTTGCTGTTCGCGGCTCTCGCCGTGCATGGGCATGCGGCAGCGACGGATGCCCGGAGCGCCTGGGCTGCCGGATTGGCTCGCGTCTCACCGGAGCTGATGAGCGGCCAGAATGTGGAGTTGCCCATGACACCGGGCACCAATGGCTGGCAAGACCGCCTTGATCAGGCCATGGACAAGCTGCTGCGCACGAGGCTGAGTGAGCGCCGCAGCATCATCGAAGCCCTGACCGTCACGGCGTTGCATGACGGCCGTATCACGGTGGCGGAAAGTGAATTGCTGCGCGTGGTCTGCGCTACCCTGGACTGCCCGCTGCCGCCGCTCTACGCGGAGGCGGCACGCCGGGACAGGGAAACGGCCTAGGGAGCCGGGTCCGGCAAAGCCTCAGGGCTGAGGCTAAAACCCTGGCTTTCCAGGCTGTCGACTACGCGCTTAGCGTTTTCGTTGCCATCGGCGGCCAGTTCAGCCGTACCGCGAGCGATGGCCTGCAGTTGTGCACGGACCCGCCGGGACTCTTCCATACCGCCTTCCTGACCAAGCCGGAGCGTCT
Source organism: uncultured Gammaproteobacteria bacterium (assembly GCA_937921935.1). Taxonomy (GTDB): domain Bacteria; phylum Pseudomonadota; class Gammaproteobacteria; order Steroidobacterales; genus J054. The sequence goes on along the minus strand of CAKZWQ010000011.1, from coordinate 12,092 downwards.
CCAGGTTCTGCTCATTTGCCCACAACTGATAAGTCTGGAAGCCGGCCATGGCAATCACACTGGCCACGATCAGAAACAGGGGCGCAAAGAGCGACGCCCTGCCGCGGCTATACGCAGCTCTCATTGTTCTGGCTCCGACGGCCCTTCGGGCTGGAAATTAATGCTAATACCCTGGGATTCGAGAAGATTACGAATGCTCGCATCATTGTTTTGTACGGAGAGATTCGCCAGGGCCTGCACGATCTGAGTATTCAGCCGGCTGATTTCTACAGTCTGGTTAATATATTGCTGGCGGGCATTGACCTCCGCCTGCGCCTGCTGGTTATTCAGGGACAAGCCGATATTGGCCAGCACCAGCAGCAGGGCGATAGCGCCCAGAACCGTGAGCAGCAAAGCCTGCGCGGAACTGATTCCCTGCCTGTTTTCTGTCATGCCATGCCTCCACCCCCCGGAACGGGGCGGCGAAGTATAGCACCGGCTCAGGCCGGGAATTTCTCAGAACCAGAAGGAGAACAGGAACTGAACGACATCAGCCTCGAAGTCGTAGAGGGGCTCTTCCCCCGGAATGCCGCCGCCACGGATGTCCCGGAAATCATCATAGTTGAAGTAGATGCGGTCATAGAAAAGCTTGACGGAACCCTTCTCGAGGAACTGATAACCGTCCTGCAGAAAATCGTAGCTCACGCCCAGGCGCAAGCTATGGCTGTCGAAGCTGCTGAGTTCCTTATCGCGTGCCAGGAAGTTCTGGGCATCCTCATAGGGGAACAAATCGCTGTAGAACTCGGCGGAAGTCTGCGTGTAGAAACGGTAACCCACGTCCAGGTTCCAGGCGCCGACAGGCTGCGTATAGCCGACCTCGGCAGTATGTGCATCGATATCCCAGTCGTCAGTGAAGAATCGATAACCGCCGTGTACCGCCGCCCGGTAAGGCAGGAAGTAACGGCCTCTGACCGCGACTGCGTTGCTGGTTCGGGTATTCGGATAAACCTCCGGCTGGAAGCTGAAGCCGGTACCGCTGGCGGGATCAAGGTAGCGAACTGACCGGTAGGGATTATTGAGGAAGCCTTCATCGGTGATGACTTCGTAGTTAACGCTGGCCAGCATATTACGCGTGATGATTTGCGAAATTCCCAGCCGATAGGACTGCTTGTCGGCGTCCTCTTCGAAACTGGAATCCACATTACTTCTGACGGTATCCGAACCTTTGCCATAGCCCAGACTGATGGTTGTCAGGCCGCTGAAAACTTCCTGCGCGATACCAAAATTGAAGGTGTCGGCCTGGTAGTCATCTTCGTCACTGTTACCGTACGAGAAAGACATGATGGTGTCTGCTCGCAGATAATCGAAGCCCACGGAGTATTCCGTGCGCTCTTCGTCATAAGCGCTGGCGGTGGTCACAACGTCGATGGAAGCACTTGAGATGGTATCCACATAGTAGTTACCGAATACCGAAAACTGCTGACCGACCTGTTTGCGCATGAGCAATGACGGCCCGTCGATCTGGACCCCGCCCCCGTCATAGTAGTGATACAGGGCATCGGCCCGATCCTCGGGCAGAACGCCGGCCTGGGCTCCGGCTGCCAGCAGCAGGAGCAAAGCCAGCAGACCAGGCTGTCGCCTAGTTGCAGCCACAACCACCCCCGGAACTGCCCGAAGCACCGCGGGCACCCTCACGCGCTTCATACACGTGATTGATATAACCGTTGGATACCGGGTCACGATCAAAACTCATGATGGGATCGGCAAGACGATCGCGCTCATAGGGTTTGACCCAGGGGTCCACGCTGCTGCAACCCGTGGCCAGCAGCACCACGCAGATCAACAAAAAGAACGCCCGAATTATGCGCAACCGACTCATATGCGTTCCCGTACCAGTGAGCGAATCTGATCCTGGTAGGTATCCTCATAGCCTTCCTGATAGCCATGATGGAGAAAACGCAGGTTGCCTTCGCGATCCACCAGCACGGTGCTGGGCATGGCGGAGACCTCATAGAGACTGCTCACCTGGTTCTCCGGATCAAACAGCACCGGAAAGGACACAGGCGTTTCCTTGAGGAAAGCCTCGGCATCGGTACCGGCTTCTTCCACATTCACGCCCAGCAAAGTAAAGCCCAGGGGCTCATAGCGCTGATAAAGCGCTTCCAGCAAAGGCATTTCTTTCCGGCAGGGACCACACCAGGTGGCCCAGAAATTGATCAGCACCACCTGGCCGCGCAATTCGCTCAGCGTTACCGGCTGACCATCGCGCCCAGGCAGGGTGAAGTCAGGCGCCGGCCCGGCAATTTCACCGGCCTGAGCAGGCAACACCAGTGCCAGCATGATCGCGAGCACACTCAACTTGCGAAACTTAATCTGCAACTTGTTCATTTGGACTCCCGTTCAGTATCCAGGCCGCAGCAGGCGTTCAGAAGAAGAAGTTCAGACCCATGCTGAACTCGATGTTGTGCGTAATCTTGCTGTCACCCAGCAGATCGGAATCAAACATGTGATCGCGCACGTCAAAATTGATGGCCACGGCATCAATAGGCAGCATCCGGTAACCTGCACCCAGGGTCACGGTGAAGTAGTCATCACCGGCGAAATCCGTATTGCCCACGCCGCCGACCAGGTACAGGGCGCTGTTAAAGGCCCAGTCACTGCCAACGAAAGACTCACCGGGCAGCAGATTCAGGCCCAGCGACGCGTTGTAGTAGGTGTAGGTACGCTCGCTGTCCGTCAGCAACTGGGCGCCACCGCTCAGTTCCTCAAAGCTGGTCTTGTCCGTATCCGTGGTGCCGTAGTTAGCCTGGGCAAAGAAATGCTCGGTGAGGTGGTAATTCAGGCGCGCGCCGTAAACGACGTTGGTACCGAAATCCTCAACACTCATGTAGCCGACGTAGCCACCTAACTCAAAGTCCTGAGTGCTAATCTTCGGCTCGCTGACTTCGCGGCGCTCGACATCAGGGTTAATCACGGGCAAGGCCGCATCGGCGCTGTTGTCCGCGACCAGGTTGTTACGTCCACAGGCCGACAGCACAACCAGTGCCAGCAGCGTCAGACAGCTCTTCAAAAGAAGAACGAGAATCCGGCGGTCCATTGCGATATTTCCTCGTTGTCGTCCCTGCTGGTAAACACGACGTAACTTTTGTACTCCGCCCGGAGCAGGACCTGGCGGCTAAGGTGTGCACGCAGGCCCAGGCCTGCGTGAGCGAGCTGATCAGTCCGATCCTCGGAGGCAACCAGCGTGGATTTCGGATCAATGCGAATAACGCCGGCACCCAGGGTGGCGTAGGGAGAGATACGCCAGTCGGGAAAGGCGGTATGAACGATATTGACGTTGGCCATCCAGCCATTGGAGAAATCACCGGTAATCCGCGAGCCCCAAAGCTCTGCGGACAAATTCGGTGTAAACAGCCAGGCAGCGTAGGCGGAGATGATGTCTGCGCCATCAAAGTCGCCGACCTGCAGACCGGCCTCACGCCGCCGATCCAGATAATCACCCAGATCCGGATTCTCGATCCTGGCCGGCCGCCCGTCCGTCTGCACAGTGCGGGACATGGAACGGGCGTCGACCCAGCCCTCAACCCCACGCGCATCGCGCACCTTGAACCAGTCAGTGCGACGCTTGAGCACCTCGACTTCCTCACCCCGCTCCACCACGTGGAAAATGGGGTAGCCACCCCCGGGCCCTGAATGGACCTCCACATAGGGGTCCGCCACCACCACCTGATAGGGCTGGCTGCGCGCCATGACGGGCGTTGCCAGCCAGGCGCTGCTGAGGACCAGAATGAGAATAAATAGGCGCATTGATCAGTTTATCGGCACGTCGAAGGGGTTGTTGAAGTATTGACCGCCCACATCTGCCCATTCCGAGACCAGGCGCAACTCTGCGTCGCTCAGCCAGCCTGCGTGCGTGCCGCCGGCGTCAAAGCGGTCAAAGAAGTCGCCTGATGCCCTGGCGCCTGCCGTGCGCATGGGCGGACCCAGAGGTACCGGCACCTGGATGGGGTCACCACTAACCGGGTCGATCACTGGTACGAGGCGATCAACCACCAGGCCCGCCACGGGATCAAAGATCTCTTCGTTATCCGGAAACATCAGCTCCCGGTAAGCAATGAAGTGGTCCATGACCACCGGATCGAGGCCGTCGCTGAGATCCAGCTGGCCTTCCGGGACCACCGGCATGTTGGCCGCATCCACGCGACGGTGGCAGCCGGTGCAGGTCACGTCGGTAATGCCGTCCGGCGCCAGCCGCGGCAGGTTCCACAGGGGATGAATGTGATCTTCGTAATGAATAATGGTCCGGCAGGACGGCGACCAGGCCGTCAGACAGGCGGGTGAAGTCGGCGGTGGCGTCAGCAGGTCGGCATAGCGATAGCCGAAGGGCGCCGCCGGGGTCTGGAGTGGATCGGCCGGATCCGTCCACACATCCACATACTCGATATCAACGCTTGGTGTAATCGCGGCGCAGTCAGTGATACAGCTGAGTCGTGCGCGAGCTTCGGCCATGGTGTCACCGAAGTCAGCAAAAATTGCCGGGTCCGTATTCGGGAAAGGCCCGATGGCCAGGGAACCCGGATAGGCCGGCAGGAAAGAATCAGCTCGCCCGTGCGACAGATCGCTATTGGCATCATGACAGCCGTCGCAAGTCATGATCTGGCCAGGTAACAGCTGCAGCCAGCTGTTATGGCGGGGACCGATGCGGCGACCCTGCACATCCAGCAGGCTGACCTGCAGGGGCACATTGGCAGGCACCTTCACCCGCACCGAACCATCGGGCTCTACCGGCAAGTAGCCGATGATCTCGCGCATCCCGTTGACGGCGGAACGACCGAAGGCGGTACCGTCCAGATCCACCACATCATCATCGGGAATGCCGACAGCCTTCACCACGCGGAGAAAGCGCACCGGGCGCTGATCCGGCGGCGTGGCGACCGGGTCGGCCAGGGTCGGTATATCGGGAACGGCCGTGTCGACGCCATCCACGTCGTAACCGCTGCGAATGTTGATCACGGCAGCGCCTTCAGCCAGCAAGCCAAGGTCAGCCAGGCCTGAGGCATCAAGGTTCGGAATCAGTGGCGGCAGCGGGCGTATCTCGCCGGCAACCACATCCGTATACATGATGCCCTCTTCGGGCTGAACGATAGGCAGCTGCGTGCTGTCATTGACGTCATAGACCCACAAACCGAACAAGGGATCTGCCGGCACCGCCAGGGGGTCGGCCAGAGCCTGGGGCGTGCAAGGCACAATCTGCACACCCTCCAGCAGGCGGCACTGGCTCCAGCTCACCAGCAGCCGATCCGTCCCGTCCTGCAGGGGATAGGCCGAACTGAATACGCCACCGGGTGAAATCGTGCCGTCGGTATGCACATCATTAATGACGACGGCTTCCTGGGCCGGCCCCGGCAACACGCCTGCGTTTGCGGCGTTGGCCTGCATGTTCTCCATGTAGTTGGGCGTGTCGATGACCTGCAGGTCACCGCCGAAAAAATCTGTGGAGCGTTGCCGGATGACACTGAGAATCCGGCCGTCGGTCATTTCCCGCGGCTCCATGAATTCAATCAGAGCACCATTAGTGCCTGTATCGTGGCTCTCGGCACCATAGAGCAACTCCAGGCCCGTACCATCCGGGTTCATGCGGTACAGATTGATGACATTATTAACGCCGGCGTTATCCCAGCGGCTGAAGGCAATCTGACCATTCGTCAGGACAACGGGACCCAGGTCATGACTCTGGTTATAGGAGATCTGGTGGATATCGCTGCCGTCTTCGTTCATGACATGCAGCACAAAAGCAAACTCGTTCCTGTTTTCATCCAGGGCCTGGAACTGTGGCTTGCCCTCGTCCAGCAGAATCGCGCCCGCACCCCGCTGCCGCGTCGAGGAAAAGACAATCCGACCGTCCGGCAGGTAGGCCGGGCCGATGTCATGACCACTTTCGGCGATGATGTTCGAGGCGATGACCCGCGTCAGGGCCCGGGTGGCAACCTCGTACTCCCAGATATTCCAGCTTGGCTGCTCGTCATCATCCAGATTGGGATCAAAAGGACCCCGCATGGCGAAAATAAACTTGCTGCCGTCATAGGAGGACGAAATATCACGGACATCACCCAGCCCCTGGGTCATGGCAGCAGTCACGTTGATTTCTGAGGCAGTTGGCGAGGCCCGATCCCGGACAAACATATCCGCACCGACTGTATTCTCATCGAAGTTGAGCAGCTCGGTGACCGTGTCCTGCGCCACCATGCCCTGATCGTCCACGGGCAGAGGCTTTTTCACATAGGCAATCGGCACTTCAACCAGCACCGGATCCGGCCCCTGGCCGCCGGCAATACTGATATCACTGCCCCCGCCGCCGCAAGCCGTGAGTAACAGCGCGGTTGCCGGAACTACGATCAGGGAGAATGCAGCCACAAGCCGGCCGCGCAGTTTTTGCGCACACCCAGTCATTAGAAAACCCATCAACAAAACCCTAGTGCCGCCGAGTTTGAACCCCTAAAGGACACACAACCGCACCTCACCTAACGTAATGCAAAGGAAAAGCACCGGACTGTTAAGACGATCACAGAACGTTCGGAGCCGTCGGGAGATAACGTGACGCAAGGCGCGCAACGCGCCGTTTGGGCGGGCTTTACCTAATGACCGACTGGCTGCGGAAAGGGACTACTGCAGGCGAATGCAACACTGTGCCTGGTGTCAAGGCACGGTTTTGCTTGGTGCTTATTGCACTGCTTGCAACAGCAACAACAACGGCAGGCGACCGAGAACAGGCGCGTCGCATGCATGATCGCCTGGCTGGCGTGCCGCCATCAGAACAAGTCCTCCAGAACATGGTCGACGAGATCACCAATGGCAGCGGCTCGCAGCAGGCCTATGAAAATGCCGCGCGCATTGCCATGGATAACAGTGAGTTCTATCGAGTTACGCTGAAGAACTTTGCCGCGCCCTGGACCAACCGGGATCAGGATGTGTTTGTCCCACTGAATGACTATATCGCCACAGTCATTGGTGTCGTTCGGGATGACGATACCCCTGCCTATCTACCGTTCAATGAAATTCTGTCGGCCGACGTTCTCTATGTAGGCGCCGGTAATTTGGGTTTGCCTGGCTACTCGCCTGGCAACAATAGCCACTACGCCGAGATGGAAAGACAAAACGTAGACATGGGCGACAGCGCCCGGTTGCTGCGTGACAACCAGACAGTACGCAACAACATGCCTTTAGCCGGTGTGGCCGGACTGCTGACCACCCGCGCTGCTGCCCAAGCCTTCTTCGTCGCCGGCACCAACCGCGCCATGTTCCGTTTCACCCTGCTCAATCACCTGTGTAATGACATGGAATCCGTGCTGGACACCACGCGCGCGCCCGACCGGATACGCCAGGATGTATCCCGCAGCCCCGGCGGCGACAGCCGGGTGTTCATGAATAATTGCATTGGCTGCCACACGGGCATGGACCCTATGGCCCAAGCCTTTGCTTACCACGACTACGATGAAAATTCCGGCCAATTAATCTACACCCCGGGCACGGTACGGCCGAAGTATTTCAATAACGCCGACACCTTCAAGTTCGGCTATATCACCCCCAATGACAGTTGGGATAATTACTGGCGCGAGGGACCAAACCGCTGGATCAACTGGGACTTCGGCCCGGGTTCACCGGGTGGCAGCGGCACGGGCGCCGCTTCCCTGGGCCGGGAGCTGGCGAACACCGAAGCCTTCGCCCAGTGCCAGGTAAAGAAAGCCTTCAAGGCGGTTTGTCTGCGCGATCCTGCCGACGGCACCGACCTTGGCCAGATCGACAACATGACGACCTCGTTCCGCAACAACGGTTACCGGATGAAGCAGGTCTTTGCTGAAGCAGCCGTGTACTGCAAGGGGGACTGAGCCATGATCACCCGATTTTCAGTGCCTGATATTCGCGCCCTGGGCGCGGCCCTTGCTGTCGCCCTCCTGGTAGCCGGTTGCGGGGGTGGTGCCGATACCACGGCCCTGCCTCAAACAGTCATTCCCGGCACAACCCAGTACACGGGCCCGCCTCCGGCGACTGCCGATGTGCAGGCTTTCATGGTGGAGCTATGGACGCAGCTTAAAGCCGGCGGAACCGCCAGCTGCGGTGATTGTCACTCGCAGACCGGTGGACAATCGCCCCGCTTTGCCCGCGATGACGATGTTAATCTCGCTTACGCGGAGGCCAATGCCCTCGTCGACCTGCAATCCGCGCAGGACTCGCGACTGGTTAGCAAAGTTACCACCCCGCATAACTGCTGGCTTGCCAGCCCGCAGGCCTGTGGCGACATCATGACCACCTGGATTGAAAACTGGGCCGGTGGTTCGGCCACGGGTGGCGGTCGCGAAATTCAGCTGCAAGCCCCTCAGATCAACACGCCGGGACAAAGCAAAAACTTCCCGCCGCCGGTACCGGCAGCCTACAGTGGTGTGCATGACAAGCTGACGCAATATTGCTCGAACTGTCATGCAAATTCAGCCGGCTCACCGCAGGCGCCCTTCTTCGCCGATGCCGACATCGCGGTTTCCTATGCCGCCGTGAAGCCGAAGCTGGACCTGAACAGCCCGGGTGATTCGCGCCTGGTACTTCGTCTGCGCGACGAGTTCCATAACTGCTGGGATGTCTGCGACGACAACGCCGATGAAATGCAGCTGGCCATAGAAACCTTCGCCGGCACCATTACCGCATCTGAGGTAGACCAGAACCTGGTCATCAGTGCCGCCCTGCGTTTGCTCGACGGCACCGTAGCTTCAGGCGGTAACCGCTACGAAACCAACCAGATCGCCCTGTGGGAATTCAAATTCGGCCAGGGGGGCACAGCTTTTGACACCAGTGGCGTCAGCCCGGCCATGGACCTGAGCCTGAACGGCGACATCGACTGGGTCGGCGGCTGGGGCATTGATATCACCAGCGGTCAGGCACAGGCGCTGACCTCCACCAGTCGCAAGCTCTATGACCTGGTGACCGCGACGGGTGAATACTCCATCGAAGCCTGGGTCGCCCCGGCCAATGTGGTACAGGAAGACACCCGCATCATCAGTTACTCCGCGGGCGTGGACCAGCGCAACCTGATGCTGGGTCAGACCTTGTATAGCTACGATGCCTACAATCGCAGCAGCGCCACAGACGCCAATGGCCAACCGGCCCTGAGCACGTCGGATGCGGATGAAGATCTGCAGGCCACCCTGCAGCACGTGGTGGTTAATTACGACCCCGTCAACGGCCGCCAGATCTACGTGAACGGTGTCTTCACTGACGATATGGATCCGGTACCGGGAGGCACCCTGGGCGACTGGGACGATAGCTTCGCCTTTGTCATGGGCAATGAAGTCTCGGGTAACCGGCAATGGACGGGCGTAATCCGTATGGCGGCTATTCACAACCGAACCCTGACACCGGACCAGATTAATCAGAACCTGGAAGTGGGCGTCGGCGAGAAGTTCTTCATGCTCTTCTATGTGGCCGACATCACCGGTGTACCGGATTCCTACATCCTGTTTGAGGTCAGCCAGTTCGACAGCTACAGCTACCTGTTCAACAAGCCGACTTTCATCAGTCTGGATCCGACCCAGACCAGCTCGAACGTGCCGCTGGTGGGTATGCGCATCGGCGTCAACGGACAGGAAGCTTCGGTGGGTCAGGCCTATGCAACCCTGGACCTGAGCCTGACTGATCCGGTTGGCCAGTTACTGTCAGACGTGGGCACCATCGTGCCGCTGCAAAACGACGCGGATACCGATGAATTCTTCCTGAGCTTTGAACAACTGGGCAATGAATTTGGCCCGGTAATTCCGGCCGGGCCAGTCAATCCGCCCCCGGTCTTGCTGGGCGGTGACCAGTCCGATGTTGGTCTGCGCACCTTTGATGAGATCAATGCCACCATGTCGGTGGTGACCACGGTGCCCGTGACCAGTGTGCAGAGCACTTATGACCTGGTGCGACAGCAACTGCCTACCGTGGAAGCGGCTGACACCTTCTCCTCGGCGCAGCAGATTGGCATCGCCCAGATGGCCATCGCCTACTGCAACAGCCTGGTGGAAGATGACTCCCGCCGGCCCGCTTATTTCCCAGGCTTTGACTTCACCCTGGGACCGGCAGCAGCCTTCGTCGATCGCGGCTTCGTGATTACACCCCTGGTCAACAGCATGCAGGGCGAATTGCTGACTACGCAGCCTGACTTCAACGACGTCTATGACGAAATCGATGCGCTGATCGATATCCTGATTGCCAGTGCCCCGCCTCCGAACGGGCCGCCGGCAAACTCACCTCAGCGTACCCGCGATATTACCAAGGCCGCCTGCGCCGCCGTCCTCGGCAGCGGCGTGGTCCTGATCCAGTAGGAGATAGACAATGGCCACGCGCAAGAAACGCAATTACTTCGCGCCACAGCGGCATCCGGACCACCCGCGGCCGATCACGCGGCGGCAACTGATTTCACAGGGCTTCATGACCGGCGCGGCGACTGTTGCCGGCGGCGGCGTATTCAGCCTGTTCGCAAATCCACGGGCAGCCATGGCAGCTTTGTCGCCTGATCTGCAGGCAATTATCGACAATCCGGCCCTGTGTCCGCTGATCAAGTCCAACGTATTCAACCCCGTGCCGTTCATCTGCTTTGACCTGGCAGGTGGCGCGAATATGGCCGGTTCGAATGTGCTGGTGGGTCGCCAGGGTGGCCAGATGGATTTTCTGACCACCGCGGGCTACTCCAAACTTGGCCTGCCGGGTGACGTGGTGCCGGGCGTACCGGAAGCCGCTCCAACAGCCACCAGCAACGGCGACAATACGGACACCAGCCTGGGTCTGGCCTTCCATGCTGACAGTGCATTTCTGCGTGGCATGCAAGGGAGCATGAGCCCGGCTACGGCCCTGAATGTAAACGGCGCTGTAATTCCGGCCAGATCGGAAAACGACACCGGCAACAATCCACACAATCCCTTGTACGGCATTGCCCAGGCCGGCGCCGATGGTGAGTTGCTCACCCTGATCGGCTCACGGGCGTCTGATTCCGGCGGCAACTCCATGGCCCCGACCATGATGCTCAATCCTGAATTACGACCTACCAAGGTGGACCGGCCCACCGATGTGAACGGCCTGGTGGATACCGGGCAACTGGTTGGCATTCTCGGGCAGGACGACGCTGTGGCGGTGATGGAATCCATCTACAGGCTCAGCGATGCCAAGATGGGCGTCGTCGATCCCAAGCTCGCAACGATTAGCGCCGACGATGTGCTGCGTGATCTCGTGCGCTGCGGCTATCTGAAATCCGCGGATGTGGCTGATCGCTTCGGCGATCAGACCGAGTTCGACGTGACTGCAGATCAGAATATCGTCGGCCCCGGCGGCATCTTCTCTACTGCCGAGTTCAACGGTGACGGCGAATTCCGCAAGACAGCGTCGGTCATGAAGCTGGTCATGAACGGCTATGCCGGCGCCGGCTGCATCACCATGGGTGGCTACGACTACCACGGTGGGGCGCGAGCTGAAGGTGAGGTCAAGGACTTCCGGGCCGGCCGCTGCATGGGCGCGTGCCTGGAGTACGCCGCCCGCCTCAATACACCGCTGATGATGTATGTGTTCAGTGACGGTTCCCTGTCCAGCAACGGCGTGATCGACAACAGTAATGAGGGTCGCGGCAAGGGCGAGTGGACCAGCGACAACCAGTCCACGGCCGCCTCCTTCTTCCTGGTCTACAACCCGGGCGGACCGGCGCAGTTGCGCGGGCCCAGTAACCAGATCGGCTGGTTCCGGCCAGACGCGTCGGTAGAGACAGCCGGTTCGCCGGCCGCGAACAACGTCAACCTGCTGGTGGAAACTCTCGTGCTGAATTACATGGCCCTGCGCGGTGAGGAAAACCTGTTCGAAGACCGGTTCCCGAACCATGGCCTTGGCAGCGCCACCCTGCGTGACAGCCTGACGGTCTTCCAGAACATCGTCTGAGCCGGGCGGGTCAGCCACCTGTTTCACATAATGTGAGCCCTGCACGGCCGGGCCGGCCTGCGCCTGCGTAGACTCGCGGTTGATCAATGGACCGCGAACCATGGCCGAAGCCCAGTCACTGGAAGACCTGCTTGCCTGCCCGCGCTGCGACGCTGCCCTGGCGACCG
>CAKZWQ010000010.1 GCA_937921935.1 uncultured Gammaproteobacteria bacterium | reverse complement strand
CTCGCTACTATCGGGGCAGATGCCCGGGCTTGGTTGCCGGGCCAGCTCCACAGCCCGTCGTCAGCGCCCGCAGCGGTGGGCGATCTGCCGCCCTCGGCCCGGATCCTGGCCGAGTTTCAGGCCGTGCGCGGCGCGCGGGCTCTGCAGACCCGTGTTTTTCCGGGCAAGCCCGCTGCAAGGTCTAATCCGGGTCTGAACTGTCTCCCGGCCGTGGTGGTAGGATCTGTATGACCTGTTTTAAGGAGATTGTCGATGTTGCGGGGCTTTGTCATTGCCGGGTTGCTGCTGAACATCAGCTTGGTCCCGCACGCCAGTGCGCAGAGCCTGGCTGACGAATCCGGGCGCCAGTTATATATGCGCTTTTGCGCCAGTTGCCATGGCCCCACGGGCAATGGTGACGGACCTGTTGGTTCGCAACTGGAGGTGATGGTGCCCAACCTCACCGGCCTGTCCCGACGCTACGGTGATCGCTTCAACCAGGCACAGATGCGCGAGATTATCGACGGGCGGGCCAGCGTCATTGCCCACGGTACTCGCACCATGCCTGTCTGGGGTTATGAGTTCTGGGTGGATGAAGGCGCAGACATGGAAGCCGAGGCAGCAGTGCGCACCATTGTCGACAAACTGATCGCCTATATCCGCTCCTTGCAAACTTAGGGGCCAGACAGGTAGCGCCGTCAGAAAAAAAAAGGAGCAAAGCTATGTCGCTGTTAGAAGATATTCGGTTCCAGGTGCACGCTCATCGGGAACGCGTAGCGAACCACCTGAATGCCCTTGAAGCTCAGCTGGAGGCCACCAGTGACGAAGCCATGCAGCGTCTGGAAGGTGCTGCTGAGGCACTGGTGGAGTCAGCCGAAGCGCTGGAGCACCAGCTCAAGCCAAAGGCCGAGGAACTGAGAGGTGACTTGCAGGAACTGCGAGTTCAGCTGGCCCTGGGCCGGGCGGAATCACGGGATGCCTACCAGGCACAGCGCGGCAAACTCCTGCGGCAGCTGGATAAGGCCGAGGCGAATATTGACCGGGTCGGCCATGAACTGGCCGGGACAGCCAGGGCTGAATTAGAGCGTTTTGTTCTGGGCAGTGAACATCTGCGGGCGGAGCTGGAAGCCGCCGAGCTGCAGTTCGCCCTGGGCCGGGCGGAAGCCCGGGATGCGCTGGCTGCCGGCCGTGCGGAACTGCGGGAAAAAATTGCCAAGACTCGCGAGGATCTCAAGGATGCGGGTGAGGTGGGCGCTGACCGCTTGCAGGCCTTCGAGGAGCATATGGGTGCGGCTGTGGATGATATCCGCAGGGCATTTCGCGCCCTGGCGGGGCGCTAGACTGCCCCGGTCGCCTGGGCTTGCTCCACCGCCGCGCGTTCGGCCACCTGCTCGCGAAAGGCCCGTCGAACGAACCAGGCAGGGACCAGACCCAGGGTGCCGAAGATAACCGGGACCAGGGACATGGAATACCGGATCGCCTTTTCGTCGCCGAAAATGGTGTCAGTAAAAAATGCCACGGCCGGTGGGCCAAGGCCGGCGCCGATCAGGCTGATGGTCAGATAGAAGAGCGCGATGGTCTGACTGCGAATTTGCCCGGGTGCGATGGTGACAATGGCTGCGGGCGCGGCTGCCGTGGCCATGGCTGCGCCCACGATCGTAAACAGATACACGGCGAAACTCGATATGGCGCTTGGCATCAGCGGGAATGCAATGCCGGTGGGTACCATGATGAACATGCCGATGAGCAGAACGATGACGGGGCCATCTTCTTTACCCCGGTTACGCAGCCAGTCGGACAGCCAGCCACCGAAATTTACTGATATCGGGCCTACGATCAGTAAACCGATGCCGTTGTACAGGGCGAAGGTCGGCACGTCCCAGCCCCAGGTTCGCTGGAAGTAAGGTGGCAGCCAGAAGTGCGTGTAGGCTAGTACGGTGATGACCGACATGCAGCCGAAAATACCGCCGAAACTTTTTATACGGCGCAGCAGGTAGCGAAAGGCGGTGACGAAGCCAACCCGCTTGCTGCCCATTTCCGAAGTTACTGCGGTGCCGGTTCTTTCGGGTTCGCGTACCGTGAACATCAGCGCGGAGATGACCAGCCCAGGCAGACCGACAACCAGGAATACCACCTGCCAGGGCTTGACCTCGCCGATGATCGGCCAGATGAGTTCCGGCTGCCTTGTTGCCCACTGAATAATCTGGCCGCCCAACAGATAGGCAATGCCGGAGCCGATGGAGACAGCGCCCGTATAGAAAGCGATGGCCCTGCCGCGTTTGCCGGGCGCAAAGTAGTCGGTGATCAGGGACAGGGCGCTGGGCCCCAGGGCCGCTTCGCCAATGCCCACCGCAAATCGTGTCACAGCCAGCTGGCCGAAATTTTTGGCCAGGCCCGCGGCGGCTGTCGCCGCGCACCAAAGGGCGACGCCTACGCCAATAATCGTGCGCCGGTTGTAGCGGTCGGCCATCCACCCCAGGGGAATGCCCATGCAGGCATAGAACAGGGCAAAGAAAGGGCCCAGCAGCAGCCCCATCTGAGTATCGCTCAGCCCCAGGTCTGCCTTGACCAGTTCCGTCAGTAGCGACAGTACCTGGCGATCCAGGTACGACAGTATGTAGGCAAGGGTCAGCAACACCACCACGTACCACGCGTAGCGTGGGTTGGGATAGCGGTGGGCTTCAGTCGATGAATCGGTCATGCAGGCGGCATAGAGTCGCAGACTGGGCAGCACTTGTCATGGCCAGCCCGAAAAGAAGCTTGTGCCGGTGCTACCATCCCGGCTCGCCTGAGAAGGGAATAAGCAATGAACCCACCTGAAAACGAGACCGGCCTGCGCCTGCAGCGGCCCAACCTGGTGGTGGCGGATATGGAGCGTGCCCTGAAGCTCTACCGCGATATTCTCGGCTTTCGCCTCGACTTCATGAAGGACTCCACGCCGGCCGGCTATGACTATACGGTGTTCCAGATTCCCCGCGACGCGCAGCTTCGGTTCGCGGTGCTCAGTGCCAACATCGAACAGCCACGGAGCCTGGCGCTGACGGAAGTGGCGGGGGTTGAGCTGGCGCCGGTGCCTTTGCCGCAGCGGCATGCCCTGGTGCTGAACGTGGATGCCTTCGATGAGGTGGCAGCAGCCGTGCAGCTTGAAGGTCTGCTGCTGCATCCCGAAGAGTTGCTGCAAACTCAGGACGGTCGCACCGGTCGTGAGCTTGGTTTCGTAGACCACGATGGCCATCTCGTCGTGATCTACACCATTACCCAGGCAGCCTGATGCCGGCCTACCCATGAACAATCAGCAGTGGACGGTGGCTGCCCGACCCAGGGGCGCCCCGGTGCGCGAGGATTTTGCCCTGCGCGAGCAGCCCCTGGCCCGGCCGGGCGAAGGGCAAATGCTTATCCAGGTTTTGTACCTGTCCGTCGCGCCCGTGATGGCCATGTACATGTCGGGTGAGTCCATCGCCCAGCGTCCGCCCCTGGCGATCGGTGACATGCTGCACGGACGCGGTGTCGGCCGGGTGTTGATTTCCCGACACCCTGACTACGAACCGGGCGACGTCGTGCATGGCCAGATGGGCTGGCAGAAGTATTGCGTGACCACAGCACCCCCCGAGGATCGTTTCTACAAATTTCAGGCGGACGATTTGCCGCCGCACCTGGCCCTCGGCGCCCTGGGTATGACGGGCTTCTCGGCCTATTGTGGCTTCGTCACTGTCGGCGAACCCTCGCCGGGTCGGCCCGTGCTGGTGTCGGGCGCGGCCGGTGGAGTCGGGCACCTGGTCGTGCAGATCGCCAGAATTCTCGGCTGCGAGCCGGTTGTGGGTATTGCCGGTGGCCCGGAAAAATGTGCTTTGCTGGCCGAGCTGGGCTGTCATACCAGTATCGACTACCGGCAGGGGCATCTGGCTGCCCGGATGCGCGAGCATTGTCCCGACGGGTTTGATCTGTATTTCGACAATGTCGGTGGCCAAGTGCTGGAAGCTGCCCTGGAAAATTTGGCCTTTGGTGCGCGTATTGTGTTGTGCGGTTCGATCTCCGAGTACAACCAGGCGCAGGTCAGCGGTCCGGCCAACTACACGCGATTGCGGCGCCATGACGCCAGCATGCGGGGTTTCTATGTGTATAACCATGAGGCCGGCTTCGCTGCCGCGGAAGCGACCATGGCGGACTGGATTCGCCGCGGTGAGTTGCGACCCGTACAACATATCGTGGACGGCTTTGATAAATTGCCCCAGGCGCTCATGGGTCTGTTTACCGGTGACAATACAGGCAAGCAGATTGTGCGGGTTCACGACGAAGGGGAGGTTTAGCAGATGGATACAATAATCAGAAGGACCACCCTGGTGGTCAGGGATATTGAGCGCTCCGTCGCTTTTTATCGGGATGCGCTTGGCCTTAAGGTTTACTACGACAATGAACTGGAACTTAGCGGCGTGGTCATGCCCATCGCGAGTCCCGGGGCGCAGTGCCGGCTGGTCATCATGCAGGCTGAGGATCCAAGCATTGGCATGATGGGCCTGATGCAGGTGACGGATCCGGAGGAGTCTGACCCGGGTCCTTACCGGCAGCGTCTCTCCATTGGTGACGTCGCCTTTGTGATGGCCAGCAAGGATGCCCGGGCCGTCTTCGAGCGGGTCCGGGCCAGTGGTGTGCAGTTACTGGCCGAACCCAGGGAAGATAGTGTGCCTAAAACCGGCGGCGGAGAAATTCGCATGATCACCAGCAGCTTTTTTGATCCCGATGGTTTCTTCATTGAAGTTAACCAGCGATTGTCGGGTTGAGCTGACTTATGGCAGCTAAAGACCCGACAGCCAGCGCGGAACCACGCCGCATCTATGCCGACACGCGGCTGGGGCAAATGCATCTGCAGCTCTGGCCCGGGCCGCCCGAAGCCAATGACCCGCCCGTTGTCTGTTTGCATCCCATTCCTTATTCAGGTCGCTACTTCGACCATTTTGCGGCCGAATTATCCCGCCGCTTCACCGTGATAACGCCCGACCTGATGGGCTATGGCGGCTCGGCGCCTTTGGCGGAGCCGGTGGATCTGGAGCAGCATGCGGCCGCCGTGGCAGATGCCCTGCAGGAGCAGGGCATCGGTCGTTATATCCCCCTCGGCTTTCATACCGGCTCTGCGGTGGCCGGTGAGCTGGCCCTGGCGCGTCCCAAGCGCGTGCCCAAGCTGGTGATGATCACCTATCCCCTGATGAACGAAGATGAGCGATCCAAGCAGCTGCAAGGCCTGGGTCGTGGGTCCCTGTCCGGAGAAGATCTGGAATGTCTGCGGCGGCGCTGGCGTTTTACGGTGAACAATCGCGCCGCCGGTATGCCGCTGGATCGGGCCGTCATCAATTTCACGGAAGAACTGCGAGCCGGGGATAACGCCTGGTTTGGTTTTTATTCCATGTTCAGTTATCAACCGGAAGATCGCCTGCCGCGGATCAAGCAGCCGGCCCTGGTGCTGAATATCGAGGGTTCAATGAAGGCAGCCACGAGGGCTGCCGCAGAAATGCTGAGTCTTTCCGCCTATGAAGAGTTTTCGAGTATGAGTCGCGGCATCTTTGAATTGCATGCCACCAAACTGGCGGGGGCTGTGAGTGCGTTCTGTCTGGCGGAGCCCGATGCGTAGTCCACTGTGGGTTTTGCTGTTCATGCCCGGCGGAACACGGCGGCTTTGATGCTCTATGGCAGCGTTACCATCATCACAGTGCGCGGACTTGTCGGTTAATGGTTGGCGGTCTTCACCACTCCCTGATCATTCGCTTGCTGGCTGGCTACCGACTACCGGGTCGAAGCCGAAATCTCCCTGCAGACTCTTGCGCGTCAGGCCAACCTGCGCCCAGCGCAAATTAATGCCAATACGCTGCGCCCCGGGGTTAGCCCAGCTATACGCCACGGTGTAGCCACTCGCGTCTTCAATCAACCCCAGCTTGAGTACCTGGGTGCCGGTGCTTTGCTCCGTCAGTCGAGCCAGCTGGACGGAATAGCCGCTCGGTTCGCCTGCTGCGGAAAGAATGGGATAAATCTCCCCTTCGTTGTGAATGATGATCCCGCGCATGAAGTGCCATTGGTCATCTTCCTTGTCTGCCGTGGGTCCGGCCTGCTTAACGCCACCCCAGCCGGTGAAATAACGCACTTTGCGATTCTTATGATGAATGCCGTCCGGATTGCCGAAGACACGTTCTCCCTTGATATCAAAGGCTTCGTCGCGGATCCAGATTTCCTCGGGCGTCAGTTTCAGGTCATCAGTGATAAAGATTTCCTGGCCGCTGCGCCTGGAGATCACCACGCAGCTCTTCTCTTTCATATAGCCGCGGAAGTGGTCTTCCTGGAATGTCCAGTAGACCTCGCAGCCAGGGCGGGCAATCAGCTCTGCAAAACTCAGGCTGTCCAGGCTCCCCGGGCGGAGGTGGGCATCCCGATACGTCGCTTCATCCTGCAAGCTATAAATATCCAGCCGGATAGCTCTCTCCGCCTCATCCAGGGAGAAGCTGTAGAGCCGCTGGCGATAAATGTTCTTCGGGTCGCCATCGAGATATTGCTGGACGAAGAAG
Source organism: uncultured Gammaproteobacteria bacterium (assembly GCA_937921935.1). Lineage (GTDB taxonomy): Bacteria > Pseudomonadota > Gammaproteobacteria > Steroidobacterales > J054. Next base: position 31,708 of record CAKZWQ010000010.1, on the reverse strand, counting down.
GTGTGTTCGCCCATCGTCGGGGCCGATACCGGCGCGAAAATATGATGCAGGTGCTCGTGGGGATTTTCTGCCTGGTCCAGTTCTTGCTGCCAGACCTGCTCATGGTTGTCGTATTCCCCGGGAAACCAGTCCAGAAAACGCGCGAAGTCTGCCTCCAGGTCAACGTCATCGGCCGCCTGTGCCGGCGATGCCGTGAAAAGGACCAGGCCTATCAGGGCCAGCGCTGAACGGTGCGCCCGATGCATACGAATCGCCTTACCAGATCCGGACCCGGTCATTCGGGTCCAGGTACATGCCCGTACCTTCCCCGACCGTGAAGGCCCTGTAGAACTCCGGTGTATTACGCAGAACGCCCGTCACCCGGTAGCGGGCCGGCGAGTGCGGATCGCTGAGCAGAATTTCTCGGAGCAGTTCATCCCGATACTGGCTGCGCCAGCTTTGGGCGTAACCGATGAAAAACCGTTGCTCGGCATTGAAGCCGTCAATGATCGCTGCCGGGTTCCCGTCCAGGGAGATCTCATAAGCCCGATAGGCCATGGTGAGGCCTGCCAGGTCCGCTATGTTCTCGCCGAGGGTCAGTTCGCCGTTGATAGCCAGGTCCGGCAGGGGCTGGAAGCTCGAATACTGGTCAACCAGCCCTTGGGCCCGGCTTTCATATTCGGCGGCGTCCTGTTCGGTCCACCAGTCGCGGAGGCGTCCGGTGCCATCGAACTTGCGGCCCTGATCATCGAAACCATGACTGAACTCATGGCCAATTACGGCGCCGATCGCACCATAGTTAAGGGCGTCGTCAGCGCCTGGGTCAAAGAAAGGTGCCTGCAGTATGGCGGCCGGAAAAACGATTTCGTTCCAGGTTGGCCGGTAGTAAGCATTAACGGTTTGCGGTGTCATGCCCCACTCGCTGCGGTCCACGGGTTTGCCCAGCTTTGCCACTTGGCGATCGTGCTCGAATGCCCGGGCTCGACGAATATTGCCGGCCAAATCATCGGGCGTGATTTCCAGGGCGCTGTAATCGCGCCAGACATCCGGATAGCCGATCTTGTAGCTGAACTTTTTCAGTTTCTCGCGAGCTTCCTGCCGCGTGGCCTCGCTCATCCACTCCAGTTCGTCAATCGAGGCCCCGAAGGCCAGCCGAAGATTCTCCACCAGCTCCTGGACGCGCGCCTTGGATTCCGGCGGAAAGTGTCGGGCCACATATTCCTTGCCAATCAGCTCGCCGATGGCGCCGTTTAGCAAACGAATACCGCGTTTCCAGCGGGGCTTGATCTCCTCCTGGCCGCGCAGCACGCGTCGCTGGAAATCGAAATCCTCCTGCACGAAGTCATCGCTGAGATAGCGAGCGAAAGCTTTCAGCAGCTTGAAGCGCAGATAGGTGCGCCAGTTCTCCATGGGTGTTTCTTGCAGTAGTGTCCCGAGGGTCTGGAAGTAATCTGTCTGCGCGATGACCATGCGTTCCGGTTCGCCAAAACCGCCGGCGACCAGAAACACAGGCCAGTCGAAGCCGGGGCTGAGGGCTGCTGCCTCGGCCTGGTTGTATTGATTACGGTAGATGCGCTCGCGGTCGCGATTCTGGACCCGGGTCCACTGCTGTTCCGCAATGCGGGTTTCCATTGCAAGGATTGTGGCGGCGGCCGTGGCTGAATCTTCCCAGCCGGCCAGGCCAAACATTTTCTCGATGTGAGCCTGGTAACGAGCGCGCACCTCGACCAGCTTGGGATTGTCTTGAAGGTAGTAATCGCGGTCTGGCATCCCCAGGCCGCTTTGCCAGAAATAGCCCAGGGGCTGGTCCGGATTCGTGGCGTCTGCATCGATATAAAAGTCGAGGGGAATCTGGATGCCCAGTCTTAAGGCGCGGCCCAGGTAGGCGATTAATTCATCGTGATTGCCCAGGGCATCGATCCGCCCCAGTTCATCAGCCAGCGGGCCTATGCCCAGGCTCTCGACGGCCTCGGCAGCCATGAAGCTCTGGTAGAGATCGATAACCTTCCGGGTATCGCTGCCGGGCCCGGACTCCTGCCCGGCACCGTCTTCGACGATCGCGCGCAGCTGTAACTCGGACTGTTCGGCCAGCATCTGCATGACGCCGTAGCTGGACCAGTCAGCCGGGATTTGGGTGCGGTCCAGCCAGTCACCGTTAACATAACCGAAGAAATCGTCGGCGGCGCTAACAGACGTGCTCAGCTCGGCGGGCTCGAAGCCCAGTCGCTGGCTTGTAGCAGAGGCGGGGCCTGGGTCTGCGCCGCAGCCTGCCAGCAGCGCAGCGGCCAGGCCGGCCATGAGGTATCGCATAGGATTAATCCCTGAGGGTCAGGGGCGCATGGTAGCTGCCGCGACCAGTTCTCGTCATACCCGGCCCGGTCTATCCAACTCGCGGACCGGGTGGCGAGATAGCCTGTTGTTGACATACTGTTGACACACGGGGCCTCCGGGCGACGGGGTCTATGGATAGAATCTTAGCCATAGGCTGCGAGCTCGCGGCAACGTTGACTCAGAACGAGGTGGATATGACTCAGTTGAAACAATTGCACCCGCGGCTGGCTGCCGCGCTTCTCGGGACGGCTGTGCTGCTGATCGCCCCGCTGTCAGCCCAGGCTGGTGCCCACGCCCAACAGGAAATGGACCACTCCACGATGGACCATTCAAAGATGGATCATTCCGGTGGCGACATGATGGCCATGGGCGAGCAGCGTGACGATAAAGGCCGCCGCCTTTATGGCATGAAGCACAACGTCACTCCGGCAATGGCCAACGAGCTGCGCGCGAACATCCCGCTGTTTGCCGACTACAGCGATGCCGAGATCGATCTCAGCATGGAAATGATGGGTTCCAACTACGAGTGGTACCTGAGCAATGCGGCAGTGAGCGGCGAACAGGGCCTGCTGCTGCTGATGCATGGTTTTCGCGAGCGCGGGGATGCCGCATTCAAGGAAGAAATGCAGCCCATGGCGACCATTTTTCCGACGGCCATGGCCGCCGGTATGAGCATGATGATGTCCGATCACATCCGCTGGGGCGTCAAGGATCTCGAAGCGGCAGGGGTTAAGACCATTGTTGTTGTGCCTATCGTCTCAACGAAATACAACACCATGATGCGGCAGTGGCAGTACATTTTCGGGCAGTATGACGAAGCGTCTTATGCCACCGTGCCCCAGGTCCAGACCAGTGCGCAGATCCTGATCGCGAATCCCCCGGGTGATAATCCGCTGGTCGCCGAGATTCTGCTGGATCACGCCATGGATATCAGTGAGGACCCCGCCAATGAGGTAGTCATCATCGCGGCGCATGGACCGAGCTTTGAAGAGGATAATCAGAAGGTCCTGGCAGAGTTGGCTACTCTGGCGAAGATAGTTCGTGAAGATGGAGACTTTGCGAATGTAGAGGCGATTACGCTGCAGGACGACGCACCCAAGTCGATTCGCGACCGAAATGTCGCCAAGCTGCGGGCCATGGTTGAAGGGGCCCAGGCTGATGGCAAGCAGGTCTTGGTGGTCACCAACCTGATCGGAACCCGTACCATTCAGGCAAAGTTACGCGAAGACCTGAAAGGCCTGGACTTCAAGTTCAACAAGAATGGCATCGCCGGTCACAGCAATTTCATGAAGTGGATGGGCGAGGCGGTGCGCGAACAACTGGAGCGCAACGAAGTGGCGTCTGCAGCTGATGCATCCAGGTAATTAGTTTCCGTGCAAAATAAAAAAGGGCGGCCAGTGGCCGCCCTTTTTTGTCGCTGACTTTGCAGTCAGATTTCGGTGCAGGCCCCGAACAGAATGATGCCGGCTTGTTCTGTTGCGAGGGTCGCAACGAATCGACCAGTATCTTTGCTTACCGATATCGTCCAGCCTACGCCGTCCGGCCGGTTCTCTGAGCCGTCTTCGGCGCCCTGCATGATCAGCCGATTCTCCACTTCTTCTTTGCGTTCGATAGCAACGCTCTGATCGCCGACCTCAATCCGGTCCTTGCGCAGGTTCAGGCGCATGAAAGTCGGCACGTCGACATCTTCGGGTTGCACTTGTTCGCAACCCTGGGTAACCAGGCAGTCCTGTACCTCGGTGGTCGCGCAAAGGATGATCTTATCCGTGTCCATTGCCAGCGCGGACCCGCCTGCAAGGGAGAAGGTGGCTATTGCCGCAGTAATCAAGTAACGCATTTTGAATTCTCCTTGTTCTTAGCTGATCGTGTAGCCGCGGCTTTCCATACAGCCTGAAAATGCGCGATTCCAGTTGGAGCGATTGCGGTTGTACTCCGCCATCTGCTGTTGTTCCCATTGCTGCTGGCGTTGATCGTTCTGTCTGTTGTTACGACTGCTGCGCGCCCCGCCAAGCAAGCCGCCGGCCGCGGCACCTCCAATGACAGCGTTTCTATTGCCGCTGATGAGTGCGCCGGCGGCTGCACCAAGGGCGGCGCCACCCGCTGCGCTGCGCCCCGTGCTGGATGACTCATCCGGCGGCGGTGCCGAGGAGGCCTGCGGGCGCTGGGATGGATCGAAACCTGTGCTATCGCGAGCTACGCGCTGGCACTGCAATGTGTCCAGATCCTGTTGATCCTGGTCCTGGCCGTTATTCGGGAAGACGAACAGATCACCGGTCTGCTGCGCCTGGGCCAGGCCACCCATCAGCAATAGTGATGTGACTACCGCCAAACGAATTAAGAAAATCATCTTGTTTTCCTTCCGTGCAAGAATACTTTAGTAGTTATGACTGTAACGGCTGAAGCGCGGGCGCTCAACCGGTAGCCCGGCGGCAATGGTTCAGGTCATCGAGGTTGGACTCGGTCCGTCTGGTCTGCCGGTCTCATGGGCAGTGCAGCCTGTCGCTCTGCGGTGGTGCTTGTGCTAACGTACTGATATCTAGGGGATTGCTTTGCCAAACAATAGAAAGATAGGCGCAGGGCCGGTGACCCAATGAGTGCAGCAGCGCTCACAACGGATGCTGCCGAAGCAGGCATGTTGCGGATCGCCTTTGCCGGGGACTGGATGCTTACCCATGGTCTGCCCGGCCCCGATCCTGTGCTCGACGAGTTGCGCAAGAGCCCCAAGCCTTCAGCCATCGCTTTTGATACCAGCGGGCTGGGCAGTTGGGATACGGGTCTGATTACGACCCTGATGCTGATCCACAGGAGCGCCGAAGCCAACGGGGTTCAAGTCGACGATTCCGGATTGCCTGAGGGTGCCACCAAGCTGATTGCCCTGGCCCTGGCCGTCAAAGAGCGCGAAGGGGCGCGCCGTTCGGAAGAATGCAAACCACTATTGCAGCAGGTTGGCGATGGCGCCATCGAAGTCTGGGAAGGTGGCCGGGATCTGCTGACCTTCGTGGGCGATACCATTTTATCCGCCCGCCGTTTTATCAGCGGCAAAGCCACGTACCTGAAATCAGATGTTGCCCTGCATATCCAGGAAGCGGGGGCAGATGCTTTTCCTATCGTCAGCCTGATCAGTTTCCTGATTGGCATGATTTTCGCGTTTGTCGGTGTTATGCAGCTGCAAATGTTCGGCGCCGGCATCTTTACAGCGAACCTGGTGGCGCTGGCCATGGTCCGTGAAATGGCGGCGATCATGACAGCAATCATCATGGCGGGCCGCACCGGTGCCGCCTATGCGGCCCAGATCGGCACCATGAAAGTCAACGAGGAAGTTGATGCCTTGACGACCATGGGCATCAATCCGATTGACTTTCTGGTTACCCCGAGGGTGTTTGCGTTGATTCTGATGATGCCGCTTCTGACCCTGTACTCCAGTCTGATGGGCATTCTGGGGGGTACCGTGGTTGGTGTGATGATGCTCGATGTGAGCCTTGTGCAATATGTCGAGCAGACCTTGGGGGCGGTGCAACTGAATAGTCTGTTCGGCGGCCTTTTTAAAAGCCTCGTTTATGGGATTCTTGTTGCCCTGGCAGGGTGTCAGCAGGGCATGGCCTGCGGTAACAGTGCGATGGCCGTCGGCCAGTGCACCACAAAGGCTGTCGTGATGGGGATTGTCCTTATCGTCATCAGCGCATCGGTACTGACCATTATCTATATCAACCTGGGGATCTGAGGTGGCGACGGCTGAGAATCACATCCGGGTCGACAACGTGACCATGGCCTACGGGGATTTCCTGATTCAGGAGAAGCTGGATTTCGCCGTCCGGCGAGGGGAGATTTTCGTCATTATGGGCGGCAGTGGCTGTGGCAAGAGCACCCTGCTGAAAATCCTGATCGGTTTGAAGAGTCCGAAAGTCGGTGAGATTTACTATGACCAGACGCCCTTCTGGTCGAGCCCCGTCGCTGAGCAGGAGCAACTCAAGCGCAAGTTCGGAACCTTGTTCCAGTCCGGCGCCCTATGGAGTTCCATGACCCTGGCCGAGAATATTGGCCTGGCTTTGCAGCAGTACACAGATCTCGATGCGGCTGAAATCCGGGAAGTGGCCTCTTACAAACTGTCGCTGGTGGGTCTGGCAGGTTTCGAGGACTTTTATCCGAGTGAGATATCAGGGGGTATGAAGAAGCGGGCCGGGCTGGCGCGGGCCATGGCCATGGATCCTGACATTCTCTTTTTTGATGAGCCGTCGGCCGGCCTGGATCCCATCAGCGCAAAGCTCCTGGACGATCTGATCCTGGAGCTTCGAGACTCCCTGGGAACCACTATTGTTGTGGTTACCCATGAACTGGCAAGTATTTTCGCAATCGCCGATAGTTGCGTTTTCCTCGATGCGGATACCAAGACCCAGCTGGCGACGGGCGACCCGAAAGAACTACGAGATCATCATCCGAACTTCGTTGTGAGAAACTTCCTGCAACGGGGTATGGCAGCCAGGAACGTGGATGCGGCATGAGCAAGAAATCTAATCCTACTCTGATTGGCGGGTTTGTCGTCGGCGCTGTCGCGCTGCTGGCGCTGGGCGTATCAATTTTTGGTGGCCAGCAGCTGTTTGCGCGGACGGAGAACGTCGTTGCCTATTTCCCCGGGTCGGTGAAAGGGCTTCGGGTCGGCTCTAATGTGTTGTTTCGCGGTGTTCGAATTGGCTTTGTCAGTAAAATTTCCCTGCTGGGTAATATAAAGACCCTTGATACGGTCGTGCGGACCGAGCTGGAGATTACCCCGGGTGTCTGGCAGTTCATCGAAGACGGCAGTCTATTACCCAAGGATGCCATTGGCATGATAGACGAGGAAGATTTTGAGGCAGCCGGTCTGCGCGCGCGACTTGGAATAGAGAGCCTGGTAACCGGACAGTTAGTGGTTGAGCTGGATCTGCTGCCGAATACCGAGAAAGTCTATCGGGCACTGCTACAGGACGATATCGAAATCGAGGTGCCTACGATCCCGTCTAACACCCAGCAGATTGTCGAAAACCTGCAGAACTTTGTTGCCAAGCTGGATTTCGATCAGCTGGTCGAAGATATCCAGGGCACTTTGCAGGGCTTGGACGAACTGGCCAACTCCAAGGAGTTGCGCGATGCTCTGGTTGGCCTGGACCGCTTCATCAACAGTCCGGACACCCAGCAGCTCAGCGCGTCTTTGCAGGCTACGCTGACTGAGGTGCGTGCTGCGGCTGGCGAATTCGCTCAACTGGCAGAAAACATCGACGGTCAGGTCGGGCCCATAATCGCCGAGGTGAAGCCGGCGATTCAGCGGCTGGACGATGCGCTGGCCTCCGCTCAGGATACGCTCGACGCCGTGAGTCGTCAGATTGGTGGTGACACCAGTCTGGACTGGGATGTATCGACGACCTTGCGCGAAGTGCGCGAAGCGGCGCGCTCCCTGCGGATCTTCATGGACTACCTGGAACAGAATCCCGAGGCCCTGCTTCGTGGCAAGCGCGACAAGTCGGAGTAGAGAATGCTGAAGAAAATCACATTGATCCTGACTGTGCTGCTGGTGGTCGGTTGTGGCTCTTCGCCGCCGGTAGATTTTTATACGCTGGAGCCCATTCGCGGCACAGTATCCAGCGCGCCCGAGGGCAGCGAGATTCTGGGTCTGGGCCCGCTGAACCTGCCGGCGTATCTGCAGCGGCCGCAGCTGGTGACTCAGTCAGGCGGTGGTGCGGTTCGCCTGGATGAATTCAATCGCTGGGCGGAGCCCCTGGAGGTGGCGCTGCCCCGTGTTGTTGCCACCAACGTCGATCAACTGGTTGGTGACCTGACCGTAATTCCCTTTCCCTGGGATTCGAGATTGCGAGCGGACTACCGCCTGCTGGGCCGCGTCAACGCCTTTGGGGCTGATGCCGATGGACTGGTCGTTCTGGAAGTTCAGTGGGGTATCCAGGACCGTGATCAAAAATTAATCCTGCAGCCTCGCCGCGATCGTTACCAGGCCCAGGCATCTGCCCGTGACGCAGCCGCCATTGTCGCGGCTATGAATGCGGCTGTGGAGCAGTTCAGCCGCGATATTGCCAGTCGAATTTCAGCAGTGCGTCAGGCTCCCTGATTAGTATCAGCGAGAGTGCTCTTATCGGCGACGATGGTCTAGACTCCTGCCAACACGCAGGAGATCATTAGTTGCCAGCCTTTCCCCGCATCACTTCCAGCCTGAACTTCCGCGGCTACCGTTCGCTGCCCGGCCTCATGGTGGCTGCCGTGCTGTTGCTATCGGGCTGCGATTCCCGGGATTCGAGTGATGCCGTTCAGCAGGCGCCCGTGGATGCTCGCTTGTCCATCTTTGCCGTCAATTATCCCCTGGCCTATTTCGCCGAGCGAATTGGTCGCGATCTCGTGCGGGTCAGTCTGCCGGTGCCGGCAGACGCAGACCCGGCAAGCTGGCAGCCAAGCCCGGCAACGATCATCGATTTTCAGCAAGCGGACCTGATTCTGCTGAACGGTGCCGGATATGCCCGGTGGGTTGAATCAGCCAGTCTGCCCAATAATCGGGTGGTCAACACTTCCCGGGGCTTTCGCGATCGCCTGATCCGGCTTGAGGACGTTACGCACAGTCATGGTCCCGAGGGCGATCACAGTCATGGCGCGATGGCATCTGCCACCTGGCTGGACCCGCAGCTGGCCCTGGAGCAGGCGCGGGCTATTCGGGATGCGCTGGTCACCTATCGACCTGGAAAACAGGCTGAGATCGAGTCGCACTTCAGTGTTCTGGAGCGTGATCTGCTGGCCCTGGATGAGCAGCTAACTAACGCCTTTGCTGCTATTGAAGAGCAGGGCATCCTGTATTCCCATCCGGTTTACCAGTATCTGGCCAGGCGATTCACCACAGCGGCCCGGAGCCTTCGCTGGGAGCCGGATGTGGTGCCGGGTGACGGCGATTTGCGGCAGCTGCGCGACTTGCTGGCTGAGCACGCAGCGCGCGTCCTGATCTGGGAACGCGAGCCCTACGCCGTTACCGTGGAGTTGCTGGAGAAAGAGGGGCTGCGCAGTGCCGCTTTTGATCTTGTGGCCAATCGTCCCGCCTCAGGGGACTATCTGACCCGGATGCAATGGAATTTGGCAAATCTGGCGCGGGCTGCGCCGCCGCCGGCCCGGGACATGCCCGCTAATTGATTGCGGCAGTATCAGTCTGACTTTTTCTTCTTGCCCTGGCTTAGCGCCGCTTCCAGGCTATCGCACAGAATTTCGAGCACTTTGACCCGCGCCCAGCGCTTGTCATTGGCGGCGATCAGGTGCCACGGGGCCGCCGGTTTGGAAGTGTGTTCGACCATCTCGTTGAGCGCTTCGATATAGGCCGGCCACTGCTCCCGATTGCGGTAATCGTCTGCGGTGATTTTGTATTTCTTGTAGGGTGTTTGTTCACGGGCCTTGAAGCGCTTTAGCTGCTCGTCGGGGTCGATATGCAGCCAGAACTTGAGCACCAGGTGCCCGTGTTCCAGGAGCTGGTTTTCGAAATCATTGATTTCGTCATAGGCCCTTCGCCATTCAGATTCCTGTGCCAGCTTCTCGACACGCTCAACCAGCACGCGTCCATACCAGCTGCGGTCGAAGATTCGCATGTGGCCGTCGCGCGGCAGACGCCGCCAGAAGCGCCATAAATAGTGATGCGCCAGTTCCTCATCAGTGGGTGCAGCAATCGGCATCACTTTGCAGTCGCGCGCAGACATCGCGTGGGCGATGCGTCGGATTACGCCACCTTTCCCGGCTGCGTCCCACCCCTCGAAAGCCAGCACAACGCCCAGGCCCTGCCGGCGCATTTCCAGGGAAAGCCCATGCAGGCGGCCTTGCAGCCTTTCTATGGATTCGCGGTAATCTGTGTAGGCCAGACTCACGCCCAGATCCACCGCATCAAGGTGGGACGGCACGGGTTCACTGATCCCCGGCTCATGAGCCACTGCGGGCGCCTTGTCCAGGCGACTCTCAATTGCTTCCAGTACCTTCCGGGCGATCTGCAGGTCCCGGGCCCGTTCGTCCCGGCCATCAATCTCCAGCCAGGGCAGCTGCACACCGGTGCGGGTCAGCAGCTCGCTGATAATGGGCTGGGCGGCCTTGTAATGTTTCAGGATTACGTAATCGAGATCTTCAACGTAAGGGGCATTGTTCTCTGCGAAATCCTTCAGGCGCTTTTTCATCGCCTTCGCCGGGATATCCAGCCAAAATTTGAGGACGACGGTGCCATCAGCCAGCAATAGCCGGTCCAGCGCCGTGAAGTGTTCGATTAGCCGGCTGAGGGCGCCATCGCCATTCCTGGAGTTGCCGCCGAGTCGTTCGCCGATGATGTCCGTTAATGTGGCGCCGACCATCACTCCCGTGCGGCCTTTGGCCGGCATGTTTCGCCACAGGCGCCACAAACGGGGGCGACTGGCCTCTTCGTCGGATGGCTTATCGGCGAACCAGGTATCAAGGTAGCGGCCGTCCATCCACTCGTGCAGCCGGTCTACCACCTGCTCGCAGCCGATCCGATCGGGGCCGGCTAACAGGATGATGACGCTAAAGGCCGCATCCTTGAGGCGATACTGGGCGTTGACCAGGTCTACCCGCAGATTCGGGGTTGCAGCCTTGAATTCCGCCTTGCTGGTTTCTGTTCGGTCTTCACTGCCGCCGTTTTTTCTCTTATTAGAATCAGGCATTTATTTCTTTGCTTGGAATGAATCCAATTGAATGACGGCGGCGAAATCTACTTTACTCTGCCACGACACGTGTCCCCACTTCCCCCCCTGTAGGGACATACGTAGCAGAGTATGGCAGCCGGGGCGGTCCTTGTATCGCGTCCCCCCTCCTACCGAGATCCCCCCTATGCGGTTTGGGGTCGCCCCGGAAGCCACCCTGATTCAAGGCCGGCGCCTGTCCTCCAGCGCCGGCTTTTTTATGCCTGCTGAAGTCACGGCTGAATAAGGAAGCAAACCGGCCTGAGCCGGGATGGGGTCTGCTGAAGGGAAGGAGCTTTTCGGTCAGCAGGAGCTGCTGAACGGCCCGAGAGTGCGGCTTAGCCGGTTACCGGGGCGACGACGAGTAAAGGTCCGGCGGACACGACCACGCCACCGGGTTGTTCCAGGGTGATGGCGAAGGCAGCCGGCGCGCTGATATCCAGTTTTGAATCGATGGGGATAATCACTTCATCAACCCCGGCAGGCACGTCGAAAACACCGCCATCCACCGGTCGTTCATCCCGATCCGGATCGACAATCCAAAGCTGATATTGGGCGCTGTCTGCATTGTTCGCGACCAGCCCCGACAAGCGCATATAACCGGCCTGTTCACTGTCACTCCAGACGACGTCTCCGGTGACCTCTTCATAGCCATCGGCGGCAATACCGGTGGCCCACGGAGCAATCACCGTATCAGCAGAGGCCATAAGCGCGGCGCGCTGCTGAGTTAGGCTTGGTTCTGCGGATGGGGGTGCCTGATCTGGGCGCAGTACGAACAAGGCCAGCAGCAGGGTGGCCGCTACAGCCCAGCCTGCACGATCAGCATTCAGCCAGTTCCTCGCCGGTGCGGCTGGGGCGGATGCTTCGTGGGGCTTGCGCGCAGACTTGATATCCGTGACCGACGAGAATTCTTTTTGCGTCGGCCGTTGGCTAAAAAAATCGCGTGCCTGCTGCGAGATTTTCTCGCGCAATTCAGCGGGCATTCTTTCGGCAGATTGCCTGTCCTGATGCAGGAGCCCAACCTGAGTAAGGCTTGCTACCCGCATGAAATCATCGCGCTCAAGGCCGGTGCCAGACTGCATCAGTTCCTCTACCTCAGCACCAGTGGCTGGGTCGAGACCATAAGAAGCCTCGTCGGCGAGCAGTTGCTCCAGGCGATCAATCTTCTGGCTGGACTGGCTCATGCTGAGGTCCCCTCGGCTGAGCCATCGAGTTCGTCGGCGAGCTTAAGTTGCTCCCTGACATGCATCAGGCCCCTGCGAACCCTCGTCTTGACGGTGCCAAGAGGCATGTCCAGGGCGGAAGCGATCTCACTGTGGCTGTAGCCTTCGTACAGCGACATGGAAAGAATTTCACGATGCTTGGGTTCCATGCCCAGCAGGACGCGTTCGACCTGGGCGACTTCTGCATCGTCATCCAGGGTCGTCGGCACGGCCGGCTGGTTCGCGCCTATCTGGTCATCGATGGATTCCATACCGGGGCGACGGCCGAACTGGCGTAATCGGTCAATCAGCCGGCGCCGGGTGATGGTGGAAATAAACGCAACTTCGCTGGCTACATTGCGATCATAGCGGCCGGCGTTTTTCCAGATCTCGATGAAGATCTCCTGAACAGCATCCTCGGCTTCTGCATGATTGCCAAGATAGCGGCGCGCCAGCGACCACACCAGATCCCCGTAGCGGCTGATGAAATCGCCTACAGCGGCCTGATCGCCCTCGGCGACCCGTTCGAGAATGGGTTTCTCTTCAGACAAAGATGGTTCCCGTGAGGCAGCAACCGTCCGCTGTTTAAGCGCTCGCGGACGAGCCATGCCATATGGCTGAGTAACAGCAATCATACCTGACCTATATGCGTTGATCTGCTGATATGCCGAAGGAGGCGTTCGACATGGGCAGATCGTTTGCCGGTTAGAGGCAGTTCGCGTGGGATAATCACCGCCGCGGACCCCCTTGGGTTAAACGGGGCATGCGCACCTCAGCGCCGGCCATCACTACTTAGGAATGTAATTCGGCCCTGGTGGCGGCGTGGATTCAACTTAGGGCGCGGCTTCGGTGCCGCTTTAATTAGAAGAAATTCCTTTAATTCTAGCGACTTACAATATCAAGGGCGGCGTAGGCAAGACCACCACCAGCGTAAATCTGGCCTGGCTGGCGGCCCGGGAGGGCTTTTGCACCCTGCTATGGGACCTGGACCCTCAGGGCAGGGCAAGCTATGGCCTGGATGTGCCGGACGCTCGCCGGGGCGGGCATTCGGGGATTTGTGGAATGAGGTGGAACTTCTACTCGACTGGCAGCTGGCGGTCCGGTCGTCAAAGGCTTAATCATGTTTAAAAGATTGCTGCAGCTGGCGTGCCTGGTCCTGGTGATTGGCTTTGCCTATCTCAATTTCGATTACTGGCAGGATCCGCCTTACTGGCGGCGCTGGTGGGACCTGATCACCCATCCGCAGCCAGACCGCATGAATTTTTCTCCAACCGTGGCTATCCAGAGCGCCCGGAGCTCTTTTTTCCCGAAGCCAACGCCAGGCGAAGAGACTATCAGCGCCGCAGCCCTGAACGACGCTCAGGCCTGGGCAGAAGCCCAGAATTCCTTCGCCCTGCTGGTGGTTCATCGCGGCAAGCTGCAACGAGAATGGTATCGATCAGGTTGGAAAAGAAATCGCCTGACCCAGTCGCAGTCCATGATGAAAACCATGACCGCGATGATGCTTGGGCTGGCCATCGAGGATGGCTTTATCGATTCAGTCGACGATCCGGTGGCTCGCTACCTGCCCGAATGGGCTGATGATCCGCGTGGTCAAATTAGCCTTAAGAACCTGCTGGTGATGTCCAGCGGCCTGGCCCAGTATCGATTTACGCTGAATCCTTTTGCCCGGGACTCATCCTTTCGCTTTCTTAACAGCAGTGACCGCAGCCCGGTAGTGCTGGCCACCGCCCTGGCGTGGGAGCCGGGGAGCCGCTTTGACTACAACGACGTCAATGCCCAGCTGGCAGGCATGATTATCGAGCGCGCAGCGGGGCAGGCTTACGCCGACTATTTGCAAGGGCGACTCTGGGGGCCGATGGGCGGGCAGTACGCGGAGCTCTGGCTGGATCGCAAAGATGGCATGGCTATGACTGCCTGCTGTTTGCTGGCTTCGCCCCTGGACTGGGCCAAAGTGGGCGTCATGATGAAGGACGGTGGGCTTTTCAACGGGCAACAGGTCTTACCTGAGCAGTGGCTTGAGGAAATGTTGCAGCCCAGTGAGCAGTATCCCGGCTACGGGTACTTCACCTGGTTGGGGAAAGGTCTGAGCCAGAAGGCGCCGCCCAAGGAGTCACGCGACTATCAAAGTGAGGAGGAGTTTCTCGCCGAAGACTTATTCCTGTTGCTGGGTTATGGCGGGCAAAGGGTTTATGTGTCCCGAGAACTGGATTTGGTCGTGGTCCGTCTTGGCCCTTTTGCGGGCATGGCGCCGCTGGCAGAAGACTGGGATAACGCGCGACTTATCAATACTGTGATTCGTGGCATTCGAGATTGAGCGGGCAAAAAAAAGCGGCGGGGAAACCCGCCGCTTTTTCGCTGTCATGCTTTAGCGTGTCAGCTTAGGGCGTGATCCAGTCGCCGCCCTGGAAACCGCAACCGATTTCCAGGCCACCCAGCTGGCCGTCGTCCGAGTAGTAAACGAACTTCACGTCACCCGTGTCACAAGTGGCCAGTGCGCCTTCCGTGGGGCAATCACCGGCGCCGTGGACAGCATCACTGTTGTCGTCTGTGCTGCCGATGGTCTTGCAACCTTCTACACTGGCGGGTGATTCGCAGGATTTCACCGATGCATCCATCATCAGGTTCTGCAGGCTATGCATGCAGTGACCATCGCCAGCATTGCCCTTCGGCAGGCCGTCGCCCTCGCTGTGCAGGCCGGCAACGGCCACACCGGCGGCAATCAGCACCAGCAACCCAATGGAAATCTTAATAACACTCTTCATGTCAGGCCTCATCTATCAGGAAAAAAATCAGGGTACGCTCTTTAATATGCAAGTCGTTTTCGAGCGAGATCATAGTATAGATTCGAATCCGCCCCCAAAGGCAAGCCCGGGCGCTCACGGCTGCAGGGCGGCCAGCGCGCCGCGGGTCTCATCCAGCAACAGGCGGGCATCCGGCGAGAGCTGCTCTGCGTCACGGTAGGCCAGGCCCACGGTGCTGGACCAGTCTGCTGCGGGCACGTGGAGCTCTGCCAGGCGGCCGGAGTCAATCGCATCGCGAATGCTGCCGATCATCGGCAATACTGAGATGGCGTCGCAGTTGGAAATCAGGTCCAGAAAGAACTCATCCGTGGCTTCGCCGATGGCCGAGGTCGGAGGGGCCAGGCCTTCCGCGGCAAATGTTTCCTCCCAGTTGTCGATGACTACCCGCCACGTGCCCGCGAATGCCAGGCGATAGTCCAGGACCTGGCCCAGGCTGATGTTCCGCTTGCCGGCCAGTGGGTGTCCCTTGCCGGCCACGAGTGCGTAACGCAGCCTGAACAGAGCTTCCTGCTGCAGGCCCGACGTGCTGTCCTGAATCTCGGTGATCAAAAAATCCAGTTCGCCGGCCTCCAGGCGGGGCGCCAGGAAGCTGAATGAGCCCAGCGCTATCTGCACGTCCAGCTGGGGATAGCGGTCGCAAAAGCTACCGATGAGTTTGCCCATGGGGGCCTGAATACCGTAGGGAATAATGCCCACGGCGAGGCGGCCGCTACCGATTCCGCGCAGGGCATTCAGCTGGGCCAGGGCCGACTGTACTTCTGAATCAATGCGCTGTGCACTGGCATACAGAGAACGGCCGAAGGCAGTGGCCAGTACGCGTCCCGGTTTTCGGTCCAGCAAGTTGAGGCCCAGCTCGGCTTCCAGTCTTTTGATGGACAGGCTCAGGGCGGGTGGCGTGATGTGCAGGCTATCGGCAGCCTTGCGAAAACTGCCGTTGTCCACAATGGCGCAGAAATGTCGCAGCTGCTTGAGGTCCATCGTTGTGAGCCGTCGGGCGCCGGCAGCAAAGCTGCCCTTAAGCCTGACTGACCCAGGGGGTGTTGAATGAAACCCGGTGCATCAGCCGATGCTGCTGGCCAAAATCAAAAATGCCCCGGTGCAGGGTCGAATAGTTATCCCACAGTGCCAGGGTCTTTGGCTCCCAATGCAGGCGCGCCTGATATTCAGGGCGCGTCTGGTGAGCAAACAGGAAATCCAGAACGGCGCGGCTTTCCAGACGCTCCATACCGACGACCTCACGGGTCATTAGCTCTGATACAAACAAAAAGCGTCGTTGGCTTTCCGGATGCGTGCAGACCAGCGGATGCTCTGTGGGTGGCAGGAACTTGCGCATGTCTCCCATGGCTTTGCCGCCGATCTGGTCCAGCACCCGGTAGGGGTTCAGGGTGATGTTGTCATGAATACAACTCAGGCCATCGAGAAACTCGCGCCATGCAGGCGTCAGATCAGCATAGGCGGCGCATTGATCCGCCCAGACGGTAGCGCCGGCTCCCACAGGGACATCCAGTGCATAGAGCAGCGAACCGCGGGTTGGCGTCCTGAAGGAGCTGTCCGAGTGCCAGTTGATGTCGGCGACCGGGCCTTCATACATGTCCGGATACTCCTGCACCCAGACGCCTTCATGGCCTTCCAGGCTGCCTACATAGCCCAGCTTCTGAATTTCACCGAAGCGTTCGCCCAGTTTCAGTTGCTGGTCGGGGGTGAGTTCCTGGTTCCTGAAAAACAGCACCTGGTATTTCAGCCACGCAGCATAAATTTCCTCAAACAGTTCGTCGTCGTCAATCGCATCGGCAAGCTGCACCTTGCTGACCCAGGCGCCGAAGGTGCCGGTGACCGGCTGTGCCTCGAGGCGCGTGTAATGCGTCGCCTCGATGGGCGTGCGTTCTTTGAAGGCAGTTTCCATAGCAGGGCTCCGCGGCTCAGGTGCCGGAAAAACTCCGGATGTGAGCGACCAAGTCTTTTATTTCCTGATCGGAAAAATAGTCGCCCCACGCGGGCATGACGATGGAGCGCCCGACGGTTTCTCCGCCCTGGCAAATAGCCAGGTACAGAAATGCATCCGTCAGGGTCTTCATGTACACCGGGTCGCTCTCATCCTTCGGCGGCTCGTCCATATGCATCACGATGATGTCGGTCTTGCCCGTCTCGCCGTGGCATTCCGCGCAATGCTCCCCATGCAGTGCCTTGCCGTTCTCTGCATTGCCCCGTAATTCACCGCGGGGTGCGCAGTTGTTGACAGCCAGGGCGCTTTCTTCCTCCGGCACCTGGGCGCTCGCGGGCGTCGCCATGCCCAGTAACAGACAGCCGGCGATCAGGCCGATGGTGGCCAGGCGTGTCATGCGGCCACCCAGCCGAAGGCGGTGTCCGTGCGCTCGCCCCCGGACTCCCGGTAGGTCTGTTTGACGGCAGCCAGCTGATCATTCGGAAAGGCGGTGCGCGCAGCGTCCACATCAATGCCGTAGAGCTTGGCCGCGTTCAGACCAAAGATCTTTTCCTTGTCTTGTGCGGTCAGGGCCGGGTAACCGAACCGCTCCTGCAGTGATTCCGGAATCTGGAAGCGGCGGAAGGCTTCAATGATCCATTGTGGCGAACCCCACCAGATGCAATCTGTGCCCCACAGGATCCGGTCCGGGCCATAACTCTGCATCAGCTGGCCCAGCAGGTGGCCGGCAATTTCCGGGTGCGTGACCACGCAGAACGCGAACACTGTACCCAGTTCTGCGTAGACGTTCGTGACAGCCGGGTTGGCTTCGGCGTCCTTGCAGAAGTCCGTGGTCCAGGCCAGGTAACCGTCCTCACCGATGCCGCTCTTCCCGGGCGGCAGTGTTGACACCATGTTTTTCATGCCTGAGTGGTAGACGATGAAATTCATGTCGGGGAACTGACTGGCGGCGGGGAACACATCGTCCGTCATCCAGTACCAGCCCTTGGGCTTGTCCTTCGGCTTTTGTTTCGGATCCCGGCCCGGCAGGGGCAGGCCCTTGTGCATGCTCAGGTTGGCGACGCCGAGGGAATTGATCTTTTCCAGATAGGGCAGCCCCACTTCCTGGTCATCCAGCCGCCAGGCTCCCATCGGGTTGCCCGTGTAAAACTTCCAGCCGTCGATACCCAATTCTTTCACCTGGTATTCGGCATCGTCGAAGGCGTTCTCCTGGGTTGGATCACCGAGTCCGTGACTGAGCATGCGCTGTGAGCCAGCTACTTTGTTCAAAACGTTCCGCGTGTCCACCATGTCTTCCACGGGCAGAGCATAGTGTTCGCGGGGTCCGATGGCCGCACCGGAAATCATGGCCATGACCGTGTCACTGTCAAGAAAGATTTCCTTCAGATAATTCGCCCGGTGCAGGTCGCCGCTCTTGGGGGCGACTTCCGCGAGGATTGGATTGAGTCCGAGTCGTCCCGTCTGCTTACGAAACGCCAGGGGCCCATCCATACTGTCTTTCACATGATGGGTCTGGACATCGAAAATAAACTGGTCTTTCGGCCACTGCTCGCCAAAGGCCGCACTTTCCAGTGCCTCGGCCTCGCTGACCTGGAAGTTTTCTCCCCAGACCTTGTTCATAGCCAGGAAGGCGGTGGCCATACCACCTGATGTACGCAAAAAATCGCGCCGCGACAGGCCGAGTTTTCGGCCGTACTCGCCCGCCATGGAAAGGATCATTTCTTCGACCATTTTCTGGTCCACCGTCTGCGGCATCGGGTGAAACTCGCCATTGGAGACCACCTGGGTAGGCAGGGGCGTATGAGTCCCCCGCAGTCGATCCTTACGGCTTTTGCGAATCCACATGAGTCAGCTCCTTATCGCGCAATGGCCAAGGGTCAGCCCGGCGCCTTGTTTTGTCAATTTTATTGTTTTTTACGAATCGTTAATAATTATTTATCGATATCGGCCTGCAGCTGGTCGTAGGCCACGATGCATTCAGCCTCGGCCCTGGCCGCGGCGAGCCAGACAGCCACCGACGGATGTTCAAGCAGGCAGTCTGCATAGGCTGCCGCCACTGGCGCAAGCGTCAGTCCGTAAGTCCGGCATCGAAAGGCCACGGGCGCATACATCGCATCGGCAATGCCGAAGGCTCCAAACAGGTAAGGGCCCGAGCTGCCGTGTCGCTGGCGGCATCCGCTCCAGATATCACTGACCCGTTGCACATCGGCCGCCGCTGCGGCGCTGGGCGAAATCCCGGTCAGGGTCGCCCGGCAGTTCATCGGAAACTCGTTGCGCAGGGCAGCAAAGCCCGCATGCATTTCATGAGCGACGGACAGGGCTTCGGCCTTGGCCGCCGGCTCGGCGGGCCAGGCGGTCAGTTGCTGGCGCTGGGCCACGTATTCACAAATGGCCAGGGCTTCCCAGACACGGACCTCACCGTCCAGCAGCACCGGCACGTAACCCGAGGGAGAGTATTGGCGAATAGCCGCCTGATAGCCCGGCTGGTCCAGGGGAATCCGAATTTCGTCGAACTCCACACCCATGGCGTGCAGGTATAACCAGGCGCGCAAAGACCACGAGGAATAGTTTTTATTGCCGATGACCAGCGTCAGCTTCATGGCATGCCTTCTCCTATATCGACAGAATATAACCCGCTGCCTGAATATTGGGCAGCTTCTGGCTGCCAGCATAGAATCACCCGGTGCAAATGGTCCTTGGTTGCCCGACTCCGGAGTGGGAATGAAGCCTTATGTCTTTGCTGTGTTGCTTGCTGCCGATCTGCCGGTTGGGGGTACCTCCGTGTCGGCGTCTTTCGATCCCGTCAGTGCGATCGTGCGGATATCGTTAGACAACAGTCGCTCCAACGACGTCGATGGTCATGTGATCCCGCGATGAGCAGGCCACGGCAGTCGGCATGCGCATGGAGCTGACGCGCCGGACCGTGATTGCGGGCGGGCTTGGCCTGGCCGGAGCCGGACTGGTTCTTAGTCTCGCAGACGATAACTCCGCCGCGCGCTTGCCGGGCGTTCCGACAGATGTCTTGCAGCCCAATGCTTACCTGCAGATTACGCCGGCCGGGCAAATAATTTTGCAGGTCGACAAGCTCGAGATGGGGCAGGGCGTAATGACAGGTTTCGTCACCCTGCTGGCAGAAGAGCTCGGCGTGCGGCCGGATCAGATCCAGCCCCGCCATGCGCCGGTGCACCCTCACTTTCAAACGCCGATGCAGGTTACGGCTGAGAGCGCCAGTATGCGCTATCGCTGGGAACCCATTCGCCTGACCGGAGCCGCCGCCCGGGAGATGCTGCGCGAAGCAGCTGCTCTGCGCTGGGGTATTTCCGCCGCCCAGGTTAGCGTCAGCGGCGACGGTGAATTGATCAATCTCAACAACGAGAAACGACTGGCCTATGGCGAGCTGGCGGCTGCGGCGGCTGTCTTGCCGGTGCCTGAACAGCCGGCATTGACAGCACCTGCGGATTTTCGCTGGATAGGCAGGACAACGCCGCGCCCGGATATTCCTGACAAGGTTACAGGCGACGCAATTTTCGGTACCGATGTTCGCCTGCCCGGCATGTTGACGGCCATGCTGTTGCGGCCGCCCCGGTTCGGCGACAGCCTGATAAAAGTCGCGACGGACGCGGCCGTCGCCGTGCCCGGCGTGCGCCAGGTTTTCCAGGTGTCGGGCGGTGTCGCCGTCGTCGCTGAAGGCTTCTGGCCGGCCCGCCAGGGAATCCAGAAGCTGCAGGCCGAATGGCAGCCCGGTCCGATGGCCGAATTCAGTATGGCGGGTTTCTACGAAGCGCAACGCAAGGAGCTAGAGTCGGGCTCGGGCAAGCAGGCGCGCGACGAAGGTGACGTGGAGGCGGCGATTGCCACGTCGGCCCAGGTCATTGAGGCTGAATACACCACGCCCTTCCTGTCGCACATGCCAATGGAAACCATGAATGCCACGGTGCGCCTTACAGCAGACCGGTGCGAAATCTGGGCGCCGGTGCAGGCGCCAGACCTGGCCCGACAGGCGGCCTGTGACCTGACGGGGCTGACGCGGGCGCAGGTGCAGGTGAATACGACTTTTGCCGGTGGCAGTTTTGGCCGGCGCGCCCTGATGGATTTTATTAGCGAGGCCGTTGCGATTGCTTTGCAAGTTGATGCGCCCATCCAGCTCATCTGGACCCGTGAAGATGAACTCAGGCACGATTTTTACCGCAGCGCGACCCTGCATCGCCTGCAGGGCGGGCTGGATGCTGACGGTAGCCTGGTTGCCTGGGATCATGCGCTGGTCGGGCCTGATCTGAGCGAGCATATTTTGTCCAAGGCTTTCGCCAATCTGGCACCGGAATGGGTCTCACGCGCGGTGACCAACGGTGCGGCTAACACCATGCGCCGCGCACAGATGGCCTTTTTTGGCCCATTCCAGACCCGCGACGGTTCAGTGTCATGGCCTTATAGGGCGATAAACGTGCGCGTGAGTCTGCACACGCTCAATCCTGCTTTGCCTGTGGGTATCTGGCGCTCCGTTGGTAATTCTTACAATGTCTTTGCCGTCGAATCCTTCATGGATGAACTTGCAGAGCAGGCGGGGGCAGATCCAGCCGCTTTCCGTCGCCGGCAGCTCGCTGATCGTCCGCGCTATCTGGCCGTGCTGGATCGACTGCTACGTGAATCCGGCTGGGGCGCCGCAGCGTCGGGCAGACACCAGGGGATCGCGATTCATGACTGTTTTGATTCGGTCATTGGTCAGGTGGCAGAGGTTTCCGTGCGCGGCGATCGGATCACGGTCCATCGCGTTAGCTGCGTGGTGGACTGCGGCACGGCCATCAATCCGGATAACGTGCATGCCCAGCTCCAAGGTGCCATCATTTTCGGCTTGAACGCAGCCTTGAATGGTGAGCTCAAACTGGCTGAGGGCTTTGTGCAACAGAGCAATTTTCACGATTATCCGATGCTGAGATTGGCCGATACTCCCGTCATTGATACTTACATCATTGACTCCGCAGCACCGCCCGCCGGTATTGGTGAAACGGGTACGCCCGGCATTGCGCCCGCCGTGGCCAATGCCATATTTGCAGCCACCGGCCGGCGGCTCCGGCACCTGCCCTTGCGACTGACATGAATCATGAATGACTTTCCTGCACCAAGGCCTGCCTACTGGCTGGGCTACCTTGGGCTGCTGCCCTTCGTGACCGGGGCGGGTGCTGTCTGGTTTGGTCCGACAGCCCTGGCAGCCTGGGCCGAGGAGGCCATGTTGCTTTATGCGGCCATCGTCCTGTCTTTCGTAGGCGCCGTGCATTGGGGCCTGGCGATGCACTCCACCCATAGCGCGCGAGATCGGCAGTTAGGTCTCAGCGTGATTCCGGCACTGGTGGGTTGGCTCGCTGTTTTGCTACCACCATGGATCGGTTTCCCGGTTCTGATTGTCAGCTTTTCTGTGATGAGTGGCGTAGATCGTCAATCGGTATTGGCGGGCGTGACGCCCGCCTGGTATCCGGGTCTGCGCTTACCGCTTACCACCGTTGCTGTCTTTAGCCTTGGATTCGCCTGGCTGCGCCTGGTCTTTGGCTGATGCGGGCTGCAGATAAGGCCGGCAAGCTCTTCACCTGATCGATGGCTATCGGCAAGCAGACGCGCTGCAGCTGAAGTCAGCGGCGAGCCCAGATCAGGGCCACTGACAGGTCCAGCGAAATCCTTCGCCTGCGGCTTTGTCAGTCTTCGAAGCGGCGCGTATCAGCCTGTGGGTTAGCTTCACGAACGCGCTTTACAAACGCCTCAAACTGCATTTCGAATACGTCCAGTTCCGCCTCGCTGATGTTTTCGCAGTCATCGACACGCTTGGCATAGAGGGCGATGCCCTCGCCCGTGCCGTCTTTGTTGGCCAGGAATAGCTGCCGGCCGTACAGGCCGGGGCGGGGGTCAAAGCCGATCTGCTCCATGAATTCGAGCAAGGGCTCGTCATCAGCGTCGATCTGTTCCTCGGTCACAGGCAGGCAGGCAGCCCGGCTGGGCAGTTGCAGGCCGGCCAGTTCAATGACTGGCATCCTTTCGTAGGCGATCGTGCCGGCCGGAGCATCAGTGGTCTCAACTTCGATAATCAGAATCCGGTCGTCAACGAAAAATCCGCCCCGGGATGTCTGTAAACGTTCCATACCAAAATTGGTGTGGCTGTTCTGCACATTGGCAAACCTGGCGCCCGGCGGGCGGGGGATGACCAGCTCGAAGGGGCCGGACATCAGGAGATTTTCACCGTCGACCACCAGGTACTGGTGATCTGCCATTGCAGGCTGAATACCGAGGATGCTGAGAAGGCTTGTGATAATTATTGGCCAGCGTGTCATGGTCTCAGGACTCCGTTAACGATGAGTTGACCAGATTCTATAGGAAAGCGAGCAAAAACAGCACGGCGAGTGATTAGCGTGGCGGCCTCAATCTCCGCTGGTCGGCCCTTGATAAGCGTCGGCCTCAGCGGGGGAAAGGCCCGTCAAGCCATCGAGGCTCCGGGCATTTTCATCTTTTAGATAGGCGCGGATTTTTTCTGCGCCATTCACCCGAATATAGTTGGGTGAAGTCGGGCGCTCGCCCTGGTAGTCATAGAAGGGCACGCCAAATCCGCAGGAATCAGAGATGCGGGTGACGTTGACCTTGATGATGGCGCGAATGCCCAACGCGCTGCGATCAAACTGGCAGGCTAATTCGTCGAATGCCTCATCGACCGGGGTGATGACCTCGCCGTCGCCGTGAAAGCGATAAATTTTTGGCGGTCCTGCCATCGCGCACAGCATGATCACGATGCGCCGGTTCTCACGCAGGTGGGCAATGGTTTCAATTCCGCTGCCGCCGTAGTCGAGGAAAGCCAGCGTATGTTCGTCGAGGACCCGCAGGGTGTCGTGACCCTTGGGTGAGACATTGACCAGGCCGTCACCGGACAGGGGTGCCGTGCCCACAAAGAAAATATGTTGCTCGTTGATCCAGTCGCTGATCTTGTCGTCGATGGCGGCGTAAGTCTTGCCCATGTCTTTACCCGGATACTTTTTCTAGGGCCCTGCGCGGCCACGGTTCGATCAAGACTACCAGCAAGGCTCGCGGGCGATGGTATCCGCGGCAGGACATGGGTTAGATTTTGCTCGTCCGCAGGCTTTTTGTCTGGTACCGGACCGCTCAAAGGGGGAGACGACTTGTCCGGCTTGACCCGACATTTGCTGGCGACTGGTTTCGCGGCCTTGCTCTGCGTTCTGGTTGCGTGTTCGGTCCCGGATCGGCGCGATTCCAAAGCCACTGCGGCGCAGTCCCGGGATCCGGCTCTCGACCCGACCTGCGGAGCGTCTCTTAATCTTCAGCCGGGCGGCGCCATTCAGCGCATTGCGGATACATCCGGGCAGGCAACTCATATTTTCAATGTGTCCCTGGACCCGGCCGCCCCTATCCTGTTCCGGCAAGTCAACGTGCCGGCAGATGATCCGGACGCGGGCCTGGTCGAACAGCAGCCGCAGTTTGGCGCCGCAAAAGTTTCTGGTGCCTTGGACGGACTGTCCGCAGATGTGGCAATCAAACGGCCGTCCCGACGACCGGATCTGCTGTGGCTGGAATGGTTTCTGATCAACGACACCGACGAAGGTTTGCGGAACCTGGAGCTGGAACTACTCGACCTCGGCCCCGGCTACGTCGTCTACGATCTCAGTACCGACCTCTGGGCGCCGGCGCTGGACGCCCCGCAATTGTTTGTCGGCGGTGTCGCCCCGGAGGGTGTCTCGCGCTTCGTGATGGGGATCGGGACGGCGGATGGCAGTGCCTGGACCGAAGCGGCAGGGAGCCGTATCGAATTCCGTCTGCAGTTGCGCGGTCAGCGCACGCGTTTTGCAGCCGCCAATACGCAGGCCCTTGCCGTGACTCCGGATGCGGCTGAAGTCTGGGTGCCCTATGCAGACGGCAATCGCGTGGTCGTCGTCGATACGCAGCGCCGCAGCCGGGTCGCGGAGCTGGCCGTGCCAGGTGCTCCCCAGGGGATGGTGATCACCCCCGACGGACGCTATGCGGTAACCGTCGCGCCGCGTTGTAACCAGGTCGTGGTGATGGACCGGGCCCGGCGCCAGGTGGTGCAACGCTTCGGCGAAGCGGACGGTGTCGGCCGGGAACCGCGCTACCTGGTGATGTCGCCGGACGGCTCGCGGCTGTATGTGTCGAGCTACGTGGGTGATTCGATTACGGCTTTCGATTATCGCGAGCAGGGGTTTTCCCGCGCCGCGACCTTCAGCGTGGGTCGCCGGCCCTCGGCGCTGTCCGTCTCACCCGATGGGCAATCCATCTATGTTGCGCATTTTTTGCCCCGCGGGCCCATGCGTGCGAACGAAGCGTGGATCAGTGTGCACAGCGCGAAAGATTTTTCCCTGCTGACGGATCAGGCCACCGTCGTGGACACGGGCAATCCCGAAAAGGCGGCCTGCACACAGCTGCAACCCTTCTTTGCCCGCTGGAATCCGGAGCAGCTGCAGATGGAGGCACCGTTTACCGCCTTGCAGGGTGCCTTCCTGAATCCCCAGGGTACGGAGGCCCTGGTGCCGTCCAGCGTGATTGTGCCTTTCCTGATTTTCGAAGGTGACATGCGCAAGGCCGGCCTGAACCGCAATCTCGGCCGGATTACGACCAGCAATATCCTGCCCTTTGACACGCGCTGGCCCGAACGCACCCGGATCCGTCAGCTCGACACGCTGCTGGAAGTCCGCGACCGTGACCTGGAGTACCAGCGCTGCTTCAACCGCAATGCTAATGCGGAGTTCCCGAATTCCTATCCACAGGCCCCAGAGCGCCCGGGGATTCTGACCTCGAACGGCGCGACTCTGCCCACGGGCGAGACGGGTATCTTCCAGACCGGCCAGATTCGATCCCTGGCCCACACACGCGGCGGCCGGCGCACCATCTATGTCTCCTACACCTCCGATGAACTGGTGGTACTGGATGGCGCGACGCGGAATTCTGTCGCCCGGCGGCACCACGAGCTGTCCGGCCACAATCCCCTGGGTATTGCTCTCACACCGGACGGCAGGATCGGCTACGTCGCTTACGACAACAGTCCCTTTCTGTCCGTCATCGACACCTCGGCCTATGCGCGAGACGGCGATCTGCCACGGCCCGGCTATGTGCCTTTCTGGCTCAGCAAGAAACGCTTTCCCCAAGCCAGTGCCTCTAACGTGACAACCACGCGTGTCACTCGCGACATTCGGGCCGTGCCTCGTTATCCGGCCCTGAGGGAAATCGGGCAGATTCCGCTCGTGGACGCCGATCCGGTGGACCCCGTGATGCGACGCGGGCGGATCCTGTTCAGTTCCGCGAATCCCGACAAGCTGCCGCAACTGAGTTCGCACCGGGAAGGTTCCTGCAACAACTGCCATCCACGCGGCGGCATGGATGGTTCCATGTGGGTCACGGTGGAGGGCGAACGCCGTACCCCCAGCCTGCGCGGCGGTGTCGGTGGGCGGGGCTGGTTACATGCCAGTGCAACGCACCACGATGCCCATGAGTTTGTGGCAGTGGTTCACCGGGAACGCCTGGGCGGTACCGGCCTGGGTGAGCCGGATCTCGATGCCATGGCGCGCTATGTCGCATGGGGGATTCCCCGGCTGCAGGCACCCGTAACAGATCCGGCCCTGGTCGCGCGGGGTGAAACCCTGTTCACGGAGTACTGCGCCGAGTGCCATCTGTCTTCTGCCCAGGAGCTGCAGGCAAGTGCATCTGCGGCAAAGCCTTACGGCGGCGCCAACGGAGAACCGCGCCTGCACGGTGTCGGCACGCGGACGGACTATGCAGGCGCTTCCATGGGGGATGCTTTCCTGTCCCTGTTCGGCGCGGACCCGATCCAGGGTCCGGTGTTCAAGGCCGTGGTCGGCGACCGGGCTTTCACTGCAGACGATGTGGTCTTTAATTACCTGAAGGCGACGCCCCGGCCCGAACGCCCCGCCGGCAAATTCAAGGCCGCGTCCCTGGTCAACGTCTGGGACAACGCCCTGTTTTTTCACAACGGCCAGTTCCACGAACTGCGCGACGCAGTCGCCTATATGGCCGAGGTCAATTACCTGCCGTTGACGGACGCGGATATCGATGCGGTGATTGAGTACCTGAGGACTTTCTGATGCATTCGACACGTCGCCCTCGCCCTTTGCTACTCCATGCTGCCTTTATGTTGGCCTTGAGCCTTGGCCTCGTGGCACCGGCCGCCATCGCCGAGCCCTGGTTCGGCCTGGATCTGCCAGCCAAGCGGGCAGCAAAGTCACTGAAGTTCCGGCAGGCCTACAGCGAGCCGGATATCCCGCCCCTGAGTCTGCGCCTGAGCAGTTCAGAGGATGCCTACCAGGCAATTCGCGGCGAGGAGATTCACGCTTACCTGCAGGACATCGTGGATCTGACGGTGGCCAACCGGCCGGCGGGCGCCCGGTACTGGGGGCGCATCGCAGGCAGTGCGGCAGAAATTGCCTCAGCAGACTACCTGGGTGAGCGTTTTCGTGAGTTCGGTCTGGAAGAGGTTCGGTCTGAACCGGTCATCGGCGGGCCCCAGTGGTGGCCGCACAGCTGGCAGGTGACCCTGCTGGGTGACCCGGCCTACGGGGAGGGCACCACGGACCTGGCATTGGAGACAGCCTTTCCGGCTCTGCAACTCGGCGAAGGCGCACTCGCCGTGGATGGCCTGGTCGGCGAACTGATTTTTGTCGGCCGCGGCCACGCCATTGACCTGATGGATCGCGATATCAAGGGCAAGATCGCGGTGGTTCGTTCCGTGCTGCAGTCCGATCCCTTCTTCCAAAGCGCCCGGGGTTATATCGAGGGCATCATCGAGGCGGGCGCCGTCGGGGTGATCACCCTGCTGGACACGCCGGGTAATAATCAATTCGCGCTGGAACGCATGGGTCCGCCCGGCGTGCCCTGTTTCGTCCTCGGCGGGGATGACGGGCGCTTCCTCGAGGAGGCCATGGTAGCCGCCGGCATCGACAGTCCGCTGCGGGTCCGCCTGGATATCCAGGCCGAGGTCAGCGAGTCCTGGCAGGGAAAGAACATCATGGGTGTGGTGGCGGGCACCACGGCGGAGAACGTCGTGATCCTCGCGCATCTCGATGGTTACTTTGAGTCAGCCAACGACAATGCCGGTGGCATGGCTTCTCTGCTGGCCCTGGCGAAGTTTTTTTCAGACCCTTCCCGTAATCCGCCGAACCGCAACCTGATTTTCCTTGGCACCAGCGCCCATCACGAATTTTCCGACGGCGCGCGCAGCTTCGTGGAAAACCATGCAGATATACTCAATGACACCTTGCTGGCCTTCAACATAGAACACCCTTCTTCCGTCATGACGGACTATCGTGGCCCCCTGAAGTTCGAGCGCTTCGTGCTGCCCGGGCAGTTGATGACCTCCACCAGCCAGGGCACCCGGGCCTGGACCGTCTCTAATAACAATGAGGTGCTTAAAGGCATCTACCGGGAGGCCATTGATCGCTACGGTCTGGTCGTGAACAGCATGATGGAACGCCTGCCCAGCGGCGATGCTTATGATTTCTTCAAGGCGGGTACACCGGTGGTGCAGATGCTCGATTCGAATTCCTGGTTCCATTCCGATGGCGATCTACCGGATACGGTGCATGCCCATGGACTTGAGCGGGCAACCCGAGCTTATGCTTATATTCTGGAGCAGATCGACGCGACGCCCAGTGACGAGATGATTCCCAAGAAGCAGTCTGGTCGGTAGCCAACTCCCACCAGAAAATGCGCATCTGCGTAGAATGACCGCTTTGGCCCCAAGGCCGACGTTACGCATTTGTTCCACAGTATCTGCTTTGGAGCAGCTACGTATGACATCAGCTTGGGAGCTTGGTTTCGGTAGATTCTAGAGTCTCACGATGCGAGGGGTTTCGGCCAGGTGGCGAAAAGATTCCCGATGCTCACCATGTTATTTGCCTGACAAAGTGCTTTTAGAGGGCCGCAGGTGGCGGCATCCTTGTCTTTTTTCGGCAACTCCATCGGCAAATACTTACTGAGCAGCTAGCCACCCAGGCCGTAGAATCGGGCCGGCAGAACAAAACCAAGACATCTCCCCCGGGAATTTCGCTATGAACACAATTGGCCGCTGGACGATCGCCCTCGCCATAGCACTGCTCATGGGCGCGACCTACGTGCAGTACATGGTCAGCGAGCCATTACGCATGAACATCTATCTGACTGGCTCGCTCGCGCTGCTGTTTGCGCTAATCGTCATGCTAGCGCGTTGGTTTTCGGGCACCCGCCGATTCATTGCGGTCGCTGCGTTTTGCGCTGCTTTCGCGGCTGGCTGGTACATCATGACCGCCGTAGTCTTCGATCGTGAGGATTATCGGCCGATCCCGGAACTGACCCGGGAGAAAAGCGATCCTGGCGCAGGCCACACCGCTGTGGTCTACCTGACCCACGGTGAGCCACCTCTGTACGACCCCATCAGCTGGATCAACCAGATGAACGAATTCGAGGAACAGGATATACCGTTCCTGCCTTACATGGCACGGCCCTTTTTCCTGAAGTCCCTGCGCGACCACTACCTCGCGGTTGGTAAGAGCAGCCACCGAGATGAGTCGATGGCAATGATGCTGAGCCTGGAGTTGGCCTACCGGCTTGAGGGCGACTTGGGCACAAAGTTCTATATGGGCTTTCTGGACGACAACCCGCGCGTACCCGCGGCCGTGATCAACGCGCTGAACGACGGGGCCAGCCGCATCATCGTAGCCGAAGTCTTCGTCACGACATCCAGTCATACCGAGGAAGGCGAACACCAGGTTAACGAAGTCGATCCGGAATCCTTCGGTGTCGAGACAAAATTCACCGCACCGATCTGGGATTCCGTGCCCGTGTACCGGATGATCGTCGATCGTTCGAACCACCTGCGTGGCGAAACAGACAAGGCCAGGACCGGCATACTGCTGGTCGCGCACGGTCAGCCGGACGAGTGGGATGAGATTTGGCCCCTGCAGACTGAGCAGGAAGCACTGTTTGGCGACCGGATACTCGATGCGCTGGAAGCGGACGGCTATCCAAGCGGGAACCTGGCCAAGGCCTGGATGTCGTTCAAGAATCCGAAGCCCGCGCCGGTAGTCGAACAGATGCTGACCAACGGAATCGATAAGTTACTGTTCATGTCTTACACGATTTCCGCGCCGGGCATGCATGCGCTGTATGATATTCCCGCTTTGGTCTACAAGGCGGAGGCGCCCGAGAATTTTCCGATCGTGAATATGGGCGCACTCGGCAACGATCCGCAGTTCATCACCGTGCTCAAGGAACGGATCGACGCAGCGATGGCTGATGAGCAGTTCGTGGCTGGCCAGTAGGCAGAACCATGTAATTGAATCGAATCAGGCGGCACCGTTCATATGCGGCCCGGCTGTGCGTCAGACTTTAGAATCTAGCGAAATCAAGCTTCCAAGCTGATGTCTTGGCTTGCCCTTCAAAAGCAGGCATTCAGTTTCAGTGCCGGAATGTCCGCTTCTGGCCGAAAGGGGACGTTCAGTAGGGAAATTCAGGCCTTCGTACGAGCGATGGATCGTCACTGACACACCGGAACCGAGTGGGCGTATAGTCGAAGCTCGGAGAGACCAACGCGGATTCTCCTTTTAGCGGGGGTAATAAAATGAAGAGCTTGCTTTATCTCAGTTTGATCCTTGGATTTCTCGCTAGTAATTCCCTGGCAGACGATAGGATCGCCAGTGCAATGTCTGCGGCGCCGGAATCCATCTCTGCCGATGCGCAGTTAATGGATTGGGATTTCAATGTTATCCGGGAAGGCTCGAATGGGTGGACATGTTTGCCGGATCGACCCGATACAGATGGCAACGACCCTTGGTGCGTCGACGATGCATGGATTAATTTTCTTAAGGCTTATACCAAGAAAGAAGATCCTACATACACGGAAATCGGGTTTGCATATATGCTTCAGGGCGATACGCCAGTTAGCAACGCCGATCCCTATGCGACTGAACCTACAGGACCGGATGATTGGGTTACCGATCTGGGTGCTCATTTGATGATCCTTAATCCGGACCTCAGCCTTTTGAAAAATATATCGACGGACCATTTGAATGGCGGGCCATGGGTCATGTGGCCTGACACTCCTTACGCTCACATCATGGTGCCGTTGGAAAATCGGGGCAGGTAGTTAGCTGAACTAATCAAGCGGCGGGGGCCTCGCTTTTAGCGGGGCACCCCCTCAGCCTTCATGTCCGCCTTTGGCCAAAAGCGGACATGAGGGCTAAGCGTTCTTTGGCGACCCTGATTCACGCTGCCAGTTTCGGAAATCCCGAATTGCGGACCCGTATTCGGAACGGATATTAGAACACTGTCAGACTTGAGAAGAGAGTGAAGACAATGAATCTACTTAACGCATCGATAGAAAGGCATCACAGGCCGATCATCTTCTCACTCGCGTTCGTGGTCTTATTTTTTGCATCATCCTGCACTTTTCACGATGTAATACCGATCTGCCACTATCTATTCGGATGCGATCACGGCCTGCACGTTGTGGGTTAGATGCGAGGTTGAACGTGGATAAACAAACTAAAGAGCTTGTAGCGATGGGTGCAGCAGCGGCAGCAAATTGCCATCCATGCATGGACTATCACCTGGCCAAGTGCGACGAATTAGGCATTGATCGCGACGAAGTTGCCGCCGCTGTCGAAGTCGGCTTGATGGTCAATAGCGGAGCAGAGAAAGCGATTCGCAAGAAAGCCCGTGAACTTCTTGGCGAGTCAGCGATTGGAGGCTGATATGCGAACGTCCGCTTTTGGC
>CAKZWQ010000009.1 GCA_937921935.1 uncultured Gammaproteobacteria bacterium | reverse complement strand
TCGAACCGATTTTTCCGGTTCGCTTCGCTTTTCAATTTAGCCCACGCACCCGGAAAAATCGGGTCGACCCCTTTAGTTGACCCCTTTAGTCACTACCACCCATCCACATGCACCACCTCGTCCAGGGACTTCCTTGTCGCCGGCTTAAACTCCGTGCCAATAGAGTAGGCCGTGGGAATCAACGCCACCTGGGTGACCTTGTCATAGGGGATGCCCAGAATCTCGGCAGCCGCTTGCTCATGCATCAGATGCACCGTGGTCCAGCAAGTCCCCAGGCCCCGGTTTCGCGCGGCCAGCATGTAACTCCACGCGGCGGGCAGGATAGAGCCGTAGACGCTGGCGATGCCGGCGCTTGAGCCGCCCATTTTTTCCACCCGGCCGCCGATGCAGGGGATGACCAGCACCGGCACTTTGTCGAGGTTCTGGGCCAGGTAATCGGCCGAGCGGGCCACGCGCACCATCTGGTCGCGGGTGGTGCCCGGCGCGGCCTTGTCCCGCAGATCGAAGACCGAGCCGTTGGCTTTCTTGTAGACCGCCCAGCCCTGGCGATACAGCTCGGCCAGCGCGGCGCGCTTGGCGGCATCGAACACCACCACGAAATGCCAGCCCTGGGTGTTGCCGCCGCTGGGGCCCTGCATGGCGACTTCGATGCAGTCGCGGATGACCTCGGGCTCGACAGGCTTGTCGAAGTCCAGCCGCTTGCGCACGGCGCGGGTGGTGGTCAGGAGCTGGTCGGCGGTCAGGTTAAGGTGCATCGGTTTAATCCTTGCTCTTGGCAGGCATTAGCGCATGTTAACCCCCGGCGCATTGGCCGTGACGTCGCGCTGGCACCGAGGCAGTGTCGTGTGTAATGACTGGCCGCTTAACTGGCTACGGCGTATCTGCTGAATAGCTGTCTATGCTGGTCAGGCGTAATTCAAACGGGCCATCTTTTTTGTCATAGATATACAGACCCATTTCCGTGATCTGCGCGGGGTCGAGTTCGGGGCCATCCAGCTTGTAGCCCCGGAACTGCGGAAAAAATCGTGTGAAGGGAATATTGACGGTGCTCCATTCGCCGTTGGGGGTTTCGAAATCAGCCCAGTAACTGACCCGCCGGCCGCGCCAGCGCGCATCGGTTTGCAATTGCCAGGTGTAGCGACGGCCGTCAGCCTTCAGGCGCAGCGCGATGCCATCATGCTTGGATAAATCCAGTTGCACAGGCCGCGTGCGTATCGAGCTGAAGCCGCCCCCGCGGGTATTCGTGCTGCCGGCAAAAATCAGTTCCCCGGGTGTTTGTTCAAAGTCACCCTCACTGCGGCCGCCCATCACGTTATCGTTCTGCACATACCAGCCAAAATCGGCCGTAGCCGGCGTAAAGTCAGTGAGCATGGTTTCCCCCTCGGGGCCTGTGTCCGCGGCGTCGAGTGCTGGAGCAGGCAGGCTCATCAGCACTAATCCAATGATCAGCGAAATGCTTAGCCGGTGGATTTTTCGATGAATGGCCATCGGAAAAGGGGTCGAACCGATTTTTCCTCCGACTATCAGCGGCACTGTTGAAAAGCCACGACGGGAAAAATCGGTTCGACCCCTTTTCCGCATAGTTCGACCCCTTTAACTACCCTTTAACTGCTAGTGCAGCGCCGGGATCACCCGCTCGCCAATAACCTTGATGGCGGCCTCGGGGTTCTGGTAGACGCGCAGGCAAATATCCGTCAGGCCCGCTTCTTTGAACTTCAGCAGCCGCTCGATCTCATGGTCCAGTTTGCTTAAGGGCGAGGCCGAGGTGCAACGCATGCACAGTTTATCCAGCAGGGCGCGCGGCACTTCCGGAATGTCCGATTCCTGGGCATAAAAGGCGCGGTTCAGCGCTTCGGTGTTATCCCAGATCACCTGCATCTCTTCGTCGGGCAGGATGCCGCGGTGGCCATAGGCAGGCCAGGGCGTAACCCGCGCCGCCAGCCACATGCGGGACTCGGCCAGCGCCTCTTCGGGATCTTCCTTCACGTGCCAGGCCCAGAAATTACGCAGGCAGAAGTTGTCTTTGTGGGGATTGAATTCTTCGATGTTGGGGTCGATCACTTCCCGCACCTTGGCCACGTGATCGGGCGGGTGATCCCCCAGAAAAATTCCTTCGGCGTACTTGGCGCTGGAGCGCAGCATCTGCGGCCCGCCGGCACAGACGAACACACCCGGCTTCGGCGCCGTGGCCCACTTGGCCTGGTACCACTTCACCTCGTACATCTCGCCGTGGTATTTCACCAGTTCCCCGGAGGCCAGGGCATTGATGATTTCTACGCACTCGCGGACCGCGCGCACCCGGCGCTTGGCTTCCATGCCCATGGCGAAAGCCGTGCCGCCATCGCCGGCCGCCACACCGATCTGGGCCCGACCGTTGGAAATCTCGTTCAGCGTCAGCAGGGCATTGCCCATTTTCAGCGGGTGCAGTTCATACGGCGACACCGCCACCGGGCCCATCTTGATGGTTTCGGTGGCCCGCGCCGCGTCGACAAAGTTGATGAACGGATCCCGGCCATCGTGCATGTTGGACACCCACAGCGCGCCGATGCCGTAGCTCTCGGCCAGCTTGGCCATTGAGGCCCAGTGTTCGGGTGAGTCGTGGGGTTCCAGGATCAGATCGATGTTCATGCTCGGGCCTCGGATTCGCTGTGCCGTGTTGGTTCTTTCCCGCCGGCCAGCCGGGGTGCTGTCAGCGCAGCAGCCGTTGGGTGGGAAATGTTAGCTCTGGCCCGATATTAGACGGGTCGGGCCACTTTTGGACTACGTATTGACCGTCAGGATGAGGGGGGCTCTACGGGCCGGTTGGCGGCCCTGGCAGGGGCCGGATTAGCGCGTTT
Source organism: uncultured Gammaproteobacteria bacterium (assembly GCA_937921935.1). Lineage (GTDB taxonomy): Bacteria > Pseudomonadota > Gammaproteobacteria > Steroidobacterales > J054. Next base: position 2,266 of record CAKZWQ010000009.1, on the reverse strand, counting down.
TCAGTCGGCACACGGCTGCTGCCGGGGCGGCCTGCCCGCCCGCCGGGCGGCGCGCGCGCCGGGTGTGCCTGCCGGCCGGAGATCTGTCAGCCTCTGGGTTACCGGCACCGCAGGGGGCGGGCCGGACCGCTTGAGGAACACCATGACCGACCAGAACGCCAGCTGGCCCTTCGGGCCCAAGCGGCTGAATTTGCGCATTGCGCCCGGCGTCTCGCGCCTGAACATGTACACGCTGCTGTTCGGCTCCTTCTTCGGCATCGCGATGATGGGTTTCATCAACGCGAGCCACCCCTACCTGTTCACCCAGGTGCTGAATGTGCCACTGGAGGAGCAGGGCCCCCTGGCCGGTGATCTGACCTTCATCTCCGAGCTGGTGGTGATCTTCACCATCGGGTTGATCGGGGCGGCGTCGGACAAGCTGGGCCGCAAGCCCATCTGGGTGGGCGCGTTCTTTATCTTTTTCCTGGGCTACATGCTCTATCCCACGGCAGAGACCGTCGACCAGCTCATGCTGTACCGGCTGGTGTTCGCCCTGGGACTGGCCATGAACACCACCATGCTGCCGTCGGTGATCAACGACTACGCGGTGGACGAGTCGCGCGGGCGGCTGATTTCCGTGTGCTTCATGCTCAACGGCCTGGGGTTCATTGTGCTGCTCACCCCCCTGCGGCTGTTGCTGCCCTTTTTCGAAGGCCTGACCGACGGCGACCCGGTGCAGGCCGCCCGTTTCTGGCTGTGGACGGCCGGCGGCGTGTGCCTGATGGTGTCCACGGGTCTGCTGATCGGGCTCAAGCGTGGCGTGCCCGCTCAGCTGGATAAACGCGAAGGCTTGCTGACCACCCTGCGTGTGGGCATCAAGGCCGCCAAGCGCCTGCGGGTGTCGCTGGCCTATATCGCCGCCATCGTGGCCCGGGGCGACATGTCGGTGCTCAGCACCTTCTTCGTGCTGTGGCTCACGCAGCAGGCCATCGCCGGTGGCATGCCCGCGACGGAAGCCAGTGGCTACGCCCTGAAGTTCTACATCCTGATCCAGGTATTTGCGCTGTGCTGGCTGCCGATCCTCGGCTTGATTCTCGACCGCCTGGACCGCGTGCTGGGTGTGGCCCTGGCCATGGTGCTGGCCGCCGGCGGCTACTTTGCGCTGTTTATGATGGGCGACCCCCTGGGCCCGCAGATGTGGTTCGTTGCGGTGCTGGTGGGCATGGGCGAAATCTCCGCCAACCTGGCCTCGCTTACGCTAATCGGTTCCGAAGCGCCGGAGAAAGGGCGCGGGGCAGTGATTGGCCTGTTCAGCCTGTTCGGTGCCATTGGCATTCTCTTCATCGCCAAAGTCGGCGGCATGCTGTCGGGGGCCTACGGCACCATCGCACCCTTCGTGCTGGTGGCCTGTGCCAATGCGGTGGTGCTGGTGCTGGCGTTGCTGGTGTATTACGCCACGCGCGATGAGGCAAAGGCTAAGGCGAGCGAGCCGGCGACGGCGGGTTAGGGCGGCCAGGCCGACGACCCCGCCCTGACCAGGCGCCCGGGGGCGGTGGCGGATGCACGGGTGGAGTCGCGGTTAGCGTGAACTGTTAGCAGACCGGGCCAAACTGCCAGGGACCTGCTACCGTTGGCACAGGAGGTATCAAGATGAAACTAGCCAGTACCCTCGCAGCCCTGGTCCTTTCGGCATCTCTTGCCGGTTGCCAAACGGCTAACGAATCCATGCCATGGCATTTGATGGTCTGTAACAGTGACGACACGGCCTGTGACTTGCATGTCCGCGCAACCAGCAAGGGATCGTGTGAATATATGCAAGAGAAAAGACTGGGCAAGGACCGCTGTGAATTGACCAACTGTGACGAGCCATCGGCGGACATCACCAGCTATTGCGAGAAGCAGTAAAAAGGCCAGTTCTGCCCCAACGGCTCCCCGCCGGTGCCCTGACCGCCTGATTGCGCCGCGAACCACCAGCTTGCAGCGGTAATGGCATGAGCAAGACAATCCAGGCCAGCGCCGTGACCGGCAGCTTTAACTACCTCGACGAATCCACCGAGTCATCCCTGTATCGCAATGGCCAGGTGTATCTGCGCCGCGACACCGACGGTAATGACCGGGGCATGCATGGCCTGAATAACGTCAGGCAGTCCATGCCGGTGGGCAATGCGCGGCAGCTTCAGGCTGATGAGCGGCCAACGCTGCACGGTATGGGTTTCGAGCTGGTGCATGAGGCGCTCGCTAAACCGGACCTCGATTTCTTCGACCATAGCCAGGTCGTTAGCCACTA
>CAKZWQ010000008.1 GCA_937921935.1 uncultured Gammaproteobacteria bacterium | reverse complement strand
CTGCCCGCAGCGTGACAGCCCCCGCTGGTGGTGCAATCGCAATCCGCTACCTGGATGGAGAGCTGTTGCGTAGCCTTGTTGCCCAGTGCATCGGTGACCTGCACCGTGAAAGTGTAAGGTGAGCCAAGGTTGTCGGTGGGTATGCCTCCAATAAAGGAGTTCTCCAAGAGTATGCCTGGCGGTAGGTTGCCGCTGGTCTTGGTCCACGTATAGGGGGGCAGACCGCCTTCTGCTTCTAGCGGGTACAGGCTGTAGATTTTCTCTTCCTGACCGGCGGGCAGGATCACGGTGGTTACAGACAGTGTGTCGAGCATGCTGTTTAGTGCCTGCGAGGCCTGTAACAGTCCGTAGCCACTGTCGAAGTCGGGTCCGGCGGCCCCCATGTCGGTGGCGGTGGACTGCATCCCCGTATAGACATCCGCAGGCGTGGCGTTGTTGTCCAGGCTTTGCATCAGTGCGGCAACGCCTGCGGCATGCGGGGCCGCCGCCGATGTGCCGAAGAAGTTGGGCCAGCCGTTACCCTCATAGTCGCTGCCAAAGAAAGTATTGTCGCCGCCATTGGGGGCGACCACTTCGGGTTTCTGGCGCAGGTCGTAGGTGGCGCCTCCGCTTTCACTCAACAGAATTGGTGTGCCACCGGCCGAGGAGAAATATTCCAGTTGCGGCGGGCTCACGCCGTAGGCCGGCGTCTGCGAATAGCGCGCCGCCCCGACAGCGATGGCGCCGTTTGCCAAGGGGTGACCGTAGACGGTGCCGGAATTCGTCGCGTACTCGTTCACGGTCATGTCGCCGAAGTAAAGGTATTTGATTTTGCTCGGTGATGGCCCGGCTTCCAGTTTGATTCCCAGCTGATACGTCTTGGCCCGGCCGGAATTATTCTGGTAGGCAAACACCTCGACCGCGTCTCCGCCGATGTTATTGTCCAGCCCCCCCGCCTGGGCTACGCCTTGCGCGCTGTAAAGATACATGTCCAGATCGGTGGTGGCTCCGGGGCTACCGCTGACGGAGAAGAAGGGCTGGTCCCATTGCAGTACGAAAATGATCTGCGTCCTCGCCGGGATCGTCACTTGTTGCAACGTATCCACGCCGCCACCCGGATTGAAGTCGTGCCGCGTAGCGCCGGAAACGTTCGCGCCGGCGAAATTGGCTTCATAAGACTGGCGTGCGTCGTTGCCTGCTGCGGAAAAATACGCGACACCAGACGCGTTCACCTGGTTAACTGCTTGCGCGATGGCCCCGTCCTGAAACATGGGCTCGGCAAAGTAGGCGACGTCGTCGTTGATCACGGTGGCGCCCGCAGCCGCCAGTTCCACGATGCCGCTGGCAAAATCTGCAATGCCACCAAAGGCTGTATGAAAGGCCTGTGAGGCGCCGGGCGCGACGTCATGCACAATTTGCATCATGGCCCGCCCTTCGTCCGACCCGGAACTGCAGCCTGGTTCTTCGGCCAGCACGATGATGCCGGAGGGCAGATCGCCGCTGCCCACGTCGCCGGCCGCGCCGCCCTGACAGTTATAGCTATCGGACAGAGAGCCGACCAGGACGCCGCTACCATTAACGCCATAAGTAGCGCGGGCCGCCGCGCCGCCCAGGGCTGTGTCGCCCTGGCTGGTTACAGCCCCGGATCTTTTCGTTGCTGCCGCCGGTCGCGCGAGCTGCAACTCATTGAGGCTCGCCGCGCTGGGTAGCGAGCGCATGGGCAGCAGGCCTGACACGTGACGCCCGTAAACAGCGGCATCAGTCATGCCGAGCGCGACCAGTTCATCGCGCAACGCCGATGCATCATTGACCGCGACCGCATCAATTAAAACGTCCTGGCCGCGCGTGCGCACCAAGGCATTGGCCGATCTGAAGGCCGTACCTGGTTTCGTGACCAGGTGATTACGATGTTCGAAATGTAATTGCGTCAGGTCCAGGCCTAGACGCACCATTGGCCCGTTTTTGCCGCTAAGGTCCGGGCCTCGGAAAGCGTCCTGGGCACGCTGGATTGTGCCGTTGCCCTTAGCAGCACCCGGTTCGATGCCGATCAAGTCAGCTGCGTGCAGGCCAGAACAGAAGTTGCAACTTAAGGTGAGTAGTACAAGGTGCAGGCACAGACGTTTAGACGATGGAAGAGGCATAAGTTCCCCCGGTGATGCCGATCATGCGAGCCGCGTGCTGCGCTGAAAGCTCTTTCGGGGCACAGGACACCTGATCTTTGAAGTCTGAATCTTAGCAGAAGAAAAAGATCCTTTGGCCTGGCTTAGCCGGAAACCCGCGTCATTTCTACGTCTTTTACTGATTATTCAGGCACCAGCCGGATTTCCACCCGATTATTGCGTCGCGCAATGGCATTCCAGTCACCGGCCGTGGTGCCCTGTGTGACGATGGGGTAGGTATAGCGGGGTTGGGCGTTGCCGAAGCTGTCCACTGTGACGCGAATGGGCGACAGGTCCTGGTTCTCCAGCGCCGCCAGGTAATTGGCAAAGGCTACTGACTGACGTGCAGCTGCTTCCTGCGCAGCCACGCGCGGCAGCCCCACCTGGTCGCAGTCCGGCACCGCGATATCGACCGGTGCCGGTGCCAGTTCGCCACCGGCACCTCTGCGGTAGCAGTAATCTCCCATGTGGCTGGCCACTTCTATCGTGCCGGTAAAACCTACGGACAACAGGCGTTGTACCAGGCCATCGATGATCTGCAGGCGCCGGTCGCCGAGGGGAACTTCGTCCATGTCGTAGGGCGCGGACTGATTCGCCGTCCATTCCAGGGCGCTGAGGAATTCTGAGAACTGCCCGTCCTGCACCGCGAGTTCTACGTCCAGTCGCTCACGCAGCTGGTCATTATCGCGACCGACGTCACGTTGCGTTGCCAACTCGGCGGTGATCGCGGCGTTCTGCTCAGTGACCACTGCCAATTCCTGTCGCGCATCCAGTTGCAGCCATAGCAGCACACCGGCCAGGGCCGCCAAACCGGCAATCACCCAGTTTACCGGTGCCTGCCACCAGCGCAGCTTGTCTGTGCGCCGGCGGCGCGGCGGTCTGAGCTCGGCCGCTTTTTCATCAAGCAAGCGTTGCATGGTTTTTTCAATATCCAGCCGTAACTCCTGGCCGTGCTGATCCAGCACCTGCTCCAGCCAGCGATGCATCTCGGGCCAGTCACCGTTCGGTGGTGTCGCTTCGTAAGCCGGCATCCCATCGGTGGTTTCATCCGGCGGAATGATCTCGACTTCAATGTCATCGGTCGGCTGAGGCGGAATCAGGTGCAGGGATTCGAGCAGCGCGGAAACTTCCACGGGCTTGATCTGCTTGGGCAGCACGCCCACGGCGCCCAGGGCGCGAGCCTGGCCCACATACAGCTCACCTTCCTGGGAGGTGTACATCATGATGGGGATGGTGGCCGTCGTCGGGTTGGCCTTGATGGCTTTCACGGCCTGCAGCCCATCCATGCCGGGCATCTGGTGGTCCATGAAAATCACATCGGGGCGAGTGTGCCCAAGACGTTCCAGGGCTGCCTCGGCCGATTCAGCCATATCCACGGCCACGGCGTGTTTCTCGAGGACGTTCGCCAGCACGGCCCGGGCCGTGCGTGAATCGTCAACGATCAGTGCAGATCTCTGGGCCATCGGTTGTCCCTCGGAACCATGGCGGTGGTATCCCCTGTGCCGATTCTAGCGTTGATTGGCCCGGAAAAACCCTCGACCCAGCGCACACCCCGGTTACTGGCATAAGATAGCGGTCGCGCCCCGCCCGGCAGGACCCCCTGTGACCTCAGACTCTTTCGCCACCCTGAACCTGCCCCCTGAGGTTCTGAGCAATCTTGCCTCCCTGGGCTACACAGCCATGACCCCCATCCAGGCACAGGCCCTGCCACCCATTCTGGCCGGTCAGGACGTGATTGCCCGGGCCAAAACAGGTTCTGGCAAGACGGCGGCTTTCGGGCTGGGTTTGCTGACCAAGTTGCAGGCTGACCAGCGCGCTGTGCAGGCTGTGGTGCTGTGCCCTACGCGGGAACTGGCTGACCAGGTGGCCAAGGCCATTCGCGAGCTGGCCCGTACCACACCGAATATTAAGGTGCTGACCCTGTGCGGCGGCCAGCCGTTCACGCCCCAGGCGAATTCCCTGACTCACGGTGCCCATGTAATTGTGGGCACACCCGGGCGGATAGAAGATCACCTGCGTAAAGAGACCCTGGACCTGGCCGAGGTGTCGACCCTGGTCCTGGACGAAGCAGACCGCATGCTCGACATGGGATTTCAGGACACCCTGGAGGCGATTATTGAGCAGATGCCGGTGCAACGGCAGACCTTGTTGTTCAGTGCGACTTACCCGGAAGCCATTCAGTTAATTGCCGAAGATGTGCTGCAAGAGCCGGTGATGGTGGAGGCGCTGGACAGTCACGACGACAGCACGATTGAGCAGCACTTTTATCCGGTCAGTGATGAAGCGCATCGGCAAACGGCTTTGCAGGTATTGCTGCTGAAGCATCGGCCGGAGTCGGCCGTGGTGTTTTGCAATACCAAAATCGAAACCCAGGAACTGGCTGCCGAGCTGCGGCGCCGGCGCTTCAGTGTGCTGGCCCTGCATGGTGACCTGGATCAGCGTGACCGTGACCAGACCCTGGTGCGTTTTGCGAATAAAAGCGTTTCCGTACTGGTCGCCACGGACGTGGCCGCGCGGGGCCTGGACATCGACGCCCTGGATGCCGTCTTTAATTACCAGCCGGCCAATGATCCCGAAGTCCATGTGCATCGCATCGGCCGCACAGGCCGCGCCGGCAGCCAGGGTATGGCTTTCACCTTATATACGGACAAGGAGCGTCGGCGGGTGGATCAGCTGGCGGAGTACCTGGACCGCCAGATCACCGATGAAGCCCTGCCGCCGGAACGCCATCTGGAAAAACGGCCTAACCCGCCGGCGATGGTGACCCTGCTCATTGATGGCGGTAAGAAAAGAAAACTGCGGCCCGGGGATATCCTTGGCGCCTTAACGGCGGGCGGTGGTGTCTCGGGTGATCAGGTAGGCAAGATCGATCGCTTTGATTTGCGCACCTACGTGGCCGTGCATCGCGATGTGGCCAAGGCCGCCTTGACCAAGCTCACCGAAGGCAAGCTCAAGGGCCGGTCATTTCGGGTGCGGCGACTTTAGGCCAGCCTCCTAGCGTCGGCGCCGTCCGCCGCCGCGTCCGCCGAAGCCGCCTTGTCGGCGGGCCCGCTGATGATTGCCATAGCGCTGGTAACCTCGCGAGCGGTTGCCATAGTCACGATCCAGCCGGCTCCGGTCATAGTTGCTGGCCGACCGGGCTCGTTCGCGTTCAGCTGCAGCGCGCGATTGTTCGGCAGCCCGCTCGCGCTCGGCATCCTGCGCTCGTTGCCGGCCGGACTGGGCCTGGCTATCGGCTGTGGGGTTCTCTACCTGGCTCCAGCCGTCATCGGTTTTTTTATAGACCTCACCATCACGACCCGCATAGACGTCGCCGCCGCTGGACTCGGCCACAAAGGCGCGTTCATCACCCTGGCGCACCACCGTGCCCTGTCCACCTTCACTGGTTTCGAAGTCACGCTGTACGCCTTCAGCCGTGCGGCGTGTGTCGGTCTCGATGGTCTTGCCATCCTTAGTGATCGTGCCGCTACCAGTAATCTCGCCGTCTTCAATGTCCCGGGTGAGTTCCGCCGTTGCGCCATCGGAGCCTTGCACGTCGATCTTGCCCTGGCCGTCTTCCCATTCACTCTGAAACTCGGCCGAGCGGTCCTGGCCGGTGATGGTGCCCTCACTCTTGATGGTGTCACCATCCCGTTCGCGGACCACTTCGCCTTCGGTGCCACGCGAAGTCTCGAAGTCCGTGACCATGCGCCCGTCGTCCCACTCGCTCTCTTTGTAGAGCCACTCGTCACCCCGGGTAACCACGCGCTGGCTCCAGCCCTCTTTATCATCGAAGTTCGCATAGCGATTGCCGGCGGTGCTGGTATTGGTGTTGGGGTTGTAAGCGTAGTCGCGGCCGGCGTATTCATTGCTGTCCCACACGGCCTGGCCGCGGGCATAGACCCCGGTGCTCGGGTTGTAGACCGCGGTGGATCGAGCTGCTCCGTAGGGTCCATAAGCGACCACGGATTCGCCGTAGCGGCCGGTGTCCGGGTTGTACCAGCTGCCATAGCCATAGGTTGGCGGGTAGGGGTAATAGGGATAGTAGGGATAGTCGTAGTAGCCGCTCCCGTAAATTACCCAGGTGCTGGTGACGGGCGCATAAAAGCCGGTGCCCTGCACCACGCTGTCGGCAACCACGTAGACATTTTCGTAGCCGGAGGTATAGCTGAAGGTCACCGAGTCGGCATCGAAACTGTCGATCTTTACAAAGGTTGTGTTGTAGGCGGGCGATTCCGGCGGAATCTGGCTGAATGCGGCGGGCAGGGCGTCGGCCAACTCCCACGGACCGCCGGGACTTCCGGCCTTGAACCACATTGCCTGGTTACACAGGTACCACTTGTCCTGGTATTGCAGCACCTGGAAGCTGGTATTCAGCGCTATCTTGATGTCAGTGCCGGCGATGGTCTCAAAGATCGGTTCGCCGGCATAGTTCACCTTGGGGGCAAGGTTCGCTGCGTCGCGCGAGACCGTGATGGTACGGGGGATATTTTTGACCACAGCGGCATCCCGCGCCTCGGGTGTACCCGGGACACTGGCGCGCAAATAGGCCTTGGCGCCTTCAGTCGGTAGATTGGCAAAGGCAGTCGGTAGCTGGGTGGTCCAGGTCCACGGACCCTCGAAGGATGACGCGGTGAACCAGCGGCCGGATAGCAGCAGGTAGATTTTTGCATCCAGGCGTAAGAGTTCCTGCCGGGTGTTGGCGGCAAACTCAATGCCCTCAGTGCCCACGGCTTGCCACTCGGGCTCACCGTCCAGCTGAATCAGTTCCGTGGGTGTGGTGGCATAGATCACCTGGGGTGCCTGCGAGTTGGGCGCCTTGATTTTGGTGGTGTCTGTCGGCACGGCGGGCCTGACATCTGCCCAGTTACCATCTTTGGGTAGCTTGCCTAAATCCTCGGGCAGGGCAGATACCCAGGACCAGTCGCCTTCCAGACTGGGGGCCGTGAGCCAGTTTTGCTGGTAGCGCAAGTAGCTCGTCTGCTTGCCTTGCTGGCGGAATACATCCCAGTTGCTGTTCAGTACAAACTCCAGTCCGGTGCCCTTGATCGGGACCCACTGGGGTTTGGCATCGATGTTCAACAAGATACTTGCGGTGGAGGCGATGACAATGCGCGGTGGCGAGGAATTGAGGCCGGCCGTAGCCGGGATCTCGGCATCCGCGGGCAGATATTCCAGTACCAGGTCCAGGGGTACTGTCGTGGGTTGGGCGGTCAGGGCCTCTCTGACTAAGGCATAGCTAATATCTGACTCGGGCACATTGGGGATGGTCAGGGACAAAATTTCGGGTTCGTAAATCAGGACTTCACGGGTTTCCAGATCAACTTTCGTCTTGCCACGAAAATTCAGGGAGCCATAAGGTGAAGCGTTGCTCCCCGACGGTGTGACCTGGAAGGCGACCCAGCCGGACAGCACGGAAAAATTTTCCCAGGCATCCAGCTGCGGCGCATTCACCACAATCTGCCCCTTTGAGCTGTTGCGTACCCGGGGATACCAGGCATCGGGCTCCATGGCTCCTGCGGCGCCGGGTGGGCTGTTTCCTCCCACAGCGGGCCCAGGCACGAGGCCGGCTGCCAGTACCCAGGTGCTAAGTAGAGCGGCAAGAAATTTGGTGGCCACAGTTTTGATCTCTTGTTTTTCGAGCTTGCACGCATTGTCCTGTGAAACGAGGGCTGATACCAATTACCTGCGCCGAAATAGCCGGGCTCTTCCGGTTGGGGATTCGCCGCACTGCCAGACGGACGGGGTTAACCTTCTTCTGTGGCCCGCCGCTGCTCGCGCAGGATCTTGACGATCTGCTCCGCCGGCACGATGTCGCCCTGGCCAACGCCGGGGCAAAACTCGGCGATGGCAGTCCAGGCTTTCGCTTTCATGTTTTCTGGCCAAAAGGGCCAGGTGCGGCACTGGATGGGGCGTGCCTCATAGACCGAGCACTGGGTGCCGTCGAGGAAGCGGCATTCGGGCTCCGGGCTGTCCAGGTAGAACTGACCATCGTCTGCTTTCAGGCAATACCGGCGGGTGAATTGTCCGGTGGGTAACTGCAGTTGTGCCGCCAGCCGGCGCCGGTCCGCCAGGGTGACGTACACATAGCCGTAGGAATCGCGGGACACGCAGCAGCGGCCGCTGCCCTGGCACTCGAAGCGAATGCCTTCTTGCCACCAGGCTTTGCGCCCCGGCCGGCTCATGCGCAGCACCTCATCACCTCATGTTGCCGGTGAGTTCGAAATGACCGGGGCCGGTCAAGAATGCCCGGCCCCGGCCAGCTCGGTTACTTCTCAAACACTAAGGTGAAGCGGTCGGAATTGCCGCGCACACTTTTTCGGCCCACTTCAAAACGCAGTTCGTCGTCAGGTTTGTAGTGCAGGCGCGAGTAATCCACCAGGGTGAAGCCTGCGGCCGTGGCTTCCTTGATGACTTGCACCGGGTCAAGCCGGCGCCAGGTTTCATCGGTCATGGATGCCATGTGCCGACGGGTATGATCCACCACGCCGTACTGACCACCGTCCCTAAGAGCCGCATAGGCGCCCTTGGCCAGTTCGTAGCGACCGGCGGACGTGAAGTTATGCAGGTTGCGGAAGGTCAGCACCAGGTCCACGTCCTGCACGCCGAAGTCCACGGGGCCCACGTCCAGGTAACCACGCCGCTCGGTCTTGGTCATGGCGCCGGAGATATCCACAATCCGGAGGTCTTCAAAACCTTTCAGCCCCGTTACCTGGTCGAGGATGCCGCCAAAGCCCATGGCTTTGCCCAGGCCACCCACGGCAATGTACTCACCCTGGTCACGCAACACGGGCACCAGGATTTTCGTGTACCAGCCACCACCGGGCATGATCTCGATCACCCGCATATCGGTTTTCAGCTTGAAGAAGTCCAGGGTCTGGCGCGGCTGGCGATTGCGGTCGCGAGCCTTTTCATCGGCGGTGCGCACGTCTGAGGCCAGGGCCTCGCCGATGGGGCCCTTGCCGGCCAGGCCGGGAATATGGCCCCCGGCGAAACTGAACTGGGGGGCCAGCAGGATGGCGCTTAACGCAGCCAGGCCGACAGCGCGGCGGGCAGACGGTGACAGCTTCACGGTGAGTGCTCCTTAATAAACAGGCTTTGCGGACCTCTACTGTAAGGCTTTTGGGGTCAGCGCCGAGCCGGGCGCGCAAAGCCTTGTTAATGCACTTGTTTTGACAGCCGCGAAGGGCGTGTCGGCGGTGCTAGACTCAGACCATGAGTAGACTACTGATGACTGCAGGCCTGCTGTGTTGTGTGCTGAGTTCGGCCTTCGCCCAGGTGCCTGCGGGTACCCTGGCGAAAATTGCTGACAGCAAACGCTTCACCATCGGCTATGTGCCCGATGCCCAGCCCATGTCTTTTCAGGATGCGGCCGGTCAGCCGGTGGGCTACTCCATTGAGCTGTGCAAGGTCATTGCCGGCGCCGTCCAGAAAAAGCTGGGGCTGGATGAAATGGCCATTGACTATGTGCCCCTGGTGAAACCGGGTGAGCGTATGGAGGCCATCGTCAGTGGCAAAGTCGATATCGAATGCAGTGCCGCCACCATCACCCTGGGCCGGCGGCAACAGGTGGATTTCACCCTGATGACGCTGATTACCGGCGCCTCTTCCCTGTCTCTGGCCAAGGCGGGTATCAAGACGAATGCAGATTTGGACGGTAAACGATTGGTGGTTGTGCAGGACACCACCACGGAAAAAGCTCTGGATGAATTTCTGGCCACGAATGAATACCAGGCCAGGATCACCAAGGTAGATACTCACCAGGAAGCCATAGCCTTGCTGGACCAGGGCAAGGTGGATGCGCATGTCGGCGACCAGGTTATTCTGACCGGTCATGTGATCGCCGCGGCGGCGCCGGATAACTATCGGATTGCGCCGGATGTTTTTTCCTATGAGCCCTATGGCTTCATGATTCCCAAGGGCGATGCTGCGTTCAGGCTGGTGGCTGACGAAGCCCTGGCGCGTTTTTATCGCACGGCTCGCATCCAGCGCCTGTATCACAACTGGTTCGGGCGCTACGGTTTGCGGCAGTCACCGGTGCTCCAGGCCATGTATCAGTTTCAGGGCTTGCCGGACTGAAGCGGTGCCGGCCGTGTCCTGAGCAGGGCAGCTGTGGTCCAGAAAGATCCACCGAGAGCGGTTATTGGGTATTAAGTTAGGTCCATGCGCCGCTGCAGCGTCGCGAAACACAGGCTTGGCAAGGGTTTGCAGTGATGGCTAATTCATCACTGCGTGCGGATCGTCGGAGGTCTAAACTATGGCCATAAGGAATCCGGGTATACGGAACATGCACAACAAACGACTTAGCCTTCTCTGTTTACTACTGCTGGCCCCAGGCTTGCAGGCCGTGGCCAGTGACATATACAAGCGCGTCAATGAAGATGGGGTGATTGAATTCAGCGACCGTCCGATGGCGGATGCCGATCGGGTGGAAGTGAACCCCAACGTTGTGGCAACTAATCCGGTGCAGCGTCCTGCGCGACCTGCCGCGCCGCCGGCCAGTTCCGCCGCCGAGGCATCAGCAGCTGCTCCCCGGAGCCGCGCTCGTGTCGCGGACGACCAGACCTACTACATGAATCAGAATCGTCGCGATCGGGCTGTCCGCAATGAGGCTCGCGAGCGTCGTGAACAACGCAGCACACGGCAGAAAAGGGATGACGAAGTTGCCACAGACCCGAATCCGGGTCGCGCCCTGCGCAACGCTGCCCGGGCCCGCTAAGCCACTCGCCGATTAGACTTTTTCCGCGGCCAGGTGTCTGTAGCGCCTGATAGGCGTCGCACCGCGTTTGATGCGCCCAACCTGGCTTCAAGACTGCTCGATAAACTCGATGGTCTTGCGTGCCTGTTCTTCCGGGTTCTCTTCAATCAGAAAAAAGCCTTTGTCCGGATAGATCTCGTGTGGCTGTCCGGCGGTGCCCGGAATCTGCGCGTGAAACTCTTTGGGATTGAAACCCTGGGTGGCAAGGCTTTCGGCGATGAGGGTCAGGGTCGGCTTGTCCCACTGCGCCAGTTGTTCCCAAACCAACTGATTGGGTGTGTGCGCCGGGTTCAGGGGCGTGGCGGGAATCATCATGGGCATGCGCCGCGGGCCGCCCTTGTAAGACTCATCAGGGTAGGGCGCATCCAGGCCGGTGATGGTGTCGGCGTCCAGTTCGCGGGTGGTCATGTCTGACACCATGCCGCTGATGGGGAACACCTCGGGTTTCAGAATATAGCGCCGCCAGCCTGCTACCCAGGCAGCACCCATTACGCTGTTAGCTCGGGGCACGGTGGTGGTGTTCAGCACCAGTCTGGAAAACATCTCCGGATGCTCAACAGCGACCGGCAGCCCAAAGTAACCGCCCCAGTCAAACAGGAAACCCGTGGCGTCGGAGATGTTTAGTGCCTGCAGGGTCGCAGTGAGCCAGCGCACACTGGCGGCGAAGGTATGGGCTTCCCAGTCGGCCGGTTTGTCGGAACGACCAAAGCCTACCAGGTCCGGCGCGATGACCCGATAGCCGGCCGCCGTGAAAATCGGAATCATGTCGCGAAAGGAATAACTCCAGGTCGCCTGACCATGGAGTAGCAGGATGACTTCGCCGTCCCTGGGGCCTTCATCCAGGTAGTGCACACGCAAGGGGCCAAGCGCCGGATCCTGGATCTCGACGTAGTGCGGCTCGAAAGGGAAGTCGGTCAGCGCATCGAAGCGACTGTCCGGTGTGCGCAGGATCTTGACGCTGGGGTCGTAGCCTTCGCCATTGCCTCGCGCCTGCACGTCGTAGTGGTTATAGAGCAGCAGACCACCGCCTATCGCGATGAGCACACCCAGAACAATGCCGATTTTCTTCAGCATTTTGTCTCCCCTCAAACTGGCCGTCTCTGTCAGGCCTTGCTCATCCGGCCAGGGACTCGCGGAGCAAGAAATTTTCGACTATTTCGTGCTCACTAGCTTACACGCTTGGTCAGTGCGCGCCGGATCCCTGCCTGAGGCGCGCTGTCGTCGTATTGCACCTGCTTGCCTTGCTGGGAAACGCCCAGCCGGCGCCATAGGCTATCCACTTCCGTGGGCAGGGGCTGGTCACGCATCTGTTCATACTGGGTTGTCAGGATCCGGGTGCCTGTTGCCTGATCCGCAATGGCCAGCACCTTGCTGACACGACCCACTTCCATCATGTGGTAACCCGCCTGGCAAATAGCCCGCAGGCCATCCTGCAGGCTTTTCTTATTCTGGGTCTCGGCGCGAATCTGCACATCAGCCAGCAGGCAGAACAAGGCACCGCCCCAGTAGGTCCGGCCCCAGGTCGGCGTGAAATCCAGTCCCTTGTCACCGGCTTGCGGCAAACCCTTGGGCATGCCGTCCAGAAAGCCCAGCCACACCTGGTCAGCCGTGAGGGCTCCGACCTGGGCCCGGGCGATGGACTCCACGTACGTGGACAGGCCTTCCGTCAGCCACTGATGGCGACGATGAATGCTGGGGAATGCCAGGTGAATGAGTTCATGAATCAGGATCCAGTCACGCGCCAGGGCCTGGGGTGTTGCCTTCAGGCCCACCAATACATTCACGCGGGCCAGGGTGTTGGTCGGCATGGCCTGTCCCGTGACTACACCCGCGCCGCGCGCACCGCGAAGATTCACGCGAACCTCGGGAATGGGGAAGCCCCCGTAATAGTCCGCGACGATTCCCGCCGAGCTTTCTACCCACCGGCTTAGCTGTGCGGTACTCAGGTCGAAAGGTCGACCCTCAATAAATAACTCGATCCTGGCATCGCCGATCATGAGCTGCGTCATGGTGCCCTCAGTCTCGGGTGGCGGCATGGCGTAGGGTGAGGCGGCTGTCACGACGTCTTCCGCGACGGCAACCGGTAGCGTTGCAGCGATCCCTGGCAGGGTGAACAGTAACTGGCGGCGAGAAATCAGCATTCCGGGTCAGACAGCAATCTTGCGGCCGAGTTCTGATCTGCGCAGCTGCCAGCATTCATTGACCAAGCTGCGGCCGCAGCCGGCCAGGCCCCATGGCTTTGTTGCCGTTCTACCGTCTGAGGCATCGGTGGTCAGAGCAGTGGACCGACAATGGCGATGGCGTTGTTCCACAGCCGGCGACCCATGGGCCAGGCGGCCACAGCCTCAGGCGTTACGACACGTGACTGTGCCAGATAAGTGTTCTGGCGCTCGCGTACCTGGGCAGTCAGGGTTGGGTCATAGAAAAGAATGTTGTTCTCGTAGTTCAGGTCAAAGCTGCGACGGTCCATATTGGCTGAACCCATCAGTGTGATCTCTCCATCCAGCGTGATGGATTTTGTATGCAGCAGGCCGCCTTCGAATTCATAGAGCTTTACGCCAGCAGATAATAGCTCAAGGTAGTAGCTGCGACTCGCCGCGCTTACGATCCATGAATCGTTGCGGGCCGGCAGAATCAGCGTGGTGCTGACACCGCGATAGGCCGCGGCGCACAAGGCGTTCTGCATGGATTCATCGGGCACGTAATACGGGGTCGTTATTACCAGTTCATCGCGTGCCGCATGCAGCAGTGACCCGAAAACTTCGGGCATGGCAGAGTAGCGCGCCGTCGGTCCGGTACCGATAACCTGCGCTGCGATTCCCGCGTTCGGTGCCGCCAGAGGCTGACGGAGCAGTGCATCGAGGTTTTCGTCTGTTTCCGTTTCCCAATCGCTGGCGAACAGCCGCTGATTCTGTGCCGCGATGGGTCCGGTCAGCCGAATCACAGCATCAACCCAGGGTGCGAACCTGGCCTTGATGAGGAACTCAGGGTCCGCCATATTCTGGCTGCCGCAATAAGTGATTTGTCCATCGATGACCACGACCTTGCGGTGGTTGCGCAGATCAATGCGTCCCTTGAAGGGTTTTAGCAGGGGATTGCCGATAGGCAGGGCCGCGGCCAGTTTAACGCCGGCCTCGCTCATGGCCTGCCAGTGCTCGGATCTGATCATCGGGCGTGAGCCCAGATCATCGGCCAGAGCCCGACAGCTAACACCGCGACGAGCAGCGCGCTTGAGTGCGTTGACCAGCTTGCAGCCGTTGTTGTCCGGTAACCAGATATAGAACAACACATGGACATGATCCTGGGCAGCTTCAATGTCGGCGACCAGGGCATCGACAGCGGTGTTCGAGTCAGCCATCAAGCTGGCCGTATTTCCGCCGACGGGCGTGAAACCGTTGACGGATCTGCCTACCTGGAACAGCGTCTGGTGGCTCTCCGGAATGTGTGGCTGCAGATTGGCTTGGTCACCGGCCACGGCCTTTGGAAACGGCGGCACGGCAGCGATGACGCGGCGCAATTTCGCTACACGCCGCCGGCCCAGGTCCACTTCGCCGAAGAGCAGGTAGCTCAGCACGCCGACCACGGGCACAGCCGTGATAACGACAATCCAGGCCAAGCGCGCGGCGGGTTGTCGATTCGGGCGCAGCAATACGCGGGCGATAAAGCCCGCCTGCAACACAATAATCAGGATCACACCGAGCAGGGTTTCGTAAGAGGATAAGTTCAAAGGTGCTATCCAGCCGGAATCAGACAAGCATCATAAGCCCAGTTTCATGCGCATCAATAGATGCGCAAGCAGTCAGATTGTCCTGGCTTCCCTGTCTGGTCTGCCACCCGCCGAGCGGAGCTTGAAATACGCCCAAAGGCCCCCAGATCAATAGCCTTCTCAGGCACTATTTCCCCCATTACTGTATTCCCCGCCCGGCTGCCTTTTTGTCGACAGGCGTTTTTTACGCCAGGGGAAAAGGAGGCTGCGATGCGTATCCTGTGCCTTGCTACCGTTCTGCTGTTTGCCTTGCCACTGGCAGCTCAAACTGATCCCGCCTGGTTTCCCAATGACTATGAAGGCTGGTACCTGGGCGGCGGCGCCGCGTTTACCAACGTGCTGGCCAGCGATAATGACGGCACTGCCAGCTGGGAACGTGGCGATACCGATTACGGCTTCATCGTGAATACCGGCTATCGCTTCAACCCCTACTTTGCCCTGGAACTGGGATATCTGGACGGCGGCAAGCCGGAATTCGATGACACTGATTTCGGTAACCGGGTGGATACTGACGTGGACCTCAGCGCGGTGCAGTTCAGCGGCATCGGCACCTTGCCCTTCGGCGAGCGTTGGGAGCTATACGTGAAGCTCGGTCTGTCAGCCTGGGATGCGGACAGCGACCAGGTGCTGACCCCCGCCGGCGGGCCGCCGGTGTTTCGTCAGGAGAGCGGCAGCGGGCCGGCCTTGCTGGCCGGTATCGGTCTGGGGGTGAGTCTTACAGAGAATCTTTACACGCGCCTGGAATACCAGACTTTCAGTATTGATGATGAACTGCTGGCTCTGGATGCCATCGCCACGGCTGAAGACGACGCATCCTTCGACAGCGTCAATCTTGAATTCCACTATCGCTTCGGCGAGCCGCGACAGAACAAGCCCATCGAGGTGCCTGACTACCGGCGGCGTTGATCAAGCCATTTCTCGCGGTCGAAAATTCAATGCATCGGACGGTATAGGGGCTAGCCGGCGGTCCGCAGCCGGGTCAGCTGTAACTGGCGTCTGTGTGGGGCAGGGCATGAGGTCGGTGCCGGGGTCTAGAATGAGAGCCTGACTGGCTTCCCGGGGGTGGTTATGGCGACGCGCGCGAATTTTCTGCAGGGGCTGCCCATGCAGCTTTTTATGAGCTTGCTGTGGATCATGGTGGCCTGGGGTCCCATTAATGCGGACTTCAACAACACCCATTTGTTTAATCCGGACTGGCCGCCTCACGCACGGCTGCACATGATGACAGTGTTCACTACCGCGGTGGCCGTGGCCGTTTTTGGTCTGTACCTGGTCTGGGGGCAGACCTGTTCCAGGCTCGAACGGCTGCGCTTGTCAGCCGTGTTGGGTTGTATCTATGTGCTGGGATTGATCGTCGCATCATTGACCATGCCTTCTTACGGTGGCTCCTTGTACTGGGAGGACAGCCAACCGCGTGCGGCCAGCCTGAATGATGCCAACCTCGTGGTGTTCCTGGTAACAGGCGTCGTGTTCCTGCTACTCGCGGTCCTGTTGTTTGTGTCGCGAGATTCCAATCCCTCGCCCCAGGGGCAGGTAGGGAACTAGCCGGCCGTTTCAGCTTCGCGCTTGATACCGGGCACGGCCCGGCCGCTCCGGATAAACGGCCGCATGATTAGCCAGATCAGGCCAACCAGGATAAACACGGCCAGATAGCGAGTCAGCACCATGCTCGTCAGACTGATCAGCATGTCCTGGTGTGCGGCATAGAACCAGCCCATCATTCCCAGGCAGAAACCCGTCAACGTCAGTTTGTGCCAGCGCTTGAGGCGGACTCCATGCATCTGGGTAATCAGGAAAACTGCCAGGCCCCCAAACAGGAAATTTGACCACTGGTTATCGGTCTGGGTCACCGAGAACCAGGCAACCGTGGCCCCGTGCAGCACGGCGAAAAATTCCAGGAACACGGTCCACCAGCGATTGATGTGAAAGCGTGTCAGAAACAGGCTGCCCTGAAGGAATAGCATCATCATAAAGAACAGGCCCATCAAATGACCCTGCGAAATTTCGATGGGGTGGTACCAGAAGGTGTAGGTGATTGCCCAGGAAAAGTAGTAACCGTGGTATTTACGCGCTGATTCACCCACACCCTTCGGAAAGGACGCGCGTTTACCGAAGAACAGGCCGCGTCGATCATTTTCCATGATCAGGATCACTAACATCATCAGGGCGACTGAACCCAGCGCCGTGAACTCCGGGACATCCTGGGCCAGTCCATCGTAAAAGAAAGTTGTCTGGGCGATGTGCAGGGCGACAAATAATCCGTTCCACCCCAGCATCTGTACATTGACCGGATGCAGGCCCTGCACATAGCGCAATTTCATGTGCGTGCCCTTGTAGATCAGGTACCAAACGCCAACCTGGTGGAGTGCGTACAGGGACCACGCAGTCAGGTGCGTCCAGACGGTCGGCTCGGGAAGTTTCCACGGATAGTCAAACGTGAAACGTCGCGGTAATAGTTCAAATTCCCGATAGGGCCCCAGCAGCCAGATGATGCCCATGATCAACCCACAGGCTGCCAGTCCCCACCAGGCCTGGTAGGGGATCAAGCGTTCAGTAGCCGATGTGGGCTCAGGGCGGGAATTCATCAGGCTTCATCTCGCATTTTTCACCGGAACTCTGCAGGACCGTGTTCTTTATGCCGGTGGCACCCGCATAGAAAACAACAAATTCCACCGGGCCTTCCAGTACCCGGCCACGATGCCATGTGTTCATGACCTCTACGACGGGGTCACCCGGCGCGAACACGGTGGTTTGTCCCGAGGCAGTTTCCACTTGCAGGCGCCCGGCCAGCATCACCCCGAGGGTAGGTACCGGGTGGCAGTGCAGGGGGGCGACCTGGTCGGCCGTCATGGTCATGCGCACGGCGGTGACCTGGGCCGGCCCGCTTGGATAGCGGAAGCTGCCGCCGTCCCAGGAAGTCGTGGTCTGTAACAAAATCGTGGACGTGGGCAGTGATTCGCCCGACGCGTGTTCCGTGGCCGGCGCCGCGCCACCGCAGCCAAGCAGGGCCAGGCAGGCTAAAACGCGCGTATTCATCATGGGTGCTCCCGGGTTTGGGTCATGATACTCGTCTGGCCGCAGGTGCCAAGGTATGCAGTTCCTGAGAGAATCGGAACTCGTGCCTCATTAGAGAATTTTTCATGGGACGGAAGTTATTCCCTGGCTTGCTGGCGGCCTTGCTCCTTGGTGCCTGTGCCCAGGAGCAGGAGACGGTGGCGCCGGCTCCGGAATCGGCAAGCTTCGACACCTTGATGGCCGGCGCTCGCCTGTTCGACATGTGGTACGACGAAAGCGAAGCGGCTTTCATCCCGGACGATGAAGAAACGCCCGAGATAGATGGCAGTGGCGGACCGAATGGCAACGGGACCCTGAACGGGCCGGATGGTTTGCCCATCGGCAATGACGGTCATGACTATCGCTTCAAAAATCTCTTCGGCTGGGATATGCGCGGCGATGCCGGTATATATGGTCGCGAGCATCAGGCCAAGGCCTGGGTATTGGCAACGGGGCCATTAAGCGCGGCGCATACTCGGATCGACCGGGCTGAGTGGATTGACCGGCTTAGCAATGGCTGGGCCGGCTTGCCCGCCTATGGCGAGGTGCTGACAGTATCGGAAATCGCCAGCCTGGTTGATTTCATGCTGGCGGTGCGTGACGGTCAACTGCCACGCCCCGATGATCTGTATGCGCTGAATGTGGATGCTCCCCGCGGCTTTATCCTGGCGGCCGGCGGAAATTCGGAGCGGGGCCATGCTCTGTATGCCGAGCAGTGCGCTGACTGTCATGGCGCTGATGCCACAAAAATTATCTTCGATGATGGCGAGCAAAGCCTCGGCCAGCACGCGCGCTATTTCGGTTACGCGGTGGCCATGATCACCCTGGCCGGTGAACCCGGTTCCGAGATGCAGGCGCAGCCTTGGGGAGACTTAAGCGTGGCGGAGCAGACGCAGAATCTTCTGGATCTGCTGGCCGCCCTGTGTGATCGCGAGCGATACCCGCGCGGGGCGGGAAGTGATCCCGAGGTACCCGACGACGATCCGCGCTGTCGGGAGTATCTGCGCTAGCTAACACACCGGGAGCCCGGCGAATTAGCACCCGTCTTGCCGGGTTTTCCCTGCCCTGTGTCACATAAAACGGCTTTTTAGCCTTAGCGATTGCCAAACTTGCGATCCGGTTAATGGTTATGAAACGGAGGATATGAATAATAAGGAGGGATGGTGATCTCGCTTATAAATTATGACAACTAAACGCGAGCTAAAACGCGGCCCAGTGCACCTGCAGCAGATGAAGCAGGAGTACGCTGTGCTTGCCGCCCGGAGCCAGTCGCACCGGACCGGAACGCAGTCGCGAACACCCGGCTATGTGGTGGCCTGCGTGGCGGTGTTCATTTCGGGCTTTGCCTTGTGGGATTTGTTCGGCGGCAATCTCACGAGCAGCTTTACACCTGTGGCCCAAGAGTTTGTCCATAGTGGGCTGGCGGCGGCCAAAACCCGTCTGGACGCAGTCAAAGCCCGTCTGGCGACCGTTCGGTTGCCACAGATGGAAAGCAGGTCGGTAAACGTATCTCAACCAGAACCCGAAACTGTAGCTCGGACGCAAGCGGAGCCTGAGTGCCTGATCAAGGGCAATATTGACTGGCAGGGCAATCGCTACTTCTATCAGCCTGGTCACCCCTTTTATGACACGGTGGCTATTAACACGGCGGCAGGGGAGCGCTTGTTCTGCGGGGTGGCCGCCGCGCAAGCCGATGGCTGGGCACCTCCGCCTGAAGCCGTCAGATCCACTCAACTGATCAGCCCTGAACCCGCCCTGCCCGGTAGCTAGTATCCGGCCGCGGGCAACCCCGCCCGATCAGTCCAGGCTTACGCGCAAGACACTGTTGTTCCGGTCACCCGTGACATAAAGACTGCCGTCTGTGGCCTGGGCAACCCCACTGGGCAGATAGACCGGTTCAATTGCCACATCGCGTGTTTCGCCCACCGGCAGCTTGTCCCCGAGCACGCTAAGGCTGCCATCTGCCGGATCGATAGCCACGAGCCGTTGCCGGCCCACTTCCACGATAGCAACGCGGCCGTCCGCCATAATCGTAAGCCCTTCCGGCTGGGCCAGGCCCGCCGCAATCTCCGTGTGTTTGCCGTCAATCAGGTTGACGCGCAACAAGGTGCCGGCTGTGGCTTCGGTGACATAAACGGATTCGGGTCCCGCCCAGGCAAGCCCGACGGGGCCTTTGAGGTCTTTTGCGAGCAAGTCACGCTGGCGGCGATCTGTCTGGCTGAGACCAACCAGCGTGCCTGCGTCGAAGTCGGCGACGATCGGATCGCCGTTGATGCGCAGCACGATGCCATAAGGTCGTTTGAGTCCGGACCAGCTAACGGCCGTTGCGTTATCGTCGCGCGCCACGAGGTAGACGCGGCCGCGGCCGGCCGCGTAGGTGAAGCCAAAGTAAGCGACATTGGCGGCCACATGGGTGGCGGCATTGGGGTAACCAAACTGCGTCAGGTCCGTGGGGGCCGTCACTTCGCCTGTCGCTATGTCCACCAGGCGCCAGGCATGGGCGTCTGCTACCAGTAAGACTTCGCGGCCATCCTCTTCGATGATGGTCAGTCCGCCAGGCCCGGCCAGTTCGCCGGGCACCAGGCTTTGTACTGCGCCGCTGTCAGGATCAACGCGATCGATGGCCGAGTGAGCCGGTCGAGTGACAAAGACGGTGCCGTCCTGGCCTACAGCCAGATTATCCAAAGGGGGTTCAAGGGTGGTCACAAGAACCGGCGCTTCCCATTGATCGTCTTGCGCACCCGGATCGATGCGCCACAGGTCGCCGCTGACCCAGTCGATGGCCCACACCCGGCCTTTGGCATCCAGGTTCACCGCAACCACTTTGCCTAATCCCTCGGCAATCAGGTTGACATCGCCGGTTTCAATATCAATTTTTGCCACCGCACCTTTGTCGAGAAGGGGCCCGAAGAGCTGACCGTCGGCGGTAATTTCAAAACTGTTGAGGTTGCCCTGCTTGCTCGTGACCAGGCGCGGTTCACCGTCAGCAGGAAATTCATACAGGCGATCGATGGCCATTTGCCCGGCAAACAGGCGGCCGTCAGGCGAGAAGTCGATCGGATTGATGAGTCTTTGCCCGGGTACCAGAATCGTCACGGCGCCATCGGGCTGTCGGGCACGAATTTCACCGGCTATCAGGGCGGTCCAGACCATCTGTCCGTCGGGACCAAAGGCTATGTCATCGGCCTCGCCGGCCGGCGGCGGCACGATCACCGTAACTTCACCGCTGGCGGGATCAATCCGGAAGATGGTTTGGGTTGCTACGCTGCCCGCATACAGGTAGCCGTCCGGCCCCAGGGTCAGTCCGTTGGGTGAATGCAGAGGGCTGCCGGGTACCAGCACGCTGTAGCTTTCGGCAGGCGCTTGCTCGTTGCTGGTGCAGGCAACGGCCAGAAAAATGATTAACAGGCAGGGCAGCAGGCGTAGCGCAGGCATGGGAACAGCACCGGGTTCTGTAACGAGAGTCGCACTCTCGCACAGAATCCCGGTGCCGGGTACATCAGGCGGCTTCCCACTCCCCGCCGGCTTCGGCGCACTCAGCCTTGGTCGTCACGGTGAAGCCCTGACCTTTGCAGGCATTCTGGCCGGAGCAGCTGGAGTTAGCCGTCGCGCACGAGCTCTGGCCCTTGCAGGCATTGGCACCGACGCAATGGCCTTTGTCTGCGGTTTCAGCCTCGGCATGGGCCCCGGCGAAAGCAGCGTTAGGCAGGCTAATGAACAAGGCAGCGGCGGCGGCAGCCAGCGCGGCACCAGTTTTCAGGTTCTGCTTAGTCATATTCACTCCTGGAGTGGTTGGATAGAAATTCCCGCCCGGATCGGCGGTGACCCGAGTATGGACCTCTGCAATACACAGGGGTTCCACCTTGCGGGTAATCTGGCCCTGCTGCTGTGCGAAATGGGGGCGGCGAGTATTAGACTGGTTCGCATGATGAGCCTATTGAGAATTTTCTTCGCGGCAGCCCTGCTGAGCCTGGGGGCCTGCTCCGGAGGCGGCGGCGATTACGAGCTGCGCTTTCCGGCCCTCAAAGTCGCTATTAATGACAGCGTGGTCCTGACGGCTGCCGAAGAGCGGCCTTTGCCGGTCAAGATCTTTTACCCGGAGTCCGGTGATAGCTACCCGCTGATCGTGCTGTCCCATGGCACTTTCTCGAATCGCAATCGCTATGACCGCGTTGCCGGTTTCTGGGCCGGGCAGGGTTATGTGGTGATGGTGCCCCAGCACATGGATGCGGATTATGGCGTCACGCCTTCCAGTTATGAGGTCATGCAGGATGTCATCCGCACCCGCGTCGATGATATGTCGCAAGTGCTCGACGAGCTGCCGGTAATAACGGCGGCAGTGCCCGACCTCGCGGCCAAGATTTCTTCGGGTCAATACGTGGCGGCCGGCCACTCCATCGGCACCCAGGTGGCCATGTTGGTCACCGGCGCGCGTTTTCGCACCGAGTTCAACGGGGCGCTAATGGAATCCTCGGAAGACCGCTATAAGGCCCTGATCCTGGTCAGCGATCCTGGCAAGATGCGCCTGATGCCCCGCGACACCTGGGTAGCGAGTTCAGTCACCACCTTTATGGCCACAGGCACTGATGACTTCGGGACCATGGGCGCTCGCGGCGCACCCACGGAGGGACAGACTGAAATTCTGCGCGCAGAAACCGACGCTGGCGTGGTGCGCTATGAGTTACTCCTGGACAAAGGTGATCACTACTTTGGCGGCCTGGTGCAGAAAGATCGGGATACCGAGCCGGACGATGAAGGCCTGGCTATCTTTAATGAGACCTCCACCGCCTTTCTCGATGCCGTGATGAAAGGCAATGCGCGTGCCCGGACCTATCTAAACAGAGTTGATATGCAGGTCGCCACGCAGGGGCGCGCTACCCTGGCCCGGTTAGAGGTCGACAACTAACTCCTCCCCGTCTTCCCTGTCAGGCGAAGGCTCTCTCCGCGGCCAAAAGAATATTTAAAAATTTGTGTGAAAGATGTTGACACAAAGAAAGCACAGGCGTAAATTCCCGCGCCCTATGCAAATACATATGAACAACTTATTTAACAGCGAAGCCTGCCCCGGACGAGTGGACGACGTTCCTTCGATCGCGGTGTATGTAGCACGACTGAATCATTGCGCGCCGAAAAATCGGCCCTGCGATGCCGGCCTCGTGCGGCCTGTTGAAACGGATTTGAAAATGTAGCCTTTCGAGTAGTCGTCGGAAGGCTGTACGTGATGAGCCTTCCGACCAGGGAAAGAAAACCCCGGTTGGATTGTTCCGCCGGGGTTTTTTTATGCCCGGGCATTGTGACTTTGATCTTTAACAATGCGGATTACTCGATGCGGGTGGCGCGCCACAGGCGGCGCCTATTGGATGCCCTTGTGCCTTGAAAAAGGTGCGCCACCCGCCACTGCCGGTATAGCTCATTGGGAAGAGCGATTGCCTAGTAAGCATTACGACGGGGTTCGAATCCCCGGACCGGCCCCATTTTTCGCGGGGGTATCCAAGTGAGCAAAGGACCCTGGCTGTAAACCAGGTGGGCATCGCCCTTCGCAGGTTTGAACCGAGGCCGACGCAGTCGGCCGACAAACGCGCAGCGAGCCGCGCGAGCGAGCGGCCCCCTTGAGGGGTGAGCCCGCAACGCGGGCGAATAATCCATGCACCCCGCACCACACATGCACCGGTAGCTCAGATGGCAGAGCGCCTGCTTGAAACCCAGGAAGTCGGAGAGTCGAGACCTTCCCGGTGCGCCAGTTATTCCGGTCTAGCTCAACGGGAGAGCGATCGCCTGTTACGCGGACAGATGCAGGTTCGAATCCTGCGGCCGGAGCCAATCATGGGGGTACCTGGGAAAGCCAGCGCCTTGCAAGCGCACGCAGGCCGGTTCGATTCCGGTGTCCTCCACCAAGCCCCGTTAGCTTAGAGGTCAAAGCACTGGATTGTCGATCCAGGGGACGCGAGTTTGAGTCTCGCACGGGGCGCCAACCAAGGATCGGAAGCGGGAGGCTTAGCAGCCAGTTTCATAAGCTGGTGGTCGTGGGTTCGACGACGTACAGGAAGTACTAGTGTCGCGGAGGCCATGGATGGCCGGGAGCGACGCCCCACCCGGTCGACCAATCATCGGGGTGTAGCTCAGTCTGGTCAGAGTAAGCGGTTCGGCACCGCGAGGTCGCTGGTTCGAATCCAGCCGTCCCGACCAATCAATGGTGAATGTCGCCTAAATAACAAGGTCCCGGGCTGTGAACCCGGGGGATGCGAGTGCAAGTCTCGTCGTTCACCCCAACCATGGATCCTTAGCTCAATGTCCAGAGTACCCGGCCCTTAACCGGAGAGATGAAGGTTCGAGTCCTTCAGGGTCCGCCAATCATCAGTCACCGCTGATTCTGCGCGCTGCCGGCCGCGCAAACCGAATTCCGACGCCGTGGGAGGCGCGCCGCGGGTGAACCAAAGCGACGTTGGGAGGGCGCCCGATAAGGGCAATCGTCAATCCACAGGAGATGTGCCATGCAAGCCTTGAACCAGGTTGTGTATCAGGTTGCCGTCTGCCTGTTTGGAGTGACCGTCGGCGTCGCGTACTTCGCGGCTCTGCGGGTCATGTTCTAAGCATGGCTGGCAACAGGTTGCGGACCGGCCCGTGAGGGACGCGGGTCGGTCCGCGTTACCTCAGATCGACAAGATATATTCATGGATCCTTAGCTCAATGGCAGAGCGCCGCTCTTACAAGGCGGAGACGATGGCTCGGAACCATCAGGATCTTCCACGCGGGCTAGGTAGACGGGGTTTACACTTCCTGGCCAGGGAATGAGAGGCGAGTTCGAGTCTCGCAGCCCGCACCAATTTCTTGCCGGAGTGCGATGTCACTTCGGGTGACCACGCGGCTCTAGCTTAATTGAACAGAGTCCAACCCCGCGAAGGTTGAGGATGAGGGTTTGAGTCCCTCGGGCCGCTCCAATTCAATACTTCGATCGTCTAATGACAGGACGCCAGGCTCTGACCCTGGAGGCGGAGGTTTGATCCCTTCTCGAAGTGCCAGTTTGCTCCGTTCGTCTAAGTGGCAGGACAAAAGCCCCTCAAAATAGATAAGAGGGTTCCGCTGTACAGGATGTACGAGTGTCGCGGAGGCCAGGAATGGCCGGGAGCGACCCTCACGGAGTGCCAATTTTGGTCCCTCCGCCGTGGTGGTTTGGCGAAAGACTGCCAGTCAGTCAGGCGGACTTCGATCAGCAGGACGCAATGGTGTCGCGGAACGGCAAGGACAGCCGGGAGTGACCGGCCCAAGGGATTTGCTTGAGTCGCGGAGACCAGGATTGGCCTGGAGCAAACATTCGATCAGTACCAAACCCCAGGGGGCCCGATGGTCGGGCAGCGGCTTCCAAACCCGCAGGACGAGATTCCGACGTACAGGATGTACTAGTGCCGCGGAGGCCAGGGATGGCCGGGAGCGGCCTTACTGGGGTGCCAGTCAACTGTCCAGTAGCTCAATGGCAGAGCACCGGCCTGATAAGCCGGTGATGTCAGTTCGATTCTGACCTGGATGACCACACACGCCGTTTGAAGGGAATTGGCATACCTGCCTGTTTCAGACACAGGCGATTCCCGGTTCGAATCCGGGGGCGGCGACCAAAGTTCAGTAGCTCAACGGCAGAGCGCCGGTCGGACAAGCCGGAGATACCAGTTCGAGTCTGGTCTGGACGACCAAACAAAAGCCGCCTGATGGGAATTGGCTATACCTGCCTGTCTCAGCAACAGGCGATTCCCGGTTCGAATCCGGGGGCGGCTACCAGTTTCGAGTAATCCGCGATGGACATCGCTTTTCAAAAAGACTTCGCGGCCGTCTGCCAGCGGCTGCACGGCAATGACAATAAATTGCCAAACCGAGGTTGGGTTAGCACACGGCGTTCAGCGGCACGGAGTCGTTTCCGTCTGGCGCACTCAGGCTAACCATCGCACGGTGTGTACCGAGCGAACCGTGGTACTCAACCACCTGGGAAACTAGCTCAGCAGGTAGAGCTCTAGATGCATGTCTAGCTGTCGCAGGTTCGAGTCCTGCGTTTCCAACAGCAGGAACTAGCTCAGTGGATAGAGCACTAGCCTAATACGCTAGCTGTCGCGGGTTCGAATCCCGCGTTCCAACGGCCTTTTAAGCCGCAAGGTAAAGGGCGCAAGCCCTGTGGTTCGAATCCACATCCGGCGAGTGATCGCCACCACAGCGGCGACTTCCTGCGGCACACGGCGTGAACGAGGGCCTCCGGGTCTTCCGGATCTCGTTGGCCGCAGCACTGCGGACGCCGGCAGTCGGTGTTTTCGTGGTTCCGCCCCGGGTCCGCCCGACGGCGTCGGCAACAGGAGCCCTTGCAGCCTGAGTCGATGCTGCCGAGCCGATCCGGGGTCGAGCGACGGAACCCGGTTGTCCGCGCACGGGGTGTGGGAGTCGTCGCACTTTTTTCAACAACGGCCCATTGGGGTCGAGGAGAGGAGCGGTGTCATGCAAGGCATCCATAGGCTGGCAGCCGTGGAGGCTGCCATCAGGGCGCGGAGTTCCGTGGCCAAGGCGCCGGCTCCCGAGCGGGCCGGCAGAGTGAGAGATAACAGAGGAGTAAGAGTAATGTTTTATCGTGTATTTACCGTGCTGAAGCACGAGCGTGGCCTGCTGTTCAAGAAGGGTGACTTCATCCGCTTCCTGGACCCGGGTACTTATCGCTTCATCGATCCGCTGTATCGCGTGCGCGTGGAGCGTTTCGACCTGGCTGAGCCGGTGTTCAAGCATCGCCTGGCGGACTTCATCCTGAAGGCCTACCCGGCGGACGTGGAGCGTCTGTTCAACGTGGTTGAGACCGGTGCGAACGAGGTGGCGGTGATCTACAAGGATGGTCGCTTCGCCGACGTAATCGGTCCGGAGCGTCGCGTGATCTACTGGAAGGGCGTGGTGGACGTAACTGCTCAGGTGATCAACATCGCTGAGGAGTTCGTGGTACCGGCCCGTGTGGCCAAGGCTCTGACCCTGGACACCCAGCACGGTCGCGTGCCGATCGACAACCACGCCGTGTACCAGCGCGAGGTACCGGATGCCCACCTGGGTCTGCTGTACGCGGACGGTGAGCTGGTGGGTGAGCTGCAGCCGGGTCTGCATGCGTTCTGGAAGTACAACCGCGCCGTAGGTGTAGAGCTGTACGACCTGCGCGTAACGCAGGTGGAGGTCGGCGGTCAGGAAATCCTGACCAAGGACAAGGTTGGTCTGCGTATCAACCTGACTGCGACTTACCAGTTCGCAGATGTGGTGAAGGCAGTGAAGGCCGTAAAGGACCCGCTGGACTACCTGTACAAGGAGATTCAGTTCGGTCTGCGTGCAGCAGTCGGCACTCGTACTCTGGATGCGCTGCTGGAGGACAAGGGTGTCGTGGATCGCGTGGTATTCGAGCACGTGCAGGAGAAGTTCGCAGACATTGGTATCGCCGTGCGTGGTGTCGGTGTAAAGGACATCATCCTGCCGGGTGAGATGAAGCAGATCCTGGCGAAGGTAGTGGAGGCCGAGAAGGCCGCCCAGGCCAACGTGATCCGCCGCCGCGAGGAGACTAACGCGACTCGCGCGCTGCTGAACACTGCAAAGGTCATGGAAGACAACCCGATCGCCGTACGCCTGAAGGAGCTGGAGGCCCTGGAGAAGGTGACTGGCAAGATCGGCAAGCTGGCCGTGTATGGCGGCCTGGACGGTGTGCTGGACGACATCGTCCGCATCAAGCGCTAGGAGGGCGTCCCGGCCGCAAGGCCGGGACGCTTTTTCTATAACCGCCTTTCTCGATGCCGTGATGCAAGATGACGGCCGCGCTCAGGCCTGCCCGGACAGCGTGAATAGGCAGACGGCCACCGAGGGCCGGGCCACCCTGGCACGCCTGGAGCTTGCCAGATAGCCTCAAGCAGTACAAAATAATAGCCAATAAAAACAGGTACTTAATTTTGAAGTGCCGAGATGGTCTGCCTCCTGCTCCCTAAAGTGTGACTTGGTTCGGCTCCGGCGAGCAGGAAATATCTAGACTGCTTTCATACGTTGATTCCTGGCCTGGGGCGGGGGAAATTATGCTGCTGCGATTAATAGTGATTGGGGTGCTGCTTGGTCTGGCGATGAATGCCCAGGCTGGTAGCAAGTGGACAGCCAGCAAGTGCGAAACCACGGACTGGCAACAGGCGGGCGCCAAGGATGCGCAGAAGGGCCGGCCCAGTTCTCGTATCAGCACCTATGAAGCGAAGTGTCGTGCGGTGGGTGTGCAGATCAATACGAGTACTTACCAGGCGGGTTATAACTCATCTATCAGTATCAAGTGCCAAGCGAAGAACGGCTACAAGCGTGGCCTGAAAGGTGATGGCATGGCCAGTACCTGCATCAGCTCCTCGTCTTATAAGCGTGCCCACGAGCAGGGCAAGCGTATTCGGAGTGAGCGTGCGAGTATTAATCAGCAAGTGCAGTCCATGGACAGGGAGATCGCCGATATCGAAGCACAGGTTACGGCCCTGCAAAGTTTGAATAACCGCGTGGATGAATATGGCTCGTTACCGGACATTAGTGATAGCGAACCTGTACAGAAGCTGATCAATCAGCTACAGCGCCGGAGCATTCAATTGCAGGATACGCGCGACAGTTACCAGGTTTATTCCAGCTCACTGCAAAGCGCGAGTTTTGGCAGCCTGCCTCGTCGGCCGCAGCTGGTCGCGCAACGCCAGCAGTGCGAGGCGGCAACCGTTGCCAGCGCGCGCAACTAGCGGCGCTACTGTGGGCTGACAGACTCGGGCGCCGGTGGGTCGAGTAATTCGTCCACGGGCCAGTAGACACCGTTCTTCATCACGCCACTGACCTGCATCAGGTCGGTAACATCTTTTAGGGGATCCCCGTCAATGATGACCAGGTCGGCCAGCAGGCCGGCCTTGATCTGTCCAACATCTGCGGCTGCGCCCAGGGCCGCCGCAGCGTTCACTGTCGCGGTGCGCATGGCCTCGGCCGGCGTCAATCCAGCTGCCACATAGTTAGCCAGTTCAATGGTGAGCGCGAGGCCATAAGGAAAAATCGGCGAGTCTGTGCCGGCTACGATGGGTACGCCCTGATCGTGCAGACGTTTAAGCGTCGCGCGCGCATTCCCAAGGCTGCTTTGTACCAGGTCGAGATTCTTGCCGACCATAAGACTCAGGCTGGCCGTAACGCGGCGCGCCGCAGGTGGATACAGGGCCGCATACTGGCGGTTATCAATCAGCTCCGGATGCTGATCGGTATAGTCGATGAAGCCACCGGCTACCACCAGGGTCGGTGTCACGGCGGCGCCGCTTTGAATCAGCAGTTGCTCGATGTCGCTATAACTGTTGAGTAACTCACTTTGCTTGGACGAGTAGCTAAGCCGGCTGGAACCCCGCAGGTGTTCGATGCGATCACCGCCAAAACCCAGGTTGCGGAAGGCAGCATGGGCCGTTACCGGTAATCCCAGGGCATGGCCAAGTTCCACGGTGCGCGCCTGGGCAGCCGGCAGCATGCGGGTGTAAGTTTTCAGCAGGCCGTACCCCAGGCGTTCGGCGCGGGTCAGTTCCCAGACCAGCCGCTGCTCGCTGTTGATGTGCGAGGCAAAGTGAAAGATGCGCCGGTTACCGTCCAGTTGGGGGCCGGCAAACACCAGCCGCGGCCCGAGGCGCCGGCCTGCAGCCCAACTTTCGAAATGTTCGCGGGATTCATAGGGCAAGCCACCCGGCTCCACGACAGTGGTGACGCCGAAGGCCAGCCAGGCGCGGCCCACCCACTCGCCCTGGTGGGCTTGAAAGTGGGCGTGGTGATCAATCAGGCCCGGCACGATGCTTTGTCCGCTGGCATCGATGACTGTGACATCGTCGGGGTGCTCGCTGTGCTCGGCGATGGACACGATGCGTGCGCCGTCGATCAGGATATCGACATTCTGCTGATAGCTTTGCCCGGTGCCATCAAACATTCGCCCGGCGTGCACCAATTGCCGCCCGGCGGGTGCGGCGGCTTGCCACTGGCGGACAGGATTTCGCTGCGTGCGTGTGCCGGTGAGGATGTCGATGCTTTCCAGGCCGGTATTGGTCAGGACCAGCAGGCGTTGAGAGTCGGGACTGAAGCCGGGGGAGTCCACCAGTTCAGCCAGCAGCTCGGTCGGCGGGCCGGCGAGGCTGCCGTCGGGATTCATCGGCGCCAGCCACAGGGTGCCGTTGCTGACCAGGGCCAGCTGTTTGCCGTCCGGCGAAATGACCGGTCCTGAATCAGGCACCAGCTCATTGGGTAGCGGTATCACCGTGGCCGTGTCTTCAACCACATTGACGCTGACCAGGCGGTTTTTTCCGTAGCCAAAGCGCTTTGAGGTGCCCGCCAGCTCGGCCACCAGGATGTGCGTGCCGTCCGCGCTCCAGCTGACGCGCCCGGGCCAGATTTTCGGTGCCTTGCGCAGGCGCTGAATTTTACCCGTGGCCAGATCCAGGATCCGCAGGCTGAAGTCCTGCGTGCCGATGGGTCCGACCTGCAGGAAAGCCAGCTGGCTGCCGTCCGGC
Source organism: uncultured Gammaproteobacteria bacterium (assembly GCA_937921935.1). GTDB lineage: Bacteria > Pseudomonadota > Gammaproteobacteria > Steroidobacterales > J054. Next base: position 14,347 of record CAKZWQ010000008.1, on the reverse strand, counting down.
GAAAAACCCGGATAGCGGGGGCCGGGCGACTTTTCTGTTACCCGTTTGCTGATACCCGTGGTGAGATCCCGAATCCAGATCTGCATGCTGCCGTCACGATCAGAGATATAGGCCAGGTGCTTTTGGTCGGGCGCCAGGGCCGGGTCGCGTTCTACGAAGGCATCATCGGTGAGTTGTGCCAGTTCACCCTCGGTGCCGAGGGTCCAGAAGTCACCGAGGGCGTTGAACAGGATGCGTTCATCCGCCAGCAGCACCGGATCCACAAGGCCAAGCACAGGCTGGGGGTCGTTGGAAAAGGCGAGGGGCAACGCCGGTGTATAGCTTCCCTCAATCAGGGGCAGGCCGGCATTGAACGCCACAGTGCGCGTGGCATCCTTGCTGATGCTCACCTGTTGAATGAGGCCGTCGGCGGTGTACAGCAAGGTGTCGTCGTCCAGCCATGCCGGTGCAGCGCTGAACAGATCAGCGCCCTGGCCGGACAGCACGCGCGTGTTCCCCGATTCCAGGTCCCGCACCACCAGTTCGTTGAGCGTCACACCGGGAAAGGGATTACGCCGGATCGCTTGCACGTAGGCCACCTGTCTGCCATCCGGGCTCACGCGCGGCGCCCGTATTTTGCCGGCCGGTGCGACTGCCAGTTCGAGCGTGTCATTGCTCTGCATCAGCTGGTACAGGGATGACTTGCCGCTGCGATTGGAGACAAACACGACGGTGCTGCCGCCACTGGCCGGTGCATAGTCATCGGCCGGATGATCGGTGATCTGGATCAGTTCCTCGCTGGCTAGATTCAAGGTCCACAGGTCGTAATTGCCGCTGCGGTCCGAGGCAAACATCACAAACTTGCCGCCGGCTTCCCAGGCCGGTTCCTGGTGATCGTGTTCGCCGTCGGTGAGCAGGCGGCGGTTGCTGCCATCGACATTCATGATGCCGATGTGCCAGTTCCCCGTGGCAAAGGTCTGAAACACAATGCGCTGTCCGTCCGGGCTCAGGCGCGGCCGGCGAATGTCGTCTTCCGGGCCTGTCAGGGCAACGGCTTCGCCCCCGGCAGCGGGCAATTGCCAGAGGATGCCTTGCAGATCCATATATAAGTGCGGATGCCCGGCCTGACCTTCTACGGCGAACTGGGTGCCGGAACTGACCACCGCCGTAATGATCCGGGTGTCGTCACAGGCGGTGAGCAGGGCGGCGCTGAGGGCCAGCAGCCCCAGCTCGTGAATGACAGTGAGTCTGGACATGTCGCGCATCATAACGGCCCGCCCTCAGGGATGGTTGGCGCCGTCGCCCGCGCGCCGATGCGGGGATACCTCCCCCCTTGCGGCTGGCCGCCTTGCCCCTGAAAGCCCCGGCGGATCGCACCCTGATGGGGCGGCCGGTGGCGGCCCTGTGGGGACTGAGTCTGGCCCTGCATGAGGGGACCTTCATCAGCGACGGGCAGGTCCGGGATCGTAATCTGAATACCTATACGCCGTTGCGCATGGGCGATGTGCCTGCGCTGGATATCGAGTTCGTGGCCAGTGATGAATTTCCAGCCGGTCTGGGCGAACCGCCTTTGAGCGTGGTGGCACCGGCCATCGCCAATGCAATTTTCCAGGCCACCGGCGTGCGCCCGCGGGATCTGCCCATCCGCAAACTCAGCTAGGGGCCTTGTTTTTCCGCGACAGGCCGACATGCAGCAAGGGTTTACCGAACTTGGCGGCGGTGCTGTCAATGGCGTCGAGGATTTTCTGATTCTGGGCGGGCTCTTCAGCGGCGGTAAACAGATCGCTCTGTGCGGCTTCGGCTTCACCCCAGCCGCTGATGCCCACACCGATCAGTCGCACGGGCTTGCCGGGTAAGTCACCCTTGGTCAGCAGGGCCAGGGCGGTACTGAGCATCACGCGCTCGTCATTGGTCGGGGCAGGCAGTTTTTTCTGGCGCGTGTAAGTGTCGAACCCCTGGTAACGAATCTTCAAGGTCACTACCTGGCCCGCCAGGTTTTCCCGGCGTGCGATGCGGCCGACACCCGCGGCGAGTTCACGCAGGACATCGTGCAGCCGGTCAGCATCCGTGACATCCGCGCCGAAGGTATGCTCCTTGGAGATACTTTTGCGTTGCCGCGCCGGGAAAATCTCGTTTGCGGCGATGCCCATGGACTGACGCCGAAAGCTGGCGGCGGCTTTGTCGCCCAGGTGTTCTTCGAGTTTCGATAGCGGCGCATCACGCAATTGCGCGACGGTGTGAATACCCAGGCGATCAAATATTTTCTGGGTTTGTTTGCCCAGACCGCGCAGGTTGCCCACGGGCATCGGTGCCAGAAAATCCAGCACCTCGTCTTCGGGTACAACCAATAGCCCGTCGGGCTTGCAGGCTTCGGAGCCAAGCTTGGCGATCAGCCGATTGGGGCCGATGCCCACGGAGGCCGTGAGTTGAGTCGCGGCCTGAATGCGTGCGCGCATCTCGCGACCGATACTCTGCGGTGTGCCAGAAATTTTCTCCAGGCCGCTGATGTCCAGGTAGGCTTCGTCGACGGAGGCCTTTTCCACCAGGGGCGAGATTTCATCCAGTACGGCGAAGACTTCACGAGAGGCCTGCTGGTAGCGAGTCATGTCGGGTCGAACATAGACAGCATCGGGGCAACGTCGGCTGGCCTCGGCAATGGGCATGGCCGAGTGAATTCCAAAGGTGCGAGCTTCGTAAGAGGCAGCGGCCACCACGCCGCGTTTGCCCGGCATGGCGCCGACGACCACGGGTCGGCCCCGATATTCAGGGTGGTCGCGCTGTTCGCAACTGGCGAAGAAGGCGTCCAGGTCGACGTGAGCAATCCAGCGCTGGCCCGTGGTGGGCATGACTTACTTGACCGCGTGGATGGTCTTTACCGTGTCGAGGAACACGTTGTTCACCTGGGTAATCTGAAAGCCGGCGGCGTTCACGTTGGCCACGGTATCGCGGTCCAGTTCCGGTCCGAAGCGGCTGGCCAGGGGGGTCATGAGCTTCATCATCAGGTTGAAGGGAAACACGTGACTGCCCGTGTGTTCGAACATGTGCAGTTCGCCACCCGACTTCAACACCCGGTGCAGGCTTTTGAGTCCGTCGACGGGATTGGGTACGGAGCAAAAGGTGCAGGAGGTGAATATCTGGTCGAAGGACTCATCGGCAAAATCCATGGCGTGCACGTCCATGACGTGCGCCGACATATTCCCGGGGTAGGCGGCGACCCGGTCCCTCGCTCTTTCCACCATGTTGGGGCTGATATCGATGGCCGTAATGTCACAGCCCGGCGGAAAATTCTTGATGTCGATGCCTGTGCCCAGGGCCAGGAACAAGATCTTGCCGCCTGGCCGCATGCGGGCAAAGATTTCGCGCTTGGCCGGACCCCACCGCCACTCCGGACCGTAACCCGTCATCAGGTCAAGGCTGCGCGCGGCGCGATCCCACTTGTCGCGGGTAACGGTATCGGTGCTCATGACTCGGTCCGCTGCGGCCCGGAGATAGTCGCGTTCAGCGCGTAAACCAGTGCCAGCACCGTCACGCCGGTGCCGCTGCCCCAGCTCCAGATTTCCGCCCCCGTCAGGTCCAGCATGCCGCCAATCATGCCGCCAATCATGCCGCTGAGCATGCAAGGCGTCATGACTTCCATGACCCCAAGGGCGATAGACAGCAATCCGAAGAAGGGAAACAGGGCCAGGGCCATGCCGATGAGCATGCCGGCCAGCATGCCGGGAACCATGCCCCAGGCGCCGCCGATAAGCCAGGTACTCAGCGCCACCGCCGCGGTGGCCACCAGTATGTTGGCGGCGAGGTCGCCCACGATGAAGTACCAGCGAGATTCCATACCCTGATTCTAGCGCGTGGGAGCGCCCGCGGTAGAGAGGGGGCCTAGCTCAGTTCGCGGATAGTGCGCACAGCGGTGATCTGCATGTGCTGGCGAAGCTGGGCGCGGGTGTTGGCTGTCCAGCTCAGTTCACCCGTAGAGGCGTGGGCATTCTCACGGCGAGCGGCGGCCCGCGCCAGCACATCGTCGATGATGCGCTCCAGGTCGATACCGGCTTCGTAGTGTTTGCGTACGAATTCTGTCCAGATGGCCGTGAACTGATCTGATTCGGGTTCTACGGCGCACACCTGGGCTACCCGCTGCAGATCTGCATACATGCCGTACTGGGTGATGGGGGTGGCCGACAGATTCGGCGCCAGCAGCAGGGTCGCCAGTAATCCGCTGAGATAGAGTCCTTTCATGGCACCAGCCTAGCCTGGGTGTGTGCTGAAAACTTTGCGCTCGCCCGCAAAACGGGCCATTGGTAACTGGTCATAATTCCTGCCAGCATGCGGCCGCATGACTGACCCGGTTTATCTGGTCACCGGTGCCACGGACGGCATCGGCAAGGCCCTGGCCACCAGCCTTGCCCAGACCCGGGCCACGGTGATTCTCCATGGTCGTGATGCGGCCAAGACTGAAGCCGTGTTGCAGGCGGTGCGCCTGGCCACAGGCAACCCGAATCTGCACAGTCTGCTGGCCGATTTTTCCTGTCTTGATGAGGTGGCCAATCTGGCTGCTGCGGTTCGTCGTGATCACCCCGACCTGAATGTCCTCATTAATAATGCCGGTTTGCTCACGGATCACCGCCAGCTGAGCCGCGATGGCTTTGAGCTGACTTTCGCGGTGAATTACCTGGCCCCCTGCCTGTTGACCTGGCGCCTGCGGGACCTGTTGCAGGCCAACGCGCCGGCCAGGATCGTCAATGTGGCCTCGACGGCCATGGGCGGTGGTCAGATTGACCTGGGTAATCTGCAGCTGGAGCGGGGATTTGATGGCTGGCGGGCCTACGCCAACTCCAAGCTGGCTAACGTCCTGTTCAGCGCCGCGCTGGCCGGCGAGCTGGCCGGTAGCGGTGTCGTTTCAAATTCCCTCTGTCCGGGCCTGGTCGATACCAACTTTTTTCATACCAACGAAGTTTTCGGTAATGGTGCTTACGAGCGTTTGCAGCCGGGCATGCGGCCGCCGGAAGAGGGTGCCCTGGTGCCACTGTATCTGGCCACGGACCCGGCGGCTGCCCGGATCAGCGGCGAGTTTTTCGTGAGGGTGGGTCGTGACGGGCGACGTTCCGTGCCTTTGCAATGGGATGAGGAACTGTCCGACGCCCTGTGGACCCGCAGCCTGGAAATACTCAGACCCTGGTTGGCGGATGCTTGAGCGGAGGGTGGGCCGCTAGTCCAGCCGCATGCGCGCAATAATTTCGGCCAGTTCGCCCGACTGGCGCAGCGCTTCGATTTCCTTCCGCAGCTCGGCCGCTTTCTCTTCGCCGTCGGTGGTCACCAGAAAGCGCAGGTCTTCGTCGCGGAATACGGCAGTGTCGGCACGATCGAGCTGGTTGGTGGTGATGATGCCCTTGAGGGTATCGACATAGGCCTGGCCGCGTTCTGAGTAGCTGCGCAGGCCGTCGGCCAGGCTGAGGGAGGTGACGGTTTTGCCCTTGGCCTTGAGCTGGGCGCGCAGCTGGCGGAAGTTCGCGTAGGCCGGATGGGAGCTCAGGTTCAGGTAATAGGCTCGCACGCTATCAAAGGGCCAGTCGAAACTTGCGATGCGGTGATCACCGAGTTGCTTGCGTTGCTGATTGGGCACCAGGCCTTCGCCGAAAGTCCATTGACCAAACAGCGCGTTAGCTTCTACCGCAAAGCGGGAAGTGCCATAGCCGCTTTCGTAGGCTGCCTGCCCCAGCACCAGGCCCGGGGGGATTTCATCAAGCCGGAACAAAGCTTCGTCAATGACTGCATTCTGTTCGGCCTGATTTTCACCCAGGGCTGCCGACGCCGATTCATCACGTATGCGCAGCAACACCGCGGCGTTTTGCAGGCGCTGCAGGTCATCAGCGTTCAGGGTTCCGCCGGCGTTCAGGGTTTCGCCCATGGCAGCCAGCCGTCCCCGACGCTCGCGGACCATCTGGTTGGCGTGCAGCACCAGGGGCAGCATCAGGCGATAAAAGATCTCCTTCTTTTCCGGCACCGTGATGCTCTGGGCGGCGCTCTGCCAGCCGGGTGCGATGCCCGTGAGGATGGCGCGGGGGACTTGCGGCGGGCCGTCGTCGACACGGCTTTGCCACCATTGTTCTTCCTTGAGCCAGGTCTGGATGGCCGCCACGCTGCCAAAGACGATGACCTCTTCTTTGGCCACGGGCGGCGATGAACAGGCGGTGGCCAGCAAAGTGGCCAGCAGACCCAGGCAGATGCGTATCCGTCGCCGCATGGCCTTTACTGTAGCAGTGGTTTTTCCGGACCGGAAACTGCCCGCGTCGCCAGCCTGCAAGCTTTGGTCCAGAATAGGTATCTGGTCATTCAGCGGTGCCCTGTATGAACCCCATTTTGTTGATTCATGGTTACTCGGCCGAGTCCCGGCGCAGCGATGCCCGCTCCATCACCGCCATCTATGGGCGGCTGCCGGCTGAACTGCGACGCCGCTACGGCAAGTCGCAAGTTCGTACCCTGAACGTGGCGCGTTACCTGTCCCTGGTAGATGGCATCAAACTCGATGACCTGTCCCGCGCCATGGACCAGGCTTTGCGCGCGGAGATGCCCGATCTGCTGGCCGGTCGTTTCGATGTAATTATTCACAGCACGGGCGCCCTGGTGGTGCGTAACTGGCTGCGTCGGCATTCACCGCGGCCCAGTCCCGTGCAGCGACTGATCTACCTGGCCGGGGCCAACTTCGGTTCCGGCTGGGCCCACGTGGGCCGCAGCCAGCTGGCCAAGTGGGGCCGGCTCGTCTTCCAGGGGGGTACGGAGCGGGGGGTGCAGGTGCTTGATGCCCTGGAGCTGGGCGCCAGCGAAGCTATTGATTTAAATCGCTTTTTTCTATCACCGGAGCGATCCTTGCCGCGCCGTTACCGGGTGCGGGAATTTTGCGTGATCGGCAGCCAGGTCAAGGATTCGTGGCTGCCCGTCCCCGTGCGCTACGCCCACGAAGATGGTTCCGACGGCGTCGTGCGTGTCGCCGCCGGCAATCTGAACTGGAATTACGCAGCCATTGTGCCCACGGCGCGGGCCCGCAAGTTGAGCTGGACCGATGTCCGTGCCAGTTGCGAGGCGATGGCCCTGGAGCCTGAGGCGCGACCGGTTGAGCCGGCGCAGCACTATCGTGTGGCAGAGCAACACCTCGCCGATGATGAGAGTCGGCCGCCGATTCCTTTTGCCATCCCTTATGAATGCGCCCATAGCGGTAAGGATATGGGCGTGGTGACGGGCAAAGCTGTGCGTGCCCAGGTGATGGACTTGCTGGACACAGCCGTGCATGTGGAAACCGCTGCCCAGTATCGCCGGGCCGCCGAGCATTTCGCAGCCCTGACCCAGGCTAGCTACCAGCGCGTTCTCGACACATTGGGGCCGCGCCGGGTTGCCGGTTTGTTTAATGAGCCGCGCGCCCAGTACGACGCCCACGCCCAGCTGATTTTCCGGCTGCGGGATCAGTACGGTGCTGCGGTGCCCCACTGCGATATTTATTTTCATTCGCCGACGGATTGCCGTTTCTGTGTGAACGAATTGTTCGAGCACACTCATAAGAACCGGCAAACTGACGGTATCCTGGTGTTTTATCTGCGCACCGACAAGTTCAGTGTGCAGGCTGAGGACTGGGTGGACCAGCTGGCGCAACTGGAGCGCGTGCAGCTGGAGATTTCGCCCACGGAACCTCGTAACGAGGAAATCCTTTACCTGCCCGTCTGCCTGACCCTGTCAGGCCGCCGCCTGCGCCGGTTCATCCAGGGGCATCGCACCACCGTGATCGACGTCAGCGTGCTGCGACTGCCATCGCCCGAGGTATTCAAGGTCCGGCCCGCAGCGGTGTGAGGTGCCTGGCCAGCCGCTGCTGCGGACTTCTTGATACGGCGGGAATCCCCGACCGTTGCTAACCGGGGCAGGGCCGCGTTTCAGAAGCTGGGTCTTTTCCTAGTAGTCCAGGCGCTCGCCGGACCACTGATGCACCACGCCCGACTCTTCAGGCGGCAGTGTGTCGATCATATTGCGCAGGCCCGCCACGCTCTCCTGAATGGGTACCAGGGTCAGCCCCAGTTTCATTTTTTCATTCATCTGGGTGAGCCGATCCTGGGTATCCACCAGGCCCGGATTGAGCAGGACCACGGTGATGCCGCGCTTCTTCACATCTGCAGCCACCTGCACCATCAACATGTTAACTGCAGCCTTGCTGGCCCGGTAAAAGTAGGTGCCGAAGGCCATGGAGTCCAGCTGCGAGAACAGGCCGCCCTTGGATGTGATCACTACAATTTTTTTCTGCTCGCTGGCCTGCACGTGCTTCAGGAAGGCTTCGGACATTTTCAATGGCCCGCGCGCATTTGTTTCCATGAAGGCGTTGAATAAATCAAAGTCCAGCCGCCTGAACATCTGCTTCGGGCTGGGGCTTCCGGAGAGGGCGGCGTTATTCAGCAGCACGTCGATGGCTTGTTCTGCGTATTTGGCGGCCAGGGCATCGATGGCCGGCAGATCGCGCACATCGAGTTGCTCAATAATGATCAGCGGGTTTTTTTGAGCCAGGGCCTGTAGCTGGTCCGCCGCTTCGGGGCGGCGTGCGGTTGCAATGACCCGCCAGCCGTCGGCCGCGTACTGACGCACAAATTCCAGGCCAAGGCCGCGATTGCCACCCGTAATCAGTACCGTGGGGGCGTCGGCAGAGGCCGAGTGTGAGCCGGCCAGGACAGTGATGGGCAGGCAGGCCAGCAGGCTCGCCAGCAAGACAGTGAAACGACGCATCATGAACTTCCTGAAAAATCCCCGTGCCATTGTGCCCTGACGGACTGCAGCGCCAAAGGCGGATGTTGCGTGGCCAGAGCGGAGTGCAGCGGGAGCGATTGCCGGGACCGGACTTCGGACAGCCGGCCGCGTGGCCGGCCGGATTTGCCCCTGCCGCACCCGATCCGGCTAGTATTGGCGCATAACAAACCAGGGGGTCGGGGCATGTTTCAGAAACTCAATTTTCACGATAAGCAGGCGCAGCAAACCATCAGTCGCCGTTCGGTCATCGGTGGCATGGGCGCCCTGGCCGGTGCCGCAGCGCTGACAGCCTGCGCTGAACCCACCTCGGGTCCGGCTCCCGGCGCCGGTGCCGGGTCCACAGCCGGTTCCGGAAAGAGCCTGAATCTTGATTTCAGCAAGGCTGAAGACAATCTCACGGCCTGGGTGAAACTGGCGTCCAGCCTGGAAGACGGTGTTGAGACCTGCGGCTATTTTCAGGGCACGCAATACGCGGACGTTGGGCCCCAGGAAGTGATTCAGCCCCTGTTCCGGATTGCCGGATTCGGCATGAGCCGGGTGACGAAGATGCCCGACGGACGCTTTCAGAATTTGCATCGTGAAGTGGTCTATTACATGGATCTGAAGGAAGACCGGATTCTGGATGTGTGGGATAACCCCTACACCGGTGAAACGGTTGAGACCTTCAACACCCATAACGACCCGGTGAATTCCTATTACGCGCCGACCTTCAGGCAGACTTTCGGCTCGCCGGAGGAGGGTGTTGAGGTAGTCGAGTTCCCCTTCATCCTGCCCTGGGATATTTTCGGCGACCGGGCAGTAGTGAGCTTTAGCGTCAATACACGTTGGCCTTCACCTTTGCCGCCGGCAAAATGGCCCCGGGAAAACTTCGGTGACTGGTATCGCACCAGCGAGTACTTCCAGATCCACTCCAGCCTGTCGGACCTGAATAACCCCGACATGATGAAAGTGCCCTATACCGGTGCCTGGCAGAAAGTTGCGCCGTGGCATCCGTGGATGCTCATGGATAACCGGCCCGGCGGTATTTTCGGCGTTACCAACGTGTTCTCCCTGGACAGTGTTGAGCAATTGCCACCCCATGTGCTGGCTTACACCGAAAAGAATTATCCCAGGTGGCTGACGGCGCCTACCGAATGGGAAGAGCCCAACATGGCAACCTGGGAAACCTTTGCGGCGGAACGCACACCGGCGCCGGTCAAAGAAGGCAGCTGAACGAACAGGCTGTCAGTCCTGGGAGTCTTGCCAGGGCTGACGGTTGAGGAACAGTAATGAGTAAACCGCTGCAGGGCCAGACCATCTGGATTACCGGCGCCTCCTCGGGTGTCGGCGAAGGCATGGCGACTGTCTTTCACCGGGCCGGGGCCGACCTGATTCTTTCTGCCCGTCGGGAAGCCGAGCTGGAACGAGTCAAAGCAGACTGCACCGGCGGGCCGGGTAGCGTATGCGTGCTGCCCTTTGACATCGTTGATAACCAGGCACGGGCAGCAGCGGCGGAAGAAGTTCTGTCGCGTTTTCCGCGCCTGGATATCCTGGTCAATAACGCAGGCATCGGTCAGCGCAGCCTTGCCAGGGACACGGACCTGGAAGTTGAGCGCCGCATCATGGAGGTGGATTTTTTCGCACCCGTGGCGCTCACCAAGCTGGTATTGCCGCGCATGATCGAGCAACGCAGTGGTCGTTTCATCGTCACCTCATCCGTAGCCGGCAAGCATGCGGTGCCCATGCATACGGCTTACTGTGCGGCCAAGCATGCCCTGCATGGTTACTACGACACCCTGCGCATCGAGCACCTCAAGGACAACATTGCCTGCACCTTGCTGGTGATCGCCGGCATCAAGAGCAATGTCTTCGAGCATGCCCTGACGGGGGATGGTTCCGAGTATGGGGAAAGCACCTGGAATAATGACAGCGGCATGACGGCAGAGGCCTGCGCCGAGCGCGTGGTACAGGGGATACTTCAGGACGAAGATGAAATCGTAATCAGTATCGAAGAAGCTCGCCAAGCCATGGATCTGCGCAATACGGATCCCGAGGCTTTCAAACAACGCATGGCCAGCATGATGGAGTGGCTCGTTAACAGCTGAGCCAGTTTCATACCGCCGCTGCCTGAGCTAGTCCCAGCCGTTGACAGTGCGCAGGTAGGTGGCCAGCGTAGTTATCTCCGCTGCAGTCAGCACTTCCGCGAAAGTCGGCATGCTCATCACATTGTTGCCGCCGTTGCGAATCACGCCTTCAACCGTTGCCTGGTCCTTGCCGTAGATGCCCCGGTAGTTGGCACGCTCCTGATGACAGGCTTCGCAGTGTTCGTTATATAACAAGGCGCCGGGGCTGCCATCGTCAAACCGGGCGCTGCGGGCTGCGACATCCGCCGAGATGGAGCTGTCCACTGCTGAGGCGCCGCCCCCGAGCGCCACGCGGAAGCCCATGTTGGTGCCGCGGCCAGAGCGGGGTCGGCCCACGCGCACGGTGGCGCTGGAGCGTTCTACCCGGTTCAGGTAGGAGCCGCTGCGAATCAGGCCGAACTGGCAGCTCTTGTCGTCCAGCCAGGCGCTGCCGTCAGTCGGTGCACCCTCGTAATCCTTGTGATTGCAGTCGGCAACCCATTCCCAGGCATTGCCCTGCATGTCGTACAGGCCGAAGTCGTTGGGCTGGAAACTGCCCACGGGTGACCCGTGAGGATAGCCGTCATCGCAGGGAAAGCCGTCCGTTTCGTCGGACTTGGCCTGACGACCGCTGATGGCGTTGGCCCCCGGACTGCGAATGTTGGCGTAGGTGCAGGCGCTCTCGGCATCCCGGCCCCAGTGATAGTTGCCGGTGCTGCCGGCGCGGGCCGCGTATTCCCATTCGGCTTCCGTGGGTAGTCGGTAGGCCTTTCCCGTTTGTTCGCTGAGCCACTGGGCATAGGCCGCGGCATCGTAGTAAGAGACGCAACCGACCGGATGCCGATCCGATTGCGCTGTATCAATGTTCTGCCAGTCAAACTGGTCGCTCATGGTGAATTTGTCAGGCGTGGCGAAGCCCATGCATTTGCCCGGGATGTCGTAGCCCGTTGCTGCCACGAAGGCCGCGTACTCGCCCACCGTGACTTCGTAACGGCCCAGGGCAAAACCATTGGTCAGGGTGACCGCGTGCTGCGGACTGTCGTTGGTGGCCGGCTTGCCGGTGCGCGGATCGATCAGGCGATCCGCCGGGGCGGTGCCCATCAGGAACTCACCCGGTGAGATATCCACCATCAACGGGCAGGCTTCGCAGTCGCGATAAGCGACGGCGGTATCGGGGGCTTCAGTCTCCGGCGCCGGGCTACAGGCGATGAGCAGGAACAGGCTCAGGCAGCTAATGATTCGCATAAGCCATGCTAAAAGCATCGGTGCAGCCAACGGCACCACTGTTCGCTGCGTGTCCGCTGCGCGGGACTGCAGGTTCTGACGTTTTGCGCCTGCGAAGATCTAATGAATAGCTGATTGATGGACAGCTATCTGGCTGAATCCGTGGCAGCGGCTCCGGGCGCGGGTATCAGGCTGAGGCGGCTGCCGGCGCGGCGTCTGCGTCTGCGTTCAGGAGGTCTTCCTGGCGCTTGGATTTCAGCAAGGTGGCCAGCAGGAACAGGCTGGAGGTCAGGAAAGCCATGCCAATGAAAGCGGCCTGGTAGCCGATCACACCGCCGCCCTTGGAGCTGGCGACCGCGCCCACCGTAGCCGCGCCAAGCAGGCGACCGATAGAGGAGGAAACACTCAAAAAGCCCTGGGCCGAGGCCCGGTCCCGCGGCGCCGTTTCATTGAGCACGATGCAACGCAAGGGTGCGCCGAGCAGGCCGGCCAGGCCGATGCCGCTGACAATACTGGCAAGCACGAAGATCTCGATGGTCAGGCTGCGGTGCCCGTAGACCATGAACGTGCTGAAGCTCAAGACAAGGCTGAACATGACGACATTGCGCGTGCCCACCACGTTGATCAGCCGACCCGCCACGGGAGAAAACAGGGTCGAGGCCAGTACCCCGGGAATCAATAACAGGGCCGCATTGGCTTCGCTCAGGCCCATGGATGCCACCAGCAAGATCGGATAGAACACGCTGGCCGTCTGCATGGCGCCGACGCCGGCGGAAATGATGCAAGCAGTAAGAATCTGCCGGGAGGCAAAAAAGGCCGGCTGGACGATGGGGTCCGGAACGCGCTTCTCCACTCGCCAGAACAAAGGCAGCAGGAGGCAGAAGGTCAGCAGCAATGGCCAGACCTGCATGCTCATCAGGCTGGCAAAGACATCGCTGGTATCCAGATTATTGATGCCCACCACCAGGGAAGTCAGGCCGACAATCAGCATCAGGGTGCCGCTCAAATCGAAGGGCCGCCGGCGATGTTCGCTGCGGGTCGGCAGCAGCTTCCAGGCACCGATCATCAGCACGGCAGCAATGGGCAGATTGACCAGGAACAGCCAGTGCCACGAGAAGCGCAGCAGGATGCCGCCGAGTATCGGCCCAATGATAAAGGCCAGGCCGAACACGGAGCCGAGCACCCCCAGGGCCGGACCGCGTTCCCTGGGTGGCAGGCGGGTGGCGATGACGGCAGAGGCGACGGGAAAAATGCCGCCGGCACCGAAGCCCTGGATCGCACGGCCCAGGTACAACAGGTATTGATCTGTCGCCATCACAATGACCATGGATCCCACGGCAAAACAGCCGATGCTGAACTGGTAGATGGCGCGCGGTCCGAAACGGTCAGAGAACTTGGTCAGCAGCTGGGCGCCGATCATCTGGCACAGCACATAGGCATTGAACAGCACCGCCAGCTGGCGATTGTTCATGTCAAATTCAGCCTGAATAGCCGGCAGCGCCGGGCCGATAATGGCGATATCGATCGCGCCCATCAGCACACCGACGAAGAGTAACGGCAGTAACATATTGATTTGTTTAGGATTTAAGGAAATGATCGATCCCCGTCTAGTGGCTTTGATTTCGTTGGCAACGGGGCTCCGGATGCCTTGAACAGCGACCTATTTTAGACAGGCAAAGTTACCTGGTCCGGGTAGCAGAGCTGCTCACCCCCGGCGTCGGCCAAGGGGATGGCCTCACTGCATACGGGACAGGCCTTCCAGGGTCGCGGCCAGAATAATCTGGTGCTGCGCGTCGGGACCGATTTTCGCTTCCATGGTCTCGACGTAGCCGCCGCCATCGAAGGAGCCGAACTGCATGTGATTACCGCCCGGGACCGGCACCCACATCGTGTCAGGTGGAAACAGGTATTCCTGGGCCTGGAATTTCTCCGGGCCTTTGCCTTCCAGGGTTGCCCGATGAATGCTGACCACCGGCAGAGTCGCGTCAGACAGGTCACTGTACTCGGGTGGGTAGGAGTCCCAGAAAATCAGCCCGGCCAGTTTGTCCTGATTATCAAATGCGTATTGGCCGGCCATCGCGCCGCCCATGGAATGCCCGACGATGACCCAGTTGTCGATTTCCGGAAAGGCAGCCTGCACCGCATCGGCCCGATTCGGTGCAAAAATCGAGAAGTCGAAGGGCATGGACACGCTGATTACCAGGTAGCCGGCCTCTGCCATGGCGCGAGTGACCGGGGCGTAGCCGCGGACGTCGCAATTCGCGCCAGGG